>JAIQFA010000105.1 GCA_020073525.1 Terriglobia bacterium
GCATCGCTAAAGCGATGCCTGATACGAAACATGAATTTCCGCGGGCTGTTTACTGGCGTCCGTCCTTCGCCATTCCTCCCGCATCTAATGTGCTAGGCTTTAAGACAGACTTAGGACGCGTGTCCTCTGAAGGGTTTCCGTTTTGATCAACACTTTATTAGGCAAGATTTTCGGGACCAAGAACGAGCGCGAAGTTAAGCGCCTGCAGCCTCGTGTGGTGGCGATCAACGCGCTCGAACCGGAGATGCAGAAGCTCTCCGACGAACAACTTCGAGCCAAGACGGCTGAGTTTCGCGCCCGTATTCAGGAGCGTCTCAGCTCGATCGCCGACGAACCGGATGCCGATCCCGATCGCCAAAAGGAAATCGAGACGCAGCGCAGCGAAGTGCTCAAGGTCGTTCTGGACGAACTGCTGGAAGAAGCGTTTGCCGTGGTCCGCGAAGCCGGTAAGCGCGTGCTCAACATGCGCCACTTCGACGTGCAACTGATCGGCGGCATGGTTCTGCACGAAGGCACGATCGCCGAAATGAAGACCGGTGAGGGCAAGACGCTGGTCGCCACGCTCCCGGTGTATCTGAACGCGCTTAGCGGACGGGGCGTCCACGTTGTGACCGTCAACGACTACCTGGCCAAGCGCGACTCTGAGTGGATGGGCAAGCTCTACAGCTTTCTTGGTCTGTCCGTGGGCGTCATTGTCCACGACCTTGACGATGAAGAACGCCGCGCCGCTTACGCTGCGGACGTGACCTACGGCACCAACAACGAATTCGGTTTCGACTATCTGCGCGACAACATGAAGTTCGACCTGCACGATTGCGTGCAGCGCATGCACAACTTCGCCATCGTCGACGAAGTCGATTCCATCCTGATCGACGAAGCCCGCACGCCGCTCATCATTTCGGGCGCCAGCGAAGAGTCCACCGACAAGTACTACAAGGTGAATCGCATCATCCCCAAGCTCGAAAAGGGCGAAGAAATCGACACGCAACCGGGCGAGCCGAAAATCATGACCGGAGACTATGTGGTCGACGAAAAGCACCGCAACGTTACGGTCAGCGATGACGGCTGGGAAAAAGTCGAGAAACTGCTGGGTATCGGCAACATCGCCGATCCCGAAAACTGGGCGCTGAAGCATCACGTGGAAACCGCCGTCAAAGCGCACGCGCTTTACAAGAAAGACGTCGAATACGTGGTCAAGGACGGCGAAGTGCTGATCGTGGACGAATTCACCGGGCGCCTGATGCCGGGCCGTCGATGGTCCGACGGGCTGCACCAGGCGATCGAGGCCAAGGAGAATGTGAAGATCGAGCGCGAGAATCAAACTCTCGCCACCATCACGTTCCAGAATTATTTCCGCATGTACAAGAAACTGGCGGGCATGACGGGTACGGCGGAAACCGAAGCGCCGGAATTCGACAAGATTTACCGGCTCGAAGTCCTCGTCATTCCGACCAATCGCACGCTGCTGCGCAAAGAGAATCCGGATATCGTCTACCGCACGGAAAAAGAGAAATACTTTGCGGCGTCGGACGAAATTCAAAGATTGCACGAGAGCAACCAGCCCGTGCTGGTCGGCACCACCTCGATCGAGAAGTCAGAACGACTGTCCGAGTTACTGAAGAAGAAGGGAATCAAGCATGTTGTTCTGAATGCGAAATACCACGAGCGCGAGGCGGAAATTGTGGCGCAGGCCGGACGCAAAGGCATGGTCACGATCGCCACCAACATGGCGGGCCGCGGCACTGACATTCTGCTCGGCGGCAACCCCGAATTCATGGCCAAGCAGGAATGCGTGAAGAAGGGAATTGCGCAGCCGATTCGCGCAGCGCAGGGCAAGATCGAAGCCGAGATCGATGATTCGAACCGGACGGTTTGGTACTACGCCGGAAATGAGTACGCGGTCCCGACCGATCAGTGGAACGAGATTTTCACACGCTACAAGGCCGACACCGACCAGGAACATAAGGACGTGATCGCGGCTGGAGGTTTGCACATCTTCGGTACGGAACGCCACGAAGCGCGGCGCATCGACAATCAGCTCCGTGGGCGCGCCGGCCGCCAGGGCGATCCCGGCTCCTCCCGTTTCTATCTTTCGCTCGAAGACGACCTGATGCGGATTTTTGCCAAGGAGTGGGTTTCGAACCTGCTGCAACGGCTCGGCATGGAGGAAGGTGTGCCTATCGAATCGCGCATGATCACGCGCCGAATCGAAGCCGCGCAGAAAGCTGTCGAAGGCCAGAACTTCGAGGCCCGCAAACACCTGCTTGAGTATGACGACGTCATGAACAAGCAGCGCACGGCGGTCTACGGCCTGCGGCGCCGTCTGCTCGAAGGTCTCGACCAGAAAGATCTCATCATCGAAGACTACGTCTCCGCAATTCTCGGCGACATCCTCGAACGGCACTGTCCACCCAAAGAACACGAAGACAACTGGGATCTCAAAGCCTTGAAGGACGCGATCTTCACACGCTTCGGCGTCGACATATACTCCGAAGGCCTCAAGCCTGAGCAGATGAACCGCCAGGAGTTGGGCGACGCCATCTTCGACAAGCTCAAAGAGCGCTATGACGCGAAAGAGGCACTCATCGGCGCAGAGGCGATGCGCTATCACGAGCGCATGATCATGCTGAGCGTCATCGATGCGCAGTGGAAAGATCACCTGCTGTCGATGGACCATCTGAAAGAGGGCATCAACTTGCGCGGCTACGGACAGCATGATCCGCTGGTCGAATACAAGCGCGAGTCCTACGACATGTTCGAAGAAATGATGCAGCGCTTTCAGGAAGAAACCGTCCGCTACTTGTACCTGATGCAGATCATGGAGCGCCCACCGGACACGGGAGCGAGGCCGGGAGGCGGCGGTCCTGATCTGTCCGACCAAGAGCCGGCAGCGGGCGTGCCATCAGTGATCACCGGTGGTCGGGGCGGCAATGGACGCCCGCCACGACAGGTCGCTACGTCGGTGGACGACATCGAAGAAGCCTTTCAGCGCAAGAAAAAGAAAGAACTGGAACAAGCACGCATGGCCGGCGCCGGCGACATGCAAGTCCAGCAGGTAGTGCGTTCGGGAGACAAAGTGGGTCGCAACGATCCTTGCCCCTGCGGAAGCGGCAAAAAATACAAAAAATGTTGTGGGGCAAACTCCTAGACAACTTTTGTGTGTGTCTGTGTGGGGACGGGCGCCCTCGCGAGCCTGCCCTGAGCGAAGCCGAAGGGTCCAAGCCGAGCGAAGCTTGGCAGGCAAGCGTCCTCTTCCATCAAACGGTCCTTGATTTCTTGCCGACCGCGCGAAATGTCATCTCTGTAGCCGCACTATGCGTGCGCCGCTTCCACTTAAAGAACATCGGAGCATAGGTCTCGGTGATGTAGTCGCGGTGGTCGATCCCCAGGATGTGTGCCGTGCGGTCGATCCAGCGCGGCGATCCTTCGATCTCGCCAAAAGTTCCAATCGGAGTTTCATCAAGCACCACGTGCCCCATGCCGTCGGTCCACTCGGCGCGATATTTTTCATAGCGAAATGTAGGTTCGAATCCGAGCGTGCGCAGAATGGCGTCCATCTGCTCGCCATCCTCCACGCCTGTTTCCAGTTCAACTCTGACTTTATGGCGACCAGCCTGGCTTTTCGCCTTGTGCGTTAGCAGCCATTTCTCGCCGTACTTGCGCAGCCGCAGCATTTCGCCCCGCCGGCGCAGTTTCTGGCCGGGTAGGTCGTAGAGCGAATTCATTTCGTGGGTGGAGCGCGTGACCTGTTTGAAGCCCGCTTGCTTCAGCGCCCGGATCAGCGCGGGCAGGCTCTCAATGCGAAATTTGATTTCGATTTCCGTCGCCATGCTGAAATCTTAATCGCCGAGACGCCAAGGGGCGCGGAGAAAAACTAGAAAGAATGGTTCGCCATGGACCTCAGAAGCTCCAGCCAAAGATCTTCTCGGCGCACTCTGCGTCTCTGCGGTGAAGCTCTTAAGGTTTTGGCTCAACCTCGGACTTGAGCTCGCGCCGATGGAACCAGCTCATGTGCGGCAGATCGCGCTCCACTTTTCGCCGTTTCGCAATCAGTTCCGCCGTGATCGACACGGCAATCTCTTCCGGAGTGATGGCGCCAATATCGAGTCCCACTGGGGCATGGACTCGATCGAACAGTTGCGCAGGCAGACCCTCCGCTTGCAGCTCCTTGAAGATGGCGATCGTCTTCCGCTTCGACCCGATCATGCCGACGTAGCGGGCGGGAGTCTGCACTGCCCAGCGCAGCATTCGCATGTCGTCGCGGTGACCGCGGGTGACGATGACGATGTACGAGGACTCGCTCGGGGTGAGTTGCGCAGCGGCCTTGTCGAAATCCTCTGCGATCACCTGCTGCGCCTCGGGAAAGCGTTCGCGATTCGCGTAGGCTTCGCGATCATCGACCACGGTGACGTCGAATCCGGCAATGCTCGCCACCTTGTAAAGGCTTGCTGCAACGTGACCTGCGCCAAAAATATAAAGATCTGCTGGAGGCATGATGGGTTCGACAAAAATCTCCAGCGTTCCGCCGCAGACGAGGCCGGTGTCGTACTTGGGATCCTGATTCAGATCAAACGTCAGGGTGCGCGGCTTCTCCGACTCCATCACTTCGCGAGCCGCCTGCCATACATCGGCCTCGACGCACCCGCCGCCGATGGTTCCGACGATTGAGCCATCGTCGCGCACCAGCATCTTGGCGGTCTTGAAAGATGGGATTGAGCCGCGGACGTTGACGATGGTCGCCACCGCGCCGCGGCGTCCGTCCTTGCGCAGGCGCACGATCTCCTCGTACAGGTCCATGTTCACGATTATGTTTGAGTAAACAGCTGAGGTCAATACGCGACGCTCCCCCCGAAGGTGGCGACAAATTCCCCTAGGGTCCTGTCTGACCCCTATGGTTTTAAGAATTTGCCTTGCTGTTGTGCTAGCTTATGGATTCACCACGATTCGGAAGGTCAGTGGATCCTTATGAAAGCGGTTCGAATTCATCAATTTGGGGGACCCGAAGTCCTAACTTACGAAGACGTCCCCGATCCCAAGCTGCGCAAAGATCAAGTCCTCATCCGCGTGCGCGCCTGCTCGTTGAACCACCTCGACCTCTTCGTGCGTGCGGGCCTGCCGGGCGTCAACTTGCCGCATATCCTCGGCAGCGACATTGCGGGCGAAATCGTCGAAGTCGGCGAGTACATTACTGATTTCAAAGCCGGACAGCGCGTGCTGGTTGCGCCCATGCGTTTCTGCAATCATTGCGCGAAGTGTGTTGCCGGCCTGCAGAACCAGTGCCGCCAGTTCACAGTTCTCGGAAATGGTGTGGACGGCGGCAACTGCGAGCTGATTGCAGTGCCTGCGGTGAACGTAATCCCCATCCCCGACCGGCTCGATTTCAATGAGGCGGCGAGCATTCCGTTGGTATTTCTCACCGCGTGGCACATGCTTACGGGACGAGCCGCGATCCACCCCGGCCAAACCGTGCTGGTGCTCGGCGCGAACTCCGGCGTGGGAATCGCCGCAATTCAGATTGCAAAACTGTTCCACGCCCGCGTGATTACCACCGCGGGCGACGAGCGCAAAATCGAGCGTGCTCGCGAACTCGGCGCCGATTTCGTCATCAACCACTATCAGCAGAAGATTTCGCAGGAGGTTCGGAAGATCACGAACTTCGAGGGCGTCGACATCGTCGTCGAGCACGTTGGGCTGGCTACTTGGGAAGAGAGCGTGCGCTCGCTCAAGGCCGGAGGCACGCTGGTGACCTGCGGCGCGACCACGGGGCCGAAAGTCGAACTCGATCTGCGGTTTTTGTTTTCCCGCCAACTGGCATTTCTGGGATCGTACATGGGAACGATGAGCGAACTCCACGAAGTGCTGGGCCACGTGTTCGCCGGACGCCTCAAGCCCATCATTGACCACACGTTCCCATTGAAAGAGATTCGCACTGCCCATGAATACATGGAAAAAAGTCAGATGTTCGGCAAGATCGTGCTGAACCCGTAAGAACCTCTGCCGCCGAGACGCTAATGTGTGGCGTTTCTCTGCGCACTCGGCGCTCTCTGCGGTTAAAATATCCCCATGGCGCAAGAGCTCAGTTTCGGCCCCTACGTTGACATCGAAAACGGCAAGAAGGTAGTCAAGGAACTCGTCTACGGAGACGGCGTGCCAGAAGGCATCGTCATGACCACGCTGGACTCGACGGTCAACTGGATGCGCAAGAATTCCATCTGGCCGATGACCTTTGGGCTGGCCTGCTGCGCGATTGAAATGATGTCGATGGGCGCCTCGCGCTTCGATATCGCACGCTTCGGAGCTGAAGTATTCCGGCCGTCGCCGCGGCAGTCAGACCTGATGATTATTGCCGGTCGCGTCTCCAACAAGATGGCTCCTGTGATTCGCCAGCTCTGGGAGCAGATGCCGGAACCGAAGTGGGTCATCTCTATGGGGGCGTGCGCAACTTCCGGTGGCGTGTTCAATAATTACGCGCTGGTGCAGAGCGTGAACCAGGTCATTCCCGTTGACATCTATGTTCCGGGCTGTCCGCCGCGTCCCGAGCAGTTGATCTATGCCATCACCCTGCTGCAGGACAAAATCATGATCGAGCGCGGTACGGTGAAGAAGGCGTTGAATCTGGTTCCTGCCGGCGAATAAGGAACAACCAGTTCTCAGCTTTCAAATATCAAGTTGTCATCCTGAGCGCAGCGAAGGACCTGCTGTTTCTTGCAGCGAGAAAAAAGCAATATCACTACTGCTTCATTCTTGTCGCCATCTGTCGTTCCGGCGGCGTCATCTGGTTCCAGACCGCGGTCAAGTCCTTTTCCAGAATCTGATTGTTCGGATCCGCCCGCAAAGCTAGCGCAAACCACGAATAGGACGTCGGCAGATCGCGCGCCACGCAGTGGCCGGTGGCATACATGGTTCCGAACGCGCTTCGTGCCTTGGCATTCGATTTAGCCGAAGCGGCTTTCAGATTTTTCACGGCCTCGTCGCAATTTTCGTGCACGCCTCGTCCGTAGAGATACGCCTCGCCTTTGCGGAACTCCGCGCCCCCCGTATCGGCTGGAGCGGGAGCAGGCTCGGGCAGCGCTTTGGCCGCGGCGATCTTGGCCGTGCGCTTCGCTTCGCCCTTGCTGCTCCGCAAGTTCTTCGCCGGAGCCGCGGGTGCCGGAGCCGCCGCTGCCGGAGCTTCTGGTTTTGCTTCGCCCGCAGAATTCGTTTCCGCTTCCGCGGTCTTCTTGGCGGAGTCTGATGCGGCCGGTGCGTTCTCCGACGGACCCTCCGGAACCACCGCTGGCGGCGTCGGCGTCTGCGACTGCCGTGCATCGGGCACGGGCGCTGCATCCTGGCTCGCTGACTTTGTCGATGGCTTCTCGGCCGAAGCTTGCTCTGTACTCGACGTTGAGAGTTCCGGCTTCCGATTCACCACAGCACTGAGATAATTTGTATAGACCCACCAAGCCGCCCCGCCTAATGCTGCCAGCAACACCACCAGCAACAAGATGCGCCCACCGCCGCTCTTGGGTTCCGGCTCAAGGAAAGAATCGAAGCTGGAGAAAGCTCTCTCTCGCAGCGCTTCCATGCTGGGCTCGTGCGCGCTGGCTTGATTCGCGCTGGGCGGATTTGCTGCAGGTTGGTTCAATCCCAGCATAGAAGGACCGCTGATCGGAGGGACCTCTTTGCTTGCAGGCCGAGTCGCATTCCCCACCGCGACTGGTCGCAGCGGTTCCGGCGCATGCGCTACCCTGGGCGGGACCTCTGGTGGGAACGCTGACAATGGATCCAAAACTGGTGCGCCCGCCACTCGCCGAGGTTCGAGCGAGGTGCCACACATCCCGCAAAAGCGGAAATTGGGCGCGTTGTCCTCCCTGCAGTTGGGGCAGATCACGATGGTTCTCCAGATATCGTTTCCCACAGTTTAACTCGTGTCCGCAATGTCATTGCATTTGTTTGCTCGTATTAGAATGCAAACGCCCGGATTCAGCCATGCCGAAAGCCTCCACAGCCAAGCCCGCGCCCCCCGCAAAGCGTTTTGAGGCCAAGCTCGAGCGCATGCGTTCCCGCCTCAACTGGGTTGTTATCCACCTACCGTTCGATGCAGCTAAATGCTGGGGGTTGCGTGGCCAGATCAAAGTAAAGGGCGAAATCAACGGTTTCGCGTTCCGTACCTCGTTGTTTCCCACCAGGGAGGGACGTCATATCTTGCTGGTCAACAAGCGGATGCAAAAAGGGGCGCGAACTGTCGAGGGCAGCATCGCGCGCTTCCAGATGGAACTCGACCGCGAGGAACGGACCGTCATCATTCCTGCTGAGCTCTTGCGCATTCTTGGTGAAGATCGATCGCTTCGCCGCTGGTATGACAAGTTGAATCACTCCACACGCAATGACATTTCCAAATGGGTCACCGAACCCAAGAGCGCCGAAGCGCGCTCGCGCCGCGCGGAACAGATTGCGGAACGCCTGCTCAATGTCATGGAAGCGGAGCGCGAACTGCCGCCGATTCTGCAGTTAGCTTTTGCGCGCCATCCTCACGCCCGCGAGGGTTGGGAAGGCATGTCAGCCGCGCGCCGGCGTGGGCACCTGTTTGGCATCTTCTATTACCGAACTCCCGATGCTCAGGCCCGCCGCATCGACAAGATGCTGGAGGATGCCAGCGCTCTGGCCGAGAAAATGAACAGCAGAAGACGTGAACGACTTTAGCAGTCCGTGCTGCAGATCAGATTCGTATCAGGGCACCTTCAGGCATGCCGCAACTGCCATTAGCATCAACGCGCCTTGAGGCGCTGGGTTTTTAAGTTCGAATTTCACCACACCTTCTTAGGAGGAGCGTATTCCTTTGCCCATGAATTCAAGGCTCGGTCAAGAACTGCTCTACCTTTCCCACGCTGATGTCGTTGCTGCCGGACTCGGCATGGCAGAGATCATCACGGCGCTGGAGTGCATGTTTCGTGAGAAGGGTGAAGGGCGCGTCGAAATGCCGCCTAAGATTGGCATCCACACGATGCCCGACGCTTTTATCCACGCCATGCCGGCTTCGATTCCGGGGCAGAAGGCTGCGGGTATGAAATGGGTAGGCGGATATCCGGACAACAGCAAGCGCGGATTGCCGTACATCACAGGCCTGCTCATTCTCAACGATCCGGAAACCGGTGTCCCCATCGCGCTCATGGACTGTACGTGGATCACCGCGCAGCGCACAGGCGCGGCCACGGCGGTTGCCGCAAAATACCTGGCGCGACCTGAATCGGCTACCGTGGGGATCCTCGGTTGCGGAGTGCAAGGACGCAGCAACCTGGAAGCGCTGCAAGTTCTATTCCCGTTGAAAAAAGTTTATGCGCACGACAAGCACGCGGATCGGGCCGCTGTTTACGCAGAGGAGATGAGCGCGCAGCGGAGAATCGAGGTGGTTCCGGTGAGCGATCCGAGGGAGGCTGTGGTGGCGAGCGATATCGTGGTCACTGCCGGACCGATTCTGCGCACGCCTCACGCCACGATTCAACGAGGCTGGCTCGCGGAAGGTACGTTTGCGTCGCTCGTGGATTTCGACTCGTACTGGCACCCCAGCGCCCTGCACGAAGTGGATAAATTCTGCACCGACGACGTGCCTCAGCTTCATCATTATCGCGACATCGGATATTTTCAGGACATCCCGGCCATCTACGCAGACTTGGGAGAGCTCGTTACCGGACGCAAACCCGGCCGCGAGAAGCCGGAAGAGCGCACAATTGCCTGCAATTTAGGACTGGCGCTCGATGACATCGCGGTCGCGCCGCTGATCTATGAGCGTGCGTTAGAGAAGGGAATTGGAACGTGGTTGCCGCTCTAGTCGTGCAGGGAAACCAGGAACTGCACTGACCAAGAAGATGGAAGTCGGGTTTGGGTGACGCAGAGGTTTACCGCTGCGATAACCAGCTTGCTTTCAGAATCGGCTTTAGCCGCTGAGGTCCAATCGCATGTTCCGCAACGGGGGCGTGTCGTTTGACCGCGCGCATCTTCGCATAGCACAATGCACAATCGCCTGTGGGGCGGCCATCATTTCGAGGTTCTCAGACTCATGCTCAGCAAATCGAATCTCTCCGCTGCTGTCATTGCTTTTGTCTTTGTTCTGGCAAACGTCATCTCTCTCGGAGGCCAGAGTTCGCCGGCCGCTGCCAAGCGAGCCATCACCGAAAAAGACCTGTTCAATTTCGTGTGGATTGCCAACCCCCAGGTTGCGCCTGACGGGACGCGTGCCGTCTTCACCCGCGTCGTCACCGACGAGAAGCGCACTGGCTACGAGACTTCCATCTGGATCGTCGCGACCTCCGGCAACGAACCTCCCATCCGCCTGACGAACGGCAAACACGATCAGCGTGCCCGGTGGTCGCCAGATGGCAAGCGCATCGCGTTCGTTCGCGCTGGAGAGAAAGATGACGGCGGCAAGCCTCGGCCACCGCAAATTGCGATTCTGTCACTGGCCGGAGGGGAAGCCCGCATCATTACCGATCTGCCGAAAGGCGCAGCCGGCCCGGTGTGGTCGCCAGACAGCAAGCGTATCGCGTTCTCGAGTTCGACTACGCAAGAAGATATTGATAAAGAGCAGCACAAGAAAAACGACGCGAAAGCCGGCGGCGCGAGCACCAAGGAATCGGCAGCCACGAGCAGTCAGGCTGCGTCTAAGGCTGATGCGGATGCGGACCACGAGTCAGACATCCACATCATTACCCGCGCCGTCTACCGCGACAATGACGAGGGCTATCTCGATTTCAAGCGGCACGAACACATCTGGGTGATTGAAGTCCCGGCTACATCCGACGAACCGGCCAAGCCGCTGCAACTCACCACCGGTGACTACGACGAAGGCGAGATTCGTTGGGCCCAAGACGGTTCCCGCCTCTACTTCCTGACCCGGCGTGTGGATGAACCTTACTACCAGACGGCGAGCACGGACATTTACTCCGTCGTATCGACCGGAGGCACACCCGAAAAGCTGGCGACCGTTCCCATGGGAATCGGCGATCTAACCCTCAGCCCCGACGGCCGCCGAGTCGCCTTCCACGGTTCGGTGACGCAGCCAGTCCGTTCGTATTCGCAGCCCGATCTCTGGGTTATGGACCTCTCTCCGAATGCGCAGCTCCGCAATCTCACTGCGAACTACGACTTCGACATGGGCGATGCCGTATTCGGCGACAACGCAGCCCCGCGCGGCGGTAACGGCGCCACCCTGCACTGGTCGCCGGACGGGCGCTGGCTGTTCGACATCGTGGCCAAGCAGGGACGCACTCCGCTGGTCCGTGTGGACGCGCAGACGGGTGCGGTGACGGAAATTACTCGCGGTGAGCAGGCGGTACTCGATTTTTCTATTCCACCTGATGCACGCACTGCGGTCGCCCTGGTCTCTACGCCTGTGACGATCGGCGACCTGTTCACCGTGTCGATGAACAAAGACTCGGACGGTGCGCAGACTCGCATCACCGACGCGAACAAGGCGCTCTGGCCTCAGCTGAACCTCACCGCGCCTGAAGAAATAAACTACAAGAGCTTCGATGGCATCCCCATTCAAGGTTGGATTCAGAAACCTCCCGCCTTCGATTCCAAGAAGAAATATCCCCTGATCCTCAACATTCACGGCGGTCCGCACGCTGCCTATGGCTGGGTCTTCGATCACGAGTTTCAGTGGATGGCGGCCAAGGGTTACGTGGTGCTGTATATCAACCCGCGCGGCTCGACCAGCTACGGGCAGGATTTCGGCAACATCATTCAGTACCACTATCCTGGCGATGACTATCGCGACCTGATGGTGGGAGTGGATGAAGTCCTCAAGCGCGGCTACGTTGATCCCAAGAAACTCGGCGTTACGGGTGGCAGCGGCGGCGGCGTCCTCACCAACTGGACGGTAACCCAGACCGACCGCTTTGCCGCCGCGGTATCGCAGCGTGACATCTCGAACTGGGCCTCGTGGTGGTACACGGCCGATTTCACGTTGTTCCAGCCGAACTGGTTCAAGTCGCCGCCTTTTCAGGACCCGAAAGACTACGCTAACCGTTCCGCCATCACCTTCGTCGAGAAAATCCACACGCCCATGATGTTTATTCTGGGGCAGGCCGACTACCGCACCCCGCAGGATTCCGGCGGAGAGCAACTCTTCCGCGCGCTGAAGTACTTGAAGCGCCCGACCGCCATGGTCGTTTTTCCGCGCGAGACGCACGAACTGTCGCGCTCCGGAGAGCCGTGGCATCGCATTGAGCGCCTCGACAACATTGTCGGGTGGTTCGATAAATGGCTGATGGGCGTGCCGCATCCGGAGTATGAAGTGCGCCCGGAAAAGCCGGCCACAAAATCGGCTGGCCAATAAAGCGAGATTCCCAGTACGCTAGCATGCGAGCCGCGAATGTCACCAATTTGTCGCTTTACTGTAATTTTTTTCCTTTGTTGCGATCATGGTTGACACCCGGCGTTCCAGGGGCGTAACTATGGTCAGTTCCGTGCGAGGTGGATTTCTTTGTTATGACGTCCGGTGATTGCAGGCCCGTTGTCTAGGGGGTGCTGTAAAAGCTGGCGACTCGTAGCAATGACGCCTAATGATCCTTCCAAATTCCGACTCGGCATTGCCGATGGGCCCCTGCCCGCATTTTGCGGGCGAAATAACAGTCTTTCAGGAGATGTGAACTATGTCACTAGATGCGCGTAAGACTTGTTTCGCAACGGTGCTTGCCTGCCTAGCCCTTCTGCTGATCGCCTTACCGGCGTCTGCGCAGTCGGCGAGGGGCGCACGAGCTTCAACCACTCCGCAGATCCTTGGCGCTGAAGATCAGTCCAAGCAGATCAGCGTAACGTTTTGGCTGAACCAGCACAACAAAGCCGGCTTCGACGAAATGGTTCGACAGATGTATGACCGAAATTCGCCGAATTACCATCATTGGCTAACGCTGAATGAGTACAAAGCACGGTTTGCTCCGGCGGCTGGAGATATGGCTGTGGTCCGGCAGCATCTGGCCGACCACAATCTTCATATAGTCGCCAGCGACAAACTCAATCGCTACGTGACCGCGCGCGGAACCGTGGCTGACGTGCAACGGGCCGCCGGCGTGCAACTTAACCGGGTATCGATCAAGGGTGAAGTGCATCGCGCACCCGGCGCCGTGCCGGTTATCTCTGGAGCCGCGGGCAAGTTCGTTTCCGCGGTCCAAGGTCTTTCCGATTTGAAATATAAGAACCACGCGATGCGCCCGATCGACCCCGACACCGGCAAAGCCGTGCCCATGGTACCTCTGTCCAGCCTGGCTATGTCGAAGGTTGGTCCGGCCGTGAAATTCTTTAACGCGAATTGCCTTCGCGGCACACAGGCGCGCACCTTCAAGACGGGTGGCGGCGGCCCCTATGCCACGTACTCCGGTGCTCGCTATGGAGGCAACATCAACAACGGACCTCCGAATCTCCCGCCCTGCGGCTACGACGCTCCGCAGGTCGACAAGGCGTATGGTCTCACTTCGCTCTACAAACAGGGGCTAGACGGCACCGGACAGACGATTGTCATCGTCGATGCCTTCGGGTCTGACACCATCACGAGCGATGCCAATACTTTTTCGCAGATCAACGGCCTTCCGGCGCTGACTGACAGCAACTTCGCGATCTACTTTCCGACGGGCCCCACAAATTGTGGAGGCAATACTTGCGGCTGGGACGTCGAGACCAGTCTCGACGTTGAGTGGTCGCACTCCGTCGCTCCCGGAGCCAACATCGCCCTCGTCTTGGGCGCCGATAACTCTTTTACCAACCTCGATCTCGCGGTTCTCTTCGCTATCGATAACGAGATCGGACCAGTAATCTCCAACAGCTACGGCCTGGAAGAGGACATTCTCGTAGCCGAAGACCCATCGGAACTGACGGTGCAGAACAGCCTGACGGAATTGGCCGCCTCCCTCGGAATGTCAGCCAACTTTTCGACTGGCGATGACGGCGATTTCTTTCTCCAGGTAGGAGAGACTACGGTGAACATGCCGGCTGCCTCTCCCTTCGCAACCGCCATCGGCGGTACTAGCTTGTTTCTCAATTCCGACCGCTCTCTGAAGTTGCAGACGGGTTGGGGCAACAACCTGACTCGCATCGCCAATGCCTCTCCCAATCCGCCGATCGTCCCGCCGCTCCAACTCGGCTTTCAGGGCGGATCCGGCGGCGGCACGAGCGCGGTGTGGGCCAAACCGTCCTACCAAGGGAGCTTGCCCGGGAACTTCCGTCTCCTTCCGGACATCTCGTACGTGGCTGATCCCTTCACGGGTGGTGAGGTCATTGTTACCGAAAACAATCAAACCTTGATCGGAGTCGTCGGTGGAACCAGTCTCTCTTGTCCCATGTTCTCGGCAATGTGGGCGATCACGACCCAGGCTGCCGGCACATGGCTCGGCCAGGCGGCTCCGCTGCTTTACGGTCTGCCCGCGGATGCCATCGCCGATATCGGCGCCGTGGATGGCCCGGACAACGTGACCGGCATTATCCACCAGCCGCCTCAGCCTCCCATCATTGAGACTGCGGACGATCTGGCGGCTCCGCTGGAGAACACCACCGATTATGTGAGCACGCTGTACAACGGAACCTCTACCCGTTGGTACGTGCTTGCCTTCGGCACCGACACTTCGCTGATGACGGGTCCCGGTTGGGATAACGTTACTGGACTGGGGACGCCGAATGGGATGAACTTTGTAACCGCTGTCGTGGCGGCTAAATAACGCCTTCGCAAGAAAGAGCAGGCCGGTATCTTGCCGGCCTGCTTTTTTATTGTGGCCGGCACAGCCGAAGAATGGTTTCCTGGCGCTGCGATAACGGATCGTCCAAGAATCCCACGGTATAAATAATAAAGGGACGCCTGGAGGCATTCGCGTGAAAATTCCGGCCACTGTTCTTGCCATCGTCACGGTTCTCGCTGTTTTCGCCGCCGCCCAAGCCATCACCGTTGACGACTCGCACTCCACCAACCACTTGGTTCCCAGCGAGACTCATGGCGCCGGTGTCGACCGCATTCCTTCCGCGGCCACCGCCAAGGATCTGCTTTCAACCTCGCCTGAGGCAACCCTGTTTTCAGGTTGGCAGACGGATCTGCTGGCGGTGTCGGTTGTGGTGAATCCGTGGAACCGTCGCCGTGCATTGAAACACGGGCGGGGCGCCCGCGCCACACGACCAGGTACCTGGATTCTCAACATCGTTTATCTACAATGTGACCAACGTAAGGGCGCTTGGCGCCTTCTTCTGCTATACTGCTGTTAACGCTTTTGCTACGGTTTGCTCGTTAAGCGGGGATCCTGTTGGATCCGCATCACCTCCGCATTTCCTGCCCGCCGTTCGTTCCAGCGCCAATTTCATTGCGAGCGGCATGCCAACTCTAGAAAGTTCTCAGTTCCCGGTTCTCAGTTCCCAGAGGAACCCGGATGATCCCTTGGTTTTTCTGAGAACTGGGAACTGAGAACTGGATCAAGCCCCTCCAGAAAGAAAACACACGAATGACCACATTTACGGAACTGCCCTTGTCTGCTGCCTTGCAGCAGAAACTGGCGGCAGCTCAATTCCTTACCCTTACACCCATCCAGGCCCGCGGTATTGTTCCTGCCCTTGAAGGCAAGGACGTCATCGGCACGGCCCAGACGGGCACCGGCAAGACTCTTGCCTTCCTGATTCCGATCATCGAGATGCTGCGCGCGGAACCGTCCAAGAACGTCAGCGCCTTGGTTCTATTGCCAACCCGCGAACTGGCCATGCAGGTTCACGAGCAGTATGAACAACTGCGTGACAAGAAGATGCCGAAGGCCGCGCTGGTAATTGGCGGCGTATCGGAAAAGGCGCAGATCCAGAGCCTTCGCTCTGGCTGCGAATTCGTTATCGCTACTCCCGGACGTTTGCAGGATTTCATCACCCGCAAGTTTGCCGACCTGCGCCACGTCAAGATTCTCGTGCTCGACGAGGCCGACCGCATGCTGGATATGGGCTTTCTTCCGTCCATCCGGCGCATTTTGCAGGTTCTGCCGCAACGCCGGCAGACGCTGTGTTACTCGGCGACCATGGAGCAGTCAGTCGCCTCTCTCGTGAATGACTACACGCGCGAACCGGTACGCATTGCTCTGGGCTCGACCCTGAAGCCTGCGGAGAGCGTACGGCTCGAAGCTTATGAAGTGCGGCCGTCGGAAAAACTGGATGTGCTGCGCCAGTTGCTCTATGAAGAGAAGGGACAGACCCTGATCTTCACCCGCACGAAACGCGGCTCGCAAAGACTGGCCAAGGAACTGGAACGGGATGGCTTCAACGCCGCCATGATTCATGGCGACCGCACGCAGTCGCAGCGTAACGCCGCCTTGAGCGGATTCCAGGAAGGCCGTTACCAGGTGCTGGTCGCAACCGATATCGCGTCGCGCGGCTTGCACTGCGATGACGTGGCGCACGTCATCAACTACGATTTGCCGAAGATGGCGGAAGACTTCATCCACCGCGTCGGACGTACCGGACGGGCCGGCTCTCAGGGGCGCGCCTCCACACTGGTCACCGGCGTAGAAGTTCTGGACCTGCGCAATATCGAACGCACCTTGAAACTGCGCATCGAACGCAAGCAGGTGAATAGCTCGGCCAGCGAGCGTCCGAAGCGGTTTGTTGAAAACACGCTTGCATCACGGACGTTAACCGCTTTGCCGGGCGAGGTGTTTGTTTAGGTCTTGCTGGTGGAGAGCCGGGCGTCCCGCCCGGCTGGGACGGGCGAGGACGCCCGTCTCTCCACTAGATTGGCGCTTACCGATCGACGGTCTTGGCGCCGTGCGGGATGGATAGTTCCACCGAACTGGGTTCGTCGTCCTCGGCACCGATGCCGAAGAGCGCGGCCTGCTCCGCGGCGTGCTCACGCATCTGACGTAATTCTTCCGCTTCGTCCACCACAACGCCTTCCGGTTGATCCTGTTTGCGCTGGGTCTTGCGCTCGTTCTTGTCCCGCTGTTTCTGTTGGCGCGCTTGTTCTTTCTGACGTTTGGTAAAAGTTGATCGGCCTCGTGGCATTTAAATCTCCCCTATTTCTGAATTTTTTATGGCCGGCTACATGAAGGGTCTGTAGGGTTGGCCCAGCGTTTGTTCCTGGAATCAACCAGAGGATTGCTGCGTCCGTCGTTACCTTGTGTGTTGATTCTAGTATAACCTCGAACGGAGTCGCGACGCACAGCAGCTTTGCCGCAGGAGCGCTCTCAATCGCACGTGCGCGCTGCAAAGTGCTTGAAAATAAGCCGCTCACCGCGTGCCGGTTGCCCGCGGAGCAGGGAAAACTTTCAGTGCAATCTGATCCACGCTAGTGAAACCACGGTCAGGTTCCGAGGACACCTTACGCTGCTCGTTCTGCCATAAATCGCAGGATGCGGTCGCCAAGCTGATTTCTTCGCCCAGCGACTACCCGCGGGCGTACATCT
>JAIQFA010000205.1 GCA_020073525.1 Terriglobia bacterium
GTTCCTGATGCAGGTGATGTGCTTCGCGCTGTTTGCCTGCGCCTTCAATCTGCTGATCGGTTATGTCGGCCTGTTGTCGTTCGGCCACGCTCTTTATTTCGGCTGGGCGAGTTATCTATCCGCGTATTCGGCAAAGGCGTGGGGCTTTCCGCCCGAGCTTGCGATTCTGACTGGCACCGCAACCGCCGCCATTTGCGGTTTCGTCGCCGGAAAGCTGGGAGACGGCGAAGAAGATCTGCTCACGCGATTCGGCAGCGTGAGCGGGCCGGAGAATGCGGGCATCATCTTTCTTCAGGTCAAGAACGCTGTCGCGGAGGGCTGGCTCAAGGCGGCGGGCAAGTCGCTGGCGGAGTTGCAGGAGCAGATCAATGCTTCGACGAAGGCCGCATCGTTCGCGTTGCCCGAGAACCAGGGTGCTTCGCTGACCGTCAATATCCAAACCACGCGGGCCACGGTGAACAACGTGCTGGCGTACCTGCCGGGCAAGACGGATGAATACGTGATCATCGGCGCGCACTACGATCACCTGGGGCGAGGGAATTTCGATTCGCTTGCGCCATCGCAGATTGGGCAGATTCATCCCGGCGCGGATGACAACGCTTCGGGCACGGCGGGAGTACTGGAGTTGGCGCGGATTCTGGCGCCGCAGAAAGGTCAGTTGCGGCGCGGAATTCTGTTTGCTTCTTTTGCAGGCGAAGAACTTGGGTTGCTGGGTTCGGCGGAGTGGGTGAAGGATCCGACTCGTCCGCTGGAAAAAGCGGTGGCCATGCTGAACATGGACATGATCGGCCGCATCAAGGACCACAAAGTCTATATTGGCGGCGTGGGGACGGGCTCGACGCTGAAAGCCGACGTCGAGCAGGCGGCGACAAGCTCAGGATTCAAGATCGAGTACTCGCCCGGTGGATATTCGGCGAGTGACCACACATCGTTCGTGTCGAAGAAAATCCCGGTGCTGTTCTTCTTCTCGGGATTGCACTCGGACTATCACAAACCTTCCGATACCTGGGACAAGATCGATTCAGATTCGGCGGCGCATCTGCTCAATGTGGTCGGGACGACGGGGGTGGAGTTGGCGGATGCGGAGGAGCGTCCATCTTTTATTGTCGTGGCGGAAGACCGGCCAGCGGGCGGTTCAGGAGGCGGCGGCTATGGTCCTTACTTCGGATCGATCCCGGATTTTGGCCAGGTGGAAACCGGCGTCCGGTTCTCGGATGTGAAGCCGGGATCACCCGCGGCAAAGGCTGGGCTGAAAGCGGGAGACATCCTCGTGCAGTTTGGCGACAAGCCGATCAAGAACCTTTACGACTTCACGGATGCACTTCGCCGCAGCAAGGTGGGCGATGTGGTCGAGGTCAAAGTGTTGCGCGACGGGCAGCCGGTTACGGCCTCGGTGAAGCTGGAACAGCGCAGGTAGGCCGCCCTCCCACTCATTCGCAAAGGACGCGAATGAGTGGAGCACCCGCTCGCGCTGTGCCCTGGGGACTAGAGCGCTTCCAACAATCCCGACGGCTTCACTCCTAACATTCGGTTGCGTCTACCAGCAGAAAACCCCGCCCAAGCAGAGCTTGGACGGGGCACCCTCCAGATCTCAAATGATTACGATAGCCAGGGCCACCCGC
This sequence comes from Terriglobia bacterium, assembly GCA_020073525.1. Classification (GTDB taxonomy): domain Bacteria; phylum Acidobacteriota; class Terriglobia; order Terriglobales; family Acidobacteriaceae; genus Acidiflorens. The sequence goes on from JAIQFA010000205.1 coordinate 1,623, forward strand.
CTATCGCCTGATTTCGACAATTGACAATTGATGATGCTCGATGCTCGGGGGTCATCTCCGCTCGGAACCACTAGTCCGGCTTGTAGCTGAAAACGGTTCCAATGATGCAGGCATTAGGATTCGGCCTGGCTTGATCAACGATATCCAAAACTTCGTCGTCGTAGCTTCTTGACTCGTCGAAAGGGCGAGTAGCCTCAAACCCCAAGACTTCCCATCTGTAAGATTTGAGAACTTCCGACACTTTTTGCTGTGCCGTTTTGGGGGAGTCAGCCCAAGTGACGATATTCGCAAAGCCTTTCGTATCGCCAGAAGGCAGATCGCCCGGTTCGACTAGGATTTCTGCGGTGATGACCCAAAGCTGTTGCATTCCCATGTGTTAGTCGAGGTCTCATCATTCTACATTTCCAACTGGCGTTATATCGCAATAACGCTCATTGAGGGGTTTTGAGCGCTAACGCCTGTTTTCGTCAGGTATCCTAAATGCTGGACGAAAAGGAGTTTCGCTGATGGACGCTCAAATCGTGGCTGGACAGACCGACGACCCAATATTCATTGAACTATTGAACTCCGTGGTGTGCGGGGTTGTGCTTCGCAGCTCGCACGAAGAACTCTATGTGGTGCAAATCGACAATTGGTTTGACCATAAGTGGCTCAGATTCTCAGGCATCGGCGTAGTGCCTTTTCGATTTCCGGCGTATATGAAAAGAGACGACGGAGCGCTGGATGAGTTTTACCAAGATAAAGTGACGTTCCCGCCGTTCACCCCGAATCGTGTTGTGAGCCAACACCGTTTTGAGCGCCGGGGCGAACGCTATACAGAAGCCGCATTACGCACGCCGCCCCACGGCGCAGACCGGCAACCTAGTGAACTGAATCTACACAGGCGCGTAGGAGATGCCGCTAGCTCGGCATGCTTCGTGTGGTATAGCTCCAACACGCTGAAAAACGATAGGGCAAGCATCATGGTATATACAGCGATGAACGGCGAAGTGGAGAGCTGGTTCGCGGCTTTCCGTCGTAACGATGGCTGGAGCCTACAATCCACTAAGGGTATTAGCCGGGAAGACGTTCAGAGCTTAGTGCCGAAAACGGTGTAGTTATGTCAATTGGCGTAAAATCCCGATTACACTCATTAACCCTGGGTCAGGCGGGCCTGGAGGACGTAGTTGGTGTAATCGCCCGGTTGCAACAGTCACGATCCACACACGCGGTCAGATCGCACATGCCGCGCCGCCTCAATCGCTGCCAGCCAAAAGACCAGCAAAGCGCCCGCGAACAGTTCCTCCCGGTGCCTAGCCCACAGTAATCGTTGGAAGCGGTAACTCATATGAATATTGCCGATACGATGACTTTCTACGAAGCCAGACCATATTTCTCCTAGCATCACGGCCCCTACCGCGAACATCAGGGAAAGAAAGAATGCCATGGTGATTCCGGCTGACTTCCACATCTCTGAGGCTCAAAGTGGCTACCAGTGAAGCTGCAATAGTGGAGACCACCAATTTGACACGGCGCTTCGGGGAGCTGACGGCGGTGGACGGACTCTCCATCAGGATC
>JAIQFA010000206.1 GCA_020073525.1 Terriglobia bacterium
CAATTGCATAGAAAGGCGAGGAGTCGGCGGCAAAGTCGATAATGGCTCGAGACCTGACAACTCGCTCCGAAGGCAAGTGTAAAAAAAGTGTAAAACGGATTTGCCTTTCTTGCCGATTGTGCGGTTTTCGCGTATCGCGGAATCAATAACTTACGTGGAATCAATGCGGGACTGGGGTTCAAATCCACCCCCTGCAACCAATCTCAATCGGCGGCCACGCCCTATCCTTTGAGGAATACGCAATCCACCGCCATTCCGTTCGAACCCAGCACGTTCGCTAATCCGCCCCAGCACTTGCCCCGGTCTTTGCCATCTTGATTTCGCACCACGCGGAGAGTCGGTCGAGAAGCTGACGATGACTTAGGTCCTCCGCTACCATAAAAGTAAAGCCATTATGAGCGTCTTTTCTCAGAGTACTGAAATCGTGGAGCTTCCCGTCTGCTTCCGCTTTCTGACGGAGGTCGCGTATCGCATCAGCGACTTGTCCACGGGCAACGCCGTTCATGTCGAGAAGCATTAGCGAGAGTTGGAGCGCCGACCGGGAATTGATCCGATTAAGATCCCCCAAGATTGAGGGCATTTCGGGCGGCAGTTTTTGCCTTGGTTTCTCGACGGCGATCGTGGATCGTCCGGTCTCGAACCCTCGAAAGTAGAATGGAGAGATATGTGGGGGTGTAAACCTTGCTGAATGTCGCTCCGTTCTTCATCGGACAATTCCAGTTGACCGGCGCTTTCTGCTATCTGATGAGCCCAATAGACACAATCCAGGGAAATCTGGAATTCACTTTGTTGGCGAGGCAACGGTGCGGAGGATCCTCAGCCAGAACTTCTCTTGGTGTCTATTTGGTGTCGATAAACGTCGGAAATTCGTTCTATACAGGTTCCAATGGTTAAAATTTCGACCAATGGTGAAACGCAGGGCCCTTGATTTATCAGTGTTATAGCGGTATGTTGCTGAAGACAAGAGACGTCTAAAAACGCCAGGTGAGAATCCCACTCTCTCCGCCAGTTTTCTTGTTTAATTTCAATAGCTTACTGAGTTGTTAAGGGGGCACTAGGGGGCAATAAGCTCCGCTGTCCCCAATTCGCTCTGTTTGCCAGCACCGACCGAACGATCTTGCTGTGTGCTTCGCGCTTCTGATCGCTCATTGCCTGCGTGTATACGTTCAGCGTCGTGCGGATATCAGCGTGGCGCAGAAGTTCCTGCTGCACTTTGATGTCTTCTCCATTGGCCCGAAGCAGACAGGAAAAAGTGTGCCGGAAAGTATGCCAGCCGATCCCCGAGCCGAGTTCAGCTCGACGGCCTGCCGGCGCAATCCTGCGTTGCTGTACACCCCAACCACGATAGGGCCACTCCCCCTTGTGATAAGGACTGGCGAAAACCCAGTCGGAGTCCCCGTTAAACGCACTCTTGCCTTTCCATGTCCAGAGGATCTCAGCCAAGGCTGGGTCGAGAGGAAGACCTGCTCTCGAATACTTGGTTTTCACCTCGTCCACAATGCCGTCCACGATTGCCCTCCGGACTAAAAGACCGAGTGTCTGCCACTGGAAATCGCACCATTGCAATGCAAGCAACTCACTGCAACGCAGCCCCGTCGCCATATCGAGCACGACCATCGTACGGAAAGGCTCTTCGTCCAGCTGGGCAAGTAACCGATGACATTCGTCCAAAGAGAGCGTTCGTGGCTCATTTTGACGTTTGCTAGTGCCGCGTACGCGAACAAGCTTCATCGAATTCTCGCCAAGCTCGATCAGCTCCCACCGCATCGCCGAGTTGATCAATACACGCATGAGATTGTGTATGTGCCCCCTCGTCTTTGGTGCCAGGTCCAGGGCCTTCAACCATTGTTCGACCGGAAAAGCTTTGACTCTGTAAATCGGATACTCGCCCCACTTCGGTTTGACGTAGTTCTCGATGTAGGACCGATAGGAGTCTCCCGTGGAATGTCGGAGTTCCGGGAGTTCTTCCGCAAGATACCGATCAGCCAGGGCGCCAAACGTCACAATGCGACCGTTGGCATTTTCCGGATTTGCCAACAGTCTCAAGTGTTCGGTTCGTTTCCACGCGAGTGCTTCTGTTGGGTACTCCCGCATGTCCCCAACTTCTACACTCCGCTTCACGTAACCTCCCTTTGAATCTCGTTCTCGATAGCGATAAACCCAAATGCGAGAGCCATCGGTTCGGACCTTTGTTTCCAACCACCCAAATTGATACGTCTTCCGCTTCATTCAGAAACTCCTGTTTCCGAGTTGTCGCGGAATGATGAGCACAACGAGCTTACTGGAGAACGCATTTGGGTGTCACGCAACTTCGCAGGGATCTAGCTGGCCATTTTTCTTATCCACTTGTTCAGATCGGAAGCGCGGAATCGCCAGAGCTTTCCGATTTGAATTCCGGTCAAGGAGCCTTCCCGCGCCATCCGTTGGAGTGTCTTCGGATGGATTCGCAGAAGTGCAGCTGCCTCGTCGCTGTCGAGCAGCGGCTCGAATTCAAGGGCTGGATCATTGGGTTGCCCGAGTGCTTTCGGCTGGATGTGTCCCATGGTTGGCTCATTCCCCTTTCTGCTTTGGTGGCCCGGATTCGGGACAGCAACGTGAGAAAGTCCGATGGCGACTGTCGGAAGGGACAACCATCCCCATGCGCGACAAAGCACAATTCGGAACCCGACACTGGCATAGTTGGCTGGTCGATACGGACCGCGATAGTCAATCAACTTGGCCCGTTTCTGTCGCCGTGTCCAATCACCGCTCGTTATAACGTTATTCCTGCAGGTTATGAAAAGCAGATTTGCGCTGATTTGTCGCGCCCGTCTTCAGTGACCATGCCGACGCACGCCTGCTTACCTGACTGAGAATATGGAGCTTATGGGACGAGGAAATCGTTTCACGAAAACAACAGAACATCCTTGCCGTGCTGAACAATGCAGGCGCGGCACGAAGTCGATCAGCCAATCGTAGCTCGTCGCCCTGGCGAATCAGCCGCCCGCGCGTCTCTCCCAGGGAAAGCCGGACGGCAATCTCTCTTTGCCGCGCCGCTCCGCGCGCCATCAGCAGGTTCGCCACGTTGGCACAAGCGGCCAGCAGCACCAGCCCCACCGCCGCCATCAACATCACCAGCGCCCCTCCGAAGCTCTCGCGCAGCTTCGACAGGCCTACTCCCCCCTCACGCGCTTCAATCT
>JAIQFA010000016.1 GCA_020073525.1 Terriglobia bacterium
GTTGAGGGATTCGACCATGCGGCGCGCATGCTCGGCCATCATGGTGGGCGTCATGCGATTGCCGGGCTCGTTGACCAGTTCGCGGGTGAAGTTCTGGGACTCGCCCATGACCCGGCCTTGCTCCATGGCGGCGTGCAAGGCGGCTTCGTCTGCATTCCCACCCTGTCGCTCCCCTTCGACTACGCTCAGGGCAGGCTTCCCAGGGAGCGACAAGGGTGGGGCAACCGCTATTGTGAGGTCGTCAATGCGCTGGTCCTTGCGGTCGCTGCGGTATTTGTCAGGATCAAAGTTGCCGACGAAGGCGCCCTCGATCACCGCCTTGACGGCATCGGCCTGATCCCACCCTCCGCCTTCAGCGGAAGGGTGGGTCACCCGAAGCTCCGGCAGGACGAAGGCGAAGCTGCGGATGGACTTCGGCTTGAGAAAGCGGACGGCGGCGCCGGCAAGCCTGCGCAATTCGAACGCGGAAAAATTTTTCGCTTTGCCGCCGCCGACGAGGAGAAGACGTTTGGCCTTCAGGCCGCTGGGACGGTGGAGCATCACGCTCTCGAAAATCTTGCCGCTGACCTCGCCGGTGGAAATGAGCTCGGCGGCGGCATCCTGGAGCGCCTTGTCAGCCGAGGTGACGCGGGCGTCGGGTTTGTCCTTGTCGCCGTGGTCGAGGACGGGCAGGACAAGACATTCGGTTTCAAGCTGCGCGGAAGAGGAGAAAGAGAGGTTGGTATTCATCTAGCGATCCTTTACGTTCAAAACCATTTTTGATTGCCGATTGTCGATGGAAGATTGATGAATAACTTGGAAGCCCTCGAAAAATTAGGGGTCCTTCGACTCGGTCACAACGCGCCCAAAACCGGGGCGTGTTGGACCTCGCCTCAGGATGACAAATGCCAAGAATTTGAGAAAAGCGTTGAAATCCGTTTTCATCCGTGCAAATCCGTGGCTACGTTTTTCGCGAGCGGGCGATGGCCTCGCGGGCTTCGCGGTCGGCAGTGCGGCGGCGCTCGGTTTCGCGCTTGTCCCAGAGCTGTTTGCCCTTGGCGAGCGCCAGCTCCACCTTGATGCGGCCGTTTTTGAAGTACATGCGTGTAGGAATCAGGGTCATGCCCTTTTGCTGGGTTTTCCCGATCAGCTTGCGCAACTCCGCGGCATGGACCAGCAATTTACGGGTGCGCAGGGGCTCGTGATTAAAGATATTACCGTGTTCGTAGTGGCCGATATGAGCATTCAATAACCAAAGCTCGCCATCCTTCACCAAGCCATAGGCATCCTTCAAATTAGCCCGCCCGGCGCGGACGGATTTGACTTCGGTCCCGGTCAGGACGATGCCGGCCTCGAACTTATCGGAAAGGAAGTAGTTATGAGCGGCGGCGCGATTGACGGTGGCGTCGCGCTGGCCGGCGGCAACGGGTTCGCGGCGCGGATTTTTCTCCGGACTGGGCCGGGTCTGATGTGCCGCCTGCCGCGCCATGGGAATCGCGCCCTCCGGGACGAAACTTTTATGCTAGCACGGCGTTAGCATCCGAGGTGCCCCGCCATTCCATCGTTTCGCGACGCAAGGCGGATGCTATAATTTGCGTTCTCATGCATCTGCTTCAGCCACAAATCCTCCGGCAGACATGGAGGGTGGGCGTACGATTCCAGCGCGTCGCCACCGCAGCGTTGCTGGTGCTGACCCTCGCGCTCCCCGCCGCTGCCGATAAAGCCAAAGGTTTCTACGACAAAGGACGCGATTCCGAGGCGCGCCAGCATTGGGAGCAGGCCTACGAGTTCTTCAAGCAGGCCGGAGTCGGGCACAGCCATGAACTTCTTTTCGACTTCCAGCTCTCCGGCAACATCACGAAAACCGCTGATCACCCAGCTCTCCGGCTGCTCTTTCTCTTTGGCGGCATGATCAAACGCCTGCAGGTTCGAACCGATCAGCGCGAAAAACAAAACGGCACCCGAGAGAACTTTCATGAGGCTCCTTGTAGAAATTGATTCAGATGTTTTCCAGCACCGCGAGGATTTCCTCAACCGGTGCAACCTGGTCCGAAGCGTAAGTCTTGCGGAATATAATGCTTCCGCGGCGATCCAGGATCACCACTGCGCGTTCACTGGCCCCCACCGTTTCGTCGGAGTTTGCGCCGGACTTCTGACCGGCCTTGCGCAATACCCCGTAGCGCCTACAAACTTCGCCGTGTGGCCAGAAATCGCTGCACATGGGAAATTCGAAAGGTCCGATCTCGCGTTCCCAGGCCGTCGTGTTCATGATGGAATCCACGGTGATGGTCACGATTTCCGCGTTGCTCGCCAGCACTCGCGGACGTTCTGCCTGGTAGCTCTTCAACTGCGCCGCGCTCGTCTCCTGCCAGTTAAAGGGATAGAACGCGAGCGCCACACTCTTCAGCCCGCGGTACGCGCTCAGACGCAAGGGTTGCTTGACGCCCGCAACCAACGCCGGCAGTTCGAAGTCCGGCGCTGCCTCCCCGATGCCCGGCATTCCGTTCTCGAGAACCCCGCGTACACGATTCTCCGCCATACGACCTCGGTACAAAGCAACGATTGTACCGCGTGGAGTATGCCGCGCTGGAACGGGTTACACTAAAAAGTGATGACTAAGTCGCCAACGGCTCGTTTTTCCGATCGGGTGGAGAATTATGTCCGCTACCGCCCTGGATATCCGCCTGAAGTTCTCGACCTGCTGCGCACCGAATGCGGTCTTCAGCCGAGTCACATTGTCGCCGACATCGCTTCCGGCACAGGCGTGTTTACCCGTCTTCTTTTGGAAAATGGGAATTCCGTGTTCGCCGTTGAACCCAACACGGAAATGCGCAAAAGGGGCGCCCATGAACTCGAATCCTACGACCGGCTGATGTCCGTTGCCGGAACAGCCGAGGAGACGACGCTGCGCTCCGCTTCCGTCGATTTTGTCACCGCCGCGCAGGCCGCGCACTGGTTCGACCTGCCCCGCGCCCGCGCCGAGTTTGTCCGCATTCTGAAGCCGGAGGGATGGTGCGTGTTGATCTGGAACGAGCGCGACACCGCGAGTACTACTTTCCTGCGTGAATACGAAGAACTCCTGCTTGCCTACGGGACTGACTATAAAGAGATACGCCACGAACGCACGACGGCCATGATCCATGAGTTTTTTGCGCCGGCGCCGTGCCACGAGCGCGTCTTCACACTGCAACAGCAGTTTGACTATCAGGGTCTCGCCGGACGGCTGTGGTCTTCCTCGTATGCGCCGCTCGAGGGCCATCCCAGCTATGCGCCGATGATGGGGGAACTCCAGCGCATCTATCGCGTTCATGCCAAGAATGACACCGTTGCGTTTGAATACAAGACACGCGTGTTTTACGGGCATTTGTAATTTGATCGCGCAGGGTTTCAAATTGCCAATTACAAATCACAAATTACAGATTGCCGATTCCCATGTCTGACCCCAAATCATTCCACATGTCTCCCGAGGAGTTCCGCCGCCAGGGCCACGCCGTCGTGGACTGGATCGCCGACTACCAGTCCCGCATCGAAAGTTTTCCGGTGTTGTCGCGGGTGCAACCAGGAGAAATTCGCTCGAAGCTGCCGACCAACGCACCACAGCAGGGCGAAGCCTTCGACCAGATTCTTGGCGACCTCGAACGCGTCATCCTTCCCGGAATCACACACTGGCAGTCCCCCAACTTTTACGCTTACTTTCCAGCGAACGCCTCGGGGCCGGCCATTCTCGGCGATCTGCTGTCCTCCGGACTGGGCGTGCAAGGCATGCTTTGGTCCACCAGTCCGGCGTGTACCGAACTGGAGACGCACGTGCTCGATTGGCTGGTCCCCATGTTGGGCCTGCCGGAGAAGTTTCTTTCCACCGGCAGCGGCGGCGGCGTGATTCAAGACACGGCCTCCAGCGCGTCGCTCGTCGCCCTGCTCGCCGCCCGTGAGCGCGCAACGCAGTTCACTAGCAATCGCAAGGGCTGTGATGGGCGGCTGGTGGCCTACTGCTCTACGCAAACGCACTCCTCCATCGAAAAGGCGATAAAGATCGCCGGCATGGGCTCCGACAACCTGCGCCACATCGAGGTGGATCACAAGTTCGCTATGCGCCCTGAAGCGTTGGCGCACCAGATCGAGTCCGACATCAAAGCTGGCCTGATTCCCTGCTTCGTCTGTGCCACCGTGGGCACGACATCTTCAAACGCAATCGATCCCGTTCGCGAAATTGCGCGCATCTGCCGCGACCACAGTCTCTGGCTGCACGTGGACTCCGCCATGAGCGGCACGGCCGCGCTCTGCCCGGAATTCCGCTTTATTCAGGATGGAGTGGAATTCGCCGACAGCTATGCCTTCAACCCGCACAAATGGATGTTCACCAATTTCGATTGCAACGTCTTCTACGTCGCGGACCGGAAGCACCTGATCCAAACGCTCTCCATCCTTCCGGAATACCTGCGCAACCAAGCCACGGAATCGGGCGCGGTCATTGATTATCGTGACTGGCACATCCAACTTGGCCGCCGTTTTCGCTCGCTCAAGCTGTGGTTCGTGATCCGGCATTATGGGATCGAAGGCCTGCAGCACCACATTCGCGAGCACGTGCGCCTGGCGCAGCAATTCGCCACCTGGGTACGTGGCGATGCACGCTTCGAACTGGCCGCGCCCGCCCAACTCAACCTCGTCTGCTTCCGCTTGCGAGCCGGGGATGACAGCAATCAAAAGCTGATGGAGCGGCTGAATGGCAGCGGTGACCTCTTCCTGACGCATACCAAGCTCGACGGGAAGCTGACTCTTCGCCTCTGTGTGGGCCAAACCCACACGCAGGCCCGCCACGTGGAACACGCATGGCAGCGAATCCAGCAAGAGACTGGAAAGCCCGGGAATTCCTGATACCGTGTCCGCTATGGCGCGAGAGATTTCAGCAGGCGGCGTGGTTCTAAGGCAGATTGCGGGAGCCTGGCACGTCGCGCTGATTGAGCCGCAGAAAGAAACTCCCGAACCGGCAAAGACTCCGCGCAAGCGGGCCCGTGCCGTGCTGGGACTCCCGAAGGGACTGGTGGATCCGGGTGAAAAACCGCAAGCAGCGGCCGTCCGGGAGGTGCAGGAAGAGACCGGCGTCGTGGCTGAACCAATCACAAAACTCACGGATAACAAATATGTCTATGTCCGCAAATGGGGCGATGGGGAACGCGTCTTCAAAATCGTGAGCTTTTACCTGATGCGCTACGTCTCCGGAGAAATCGACAACCTTGCCACCGACATGCGGATCGAAGTGAAGCGAGCGCTCTGGGTACCGTTAGACGATGCGCCCCGCCAACTGGCCTACAGTAACGAGCGTAAAGTGCTTGGCCAGGCACAGAAGTACGTCGAAACCCACATGGCGAGCCTTACGTAGAGACGGGGCTTGCCCAGTCTCCTATGCACGCAGCGGGAGACGCGGCAAGCCGCGTCTCTACAGGCACTTTTGATTTGGCAACCTAGCCCGGCATCGCTCCCAGCGCCCGATCGATCGCATCCTTTTCCTCCGGCGTCAGCCGCCGCACCGAACCCTTCTTCAGATCACCCAGTTCAAGCGGCCCAATGGACACTCGCACCAGCCGTAAAACTCGAACTTCCAGCGCTTCAAGCAGACGTCGAATTTGGCGGTTCTTGCCCTCATCCAGCGTAATCTCCAGCCAGCTATTCTTGTCGCCGTGCCGAAGAAGTCGCGCATGCTTGGCGCGCAGATGTTCGCCAGGACTCCCCCGTTCGCCTGCCACCGCGTATCCCCGCGTGATTCTCGCCAGCAGATCCTCATTCGCCACGCAGTCGACCTGCACGTGGTATTTCTTGTCCAAGTGACTGGACGGATCCGTAATCCTGGCCGCCCACTCTGAATCATTGGTCAGCAGAAGCAGGCCCTCGCTCGCCTTATCCAGCCGCCCCACGGGACCAACCCACGGCAACCCCGGCTCGAGCAGATCGTAAACCGTCGCGCGCCCCTTCTCATCAGACGCGGTCGTGACCACGCCGCGCGGCTTATTCATGACGAGGTAGAGCGCCGATGCTTTGTCGAGCGGCTGACCGTCAACCTCAATTCGATCCTGCGGCATCCGCACCGGACTTTCGGGATCGCGAGCGATCCGACCATTCAGAGTGACTCGCCCGGCACGAATCAGAACACTCGCCTGAGAACGCGAGCAGTAGCCCATTTTGGAAAGGGCTCGGGCCAAGCCAGTTCGCTTCGGCGGCGTCACACCCCTGAGCTTCCCTTTCCTCCCTCAAACTTGTAGCCAATGGCAGGGACGGTAATGATGAATTCGGGCCGCTTGGGTTCGCTCTCCAACTTCTGTCGTAAGCTCGCCACGTGTACGTCCACCGTACGAGTAAATGTCGTGGCGTCGTAGCCCCACACTTCCCGCAGGATCTCGTCGCGGGAAAGTGTCACCCCCACATGCTCCGCGAAGTAGAGCAGGAGTTGGAACTCGCGGGCCGAGAGATAGACTGGAACACCATCGCGGGTCACCTTGGTGCCTCGCACATCAATGCGAAGGGATCGGAATTGATACACGTTCTGCCCGGAATAGGCAGCCCGGCGTAACAAGGCTTCGATCCGAGCGAGTAGTTCCAACGTATCAAATGGTTTGGTGACGTAGTCATCGGCGCCCAGCTTAAGGCCGACTACCTTTTCCGCGGTTTGATCGCGGGCCGTCAACAGAAGGATGGGCGTAGCTAGCCCTTCGCGACGAATGTCGCGACAGACATCAAAACCGTTCCGGAGCGGCAACATGATGTCCAGGATGATCAGGTCGAACGGCAGCCGGGTGGCTTTGTCGAACCCCTCTTGACCATCGACGGCGAAGTCCACCACGTACCCCTCGCTGCGGAGGCGGTCGCTGAGGGTCATTCGCAGCCCTTCTTCATCTTCAACCAGCAGGATGCTCTCGTTCATTTTTTGGCGACCGCATTTCGTCCCGATGCGCTGGCCGCAACCGGACGGGTGGTTTCCCTGACGCTCGGCAAGTGCAAGGTGAAAGTGCTCCCGACGCCAAGTCTACTCTCCACCGTAAGTTTGCCGCCCATCGCTTCCGCAATGTTCCTGGCCAAAGGCAATCCCAACCCGGTGCCATGAATCTGAGCGGCGCGGACTACCGGACTTCGATAGAAAGGATCGAAAATATGGAGCAGGTCTGGGTGGTCGATGCCGATGCCGCGGTCCTGAACTGAGATGCCGATTTCTCCATGGTGCAAGTTCACGGCTTTCTCGCGGAACGCGCGAATCCGGACCCAGCGGGCCTGACCACCGTATTTGATTGCATTTCCCAGCAGGTTTTGCAGGCACCGCGAAAGAGCGGCAAGGTCGCCCATGACGTGAGGAAGGCCGGGCTCGACCTGTTGCTCGACCACGAAGCCTGCTTCTCGCGCCAGTTCAGAAGTACTTTCCAGTGCCGAGTTGATGATTTCTGAAACCTCGAGCGGCTGCAGAATGTACCGGCTTTTTCGTTCGCGGCTGGAGACAAACAACAGAATCTGATTCACCAACTCTGTCATCTGCCGGCTCTGGTTCCGAATCACCGATCCGTATTTTGCCAACTGGTCCTTGCCTTCGACCACGCCGTCGGCAATATTCTCGGCCGCGGAGCGGATCACAGCCAGCGGTGTCCGCAATTCGTGCGAGATCGAAGCAACAAAGTCCATCTGCAGTTTCGCCAGTTGAACGGTGCCTAGCATTCGGCTCTTTTGAATGGCCCACACGGAAAATGTGGCGAAGATCAGCGTGAAACAAACGACGCCGACGAGTTGGACGACGGAGCGCCGCGAGGATGCACTGACCCGGGCAAGTTCTTCAGAGGCCTGCCCGTCATAGAGCCGTTTGATCTCCTCAAGATCCTGCCGCACGCGTTCAAATGATGGGACGCCCCCGCTCAAATCCATCTCCACCGCTTCCTTTGTGCTGCCCTCGAGTATGGAAGCCAGTACTTCATCGCGGACCTTGAGATAGGCGGACCAATCACGCTGTAGCCCACGGCCCACGTCGATCTCGTTCGGCATACGCGCTTGCTGCAAATAGGCGGAGATACCTTCGGTCACGCGGCGATCCGCCTCGCGCGACTGGTCAGCATACTCGACCTGAAGATTGCTGTCGTTGGTCGTCAAGGCGTAGAGCGTGCTCCTGCGAGTCTCTTGCGCCTGGTACTGTAACTCTCCAATCTGGCGAAGTCCCAGCACCGAGCGGGCGTACATTTGCTGCGCCCCCAGGCTGGCCATTCTCACATCGCGAATCACGAACATGCCGACGCCCACTTCGACCGCAAAAACAAGCAGCAGCAAGAGCGCGGAGGGATATCGGGAGAACACACCAAGCAGGCGGTCTCTCGGTTGGACCGGAGCAGTCGCCATCCCGTCTTTGTCGCGGTCGTTCATCTACTGGGCCGGCGCCGGAATGCGAAGGCCATACTCCTTATCACTGGGAAGTCGTCCGTCCACACGAATGACTTTGACGGAAGAGTCCACATCCGAGGCGCGTACATAACCGATCGCGCCGGGCACATTGAACACAAACTTACGTACTCCGACTGGACTCGCCAGAGTTTTTGGGGAAACAAACACTTCGCCGGTAAACACGCCGTGCAAGAAATGCCGGCTGAAGTCCTTTTCATTCATCTGGCAGACTTCACGGATGAGCGCCTTCCGCTCGAACTGACCGGGCTCCATCATTACCAGGGTGATGCGGCGCCCATTGGGCCAATGACTGCGCTCGCCCAGGAAGACTTGGCGCAACTCCGACAGAGAGAGATTTTCCACGGGGTTGGTTGTGTTAACGACGATGGCCAGATTGTCCTGGGGAGCGTTCGGCTCGTCGGGACTGGGCGTACCCGCGCGTGCGGTGGGATTGCACACGCCGAGCAACCAACTCACGGCTATTCCGATGATCACCAACCGACTCAGGCAACGCTGCATGTTCAGCCTTTCTAGAAGGTGAATCCCATTTGCAGAGCGAGGGCACTAATCGACTGCTGATTGCGGATGGAAGTGTAGTCATATTGCAGTTTCAGCGCGACCGACTCGCTGGCATCGAATCGTAGTCCCACCGACGGACCCTGGCGAAGTGCAACGTCCGGGAAAATTGGTTCCTTAGCGGGGGCGTTCACGTATTGATAGCGAAAGTAGGGCCGCCACGCGCCGAAGGCTCTCGAGATCTGGGTGTAGAAACCGGGCGTCTGGAATACCTGTGACAGTCCGACGGGAGCATGACGAATGACCATGGCTTCGTTCAGCCATTCGAAGGTTGGGCGGATATAGACAGCGTGGGCCGCCAGAATAGTCTCGCCGATTCTCGGTGATTCGTTAGGCGCGAGCACATCGCGGTAGATGGAGAAGCCGGCTTGCAGCCCGCGCACGGCTTCCGGGCGAGCAAACAGGGCCAGGTTGAAGGCTTTGTGGTTCTGGTCGTCGACGACGTTTTGCACCGGCTCTTCATTCAATGGAGAACGCGAGGCACGCCCGTTGCCCACTTCCGCCACATAATGCAATCCCAGTCCGCCGGAAGGGATTAGCCCGGATGCGGAAACTCCCACCGTGTGGACGGGCAGAATCCCGCCGCGGTCCTCGAATTGAAAAAGGAACGGACGCCCGGTGGCCGTCTGAAACCAGGTGCTGTGATGGTAGGCGGTATTGTAGTAGCCGATGGCGGTGTGGTAACGACCGGCCGCCACATTGAAATAGTCATTGAGGGAATACTGGAGGACCAGGCGTTCGACATCCACGCTGAAGACATTGTTATTGCCCTGCGATATGCCGTAGGTGTTGTCCGGTCCGCCTTCAAAAACGATTTCACTCAAGAACCTGAATTTATCCGAGACGTCCGAGGTGACAAACAGGTTGAGTTCGCCAAGCGAGAAGGAGGTGGTGTCTCCTTTCTGGTTGTCTCCGTGAAGGTTGATATCGCCGAAGCCCCGGATCCGCAGCAGCGTCTTGCTCACATCCATTCTCTCCATCTCGGAAGTCAATCCCGCCTGTTGCTCGTTGACCGTTTCAGCCTGGGAACTGGCTTCGTCTTGGGAAGGGGCCATCGCTGCCTTGGTCGTCGCTGAATTGCCCGGCGCTCCGGGCGTGGAAGCCGCGGAGGCGCTCGTTTTGGCACCTTCCAGTTGGGCTATGCGAGCCTCCAGTTGATCGATGCGCTGGAGGAGCATTTGCACCGTTTGCCGATCCGCGCCGCTTTCGCCACCGGATTGCGCCTGAACCAGGCAAGCGCTCGCCAGAAGAGCCAAAAGCACCGGGATGGCGTGCCGGAGTGCCACCCAAAAGAGCGATCTAGTCGACGTTCCGCGGCGGAAGAGCGTGGGGTACATAGTTGTCTCCTGAAATTCGAGCGCGCCGGTCCCCGTCCCCTCCACGATAAAACACAGCCAAGAGAGGAAGCCCCACCGGATTTCGGCAAGGTTCCGCCGCAACTCGCGTAGTGCGTGTTGCCAAGCACAGACTGAAACGCTTTTCACAATAGCGGCGCCCAACGGCGCCGGAGGAGGAAAATCCTAGTAAAGGTAACGCATAGCCAGAGCCGGTTCAATCGGAAATCCCGACAGAAAGGTGCGCGGAATCGGCACTTTAGGCGACCCCTTTTTGTGGAGAAGTATACCCGCTACATCGCGCAACGGGGATTTCTCTGCATCACCAGAAGTGTTTGAAAAGGTGGTGAGCGCGGTAGGAATCGAACCTACAACCTACTGATTAAGAGTCATGCTACCCGATATGGCTACGGCGTTAACAACTGTAGCCATCACAACAACTTAACAATCAAAAGACCCGCATGGACGGCTTTCGAAAACGTTGACAAAGTTGGTGAAATCGAACGGTATCTAATTGCGAAGGACACAAAAAGGACACAGTACAGTTTCATGGCAAATCGCCTCGGGTTAGTCGAGGAACACAGGAGCACATGCCTTGGGCGCAGGACCTCCCGCTCTAAACGCTCTTCTCGTTCTGACGACTTCTAATGAAGACAATGACTTGGGGAGTCTGCTTTTCGCTCAAGCAAAACTCCAGCGCCTCAAGTCAGAGGGGTGTTGATACAGCCGAACGCTCTGGCAGGAACGAGCTTTCGAGACAGAAGCGATCGGCTCGACGCGGTTTCGGCTAAGATGACAACCTACTGCAATGAATTCTTAGTTGCAGTGATGACGCTTTCCATGTCGGATAGCACTACATGTGAACCGGCTTGCCGACTCATAGCTGGAGAGAATTGCAGACACATCGGACTCGAACCCGCAGCCACTGCCGTGACAGAGTTGCTCGCCGAGGTAACTTACTGGAACTTGAGGTGCCGGGCGACCTATTGCCGGGTCCGTCCCGGACACGCTTGGCAAAAGCTGCATCTGGCCTCTGGCGCAGTTTTATGTCGTGCTCATGATTTTCGCTCTGGTACTAAGGTTGTTGCTTGTTGCGCGAAGATACTGGAACGAAGACACTGGAATTTAGGCAGCAGCTTTCGCTCCCAGCCCTTTTGCCAAGCTGGCCGCTTCTCGGGCGCCCATATGCTGTAACAACTCGACGACCCGGTCCGTCTCGGTGTTTTCAGGACAAGACAAGTAGATCAGGACTCCGGCCTGGTGCAGTTCATCCTCGAATCTTTCCGCTTTGTCCTCCGGGAATCCGAGAGCTTCCAGAGTTACTGAATTTCCGCACAGAGCCATCCCGTCCTTCGCACCCATAAAGGCATGGCAAAACGCCTGGGAGCGGATGAAGACGCTGGTATGGGACACGACGACTGCGCCGAATTCCGATAACCAGCCGATCAGGGATGCCGTTTCCGCTCTTACTTCTCGCTCAGCATTGAGCATCCTGGCGTCGCGCACGATGGTGGCGATGGGATGAGCGCGGGAAAGCACCATGCATATGTCTTCCTTACCAAACCCTGCCCGATTCAGTGTGCGTATGATTTCGTGCGGGGCGACGTCCTGGGAATACATTCCGTAGGCAGCAGGTTTGTTCATGGCCATGATCAGGTCTCCGGAGTCCGAGGTGCGGCAAAGCCGTGAGCAGGCGTAGGAAAAATGAGGTACGCCCGCGAAAGTTGGGGCCCGTTTCTTAGGAACCATTCAGGACTGGTGTGGGCTTCAACCTAGGGTGGATCATGTATGAACAGCAACTGCTTGCCGTAGCTGGCAGCCTTGGGCCGATTCTGCAGCCTTGGCCGATTCTAAGGATCAACCGGACGCCCCAAATCGTTTCCGGCATCCCACTCACGGAGAACTATCGCGGAGAACCCATCCGAGAGTTCGGCTGGCGTAAACCGCTCCCGGTTCCGGCGCATCTATAGCATGACCGGAATGCCGGTGAGGACAGGGAGCGCCAATGTCAAACCAGCAAAGTCCCAGCTACGCCGCTCGTACGCCGTTGCGGGTGTCCGGTCGTCAGCACACTTGTACCCAATACGCGGCGCCATCCCAAATGAGTCTGCGACCCCGACCGGAGGGTTCTTTTGGGCCGGACGCAATCTGGGGCCATTACAACAACTATCGCTCGAACGGCTTGGTGGGATCAGCGGTGATTCACGCCGTCGTGCTCGGTTTCATTCTGGCTGGCGCGCTCTTCCGCCATCAAGTTACCGAACAAATCCAACCGCGCGAAACTGTAACGTTGATCGCGCCCTCTCCAGACTCGTATACCTTGCCGACTGCAAAGCAGGAAGTGAGCGGCGGAGGCGGCGGAGGCGATCACGATCGACTGCCAGCCCCAAAAGGGAAATTACCGAAGTTCGCGATGAAGCAGATCACGCCGCCAGCGATTGTAGTGCGCAACGAACAACCGAAGCTGGCGGTTGAACCTACGGTGGTTGTTCCTCCACAACTGCATTTGGCGGCGAATCACATGCCGAATCTCGGCAATCCGGCGGTCACACCACTGCCGTCTGCGCCACCTTCGAACGGAACCGGTTCCGGCGGAGGCATAGGAACTGGCACGGGCGGTGGTGTCGGCGTTGGTCATGGGCCCGGCGTGGGTCCGGGCACCGGCGGAGGCATTGGCGGAGGAGTGTTCAAAGTTGGCGGTGGAATATCGGCGCCGCGGCCGCTCTCGACGCCCGACCCGCAATATACCGAGGAGGCCCGCAACGCGAAGACGCAAGGGACTTGCATTCTCTGGTTGATCGTCGATACCGAGGGACATCCGCGCGATATTCGCGTCGTTCACGGCCTGGGGTACGGACTGGAAAGCAAGGCGATCGAAGCCGTGAAGCAGTGGCGCTTCGAGCCCGCCAAGAAAGACGGTAAGCCTGTCAACGTTCAGATCAGCGTGGAAGTTGCATTTCGCCTTTATTAGCGCTGGTTAGAGGCCAAGCGGTGAATGATATGCCCGTAATCGTGCTGCAGTTGCCAGAGCAATTGAAACAAACAAAGGTGAAGGTTTTTCTCTCTGAGTTGCAGCCGCTGTTCGAATCAGAGCGGCCGCGCATTGTCCTCGACTGTTCTCAGGTCCGGTATGTAGACAGCACCGGCGTCGAAATGCTGAGACAATGTCTGCAAGAAGCGATGAAACGCGATGAAGATCTGCGGTTTGCTGCGGTTTCGCCCGCTTCGGGTGTGATCCTTGAGCTTATACGGGTTGACGGATTATTCGAAACATTCGCGACCACCGAAGAGGCGGTTCAGAGCTTTTACGCATTCGCCTCGCACCCGATGCCGCAGAGCAGATCTCGGTCCCGCATTTATGAAGCCTTCGGAGATCTCGAGATTGCAAGTTAGTCACGCTGTCGGACGAGTTGCGGGTTCTTGTCTCGCCGTAATGGCTCAGTGCGATTCTTCACTTCCGTTGTTTCCTGAGTAGTACCCGGTGCGGGTAGCGACGCGCAATCGAGCGGGTCCGTCGTGCGCCAGAACCTGGATCGCGTGATAGCTTCCCGACGTGCGCGGATTCGAAGAGCGGTAGCCGATTACGTACTGACTACGAATGTCTTGCGCAATTGTCCTCGCAATCGATTGAACCTCGTCGAGACTGGATGGAAAGAAAGCGGTGCCTCCAGTTTTCTCGCAAAGGGTACGCAGGGATTGCCGATTACCGTCTTCTCGCCGCTCGTTCTGGTCGAGGGCGATGGCGTAGAGGACCGGTCCGTTGTTCGACTGTAACTTTCGGAGCACTTCTTGAAACGTGGCTTGGCTGGCGTTGTCCTGCCCGTCGGTCACGACTAGTAGAACGTTCTTTTGCAGTGTGGAGCTCTGCTTCAGGTGGTCGACAGCTGCAATGATGGCATCGTAGAGGGCGGTGCTGCCCCGCGTCTCCACCCGTTGCAGAGCTGACCTCAGTTTGCCGACGTCTTGGGTATAGTCCTGGTCAAGAAATGCATCTTCGCCGAAGTTGACCACGAACACTCGATCTTCCTGCTGGCTGGCGTCGACCAGTTCCAGGGCTGCCTCGTTAACCTTCTCCCGCTTGGGCAACATTGAGCCCGAGTTATCAATCAGAATTCCCAGCGCGACCGGGACACGCTCTTTACGAAAGGACGTCAGTTCTTGTAGCTTGCCATCTTCGTATACTGCAAAATTGTCACGGGCCAGGCTCGTGATCGGGTGATTCTGATCGTCCACCACGATCGCATGCAAAACAACCTCTTCCACTTCCTTCTTAAAGACGAAGGTGGGAGATTCATCGTCCTGGGGGGGAGCGGCATCGGATGCAGGCTGACTCGTCGTCGCTGGTGGCGCAGAGGCCGGCGTTGTAGACGAGGGAATTGGGCTCTGGGCCGAACTCACACCGGCAAGAGTCAGCAGGCATACTAAGAATCGCGCGGCGTTTGCAAGGCTCCATCCGCAACCACGCGCACCAATTTCCGTTCGTCCAAGTGTGGTGAACAGCAAGGGCGTAAGTCCCCTTTTCGGATTTCCAGAGCACTAGATGAATTTCAAAGGCAGAAAGTTGGTTGGAATTTTGAAATAGCAACGTCAGGAAATCGAGAACGGTGACGAAAGAGTATCGCGCGGTCGCGGTCCTTGTAGACCGCGACCCTCACGTAAACTGGACCTATCATTACCGTCTTTACCAATAGGCGAAATTCAGGTTGTCCAGCCAGATCGAGTAAGGCTGCTGCGCGTAGTTCCCGTCCTGCTGGTAATTGATGGTCACGCCATACCACGTGGTCTGGGTGGGCTTCTCGTAGTAGTTGAGAACGGAAGTCACTCCGTTGAGCGTGATCGATTGGAACAGCAGGTGATTGTCCGAGGTGCGCTGGACCTGCAGAACGAGATGGTTCCAGGCATTGGGAAGGGGGTTGCAAGGTATGCCAGTCGGGTGCCATGTCTGACCGGGATTATCCCAGATGTCCCACTCATTGCCACCCGCTACCCGGCATTCATGCCCCCAAATGTAGGAATTGCCATCAACAAACTGGTTGATATCGAACTCCAGCGCCTGGGAGGCGCCAAGATCATCGGCGTAAAAATAGACATCGTAGGTGAAATTGTGGATGTTGGGGACAATCGTGTGGTTGTCGTCGGGCATACCCTGAGAGGAGAAATCCCCGATCAGATGGTTGTTCCAAAGCACATCGGAGTAGACGGTTTGTCCGCCAATATCCATGCGCGCCGCGTGTCCGCTGAGTGATGGCGACGAAATATTCTCGGTCATCGCCCAAGTGGTCTGCGGACCCGAGGGTTGGCAAGAATTGCAGATATTGTATTGCGGCGGCAGCAGGGCATATCCGGTCCATCCTGACTGTTTTTGCAGACCGCCGAACACTCCGCCTCCTACCGTGATCGTGACGGGAGCGACCGCAGCTCCGCCGCAGTGATCCCATTCCTCCACTACCGTGTGGTACACGCCAGGGGTAAGAGTAAGTAGCGTATTGATCTCGGCGCCTGAGGCGGAGAAGGCGAGCACACCCGGCGCCGTATAGATTCCCATGGCGGCGACGCCGGCGGCGCAAGGGGAACTCGCCGATGCCACGAACTGTACCGTCGGACTTACGGAGCCGTTGTTCTGAGGCGCGCTCACAGTTACCTGCCCGCCGCCTCCAACCGTGATCGTGATCGGAGCGACCGACGCTCCGCCGCAGTTATCCCACTCCTCCACTGTCGTGTGGTAAACGCCAGGGTTAAGGGTAAGCAGGGTATTGAGTAGAGCCCCTTGCGTGGAGTAGACCAGGACGCCTGGTGCGGTATAGATTCCCATCGCGGCGATACCCTTTGAGCAAGAGGAACTGGCCGATGCCACATATTGCACCGTCGGATTCACGTGGCTTCCGTTGGCCGGCGCGGAAACTTGGACGCTAGCCAAGGTTAGGGTTCCTGAACTCAGTGCCAATAGGAGGGCGAATGTTCTCATAGGCGTACTCCGGTCGTAGGGTACGGCGCAACCGTGCCTACAGGATTTAGGGTAGATTTGTCTCGGATTCTACGCAGATCGAGCAATACAACTCAAGGATATAGCGCATCGAAAGCTAATCAGAAGTTCATGTTGAGAACCAGTCAGAAGTTCATTCGTATCAAGAGTAGGGACCCTCTGGATCTTGCCGCTCCTAAGTATTTCCCCTGATAGACCGCGCGGCGATACTGTATTTTCGCATCCCTCGACATCTTTGACCCTATCCTCCACATCTTAAAGACCCTGCAATCGCGCGAGATGCATGTCGCGATGATGGGGCTAGGGGAAATTCAGACGTCCCGGCGTTTCGGAAAGGACAACACAGCGTGGAGTTGGGAGCAGTGGTCATGGTTCCGTCCAGGGAGGGCCTCAAGGCGATTCATGAGGATCAGACCCTGACTCAGGTGGTCGCCAACAATCCGAAGCCGTCCTATTCCTCGCGGACACCGATCCTAGGCAATGACGTTTTGCAGTCGTGGATAGACCGCCTCCGTGAAGTGGGATTGCAGAGCTTGTGGCTTACCCCCAGTCCGCGCGAGGACAGCGCGGCCTGTTTTGCCGTGCCTCGGTTTGCCCGAGAGGGAGTCGAGCGGCTTCTCATGATTAAGCTCAAGTCATACGCGGAGATGGACCTTGCTGATCTACTTCGCTTTCATTGCGAGCGGCAAAACCCAGTGACCGAAGCCCATGATGCCCGAGGCCAGTTGGGTGTTTGCCTGCTAGATCATCGCAAGTTGCATGCAACCGGTCAAAAATACGAATTCAGCCAATCTTCAAATGACGCTGGGCGAAGTCCTTATCAATTTCGCGGATATGCCAAACGCATTTTGTCACCGGTAGAGAGGCAGGAGTTGGTTCGAGACGGACTGACCGGGGCCTGCGCCATGCGGCCGTTCGGCACACAGATTCGCGAACAGGTGTGGATCGGAGAAGGCGCGAAGCTGGCAGATTCCGCACGAGTCATCGGTCCAACTTATATTGGTGCGCGAACCATCATCCGCGCGGGTGCAACCATCGGTCCGTTCGCGTCGGTAGAGCACGATTGTGTCGTGGATTGTGGAACTACGATCGAGCGATCCACGGTTTTGCCGTGGAGCTACCTGGCGCCGGGTTTGCTGATTCGGCACGAATTAGTGGACGGCAGATATGTGGAAGATCTGAGCGGGGGGGTAGTTGCAGATCTACAACCAGCAGGCTTGGGAGGCAGGATCCGTCGGCGTGAATCGCGCCGACAAGAGGTCAGCGAGACCGCAATCAATGTTTACTCGCAAGCCGACAAGAGTCTCGCGACAGACTTTGCTCCAATCTCCGCCGCGCCGCAACCCTGGGTCGAGGTACCGCTATGAGGGACAACTATGAAGCCCGTTGCTAGCGCTGGTCACATCCTGCCCTTTCCCTGCGCATCGAGTGCCGCCGGCGGAGCACGGCGGAAAGAGTTGCTGAGCGCTCTGCGCGTTTCCGCCTCTCCCGTGATTGTGGATCTATCGAGCTGTCCCACTCTGAATCATGAAGACATTGACTTGCTACTCGCGTGCGTGGCGCAGGTCGTGGGCCGCGATACGCAGGTGCTCTTGGTCGCGGGCCGTCGCGTCAACCGCCTGCTTCTCGAAGTAACCCGCATTGCTTCGCTCGTGCCCGTCTTTAATTCGGCAGAAGAAGCGCTTGCCTATCCGCAGACTAGGGCAGCCAACGACGCCGGAGATCACGGTTCGAGCCAATCTCAGCTACCTCGGAGTGCGTAAATGAAAAGGAACCGGACAGGTCGCAAACATCTACAACGTTTCTCCATTGCGGTGCTGGTGGGCGCAATCTTGATGTGGAGTGAAACGCCTCTATTGGCGGACCCCCAGTCGAGCGAGTCCAACAGCACCGCCCAGAAGCAAGACAATTCCCTGCCAGATGCGCCACAGTCCCAGTCGGCACAAACGTCACCGAGCCAACAACCGGCGGCCGCTCCCTCCGGAGCCGCGGGCGCAAAAGCCGCCAATCCAAAAGGTGCCCCGGTGGCCCAGCCGGCGGGAGCAGCCGTGGCGCCTGCCCGGCAGCGCGGTCATCGTTCACTCCTGATCAAAGTGGGGTTGCTCGCCGGAGCCGGAATAGCCGCTGGTACGGTTGT
Organism: Terriglobia bacterium; assembly: GCA_020073525.1. Lineage (GTDB taxonomy): Bacteria > Acidobacteriota > Terriglobia > Terriglobales > Acidobacteriaceae > Acidiflorens. Next base: position 18,416 of record JAIQFA010000016.1, read on the forward strand.
CGCGATGTCTCAGAGAAGTCCATCGCGGCCTCCCGGCGCTTCATCAGCGATTCATCCCTGAACCACGGAGTTTTCAATCCATGTCGCACAACCAAGCTGACGCGCAGGCCGTTGCCCGGCGTCCGTTCCTCATTACCTTCTCGGGAATCGACGGCGCGGGTAAGACCACGCAGATCGAGTGCGTCTCGTCGTACCTGCAGGAACGAGGCCTGCGCGTGTTGCGACTCAGTTTCTGGGACCACGTCGCAGTCTGGTCGAAAATGCGCGCCGGAGTCAGTCATCAGGCAGTGAACTCCCGCCGCGCGGACGGGACGTCTGACGGTTCGTTCGCCCCCAAGAACAGTAAGCACGTTCGGAAGTGGTATTTGACCGCAGGTCGTTCGGGATTGTATCTGCTCGACGTTGCCAGACTGCAGCACCTGCTTGCCAGTCAACACCTCAAGGACTGTGACGTCGTAATCTTCGACCGCTATATCTACGACCAAATCGCGAATATCTATTCCCAATCATTGGCAGCGCGCGCCTACGGCAAGATTCTGCTGAAGCTGACACCTGCTCCAGACCTGGCCTTCATCCTCGACGCGTCGCCCATCGCAGCCTTTGCGAGAAAGCCGGAGTACCCCCTGGAGTTCATGTATCGGAATCGTCAGAATTTTCTGCACCTCCGGGAACTTGTTCCGAAGCTGATCGTCATTTCCGACGCCGCGCTGGAGGACGTGACCAATCAAATTCATGTTCACATCGCCCGCTCGCGGCTGGTGGAGGGCAGCCCGCCTCGGGGAAAGGCTGTAGTTATGGCGGACAGTGCGGTACCTCCTGCGCAGAATTCCTGTAGTGTGCAAAACGATCCAACCGCAAGTATCTAAGTTCCATCCAAGGCCTGCGCATTACCGAAAGCGAGGCCCTGGATGGTACATGGGATTTCTAATAATTCTTCTGCAATTGTCATACCCACGCTCAATGAAGCGGGAAACATCGAACAAATACTCAGTGAAATTACGAGTGCATTGAGCGAGACGCAATCTGAATACGAGATTATCGTTGTCGATGACGGAAGCACCGACGGGACAATAGAACAGGTCCGTGACTGGACGAGGCGAGATCCGCGCATTCGGCTATTCTCGCGCGCCGGAGAACGTGGCTTAGCCGGAGCGGTGCTTTATGGTTGGAGTCAATCGCGTGCGAACCTGCTCGGCGTGATCGACGCCGACTTGCAACATCCCCCTGAGTTGCTGCCGAAACTTCTGAAGGCAGCCGAACGAGCCGACATCGCCATCGCCAGCCGCTACGCCTGGAATCACGGAACCAAGGGTTGGAACCCGCTGCGAGCCGCCGTTTCCCGGCTGAGCACGCTCGCGGCCACGCCTTTGATTTGCCAGAAGAACTTGCGGGTCACCGACCCAATGTCGGGTTTTTTCGTGGTCCATAGCCGCTGCATTGAGGGGCTAACCTTCCAGACCACCGGTTTCAAACTCCTGCTCGAGATTCTCGTGCGCGGGCGCATCCACACGGCACAGGAGATCCCTTACCATTTCGGCGTTCGCCGAGCGGGCCGAAGCAAGGCCAATGCGACCGTGGCCTTTCACTACCTGCACCTCCTGGGCCGCCTCTCCCGGGACCTGGTGTTACGTTCGACCCAGTCGTGAAGATTGCGCTCATCACCTCGTTTCCGCCGAGTCGCCACGCCCTCAATGAATATGGTTTCCATGTGGCGGACCAACTTCGGCAGGAGAGTTGTGTCGATCTGACGGTGTTGGGAGATTATCTCCGCACACCCGCCGCTGAACTGCCCGGCTTCCGTGTTGCTCGCTGTTGGGGTTTTGAAAGGCACGACAACGTAGTCACTCTGCTGCGCGCGATTCGGATGGTGAAGCCCGAGGTGGCCTGGTTCAACCTGGGTTTTGCCAGCTTTGGCGCTCGTCCCCTGGCAGCGGCCCTGGGTCTGGTGACGCCGGTTGCGGCGCGACTGAGTGGAGTGTATTCGCACGTCACGCTGCACCAGTTGTTCGAGACGGTCGACTTGGACGATGCCGCGGTTACTTCGCCCCGGCTGTACCGAGTCGGAGGCTGGCTGGCGACGCATCTGCTCCTGAGCGCGAATTCCCTCTCCGTACTCCTGCCTACCTATCGTCGAACGTTAGATGAAAAATACGGGCGTGGCCGGGTGAGTGTGCGGCGGCATGGGATCTTTGCCGGAAGGCCAGACCCTCCAGACTTCTCACGGCGGGGAAATCCGGTCCACCGCATTCTTGCATTTGGAAAGTGGGGAACCTATAAACGTCTCGAACTAATGATCGAGGCATTCGATCGAGTAGTAGCGACGCTCCCCAACGTGGAACTGGTCATCGGCGGCGGCGATCATCCAAAAACTCCCGGCTATGTCCACTCGATGGCGCAGCGTTATGCGAGCGATCGCGTCCGCTTTCTGGGCTACGTGCCCGAGGAGGCGATTCCAAACCTGTTTCGTGAAGCAAGCCTGGCGGTAATGCCTTACACGTCGTCCGCCGGCTCCAGCGGTGTGGCGCACCTCGCCGCACAGTATGGTGTTCCGGTCATCGCCTCCGGCATCCGCGACTTTCGGGAAATCGCAGAGCATGAGGGGATTGCCATTCGCTTCTTCACGCCGGGCGATGTGGACAGTCTGGTGGAGCAACTGCTCCTTACCTTGAATTCTCCGGACGAACTCAAAGCGATGGCTTGGCGAAGTTACGCGGCTGGGGTGGCCCTGAGCATGCCACAAGTGGTGCGGGAATACATCCGATCGTTTCGCCAGCACGAGCGCATCAAGACCTTGCAATTGGCGGCTGCCTTACGCCGCGCCGGTCAATTGCGCAGGGCGGATGCGCTGGCTCAGAATGTGGGCGAGAGGATTCAAAGATGGCAGGACGAAGACGAGATTGCCGCCGGTGGCTTGTAAACGCCGAGCGTCCGGAAACTACTGAGAGTTGGCGGCTATTGGGGTGGCGGCGATGAATCGTTGGGCTGTCGGTCCAGCATACCATTGCGCTCCTGTTCTGAATTCGGAGACGGAAGGTCTGGGAGAGCCGGCGGTGGTACCGCGATCGGAGGCACAGGCGTCGCATCCGGCTCTTTGCTCACAGAAACCACGTCGCGCTGCTTAAGCTCGATCGGTCTGCGTGCGCGGCGCTTCGTCTCTTGAATCGCCTTGAGCGTGGATTCCACATCCAGCTGATTGTCGCCGGCCAGGTTGTCGATCTTCCGTCCCTCGGCATCGCGACGGGTGGCATAGCTCACTCGTTCATTGGCATCTCGGCCAGAGCGCGCGGCCTCGTAGTACATCTCGGCGGTCTCACGATCACCCGCCAGCTCCGTGATGTAGCCGAGATTGTTGAGGGTGAACGCATTCTGCGCGTCCTGTTGATACGCTCGCAGGAAAAACTCCCGCGCCGCCGCAGGGTTGTTGTCGTTCAAGGCGACGACGCCCCGCAGATTGAGCCGCGCCGTCGCTGCTTCAACCCCTTCGCTTCGGGCGATTTGCTCGCTGAGGGCTACTGCGTTTCCCTTGGCTACTTCGCTGATCGCCTGGCCGCGCCATTTCGCGCGCGGAGTCAACACAACCTTCTGAGTGGAATGTACACTGGCCGCGGCGGAGTAATATCGCAGGGCAGCCTCGACATCTCCGACAGCCTCCATCGCGTAGCCGAGATTGTTGAGGAGAAACGGATCGTTCGGATGGCGTGGCAGCTCGGATTGCAGCAGGTTCCGAGCTTCGAACACGCGCCCTTTTTGCAGCAACACAATTGCCCGCTCGTTGATCTTGCCAATCTCCTGATCGGAATCTTGCACCTGCCGAAACGCCGCATCCAGCGGCTTGCCCTTCAGAGTCGCTTCGCTGGCCTGGTCAATAACCGCGTCCGTATGGTCCCGAGCGGCCAGTGCATAGTAGCGCAGGGCTCGATCGGCATCTCCCTCCAATTCGGCGACGTATCCGAGATTATTCAGAGTGAACGGATCGTCCGGATCGAGGAGATAGGCGTGATAGAAGAGGCGTTTGGCTTTTTCTTGATGCCCGCGCTTCAGTTCGGCCACACCATCGCGGTTAAGCTTTTGGGTCGGTGTGGAGACACTGCGCCGCGGAAGGGGAATCTGCAAATCACCCGCGAAACCCCGGCTTGTCCCGACAAGAAGCTGGATCGCCAGCAAACCTGGAACCACAAACAGTGTTCCTATCCTGTTCAAATCCATCACGTCACCGACACTATGATGTCTGAATGCAGGCGTGGGTTGGACTACAGCAAACACCTGATGGCCCCCGCTCACCCGAGATCTCGCTATTTGGCATCAAACTGGCGATGAAAAAGTTTGTCTGGGCAATGCTCCTGGTAGCCGGTTGCGCGCAAGCGCAGGTCGACGTGCCCACTGCGTCCAACGCCGACCAGCGGCAAACCAGTGCGATCAACGACGACGTGTCCTCAGCAAGCAGGGCCGGCCGAAAGGTGGGTCTGGTGCGTGGCACACTGAAGCGGATGGATCCGATCCACGATCAGCTCGTGATTCATGCATTCGGGGGTGGCGATATCCGGATCGCCTTCGATCCGCGGACTCAATTTGTTCTTTCCGAGAATACGCGCACACGTTTGACCAGCATTCCCGCTGGATCCGTGGTGTCAGTTGACACCGTGATCGAGAATGGAAAGCTGTTTGCACTCTCGGTGCGAACAACGACCCGATCCAATGCGGCTGAGCTGAACGGGCAGGTGGTGCGGTACGACACCGTCAGATCGCAGCTCACCCTGCGCGATCCCGTAAGCCCGGAAAATGTTTCACTGCGAATCACTCCCACCACGACGGTTATTAACCAAGGCCAGCGGGCCTCGCCGCAGGCTTTGTCTCCGGGCATGCTTGTGCGCGTATCGTTTTCTCCGACGCAGAATGCGGCGAATAATGTTGAAATTCTCGCCGAACGCGGAGCCTCTTTTACATTTAAGGGGCGGATCGTCGCCCTGGATCTGCGGTCGCGTGTCCTGACGCTGTTCAATGATTCCGACCACAGCGTTCGCGAGCTCGCCATTAGCGAGCTGGATGCTGGTAGTCTCCGTCTTCTGCGACAAGATGCAGACGTCAGTATTCAAGCGGAGTTCGATGGTGGCCGCTACAACATTCGCACGGTCAGCCTCTCCTCGCAGAATCCATGAGATTCTCGACGCGTCCCAAGGTATTGCTTCCGATGAGGTCTCAGGGAGTTTCAATCCCGGCAAGCGTCTTTTCCCGCAGTGTCCGCTCTCCAAAGAATTCTGCGCCGCGAAACCAATAACCGATCGTGTGTCGGGCATATCGCACCAGGCTGCGTACTCCGGTCCTGTGCCAACAACACGAGTTCATGCCAGGAGACAATCCGCAATAAAAACGGAAGCAACGGTGCGCATCTTCCGGCATCGTCAGCATGGCCGCCACCATGCGGTGATTACCCTCAATGATCGTCATCGCATGCTGCGCGTCGGTGCCAATCAGCAAGACGGCATCGGGCACACGGCCCTCGCGGAGATCGCTCGCGATCGCCGCGAGCTTTGTCAGGAATGGACTCTGTTGTCCGCGAGCCAGTTCCGCCTCGATGCGGCCAACCATTTCCGTCAACTGGAAGACGCCTCCGGCGAAGCGTCTCCACTCGTTGCGGGGAAAAGACTGCAAACGAATCAAATCGGGCGAAGTTAGTCCAATCTCGTACCACTCGGTGTCGGCAGGCAGTTCACGCCACAGTCGTCCTCGACGGCAGAACAACAGCGCCCGCCGGATTATGTTCTCGTAAGGACGATCGAGATCCGCGTTCTCCACAAGATGCTTGAAGTCGCCGCGATACGGATCAAAATCGGGGTGATAGAACTCGCCGCGTAAGAATTCCGCGACAATCTCCTCCTCCGGCACGCGCCGCAGGCGCTGCACAGGCTCCCAGGTTGGCTCACAAGTCTCCGATACGTCTTGCTCGCGAAAGAGCGGGATCACAACGACGACAAGCAGTCCGCACATCACGAGTAGTTGCACCAGAATCACCTGGGACAAGGAAACGTGACAGCGCCAGATTGCTGCAGCCAGCAGGACGCTCGCGCCCAACTGAACCCACGCTGCGGGGCCAGTGCGCCGCGAGATCTCGTACATCATGACAACAACGGCAATGCAATAGATGCCGGTCATCACCGCGTACTCGGTCAAGAGTGCGGAGAATGAAGTGTTCAGCAGGAACGGCCTCCCCAGCAACACCGTCCATACCGCTTCCGGTGCCAGCGCCACTGCCACCACGAATACCGAGGTGACCGTTCCTACCAGGACCAACCCAGTGTAGAGGGCGGACCGCCCTCCCTGGGGATGCACATGACTGGCCGACACTGGAAACATGCTGCTCACCACCGACCACGACAACATGAAGACCACCCGCCCCACCAGAGCCACGGCCGCATAGATTCCCGCTTCCGACGGCGGGAAGAAATGCTTCACCAGCAGGATGTCGAGGTTGCTGAGAATCACCTGCCCGATGAAGTACAACACGGCCTGCATGCCCTCGCCAAAAGGCGCGACCCGGATCGGTCCTGGTATTGCCCGGTACTCCGCCCCCGGCTCACTCGCGATGTATGCAGCGACGATCGAGAGCAGCACCGCTGTCATCACACCGGTTACGCCCATCGCGAAATGCAGAAAGAGCAGGGCTCCGACCAACTTAACTGCCACTTCGACCACCACATTGATGGCGAGGCCGCGAAAGTCATAAAGCCCCTGCATCCTCCCGCGACGTACTCCCAGCGGTATATACACAGCGGCCGCGATTGCGAGCAACACCAGGTCATGCTGCGCAGGCAGGTTGAAATACGACTGAAGGTATGCGCTGCCTGCGGCAATGAGTAGGGCGATCCCCAGGCCCACCTGCCACGCGCGGCGCAACAGACTCGTGTAGATTTGCGTTCGGACAAGGAGCTCCGAATTCCGCGCGATGAACTTTGAAGTTATGACCTGGAACGATAAGGTGATGGCTGTCATCAGCATCAGCAACGTATATAAGGCAGAAGCGTGTCCGAAGCCCGAGGCGCCTAACATCCGCGCGATCATAATGTTGTAGAGCAGGTTGGTGGCAGCCACTACTCCCGTGCTCAGCAGGAGGATGGCGCTGCCCCGCACTACCCGTCCTTGCAGGACCTCGCTGAGTCTCGGCCTGGTTGTCACTTGCGTTTGTGGAAGTGTCGTCATATGGAATTTTGCTGATGTCAGGCAGTAGGCGCTGCCGGAACGAACGCGTCAAAAAGTGAACTGCGCCGCCGGAACGAGTTGGGTGCGCCCGTGTCCGGGAAAATCGTAAAAGCTCTGCTGTTCGACACCGAAGGAAAATCTCAGGGGATAAGCAGCTGATGCGCTCTCCGAGCCTGTGCTCTTTCCCCAACTCCGTTCACGCGTGTAGGAGAGCATGAAGCTCGACGTTACATTGTCGTATGCGTGAAACCCGCGTCCTGAAGACCACGCACCCGAGGCAGACAGCGTCCAGCGCTCCTTGAATTTCGCGTCGATCCCAAAGCGGGGACGGAGGGTCTGCGCGATCGCAAAGTGATTGCCTTCGACCCGCCACGCCCGCAGAAACTCAGCCACCGCCGAGGCGCGGAGTCTGGAACCGAACCGGTGTTGCAGGCCAACATAGGAAGTGGTCTGGTAATACTCGTGCACGGATGGCCCGAAGAGCAGATCACGCGCGCTGTACCCAGTCAGCAGGGCGGTCTTGCCCCAGGGCCGGCCCACGCGAAAATCGAGCGCGCCAGAAAAATCCCGCGAGTGCAGAGTCTGCTCCGTAAACGGACCCGCTTCGCGAATCAAATTGCCGGAGAATGAGAGCCAGTTGCCAATCGGGCTGCTTGCCACGTAAAGGAACTGTCGAAACAGATTCTGATTCATGGCGGGCGATGCCAGCGTGTCGCGCCGGAGTGTGTACTGCAGGCCGGGCATGATGCTCAGCTTCACGTTACCAAGTTGCACAACCGGCGCCAGGGAAATATTGAAGATCGTATCGAACGTATTACGATCCTGAATCTGCAGCTCGCTTGGGAATGAGATGCTGCCCTGAGAGTTGCGCTCGGCGATAAAACCCTGCATCCGAGGAAACGAATTCGGGCGGAACTGAAAGCGCGAAGCCGCGAAGGTTTCGATCGAACGCCGCGGGGGTGGCAACAGGGCTCCACCGTTTTGCACACCGAGCAGACGAGCGTCCATTTGATAGATGCTCTCGTCTTCAAACAACGGATTTACGCGGACGTCAGAACTCATGCCAATGCGATCGGTGAGAGGATGCCCTTCTTCTTCGGCCAGTTCCATTTCCGCGGTGCGGGTCGCCGGGTCCTGCGGATCCAGTTGGTTGGCGAGAACAAAGGTCGCGAGCGCGCGATCGTCCTGGCCGCGCTGCCGGTAGACGTTACCCTGGGCGACCAGAAAATCGTAGTTGGTGTTGTGTTCCGGATCGTCGCGCAGACTGGCCAACTGCAGTGCCGCGCTGCGCGTGTCGCCCAGGGCCAGCGACACATTTGCCATACCCACCGCCACCGCGGCATCGTCTGCGCCCAGCGCCTGGGCACGGCCATACATGCGCTGCGCCAGCGGATATTCGTGGATACTCGACAGAATGTCTCCTGCGTTCAGGTAGTCATCCGCGGAAGTCACATCAGTGGGAGCGACTTTCGCCTCGGCAAAGCCGAGCGCCACTTGTTGCTGTGCGTCTGCTGTGTGGCCTTCTTCTGCAAACAGGCGGCCCAACGCCAGCCGGATTTGCAATCGATCTTCGTCGGAACTCTCCAGCGCCCGCGAGTACCGGGTCATGGCCTGGTCGCGATTGCCCATGATGCGCAGGGCGTCCGCAGTGACAAGGAGGACCTTATAATCTTTCCCTCCAGCGCGCTCCGCGGTAGCGATCGCCTGCATGGCATCAGAGGACCGTCCGAGTTGCGCATACGCTCTCGCCAATTGCGCCGAAATCGCCGGATGGTCTGTCGTAATTGCGAGCGCACTGTGCAAAGTGTCAGCCGCAGCCGCATATTTATGGGCGCGGTACTGCACGTCCGCCAGTGCGACATAGGAATCCGTAGCTTTCGGATTCAGATTCAGAGCTCGCCTGTACTCGCTCTCTGCCAGGGCGAGCATGGCTCGCTGGCGGAATCCTTCGGCTTTGACCAGATGCAGGCTCTCCGATTCGGGAAGCAAACGGCTCGCCATCTCGGCCTCCTTCAGTGCTGCACTAGAACGCCGCGACTGGAGCAGCGCGTAGGCCAGCCCGAGGTGCGCTTCGCCGTAACGGGGATTCAACGCCAAAGCTTTGCGAAAATCCTGCTCAGCCTTTGTCGCCAAACGCATATCGTTGTAAACGTAGCCCCGGTTCATATAGCCGACCGCCATGTTCGGATCGATCTCCAGGGCGCGCGTGAAGTCGCGCACGGCCGCCTCATATTGGTTGTGGTCGGTATGCACGTGTCCCGCTATCAGAGGCAGGTCGCGATCGTCTACAAGGACGGATTGATAGCGATCTACGATCTTCATCGCCTCATCCAGACGCTTGAGAAACAGAAGGTCATACGCAAGATAGTCCACCGCCTCGCGATCCTGCGGTAGCTTCTCGATCACCTGATACCCGAGATCCGCCGATTCCGCGTAGTTCCCGGTCATGGTCAAGTAGCGTTCATGCTCTCGCATGACTTGCGGATCCTGTCGTGCTTCTGCTGACGCGCGCGCGAGCCATTCCTTGGCCTGCGCGAGGTGGTGTGCTTCGAGAACCGCGTTCATCGCACCGGAAACAATCAAAGGGTTGCTCTGCGACCTCTGGAAGGCCTGCTCGTAACTCTCTTGTGCGTCCGGAAATTGACGGGTCGAACTATACAAATCACCCAAAGCCAGATAAGGCACATAGTCTTCGGAATGCTTCTTCGCAAATTCCAGGAAGTAGCCGCGGGCGGCCTCGGAGTTGCCCATCTCCCGCGACAGAAAGCCGAGCGCGCCTAGTGCGCTCCCGTTCGAGGAATCGATGGTCAGCGCAGAAAGGTAGGTCTTCCGAGCTTCTTCCTTCCGCCCGGTCTTCCAAAGAAGATTCGCATAGTTGAGAAGCAACACACCGTTGTGCGGCTCCAGTTGCAGGGCTTCTTTTAAATCTCTTTCGGCAGGATCGACCTTGCCTGCCGCCACTTCGGTGGCAGCTCGCAGTCGCAAAAATTCGGGACGCGCAGGACCGCCCACGTCGAGGGCACCGATCGCGTTCGTCGCATCTTTCGTCACGCGCTCTGCGTTTGTAGTGTCTCCAGCATCGCGATAGACCTGGGCAAGATCCACGCGCAGCGAGATCGGATAGAGCACGCCCTCCGATACACCGTCCGGCAGATGCCCCAGCGCCGCCTCGTATTCGCGAATGGCATCCGCGTTTCGATGCTGGGCCGCATCGAGACGTCCCCGCAACGCATACACACGATAGTGCTCGGGATTCAGTGTGGCGGCTTGGTTCAGAAGAGCCGTGGCTTTGTCGAATGCCCCAACATTGAGCATGGCTTGCGCGGCATTGAGTTGAACCTGAATGTCCCGCGGCGCTCGGCTTGCCGCTGCGCCATAATTGTGCGCAGCCGCATGTGCGTCGCCGGCCAGCGCGTAGGAATATCCCAACTCCTCGAGCGTGCTCACCTCTTTCGTGGGTAAGTCTTCTAGGATGCGAATCGCAGAGTGGTATTGACCCGTATCGCGGTAATAGGACGCAACCGCTCGCAGCACCTCGGGATTCGCCGGAGCCGAACGACGCGCTCTCTCCAGCATCCTGTGTGCCGACTCACCATCTCCGGTTCGCTCGTAGGCACGGGCCAGTAAAAGTTCGGTTCGTGGCGATGCCTTGGCGGTCTCCGAGCGTCGCAGATACTCCAGAGCTCCTTTCGGATCCGTGGATAGCAGTAGTTCGCCCGCGAGCTGAAGGTCAACATCGCTCTTAGGATTTGCGGCCAGAACCTGTTCCAGCGTTTGCTGTGCCTCCGCATTGCGCCCCATCCGGGCGTAGGTTTGTGCCAAACCCGAAAGTCCCTCCACTGACGATGGTTTCAGAGCGAGACCGCGACGATAGGCATCGACCGACAGCGAATACTGCCCACTGAGCCGAGCAGCGTACGCCAGCGTAAACCAGAGATCAGGATTCTGCGGGGCAGCGTTGACCGCGCGCTGGGCGTGTGCAGTCGCGCCGGCCGCATCTCCATGTTGTAACGCGGTCTGCGCGGCTCGCGCTTCGCGCGCCACCTCGATGCTGGCGCCCCAGCCCATTCCGGTTTCGTTTCTTCCCGGTAATGCAGCCCGCTTCTTCGAAGGCGCGGGCGAAGTAGAAGAAGATGTTTGGCCGTTCACATCAAAAGTTTGGGCGGTGGCTGGGGCAGCGCTGGCAGCGGCCACAATTAGGACTGCAAGCCCAACTGACCCCTTGAACGCCGATTGCACCATTCCTCCTCGCCGATTTCCTGGCTGATAATCTGGCTGGCGGGACAGGGCTCGTACACACTGTCCTTTCGTCGTCCTGAGATGCCAGAAGCACTCGCTGTGGTTGCGATTCTTTGCGCGCGGCACGCAAGAATACCTACCAACCTTTGTCCGGCTTCCAGAATCAAATGCTGCGATTCTAATGAGAGACCATCAAGAACCATTTGCGTTCGCAACCGAGACCAGCGTTTGGCAACGCCCAATTCCAGTTGTTGCCATTATCTTGCTGGCGCTCGCGATTCATGGGCCTTTGCTCCTAATGGAGTTGCCGGCGACTACGTCCTACGACGCAAACCTGCACATCTTTTTTGGGTCCCACTATGCTCAGCACTGGTTCGATCCCTGGAACGAAAAGTGGTTTGCCGGCTTTTCTCAAACCACCTATCCTCCCCTAACGCACCAGTGGATTGCATTGCTCTCGTATATCGTCGGGCTCACCGAGGCCTTCATGCTGGTGCAGTTGGCCGCCGTCATCCTGCTGGCGGTGGGCACGTACCGGTTCGCGCAGCTTTGGGTCGATGACCGTGCAGCCAGTTATGCCGGGGTGCTGGCTGTGTTTGCGGGCAGCATCGCATTTCTCGTCTATTCGGCTGGGCAGTTGCCCACTACGATGTCAGCTCCTCTGTACTTTCTCGCTCTTCCTTATTTCTATTCGTGGTGTAAATCCGCCAGTTGGCGATCCCTGTTGAAGGGTATTGCTCTGACGCTGGCCGCCGCATCGGCCCATCACGTCACGCTTCTCTTCGGTTCCGTTTTGTTTGCCGTTCCGGTCTTGTGGCTGGCCTGGTACGACGGTCGAAAAATCGACGGCCATGAGCAGGAAAGTCTCGAGCAGGAAGGCCACGAGAACACACAATCAGGCGCCGCAATCGTCGCGCGCGGTTTCGTCTTCGCCGCGATTTCCGCAATAGGAGTCGGGATCGTCCTGTTGCCTTACTGGATTGCGATCATCCGGCATCCCATCGAGCAGATGCCCATTCCGCACGCCAGCCGTTCGAACTTCCTGATGAATTGGCTCTACGGAATGAATTATTTCATCGTGCCGTACGGAGCTTTGATCCTGGCGTTGCCCTTCATCGTAGTCAAAGGCGCGTCGAATCCTCGTTTGCGAGTGCTGCTGCTCGCGTTCTGGGTTACGTTCCTGATTGCGCTGGGCGGCACAACGCCGGTTCCGCGCTGGATCTTTGGCCGTGCCTTCGAGATTCTCACCTACGAGCGTTTCACGCTGTGGGCGACAGTGCTTGCATTGCCGATTGTTGGATTGTTAGTGGAGCAAATGATCGACCGTTTTCCGCGCTGGGGCGCGATCGGCGTCAGTACAGCGGCTATCGCCAGCCTGGCGCTTGCGATGGGTTGGCTATCGTGGAGTCCCTTTAAGACATCGAGCTCCCTCAATGTTGATTCCGTCGTTGCATTCCTGAATCGTGATGGCCACGACCAGTACCGCTATCTCACACTCGGATTCGGCAATGCACTGTCCAAGGTTTCGACCTATGCAGCCGCGAACAGCGTCGATGGGGAGTACAACTCGGCCCGTCTGCTGCCCGAAATGACGCGTTACGGGGCAGCTCAATTAACGAGCGCGAAGTTCTTCGGTGCGGCAGGTATGGATTCCCTCCGCGCCATGCTGCAGCACGCCAACCACTATGGTCTAAAGTTCGTTTTTGTGCACGATCCTTTTTATGAACCTCTCTTGGTCTTTGGCGGCTGGCGCCAGGTGGAGAGTTATGACTCCGGCGCCATCACGGTGTGGTCCAAGGACGACGCACCCCCCGCGAGGATGATTCCGTCGGATGCCGTGCCGGCTCCATGGGAAGGACTAATGTGGGGGATCCTACCCATCGGCAGCAGCATTTTGGCGATCCTCTTTGTATGGTTGCTGGGCGAGCCGCGACGAATTCGGGAAGAAGTCGCAGTCCCGAGGAAACTGCCGGAAGGCGCTTATGCCAACGGAGTGCGCTCATGAAGTGGGGGCTGGTTGCCATTATCACCGTTGCCACAGCACTCCTCGTTTTCCTTGCCTGGCTGCAATCCGGAGGGCTAAGGGAACATTCCATCGCCTCCGCGAGAAGTCCCGAGGAAGCCGTGCAGGCTCTCATGAGCGAGATTCAGGCACACGATTACCAGAAGGCCTATGCTTCGCTCGATCGCAGCAGTGATACCGATTTGGCATCCTTCATTCGCGACGTGGCTGGAAGCGACGGCAGCTTGCGTACCTATTCCTCACTCGAAACTGCGGATGTTACACCATTGCACGCTGACCCTGACCAGGCTCTGGTCCGTCTCCAGATGAAGTGGTCGAGCGCGCTGGGCTCACGCCATGATGTGCGGGATCTGCGCGTGCGTCGCGACAGTTCGACAAATGGTTCGGTCTGGCGTGTGGTCTGGCCGAAGCCGGATTTCTCCACGGTGCCCCCGCAGGTTGTGCCGGTGAACTACTTGCGTTGGGAAGTGATCGGTCGCAACACATCGCAGAACTGGGGGGCGCAGGACGTAGACTCGCCGAAGGTGCGCATAACGTCCATGAACGCGATCGCGCGCCCGGGCCGCGTGGTGATTCTTGGAGAGGTCGAGAACGAAGACACCGTCCCAGCATATTTGAACGTCAACGCAACGCTGCTGAAAGCTGACGGCTCTCCCATCGAGGACGAAGGCAGCTTCGATTTGATCTCACATGTGCTGCTCCCCAAGCAGGTATCACCTTATCGCATCGATTTCCCTGGTGTACGCATGGATGCGGTGAAGAGCGTCCGCATGGATGCGCGCGCCCTACTGGTCCCGGCGAGTGCTGATCCGGTCATTGCGGTCAGCGACCAGGCCGTGAGCAGAGATAAAAACGGATTGGATCGCACCGTATTGAAAGGCGAATTGGTCAATCAGAGCGGCCGCCCCGTCAACATTGCACAGGTTCTGGCAGCGTACTACGACGACTCCGGGAAGGTGATTTGGGTCGCAGATGATTATGTAGATCAGGCGCTCATGCCGCAAGTGCCCGTACCGTTTGCCGTCGACATTCCGGATGACATTGCGGGACGGCTGAAGAACTATCGCGTAGTCGTCAATCACTACTCGCGATTGAGCAACTAACATGGAGAAAACGCCACATGTCCTTTTCGGGTTGTGCCAGTGCCTGATCGTCTTCTCCTTATTATTGTGTGTGTTGGCTGGCCGGGCAAACGCTGCGGAACTTCACCTCCCTACCAGTGTGGAAGCCGGCCAAGCCTTCTCGATTCCCCTCGCGGGCTCTGGGCCAGCTACCTTTTATCTCATGGGACCAGACCACGTTGTGAAACGCACCGTGAATCTCGATAACGATCTGCAGATTCAGTCCAGCGATGTGCGCGCTGCTGGCCTCTACCAGGTAATCCTCTGCGACGCATCTTGCACATCCGCAACGTTCGAGGTGAAAGCCACGCAACCTGCGCACCTGAGCTTCTTTCTGCACCCGTCGCGGGTTCCCGTTTCGACACCCGACTCGATTGATGCGACTGCGTTTGCGTTTGACCCATACTTCAACCTGGTTTTGACTCCGACTGCGGTTGATTTCCGCATCACTCCGGCCAGTGGAGCCGGATTCTCACAGCAAGGTTCCACCCGGCACGGTGTGGCCTGGATGCGCATGGGCTCGACGCCCCATGAAGGGCCAGTTCAGGTGACTGCAATCTTAAGCAGCGCAGGCAACGTGCTAGAACGGCGGGTAATTCAACAGGTTGCAGCAGAGGCCTGCGGATTACGCATGAAAGCAGTGGCCAACGGGAATGCAGTGACTCTCGAAACCGATCCCGTACGCGATTGCAGCGGCAACGCGCTTCCCGATGGCACCGTAGTTTCATTCACCAAGATTGATAAAGCAGGCAAGAGCACAGTCGACACGCCGCTCAAGAAAGGTGTCGCGCGAACCCGGTTCAGAATCGAGGGTTCGGCGCAAATCAGCGTAGCGTGTGGCGTCGTGCTGGGTAACGAGGTCGCTCTCAACGGAAGACTATGAAGGGTATCTCCGACATAACGCTGATGCTCCGGAAGACCTCGCCGCGGTTGGTCAAGCCTGCAAGCTTAGTTCTTGCGGCTTGTGTCCTGGCGATCGCCCAATCATCATCATCGCCCCAGATCCCCGATGTTCGCCTCGACGCTGACGGCCTTGCGCCACGTCCCATCGAAGAACTCACGGGAGCAACGATAGCGCGCCATTATGCATGGGCGTGGCGTGATTTGGCACAAGCCTTGGAATCTGACCAGCCAGATCGTCTTGGGGAGGAGTTCGTCGGATTCGCAAAAGATCACCTTGTGCAGAGAGTCAGTGAGCAAAGACAGACAGGCGTGCACGTTCGTATTGTGGATCATGGCCACCATTTGAAAGCGATCTTCTATTCCACGGATGGAACCGCGATGCAGCTTCTTGACCAAGCTCGGTTGGAGATTCAGACCTACGATGGAAACAAGTTGCTCGATACACAGATTGCGCCACACGAGTATTTGGTTTTAATAACCCCGGGCGCAGATCGCTGGTACGTCCGCGACCTCGAGGAAGTCTCTGCTAAAACCTTCTAACGGGCTGCGGAAACGTCAGTTTCGAGCCAACTTCTGGCAAAACCGTCTCATCGTAATCAGCTCAGGAAGCTGTGAATGAAACTTCACCACTATGCACTTTGGGGCTGTGCCGCGATCCTGATCTTTGTTCTGAGCGCGTGCCACCACACGAATTCGCGGAATCTCACTCTCAAGGACATTCCTGCATCTTTGGGCAATCCCAAAGTTCTGGCAGACTATCAGCCCTGGTTCGGCGATCCGGATCACATTGACGTCGGCTATAGCAGCCAGGACCCGAATGCCCTGCGTAAGCAAATTGAGAGCGCTCGCAACATGGGTATTTACGCCTTCGTAGTGGATTGGTACGGCCCACGGCGTCCCTTCCTTGATCGAAGCACTGCGCTTCTTGAGCGCATTGCCAGTGAGCAACACTTTCACATCGCGCTCATGTACGACGAAACTCAGGACGACAACGGACACGCGACCGACGACGCCTTGGAGGCGATGGATCTCGCTTACAAGAAATACATCGGGCCCAGCGCGCCAGGACGCGATGCATATCTCACGTACCGCGGTCGGCCCGTCATCTTCGTGTTTCCCAAGCGCGGCCACACTGATTGGAATCAGGTGCGACAACTGGTGAATCAGTGGCAATCGCCACCCATTCTGCTTTACGAGGACGACCCGCCACCGCAGTTCGCCAAAGCCTTCGATGGCGAGTACGCGTGGGTGTACCCCGGGCGCAAGGGGTGGACCGCGGACGGCCAGGCATGGGGCGAAGATTACTTGCGCGATTTTTATGCAAAGATGCGCAAACGTCCAGACGAGGTTGTAGTGGGGGGAGTCTGGGCGGGCTTCAACGACACGAAAGCCTCCTGGAGCTTAAACCGTCACATCGATGCACGGTGCGGAAAGACGTTCGAGGACACTCTGCGTTTGTTCGACGAGAATAACGACCTCTCGCACCCCATTCCGTTCGTGTTGATCGCCACCTGGAACGATTACGAAGAAGGGACTGCGATTGAGCGCGGCGTGCCGCGCTGTGACCCGCCTAAAGCGGACGACACGCATGGCGGAGGACATCCATGACGACGGGAAGAGTGGAACATCAGGGTTGATAGCTGTCCGCGCAAGGCAGAGTCGCGTGGGTGCTTCCCGGCTCCTCGTTGTTAATCAAGGTCGAACTAACAAGAGCGCCTTGGTGGTAGTGCTTCCATTGCCACTCTCCATATCCGTTGCCTAGGCAAAACTGTTCTTCGTCTGCGCACTGCTGAAAAGCTTTGTCGCAGTTATAGCGATAATGCAGAACTCTGGTCCATACCTGCCCGATGTTGCCCCTCGTATCCATCAGCACAGGCGCATCTAGACTGTTGACCGCCGTTCCTAGTTGGCTCTGCTTTAAGGCTTTACAGGACGAAAAATACTGGTAATGGGTGTCGCGAATTTTGATCTCCGGTCCCGGCTTGCCTTCCGCAACGCAACGCGCCGCAATGGGGAGATCATGCGCGAATCGTTTGAACGTCGTTTTATCGGTCCAGACCAGTTCAGTAGAGCGCATGTAGACGTAGTGTTTATCGAAAGCTTTCACATCGAATCCGTTCCCGCTTGCGCTCTTCAGCCAAAACCAATAGCCGCCTTCGGCAAAATCCCGATTGGGAAATACCCTCGTATAAATGGGATTCTCGCTTCCGCTCATGAATTTGTCGGCCCGCTCGTTCTTGGCCATTACGAAATATTTCATGACATCGGTTTCGCCTTGTGGGCAGGAGAACTCCTGGGCCAGAAGAGTCCCGGTAAAGAGAATCACGAACGCAGACAGATATCGCACGGGAGCACCTCAATGGCGAACGGGTACTTGATACAAACCCGGGGAAGGTCGATCAGTCGCGCACATGGAGCTCCATTCGACTCAAGCCAGCTTCCGCATCCAGAAGCTCGAGGGCCAGATTCGATCGCCATCGCGCGTTGGCAAGAAACGGCGCTTTTCCGTGGGCATGTCGCGATAACTGTTCCGCCATTGTGGAAACGCGTTTTCGAGCGCGTCGCTTGCGCGGCTTTGCATGCAACTGCTGCCCCACAGTACTTCGAATTGAGGATTGAACATCAGCAAGGCTTGCAACAAATACTGCTCGGACCAGAAGGCGAGATTGTGCAAGACCGCGTCGCGGGGATAGTCGGCGGGGAGGAAGATGTCGTGGGCGTGGATCAATACGCCGCCCGAGATATGGGGAATGATCTCGAGATACTCGCGCACGACATCGCTGCCGATTCCTACCACGTGGCTTGAGTCCAGAAACAAGAAATCACCGCTTTGCAGGCTGAGGAATATATCGAGGTCCACATTCTGCACGGTTTGAGGAATGAGATGGACGCGATCGCTTAACGCCTTCTTGGGGAACCGATCCGGGTATGGGTCAATGGTGACCAGCTCCCCGCGTACTCCATCCAACTTAAGATTCAAATCGAGAGCGGCAGCCATGACGCGGCTGCTATAGCCGCCACCCACTTCCACAATCCGTCGCGGCTTGTAATGGCGCACCAGGCAGTAAGCGATCTCCGCATCAACGGTCTCGAAAAAGCCATTGCTGTAGTTGTAGCCTACGCTGAAGAACGGCGCCTCGTCCGACTGCCATTCGGTCTGATATTGCGGAACCACGGTTTGCAACAGATCCAACTGTCGGCCGAAGGCGAGGTCAAGTCCCGGTGTCTCTATCTCGGCTGGCCATTTCCGGGACTCGAGTTCACGGAAGTCGGGCACCGGCCAGTAGTAGTGGTTCGGACTTACCGTAATCCCGATGCGCTGGAATAAGCGGAATGCATTCCGCGCGAAGGCAAGTGCCATCTCATTGTCGTGCAGCTTGCGAGCAAGGCCAAGCAGCAGTCCGCGATCGCGGATCTTCTCTGGCGGGCCGTTCTTCTCGAGAGCCGATACAGGAAAGGACGGGATTCGAGTGGGGGACAGGACAGGTGGCTGTTCATTTGACGACATACACACTCCAGCGAACGCTCGATAGCGAACGTGTCAGACTCTGATGCAGATTTCGAAGGGTGTGACTCGGCAAAAGTTCTTAGATTCGAATGGAGAATACCCTAGATCAACTTATCCAACCCGCGCGGGGTCTTTGTCATCTCAAGGCCGCAACCTAACAGGAGCGCGCCGTGAAATCTCAACATGCCTTTGGGTTAGCTGTGTTCTTTTGCCTGTCGTCTCTGACGCTGATTGGATGCCAAGGTTTGCGTTCTCAGTCGCAAGGCACTGGGAACCTTCAAAGCCTGAACCACATCATTTTCCTCGCCCAGGAAAATCGTTCGTTTGATCATTATTTTGGGACAATGCGTCAATACTGGGCGCAGAATGGCATCGCGGATCGGTCCTTCGACGGCTTGCCTCAGTTCAACCCGGCGACCGGGGCGGCTCCGCTGCAGGGGCCGGCCCCCGCAATTCCCGGCTGCGATCCCACCCAGCCCTATCCGCAGTCAACCGTTTGCGTTCCGGATAGCAGCAATCTCGTTAGCTCCTTTCATTTCACATCCGTGTGTCAGGAGGAGCAGAGTCCCTTCTGGAATGAGAGTCATGTGGATTGGGACTTGAATGACCCTATCGGAACCAGTCCAGCCGCCCTCAACGGATTTGTAGTCACCGCCGCTGATGATGCACGACAGCAATCGCCCGCTCTAATGGATACCAACGGCATTCGAGCCATGGGCTACTTTGACGCGAGCGACCTGAATTACTACTACTTCATGGCCTCGAATTTTGCGACTTCGGACCGGTGGTTTTCTCCCACCATGAACCGCACTCAGGCCAACCGCATGTACCTCATGGCGGCCACCTCGGCTGGCCACGTGCATCCTCTGGCCCCGCCGGAAACTCCGCTTGCTGTGCCTACCATCTTCGAGAATCTGCAAAATGCAGGCGTCACCTGGAAGATCTATGTCAACCCCGAGGGCACAAGTTGTCCGTCCAACCCTACACCAGCATGCCTCATTAACTACACCTACATTAATCAGTTTACTTACGGACAGACCATCGTAAACAGTCCGACCCTGTCGCAAAACCTGGTACCCATATCGCAATTCACGACCGATGTACAAAACGGAACCCTACCCCAGGTCGCGCTGATCGAGCCCGCCTCCAACGCCGGACTGGATGAGCATCCCAACGACGTCGATAACTCTTCGCCGATCAACGTTCAGGCCGGAGCCAACTACGCCGCGGGCCTGATCAATTCGCTGATGAGCAGCCCGAGCTGGAAGGATTCCGCGATGATCTTTACTTACGACGAAGCGGGAGGGTTTTACGATCACGTCTCGCCCCAACTGATGCCGAGTCCCGACGGGATACAGCCCATGGACTTACAGCCAGGCGACATCTGTGACGCACCCGGACAACTCGGAACCGGAACCTGTGATTTCACCTATACGGGATATCGCGTGCCGCTCATCGTGATCTCGCCTTTTGCCAAGCAAAACTATGTTTCTCACACGGTGTTCGACTACACCGCGATCCTGAAGCTAATTGAGACTCGCTTCAATGTTCCTGCGCTTACAAGACGCGACGCAGCCCAGGCCGACATGAGCGAATTCTTTGATTTTGTAAAGGTGCCATGGGCCACGCCGCCGAATCCGCCGGCGCAGGCCACGAACGGCCAGTGCTCACTAGCCCCTCCGGTTCCCTGATGGGGACCATACTTGCGAACCGGGCCCGAAAATACCGGCCAATCCGAACCCCGCCAAGCCCCGTCGCTTGGGCGAGGTTGGTTCAATAGGTCTAGAAACACTGGAAGTTGAGGCTGACTTGTCCGGGCATCAACTGATCGGAGGTCGATGTGTTCGACAATACCCAAGTGGGGGCAACCTCCGGGTTCCCCCCTGACGAGTTGATGTAGTAGCGCCAGCGTATCCATCCATAGCTGTGCTTTAG
Organism: Terriglobia bacterium; assembly: GCA_020073525.1. GTDB lineage: Bacteria > Acidobacteriota > Terriglobia > Terriglobales > Acidobacteriaceae > Acidiflorens. The sequence goes on from JAIQFA010000016.1 coordinate 39,339, forward strand.
GTTGTCCACGGGATTGACGCCTGTGTCCACGCCATACTCGAAGACTTCTCGGAATTTGCATGATCGGATGTTTTCCGCCACAGTGCAGCTATACGTATATTGCAGAGGCAAAGTTGTGATAGGAAACTGCCGTGGTGGATTTGCGCGCTGGTCGGTGATGGTGATAGCGCCCGGGCGTTTCAACTCCAGCCGGGAATATCCCAAGTCCTGAGGCGCATCTTGCAGCAGCTGGTCAACGTAGGTGTAGTAGTTCGTGTTGTTAGGTTGGACCGACGGCGGCGAATTCCAGAAAGTGCTGCTCTTTCCTCCCGGAGTCGCACACCGGGCCGCCCACCGCATGGAGAGATCGGCCGTCGCGTTCTGACTGCCGTTGTTGAATTTCCGGCAACTGGTTGGATCATTCCAGTGGTTGACACCATCCCAGATGCCCAGTTCCGTAATCCATTGGTAAATGTAGTTTGAGTCGTAGAGATTGATGTCCCAGGGATTGCCCTGCGGATTCTTCACGTAATACACCTTGGACTGACTCTGATCCCACAAGGTATAGACGTACGACGATGGCAAGCCGTTGGTGATGCCTTCCATGTGGTAGTTGGAAGCCAGCCCTGGGTCCATCATCATTACGCTCAAAACGTCCCAGTACCCGCGTCCTGACGGACAAACGATTGTGGACTGAATCTGACCGAAAGCACTGGATGCCAGCACCAAGAACGCTGCTACGGCGGGCAGCGCAAGGACAAGAATACCGCTCGAAATTCGCACTAGCACTACCTCGCTTGCTTGTCGTCGATATTGTCGGCTGTTGCCACAGACGAGCAGTGCCAAGAACCGAACCCTTGTCGTGGCGCAGATCCGTGCAGAGAGTGGGGGACCAACCTGCCTGAAATGTATTCCGTCGGATGTCAATACGGTAGATTACGGATGTCCTACGGAAAACCCCTTAGGCCTGTCGGGCTGCCGGCTACTGCTTGTCCGTAATTCAGCCCATGAATTGGAGCCACGGTGGTTGGCTTGAAGATTTTCTATAGTAAAGACCCTAGAGTCAGGCTCCGGCGCTCCTGTTAAGAGTCTGGATTCAGTGCCGTGAATCCTCCACGCTCCGGTGGCTAACCCCAGTTCAGCCCCTTGCCCGGAAACAAATATGAGGTGGTATATGAGAGCGCAATTGTGCAATTGGGCGTTGACGGACGCCCGCTCAAAGGCGAGTTTTGCCTTCCGCCAACATTTGTTACACAACACGATTCGCCGCAGATGATGCGACAGGCACTAGACGCTGGGGCCCAGTGTTAGCCGAAGATCACGAGATTGTGCACCGAGGTCTGCACTTCCATTTGCGACAAGCAGGCAACAGATCGCCGCCGAACAAAAAAGGCAGACCCGGGAGAGAATCGGGTCCGCCACAGAGGGGGCGAGTCGGGTCTCGGCCCGAATTCTTTACCGCGAAGGTGGTCCACCAGTTCCACTAGTGGAGGATGCGGGCGGACAAGGCGTTCCAGAAGGCGACGTTCCGGGCGTTGCGGGGGTTGTCGAACTGCCAGGTTTTCCCGGAGTCGAGGAGCCTGAAGTGGAACCCGGATTGGGCGTTGACCCGGACACTCCCGGAGTGCCCGGCAGATTTGGGCAGGGCGATTCCGTGGGATTGGGCGACGGATTGGTGTTCGGGTCGATGGTCGACGGCTTCGCACTGTTGCCCGGAATTGGCGGGTTCGTCGAGTTCGAGCCCGGAACACCAGTCGGAGTCGTCGGGCTCGGCTTCGTCGGAGTCGACGTGCTTCCCGGCGGCGTTGCTGTTCCTGGGGTTTGGCTCTGTCCCGAGCTTGCGGGACTGCCCGTTGGCGGCGTTCCACCAGATGGCGCGCTCTGCGCCACGGCTAGAACTGCACTTAATAGAGACATCGATAGCAAGCTAAGTTTCGTTGCAGACATCGGCGAGCCTCCTGCCCTGCGTTTTCAGGTCCTTGTCACTACAAGACTTCCTCGCATTGTGGAATCCTTACGCCACTGAGTCTGCGCCCATCGGCGAAATCGGCCCATCCTTGGGAGGCCCTAGAGGATTCCGAATAATCGGGTAGCTGTAAAGCAGCTCACAATATTTCGCCTGTTCTGATGCCTGCACAACTAGAATCGCCGAACTAGTATCGAGAACATCGTCGACTCTGTTTGTGTGTAAACCATGCTTTCACCTTAGTACTTAGTAACTCGAGTACTTAGTAACTTGCCAGATCGAGAAAATTCTACAGTGATCGCTGTAGAGTTTTGCCGAATAGCCCCGAACCCGAAATTGCAAATGGTCCAGCATTTTCTACTCGATGTCTGCTGGCACGTTTAAGAGTGATTCGTCGACCACGACGTTCTATGTCATTGACGACAGGCAGTCGTGGATCGCTTGCGGATTTGGCATCACATTTGCATTCTTCGCGCACGAGGTTTTAGTTGGCACAAAAAACACCTGAATCACGAATTCAAACCGGAGGCAAGAGAATGAAACGACTTCTCTCAGTAGTGGCGGTGCTGGTTCTCGCCGGGCTCACACTCAATCTGTCGGCGCAGACACCAGCTACGCAGAGCCAGGACAACACCGCGCAACAGCCAGTGAACACCCCGAGCCAGCAGCAGAGTGCGCAGAGCTTCGAAGGCAAGATTACAAAGTCAGGCGACAAGTTCGTTCTGAAGGACAACGCAACCCAGGCTGCCTATCAGTTGGATGACCAGGACAAGGCCAAGCAGTTCGAAGGCAAGACTGTAAAGGTCAAGGCGACAGTGGACCCGAATACGAATACTCTCCACATCGTTGACATCACCCCTTCCGAGAGTCGATAAGCTCTCGATCTTCAACAGAGTTCCTGGAAATAAAAACCCGCTGTGATCTTCACAGCGGGTTTTTGTTTGTCCCGCGGGAACGCGTCGTGAGCAGGGCTTCAATGACCGCTGAACAATCAGGAACTCTTGCGGAAACGCCTCTCCTGCTGATGCCTGCTTCCCGACAAAGTTGTTTTAGGAGATCAACTCGATGCTTGCCACGCGAAGGCTGTGGCCGTCCCCTTCCAGCGTGCCGACTACTCGCACTTCCCTTCCCTCATACGCTCCAGCCTTCTGCTGGTCATCCAGTTGGTATGCGTCATGGGGGCCTACCTTCAACACGTACCTGCTGTGATCCTTGATGATCGTGCCCGCAAAGGACTGCGGCGCGGGATGCTGCTCTGTCTGAGGGTTCGCTGGAGTCGCGGGCAGCTTCTCCTTTTGTTGTTCCGGAGGATCGGGAGGCGGCGCGGGAACCGGTTGCGGCTTCTGCTGTTCAGACCATGCCACCAGATCGGGGCCCAGGATGTTCGAAGAATCCGGGGGTATCGGATTTGGATCCTGCGCCAGGATAAATGGGGATATCGATAAGAAGCCCAATGTGGCCAATACACTCTTCGCTCGTTTCATGAAGCATGGACCTCCAAAGACGAAGCGGCGGCAACATCCAGGCGGAAACTCCACTGGGCCGGGCATTTTGAGTGCCATCCCATGCCATAGATTGCACGATGTCAATCTGCGCCGCATTATATGCATCAGCGATTTTGTACATCGGCGCTTGTGATTTTCTACATGGCCCGCTTTCTGTCGTCCATACAGCGGTCCCCTTAGGCCCGGACGTTTGACGACAGGGTTCGGCGTTTCAGCGGGGTCATTTTGGCGCCCAAATACGGATGCCGCGGTATGGGCTCTTCATGGTCGCCGTACTAATCTGTAATCCCTCTGAACTCTGCCACATCAGCAGGCGCTAGTGCACAGGAGCACGGGGCGCCTGCTCCCCCCTCCCTCTCACTCGATCTTCGACAAAGTCTTCGGAGAGAACACTTAATGGAACGCGGACGACGATATACAGCTTTGAGTGGATTCATCCAACGATGTCTTCTTCGTATGATTCGACTTTGCTGGCAACAAATCACCGGAGGACTATCCATGCTCAACTGGGCGATCACATTCTTTGTAGTGGCACTGATTGCCGCCATCCTGGGATTTACAGGAGTTGCGGTCGCGGCTGCTGGTATTGCGAAGCTGTTCTTTGTTGTTTTTCTCGTTCTTTTCGTGGTTTCGCTTGCCACTCATCTCAGCCGCGGAAGCAGCAGGGTTTAGGTACTTTGCAGGGCGCGCGCAAAGGGCAATACCCAACCTTGGCTTCCGTTGGCGCAACTAAGGCTAGACGTTAACAAAATTTCAAAGGCACGGGACAACTCGCGCTTTGTCAGGGAGGTTTCATGGCGAGCGATATGGAGAAAAGAGGCCAGCACAGTGGCCAGTCCGGACAGGGTCAACAGGGTGGACACTCCGGGCAGCATGAACAAGGTCAACATGAACAAGGCCAACATGGCGGCCAGCAACAACACCCGGGTCAACAGCAGCCGAAAAAAGATCGCCAGGGGCAGCACGAGAACGACGACAATGAGCAGAATAGCGACCGCCAGCGTCGCGCTTCCTAGTTGCTCTTTCATGCAATTCGCTTCGCGGAGTCCCGACCTTGGTGGCCGGGACTTCGTTTGTCTGCAGTCGTAAGAGGTTTGGTGCTCTGCGCTTCTTCCAGATGGCTTCGTTCGCCGCCCTAGCCGGCAATCGGCAGGATGAGATCTTTGCCGTGAAGTTCACACAGACGTACTCCTGGATCCAGGATTTCACCTCCGACGGGCACTGCGCCAAGCGGCGTCCGCACCAGAAGCGGCGATGTGGAGCCACCTCGCGTTGCAACCGCTCAAGCCACTGTGGTCTCGGTCGCGCTGCTCGCTTGAGGCGGCATCTGGATCTGGATAATGTTGTTCTTGATCGCGTATACCACCAGATCGCGGATAGAGTGTAGACCAAGTTTCCGCATGATATTGCTGCGATGGGTTTCCACGGTCTTGGTGCTCAGGTTCAGAAATGAAGCCACTTCCTTGGAACTCTTTCCCTCCGCCAATAGCTGCGTGACCTCGCGTTCTCTCGAAGTCAATACGGGCAGGTTCGGTGGCTCATTCCGGGATATCGCATGCCCCTTGTCCAGGAAACCTCGCAGTACTAGATCGTTCACCCGAGGGGTAAAGAACATTCGCTTATTCTGCAGGGCTTCCACCGCAGAAACCAGGTCGCGGGCTGCGTCGGACTTAAGAACAAACCCGCGGGCGCCCGCATCGAGAGCTTCACGGATGACTTGATCGGCATCGGTGATGGTCAGCACAATGATTTTGAATTGGGGATCATGCTGCAGTAGTTGACGCGTAGCGTCCAAGCCGTTGAGAGATGGCATGCCAATGTCCAGGATCACGACATCCGGCTTCAACTGCTTGGCCATTTCGATCGCTTCGCGGCCATCGGAGGCTTCCCCGCACACTTCCCAGCCCTCATGTTTCTGGAGAAGCGCACACAGGCCCCGGCGAACAATTTCGTGGTCATCGGCTAACAGGATACGCAGCTTCATAGCAGATCCTCCCACTGCAAGATTTGCTGAGATATTCGAAGTTGAAATAGCCCACTTACGACGTGTGTGGATTTCGCGCCAGCGCGGTGAATTCCCGGTGCTGGCTCACGGCGTCAACCGCCTCCACTAGATCACGTGCCAGATTCGATTTGACGACGTACCCCCTCGCGCCCGCCGCCAATGCCTCCCGCATCATCTGCGGAGAGTCATGCTGCGTTACGAACAAAACCTCGCGTCCCGGAGTCCTCTGCTGGATCAGGCGACAAGCTTCAACGCCATTCATTCGCGGCATGGTGACATCCAGTACTACAACGTCGGGTCGCAGACTACTGACCTTCTCCAAGGCTTCGATGCCATCCGACGCCTCCCCCACCACTTCCCACTCTTCTCGCCCTTCTAAGAGAGTTCTCAACCCTTGCCTCACGACCGGATGATCATCCACCAACAGAATTCGGACCGCCATAACCGTTACTAGCTCCCCCCGAGGCAGCTTCTTGCAGACCATGGGTGCGGTCTGCGACGAACGTTGACCCCGTCTGCCGGTGGCGCGCCAGCATACTTGCAAGGCCACGCTACAACCTAAATCAGTGAAGCCCTCTAAAACTAGCATGGTACTACCTGACATCGAATACAGGGATTCCTGTATGCCTAGAAAATCGGGAGGTCTAACGAGGATGCGAACTGGTTTTCGGGAAATAGGTTTGCCGCCGCAGGAGTGCTTCCACCGCTCCGACGATGGAGCCCACATCGGATTTCGAGCATACTCCGCGGATCCCCGCTTTTTGGGCTTCCTCCGTCAGTTGGCTGGAAAGATGAATGGTCACCATCAGGATGGGGATCTTGGGGAAAAGCTGGGAGATTTGCCGAGCGACGTCCAGTCCGTTCAGATCGGGCATTTGGAAATCCAGCAAGATCACGTCCGGCGGGTTTTCCTTCACTCGCTCCAGCGCTTCACTGCCGGTTCGAGCCTCACCACAGACTTGCCAGGTGTTCTGCAATTCGAGGAGGCCACGGAGATAATGCCGCACGGCTGCGTTGTCATCCGCCACAAGAATGCGAACCATGTTTCTCCTCTTACCAAATGCCCTTACCGCTCCCGGTAAGCTTCAAATCGAGCGCCGCGACCGTTGCCAGGCCTGGGAGCAAGCTCAAGCGCAACGTGCTTCGAAGCTCTCCATTCAGCAGTAACCGTTTCCATTCCGAACAATACAGACCGACGGCTTGGGGAAAAATGGGGACTCGCAGAAAATTTCGTTTGAACCGAACCAAGTCATTGCCGAAGCGAGCCTCCTTGGTCACGATCGCCGGCAACGGAAGGCCTTCCCCACGATAGGACTTGACGTACTCTGAAACGATGGCCAGATAGGTCGCCAAACCGTCCCACAGGCCAGCCGGTTCGGCCAACGACTTCAAACACCCATAGTTGACCGCCCTGGAATCCATCAACCTCGCGTTATCTACGATGTCGCATAGCCGGATATAGAAGTGGCGATACATCCTTTGCAGGGTGCTGATGATCATCCGGTCTTCGGGTGCGGGCACGCGGAATGTGTACCCGCCGAATTGGTCCGCATGCGCTCGCCCGATCAAGGACTGGGCGATGGCAATCTGTTCACCTGTCTGGCCGAGCCGCGCGACATGCACCTCCACCAGTTCGGGCAGACCAGGAACGACAAAGTTCCACTTATTCGCCAGCCGGTCCCCCCAACTCCGCTCGGCGATGCGCGCCTGGAATTGTTCGCGCATGACCGCAACGATGTCGGCGCCATTGGCGTTCGTATAGAGATCAAGGTCGCTGCCGAGGTCAGGCCAGTGGTCGAGAGACTTGATCACAATCACATCGCCAGCCTCTGCCAGGGCCTGACAAATGGGGGCGAGGAAAGATAGCGCGTGATCCACACGCGTTTGTTCTTGATTAGAAGCCCGGGCAATCCATTCAGCCCAGCGTCCCTTTTCCCCGAGCGCGCGATGCAATTTGTGAAATGCGCGGAGGATCACGTGATGGGAGGTTGCCAGAGTCCAGAGTTCGCTGAAGTCCCTGATGCCGAAGTTGCCCAGAGCTTCGGCGAGCGGCACGATGCCATCGCCCTGTCGGGCTTGGCGGCTCGACCCGTTGGATGGGCTTACTCCCTCATCCTGCAATAAAGCTCGGGAAAGGAGCGCTAGATATCTGGTGGAATCTTTCATCCTGCTCATGATTTATTAGGCGTTGCGGTTTGAGGCGACTGGGCTCGCTTGTATTGCCCTGAGATTCCCTGAACGTAATTCACGTACGCCTAGGGTATGATCAGCGAACCACGGATGTGGACAGCCAGCAGTTTTGGCGGTGGCAATGGCGCACATGCAGTCTGCCGCAGAGCATGGTCCGTGGCAGAAGGCCCGTAGCTAAAGCGCCAGACTTCCGCCGCTGTCGCATGCACTCGGCGTCCGTTGCACTCTTCTTTTCGGAAACAGCATATCCCGCATCTTGATCTTCGCCTTGTGCAGCTGCGACTTTGAGTTTCCGACGGAGCATTGCAGAAGCTCCGCGATCTCTTGGTGCTGGTATCCTTCAACCTCGTGCAGGTCGAAGATTTGCCGGCATCCCGCGGGAAGTTCCTCGAGCGCCCGGCGCAGTGCAATGCGGTCAATCGTGCCGCTCAGCGCAGGATCTGCCATCCCAACTTCACGCTTGAGAGCGGGCGACTCGGCCGATATCGGCTCATCCAGCGACACCACTTGAGGAGCTTTACGACGGCGTAATTTCATCAGCACGGTGTTCACCGCAATCCGGTACAGCCAGGTCGAAAAGGCAGAATCGCCGCGAAACGAGTTGACGCTGCGGAATACCTGCAAAAAGGCTTCCTGAGTTAGGTCTTCCGCGTCCGCCACATCCTTTGTCATCTGCAGGCAAACGGAATATACGCGCTTCATGTGCAACTGGTAGAGAGTTGCGAATGCCTCTTCGTCGCCGCGCTGCGCGCGTTGAACAAGAGTCGCTTCCGACGCAATTTTCGGGCTTTCGTCTTCTTTCGCAATCGCTTTCACTAGAGGCAAATCGATCGACGTCGCGGATATCGCACAAGTGGCCACTGTCGTCTCCTTCGATTCAATCAGAAAGGTTTCGTCGGTCTCCGAGGCACTCGGAGGCATCCGTTTCTTTCGAAAACAACTCTAGCGAAGCGGACGCCCTTGCCCCATCAGGGTGCTCCTGTACTCGATTGTGGAAGTTGCTGTACCCGGAAGGGCGAGCGAATACCGCAAATTGAACTATTCTCTTAGAGAGGCTGCCACACGATAGATGCCCTAAAGAAGTAACGTGTTTACAGACTAGGAGGCTGTCGAGCCTAGGGGCATTCGCGCGGACTCGATATGGACCTAACCTGATTGGAAGGTCCAGTGCCAGATTGTCACTACTATTCGATCACAGACATGCTGGAAACAGGGATAGACAATTTACGCGCGTCATCCAGCACCGAAGTCGGATCCCGAAGCACTGAACTGGCAGGAATCATGAGTTCAAGGAGTGTACCCGGGTCCGCATTCGTAAGCCGCAATTCTCCACCAAATTCCCGGGCACGCTGTTTCATGCCGCCAATACCAACGCCCACTTTCTCGGGGCGCATCTCTGCTACTCGCTCATCGATTCCTTTGCCGTCGTCCAGTACTGACACAACAATGAAGCCATCTTCCTGATGTAGGGAGATCGAGACCTTCCGGGCTTCCGAATGCCGATACACATTGGTCAGCGCTTCTTGCACAATGCGAAAAACCGCCGTCTCGACTTCCGGTGCCAGCCGCGGAAAGTCGGGTGGTTGGACGTTAAGCAAGGTTTCGATGCCGCTTCGTTTGGTCATGCCTTCGGCGTACCAGGCAAGCGCCGACAGTAATCCCACCTCATCAAGCAGCGGGGGATGCAGAAGGTGAGACATGGTGCGGACCTGCTGAATCGCCCGATCAATAATGCCGCTCGCCTGGCCAATCGCTTCTTGCGGTTGGGATCCCCGGTCGAGAAGCATCCTATCCAGCACCATCTTGGCTACGGCAAGCTCTTGCCCCAGCCCATCGTGTAGGTCGCGCGCGATGCGGCGGCGTTCCTGATCCTGCGCGGACATGAGGCGCACGGAAAGGCGGCGCAACTCGTCAGTACGCTGATCCACCGTCTTTTCCAATTGAACCGTATTCTCACGAATGGATTGTTCCAGCAGCTTGCTGTCGTGAATGTCGGAGCAAGTACCGTACCCTCGCACGACTTTTCCACTCTGATCTCGAATCGGCACAGCGCGGGCACGGAACCAACGATAGTTTCCGTCCCTCCCGAGTAAGCGATATTCCACTTCGTAACTCTCTCCCGATTGCACACACTCCAGCCATCGCTGCCGGCTTCGTTCCCGGTCGTCGGGATGCACGTAATTCCACCAGCCGAAACCAACCGCCGAGCCTGCCGCAGCGCCGGTATATTCGTAAAAACGATCACTGATATAATTTCTGGCCCCGTCCGGCTGTCTGCTGAAGATGATATCCGGAGCAGTTTGTACGATCGCATCGAGTTCCTGGTTCTTGGTCGCCAATTCGTAGTTGAGCTGCAAGAGCAGTTCCGCTTTCGCCGCTAATTCCTCGGTTCGCTCCGACACCCGACGCTCCAGATCGCGGTTGAGGTCTTCGAGCTGCCTGGTTTTTCGGTGCAGGTCCGCAAAAACCCTGACTTTGGCACGGAGAAGTTCTTGAACCACCGGAACGGAGATGTAATCGACGGCGCCATGCTCGTATCCCTTGAGCCGGTCGAGATCCGTCAGGTGCACTGCTGAGATGAAGATGATTGCGGTTTTCTGAAAACGTGGATGCTGGCGGATCATCGTGGCTAATTCGAAACCATCAAGGTCCGGCATGCTGACATCCATCAGCACTATGGCAACGTCAGTCTTCAGCAGAGTTGCGAGCGCCTCCTTCGCCGACGATGCCTTTATCAGGTTCTCGCCCAGTTCAGCCAGCATGACCTCATAGCTGAGCAGCTTGGCCGGCTGATCGTCGACCATGAGAATATTGACTCTCTCTCCCTTGCTCATTGTCCCCCCCGTCGCAAAAACGAAACGCTCTCTGCCACCATGGCTATCTGTGGAGCCACATGCGCAGCGATGAGAGTAGTTGCTCAGTATTGACAGGCTTCGCCAAGTACTCCGACGCACCCGCTCCCAGGCATTTCTCGCGATCGCCCTTCATTGCTTTCGCCGTCAGAGCGATGATGGGAAGGCGCTGCAAGGAAGCATTCTGCCGGATCACCCGCATGGTTTCGTAGCCGTCCATTTCAGGCATCATGATGTCCATCAGCACAATCGCAACGTCGGGTGTCGATTCCAGTTTGGCAATTGTTTCCCGGCCTGTTCCGGCGGTGAGCACAGTCATGCCCCGACGCTCAAGCACGCTACTGAGGGCAAAGATGTTGCGCACGTCATCGTCGACCACTAGCACTTTCTTCCCGACCAGAGCATCGTCAGAGTGGTGCAACCGGTCGAGCATTCTCTGCTTTTCCACGGGAAGGTCGGCCACAACGCGATGCAGGAACAACGCTGTCTCGTCGAGCAAGCGTTCAGGGGACTCGACTCCCTTGACCACGACGCTCCGCGCCAGGGTGTGCAAGCGCGCGTCTTCCTCCGGCGAAAGCTCTTTGCCGGTAAATACTACCACCGGCAGATCGCTGAGTGAGGGAGTGTCGCGGAAACGTTCCAGCACTTCAAAGCCCGACATATCAGGCAGGCGCAGATCTAGGACGACGCAATCAAAGGACTGCTCGTTAACAGCCTGGACGGCGGCCTCTCCACTGGAGGCGATCATGACATCGATGTCGTCATAGCCCAGCAATTCCTTGATGCTGAGTTGCTCGGCCGGATTGTCCTCGACTACCAACAAACGCTTCCGTCGAGGAGCGGCATAATCCTTGATGCGGGTCAAAGCGTCATCCAAACCCTGTGGGGTAGTTGGCTTGGTCACGAACGAGAAGGCGCCGCGGGCGAGACCATGTTGGCGGTCTTCGTCCAGAGTCAGCATCTGCACCGGGATATGCCTCATTGCCGGATCCTGTTTCAGGTGATTCAACACCGTCCAGCCCAGCATGTCGGGCAGGAAGACATCCAACGTCACGGCAGTTGGATGGTACTGACGGGCAAGCGCGAGGGCTTCGGCGCCGCGCATAGCCACCAGCACCTTGAATCCCTTGTCGCGCGAGAGGTCCAACAACACACGCGCATAGTGCGGATCGTCTTCAACTATCAGCAGAATGGCATCGTCGGGTTGCAGATTGTCGCGATCGTCCGGAAGTTTTTCGACCGGATGTTCCACGACCGACAACGGCACGGCCGAAGCTGCTGGAGATTTTCGCTCCAGCGCCGCGGCGCTCGACGGACCAACGTAGGTTTGTGGCAAGTAGAGGGTAAACGTGCTGCCACGGCCTGGCGCACTGCGCAACTGGATTTCTCCGCCAAGCAGGCTGGCCAGTTCGCGGCTGATCGCCAACCCCAGCCCCGTTCCTCCGTACTTGCGGCTCGTGCTGGCGTCTGCCTGCTGGAAGGCCTCGAAGATGATGCGCTGCTTGTCGAACGGAATACCAATGCCGGTGTCAGCGACCTCGAAGGCGACCACGGTTGCGGCCTTTCCGAGGATGGGGTGATCCTCGCTCCAACCGCTCTTGGCCACCGACACCGACAAGCGAACACCTCCAAGTTCGGTGAACTTGAACGCATTCGATAACAAATTCTTCAACACTTGTTGCAGACGCTTCGAGTCAGTCACCACGCTGCGAGCCAGGTTCGGATCGGTATGCACCTCGAACGTAAGGCGCCGGTTCTCGGCTTCGTGCCGGAAGGGCCGTTCCACCGTGTCCAGCAGGCTGGCGACGAAGACCTCTTCGGCTTCCACCGACACTGTGCCGGATTCGATCTTCGACAAATCAAGAATATCGGTGATCAGGTTGAGCAAGTCTGTCCCGGCGCCGTGAATCGTGCGCGAGAACTCGACCTGTTTCGGCGTAAGGTTTCCATCTGGGTTATCGCTGAGCTGTTGACCCAGGACGAGGATGCTATTCAGCGGAGTTCGCAGCTCGTGCGACATGTTGGCCAGGAATTCGGACTTGTACTTCGAGGTCAGCGCCAGCTCTTTGGCCTTCTCTTCCAGAGCGCGGCGAGCCTGCTCGATTTCCTGGTTCTTGCGTTCGACCTCGACGTTCTGTTCGGCGAGTTGCTGCGCTTTTTGCGCTAGTTGCTCGTTGGTCTGCTGTAATTCTTTCTGCTGCATCTGAAGTTCGGTAGCCAATTGCTGCGACTGCTTCAACAGTCCCTCAGTCTGCATCGTCGCCTCGATACTGTTAAGCACGATGCCAATACTTGCCGTCAGCTGTTCGAGAAACGCCAGATGGGATGTTGTAAATACACTTAACGTGGCAAGTTCGATTACCGCCTTGACACGATCTTCGAAGAGTACGGGCAGCACAATGACATTCTGCGGAACCGCTTCAAACAAGCCCGAACGAATGGAAATCGTGTTTGACGGCAATTCCGAAATCAGCATCCGCCGCTTCTCTGCGGCGCACTGCCCCACCAAGCCTTCGCCTATCTTCAGCCGACGCAGATGACCATCTTCGCCGTCACCGGCAAACGCAGAGAGGAGCACCATCTCAGCCGATTCCTCTGCCTCCATTTGGTAGATCACGCCTTGTTGCGCGTTGACCAGGGGAGCGAGTTCCGACAGAAGCATGCGTCCGACGGTTGTCAGATCGCGCTGGCCTTGTAACATTCCCGTGAAGCGGGCAAGGTTCGTCTTCAGCCAGTCCTGCTCGGTGTTTCGATCCGTGGTCAGCCGGAGGTTGTCGATCATGGTGTTGATGTTGTCTTTCAACTCCGCCACTTCTCCGCTGGCTTCCACTTGAATGGAGCGGGTGAGGTCTCCCTTGGTCACTGCCGTGGCGACCTCGGCAATAGCTCGCACTTGGTTGGTCAAGTTGTCGGCCAGCAGGTTGACATTGCCCGTGAGATCTTTCCACGTTCCGGCAGCGCCGGGGACATTCGCTTGTCCGCCTAGCCGGCCCTCCACGCCGACTTCGCGGGCCACGGTTGTAACTTGGTCCGCGAAGGTCGCCAGGGTGCCGGTCATGTTGTTGATTGTTTCCGCGAGAGCGGCGACTTCGCCTTTTGCGTTTACCGTGAGCTTTTGAGTCAGCTCGCCGTTGGCGACGGCGGTCACGACCTTCACAATGCCGCGTACCTGTTCCGTCAGGTTGGCGGCCATCACGTTCACGTTGTCCGTGAGGTCCTTCCACGTTCCGGCAACGCCCGGCACCTGGGCTTGGCCGCCCAGTTTGCCTTCCGTTCCGACCTCGCGGGCGACGCGCGTGACTTCGGCGGCGAAGGCGTTGAGCTGGTCCACCATCGTGTTGATGGTGTTCTTGAGTTCGAGGATTTCTCCCTTCACGTCGACCGTGATCTTGCGCGAGAGATCTCCACGAGCCACAGCCGTGGTTACTTCGGCGATGTTCCGGACCTGCCCTGTTAGGTTGCCGGCCATCGAGTTCACGGAGTCGGTGAGATCCTTCCAGGTTCCAGCGACGCCGGGGACGTTCGCCTGCCCGCCCAGTCTTCCTTCGCTTCCGACTTCACGGGCTACGCGCGTCACTTCGCCGGCAAAAGCGTTGAGCTGATCGACCATCGTGTTGATGGTCTCTTTCAGCAGCAGGATTTCGCCGCTGACATTCACGGTAATCTTCTTCGAGAGGTCACCGCTGGCGATGGCCGTGGAGACTTCGGCGATATTGCGCACCTGACCAGTAAGATTACTGGCCATCGAGTTGACGGAGTCCGTGAGATCCTTCCATGTGCCACCAACGCCGGGGACTTGCGCTTGGCCACCGAGTTTGCCATCGGTACCCACTTCGCGAGCTACGCGCGTCACTTCTGAGGCGAAGGAGCGCAACTGGTCCACCATGGTGTTGATGGTGTCTTTGAGCTCCAAGATCTCGCCGCGCACGTCGACCGTAATCTTGCGCGACAGGTCGCCGCGCGCCACAGCCATGGATACTTCGGCGATGTTGCGCACTTGGCCCGTGAGATTGCTGGCCATGAAATTCACATTGTCTGTGAGATCCTTCCAAGTACCGGCGACTCCTGGTACCTGCGCCTGGCCGCCAAGTTTACCCTCGGTGCCCACTTCGCGAGCCACGCGCGTCACTTCGCCCGCGAACGCATTCAACTGGTCCACCATGGTGTTGATGGTGTTCTTGAGTTCGAGGATTTCGCCTTTTACGTCGACCGTGATCTTGCGCGAGAGATCGCCGCGGGCCACGGCCGTGGTCACTTCGGCAATGTTGCGCACCTGACCGGTGAGGTTGCCGGCCATTGAGTTCACAGAGTCGGTAAGATCTTTCCACGTGCCCGCCACCCCGGGCACATTCGCCTGCCCGCCTAGACGGCCTTCGCTCCCCACCTCGCGCGCCACGCGCGTCACTTCTCCGGCGAAACGGTTCAGCTGATCAACCATCGTGTTCAGCGTTTCTTTCAGTTGCAAAATCTCACCGCGCACGTCGACCGTGATCTTGCGCGACAAATCGCCATTCGCAATCGCAGTTGCCACCTCGGCGATATTGCGAACCTGGCCTGTGAGGTTGCTGGCCATGAAGTTGACGTTGTCCGTAAGGTCTTTCCAGGTGCCGCCCACGCCGGGGACCTGCGCCTGGCCACCCAGCTTGCCCTCGGTACCGACCTCACGCGCCACGCGCGTCACTTCTCCGGCGAACGCATTTAGTTGGTCGACCATGGTGTTGATGGTGTCTTTCAATTCGAGAATTTCGCCTTTCACGTCGACCGTGATCTTGCGCGATAAATCGCCGCGAGCAACAGCAGTCGTCACCTCGGCAATGTTGCGCACTTGCGACGTCAGGTTGCCGGCCATGGCGTTCACCGAATCGGTGAGATCTTTCCACGTGCCAGCGACGCCCACGACCACAGCTTGGCCGCCTAGTTTGCCGTCCGTACCGACTTCGCGGGCAACGCGCGTCACTTCCGATGCAAACGAACGCAGTTGATCCACCATGGTGTTGATGGCTTCTTTGAGCTGGAGAATTTCGCCGCGCACGTCAACGGTGATCTTGCGGGATAGATCGCCGCTGGCAACCGCCGTTGCTACCTCGGCAATATTGCGCACCTGCCCGGTGAGGTTGCTGGCCATCGAATTGACAGAGTCGGTGAGATCCTTCCAAGTACCCGCCACGCCTGGGACCAATGCCTGGCCACCCAGCTTGCCATCGGTGCCTACCTCGCGCGCCACCCGCGTCACTTCCGCGGTGAAGACGCCAAGCTGCTGAATCATGGTGTTGACGATGTTGGCGGAGCGCAGAAATTCGCCTTCCAGAGGCCGTCCGTCCACATCAAGACGAACTGTCTGTGTGAGATTGCCTTGAGCGACGGCAGCGATCGCGCGGGTGACCTCGGCGGTCGGGCGGAGCAAGTCTTCGACCAGCGTGTTGACCGAAACTTCTATGTCACCCCATGCGCCTCTGGCTTCGTGAAAGCGAAGCCGCTCCCGCGTCCTTCCTTCCTTTCCTACGACTTGCCCAACGCGTTTCAGTTCCTGTGCCATCTGCTGGTCAGCAGCCACGATGGAGTTGAAGGTGTCGGCGATTTTTCCTTCCAACCCGGTCCATGATCCGGGGAGTCTGACAGAGAAGTCGCCGTCCCGCATGGTCTGCAAACCGGCGAGGATCACGCTAAGGTCAGGCGAGGCCGAAGGGGGTTCAGCTACCAGGACGGAATTGCCATTACTCTTCCCGTCGGCATGTGATTCGCCGCTGGCAAGCGCGTTCGTCATGCCTCGGTTGTTTCTCTTCATCGCGATCTCCTGGAGGGAAGGAGGGCCCATTCCGATTGGATCAACAAACCGTGGGCATTTGTCTGTAGCACCCGGCGAGCGAACACACCGCCGAAATCAGGGTCAAACCAAAACATTTGTTGAATGCGTCCCAAAGGAATTGCGGGCTAAACATGATGTGTTTATCACGATCAACTTCGGACTGACTCTAGGGTATTTACTGTAGTAGGAGCTATAGCAATCCCGGGGTTCCGGGCGAATCGAAATGGCTGACTTTTCGCTGCTATTCCTCGTCTTCCGCGTCATCCTGTGGGACCGTGGCATCACGTGGCGCCTCGACCGTTACCTCGACT
The DNA here is from genome assembly GCA_020073525.1 of Terriglobia bacterium. Classification (GTDB taxonomy): domain Bacteria; phylum Acidobacteriota; class Terriglobia; order Terriglobales; family Acidobacteriaceae; genus Acidiflorens. Next base: position 55,953 of record JAIQFA010000016.1, read on the forward strand.
TCCGCCCCGAGTTTGAGCCGCACCTTGTCGCCGTTCTCATCGGTCAGAGCGTTCTCGATTCGAATTTCTCGATACAAGTCATCGGCTCCTTCGATCGAGATCTGTGCCTTCTCAGGATCATCCGGAGTGATCGGTTTAATGATCTTTTCGACCGTTGCAGGGAGCGTAGTGCTCGGTTTCTCTTTCATAGGGGCCTCGGGAACGTGCAGCGCAGCACAACCATCATGCCCGCAGTAGAATTCATCGCTCGCTCACCCCTCGGTGCCGGTCCCCGGCATTCTCGTGACCGATTCACGAATCTTGTTCTTGACTTCGGTAGCTTTGTCACGGAACGATTCACGAATCTCACTACCGGAAGCGGGCGCTAACAGAATCCCCAACCCCGCGCCGACACCGACTCCCAGCAAAAAACCGGTCGCCCGCGAAGACCAGTGGATTTTGCCTTGAAGCGCGTCCGCTGCAGCCTCCAGACGGTCGACCGCGTCTTCATACTTACTGGCAACCGTATCGCTGACGTCGTCGTACTTGTCCGCGACGGCATCCGTCAAATCTTCCACACGATCCTTGACGCGATCTCCAATGGCGGCCCGAGTTTTGGGTTCGGTGAACAAAAGGCCCAATTTGGCTGCCAGCCGCACCCAATCTTTCGTCGTGTTCCTATTGCTAATATTGCGCATGCTGCTTCCCTCTCGACTTCGATTTGTAAAACCCGATTTGTAAAAACTGAATTTACGTTCCGGCCCGCAAGACTGCCATAGGTAGTTTCATGTAGTGGCGCGAGAGTATGCGCGTATCGGATCGCATGGTCGGCCGAAGATGTTCAGATCTCGTGTGAGTCAGTCCATCGAAATACAGTATTCCCTGCATTGTTCAGGCTCTGATGTTGGCCTAACTTGTCTTTATGAAGGGAACCTCCGAGGTTCGGGAGAACGATTCATGTCTTACAGCCAGTTGTTCGCCACCACCGACACGTCTCCCAGCGCCTCCCCAAATTTCTCGGCACAGACTGACTTAGCGCATCGCGTTGTCTTCCCGCCGGCTAAGGGCCCCAAATTGTTGTGGGTCGACGACTCTCATATCCTGTTGTCGCTTTACAAAACGGTTTTCGAAAACCTAGGATTCACCGTTTCAGCAGTGTCATCTCCCCTGGAAGCCCTCAGCGACGCCTCACTGGCAGCCGTCGACGCAGCGATTCTGGACTACGACATGCCCGAAATGAATGGCGCTACGTTGGCTCACCGGATCAAGGGGCGGCACCCGAATTTGCCGGTGATCCTGTATTCGGGAAGCAATTCCATACCACAGACCGCCAACCGCTTTGTCGACGCGATCTGCGCGAAAGGCGCACCGCGTGAGGAGCTGCTCAGCACGATAGAGCGGCTCGCGTGCAGGACCGTCAACTCACCGGAAGACTGCCTTCCGTACACTTTACGCCCTCGTCAAATCACCCTAGGAGAACCCGCATGAAGAGCTTTATTATCACAACCTTTTTTACCGTGGCGCTCGCTTTGACCGTGTTCGCCCAAACCACGCCCGGTACGACCGATCCATCGGGCACAAATCCATCGACCCAGCCGCAGACTTCACCTTCGCAGGCCCCCGGCATGTCCGATCCCGGCATGTCGAACGGCACTCAGAACACTGCTAACGAGGCCAAGGGCGAAAAGAAGTTGAAGGGCTGTATCAAATCCGAGGGCGGCAAATACATACTGGAGGAAAAGCGTGGCAAGGAAGTGGCGCTGGCCGGCTCACTGGACTTCGCCTCGCACGTCGGACATACCGTCACCATCCACGGTACGTGGGGGAGCGGGTCGGAAGCGGCCAGCGGCGCTTCTGCCACTTCGTCCACCAGCGGAATGTCGGCTGGGAGCGGCCAGTTCATGGTATCGAAGCTGGACATGGTCTCGGACAGCTGCAAGATGGAGAAGGGGAGCAATTCCCAAGACAACATGAATAGTAAGCCGAGTCCGAATCACAAGTAATGTTGGCCTAGAGGCAAGAAGGCGGTTAGGACTCTTAACCCCAACTCCAGGGCCTGGACCGGCCAACATGACAAAAAATAGGCGCTCCTTTAAAGGGAGCGCCTTTCAAGTGTTGGCTCACGCGTCCTGCAAAATCTGAAATGATCTCAAAAACCAAGCCTCACACGCGGTTGCCGCGGCGGCCGACCCCCATAATCAGAGTCAGCAGGAAGACAATCAGGAAGATGTAGAACAGAATCTTCGCGATTCCTGCCGCCGCTGTTGCCACACCGCCGAATCCCAGAAATGCTGCGATCAGCGCAATAATCAAGAACATGAGCGCCCAATAGAGCACTGTTGCCCTCCTGAACCTTCAAAGTAAGCTGCCTGGGACAACCTTCCAACCACGACGGCCAGAATAGTCGCCCCGTAAGAGAAGGCCATCGGGTGCGAACTGTAGTACTGGCAATTTTTCCGGGGAGTAATCGTGAGTTGGCGATCCCGAATCAAAGATCCGCGCGACCGGCCGCCCCACATTGGCGAGTCCTGCGCTGATCCAAGCTAGAAATCGATTCGGTGGGAGTGGGATGCGTGACCGTGCTGTCGCCGTTCCGCTTCGCACCGGTCTAAAACAGGGAAACGGCAAAAACCTGTGCCGCATCGCCAACCACCTTCACCACCCCCAAGACTACCGCGGCGGAATCGGACCCGGCATCGGGTGGAGTTCCTAGATCGAGTGGAGTCAAAACTGTAAATTCCGGCGGCTATGTTTGGAAACATAGCCGTCGCTTCGTCGATTAGAAGGCGGCCATTACCGCAGCGGTGGCTTGGATCGCTCCCGCGGAGGCGTCTGCTCTCGAGGAGGCGCTGCCTGCCGGGATGGCGGTGGCTGCATTCGTTGCTGCATCTGCTGTTGCTGCTGCTGGTGTTTTTGCTGCAATTGTTGCGTCTGCTCCTGGTGCCGCTGTTCGGCCTGCTGCTTCCTGGCTTCGTCGGTATTCTGTTTCGCGATCTTCTGGTCTTCTTTCTCTTGTTTCTGCGCGAGTTTCTGCCGTTCCTGTTCTTGCTTCGTGAATTGCTTTTCCTGCTGCTGTTGGTATTTCTTGTCCAGATTCGGATTTCCCGTATTGGGTGGACTGGGTCGTTCTGCTGGAGGCAAATCCCGAACATGGCCTGGCGCACTCGTCCGCGCGGCCCTGTTGCCCGAGTTGTTTCCATTGCGATTGTCGGGCTGCGACGCATTCCCGCCCCGCGCGGCATTGTTCCCGGGTTGACCCTGATTCCTGCCGTGATTCGCTGGCGGAGTATAGGGCGCCCCAGCAGCTCTCGCTGCCACAACACCCCGCTCCTTAAACTCTCCGGGCTTCGGCGTCGCAGCCACCGCGGGACGGGCCATATTCACCGAGGCCCTTTGCTGCGGATCGCTGCGCGCTTGCTGCCTATGTTGAGTTTGGGCCGCAACCGGCGCGATATGTCGCTGGCGGGCGACGGCTTCTTGCTGCGGCGTTGGCCGAACTGTGATTCCTCCATTACCCCCGTTGTAGCTCACGCGATTCACTGTGGTATTGTTCACCACCGTTGTGTTGTAAACATTATGGATTTCAGTAACGTTCACATTGTTCACCGCACGGTTGTAAAAGAAGTGTCCGTTATCCCAGCGGCCACCTTCGTAGCCCTCTCCGAAGTAGCCGAAGCCGTAGTTGATCCCTCCGTAAAACCCTACCTCCGGACCCCAATAACCTTCATAGAAAACAAACCTGTCGCCGCCCCAACCCCAATACCCTGGGGTCCAGAAGAATCCAACCTCGGGAGCTAGCACCCAGGTGCCCGGCACCCAGTAATAGTCATCGAAATCATCGCCATAGGCCCAGTAGCCGGGCGTCCATATATACCCGTCACCTGGACAAATAGGCTGCTCATAAACAGGAAGAGGAGGCGGGGCGATCGTGATCATCACCCCGATTTCTGCAAACGACGCTGCCGACATGCACAGCACCACGAGCGCGAACAATAGCGTACGAATGGAACGGATATACATCGTGATTCCTCTGCCCCCCATCCCTCGTTGACCCGGTACTACCGTCCTGTCGCGGGTTTCGTGGATTGAGTGGCGAGACCTCCGGCTAAAACCACCGGGAATCGCGTACCTGCCTGCAAAGGTTTCGGAACATTTAGCGCTTCACATCGATCTGATTCAGAACCTGCTGTACATTGGGCACGCTGAGTGCCGCCCTCTGCGCCTGCTGGCGTTCTGAAGCGGTTTTTACATTGCCTTTAAGGGTCAGCACGCCATTCTTGGCGCTGAAGTCGATATGCTGCTTGTTCAAACCCTTGGAAATCAAAGCGGCTTTGTAGTTCTTCTCAATTGCATCGTCGAGATCCGAGGCCATGTTCTTCGCCTCCGATTCTGCCCCGACCGGTTGCACGCTTATCTCGTTCGCCACTACTCGGGCCGGCGCTGCTTGTTTCGCGACATCGCCCGCTTTCGCTTTGGCGTCGTCGGAGTGAACCGTCCCTCCCAGCGTGATCGTGTTCTTGTCACGGTCCTCCGAGACGCTAACATCGGTCAGGTCTGCCTGCTGCAGCGCTTGCTTCACACTGTCCTTATAAGAAACGCTGTCGGCGGTTTTGGTGCAGGCGACGCACAGCAATAACGTCACTATCGCGACACATCCAAGAATGGCTGACTTCATTACTTCCTCCTTGATAAAGAAATGCCGGCGCACAAGGCGACGGCTAACGAAGCTGGGCGGGACACTCTGAATGCCCGCACTGACAGGCGATCTCGCTCAGGTCCGCCGCTTCCTTGCAGGGCTGGCTGCAATACTCGCTATCTCCGTCTGTGAGGCACCCACAAGCCGGGTGCGCACATTTGGTTGGTGTATCAACGCTCATCACATCCCTCCAAGTTGCTAATCAGTTCAGACCGCACTCCGGCGACCGCTCAACAGGTCGACGATCAGGACCACCAGGGCCAACACCACCAGAAGGTGAATCAGGCTCCCGGCCACATGAAGACTGAAGCCCAAAAGCCACAAAATCAGAAGCACCGCTACAATTGCCCAGGCTAGTCGCATTGAGGTCTCCTTCAGAGAGTAGGCGCACACGTTCACGCCACTCTCAACCTACTTACAGACAGTCTCGTGAACCATCCGCTGGAATTTGTATTCAGACGCGGAAAACGTTGTAGTTCGGGCCGGCGTTTGCTGAACTGCCGTTGAGCCAGGCGAGTCACATTGCGCTGGTTTTGATATACCGCCGCAGGCCCAGGAGAGGCCATGATGCCCGGCGAGACGGTCAGTCGCCGCAGCAACGACTTTCGTTACCGGGATACGAGGTTTCGTCAGGAGCCCCAGGAAAGAGGCAAAATAAAACTCCCCGGCAGGTTCGCCGGGGAGCGCCGCGACTGCGCACATACATCACGCGCCGCTAGGCGACTTTTTCTGGAGTTTCATCACCTTCTTCCTCGTCAAGGCGGCCAAGTTCATGAATTGGCGTCGGCCTCTTCGAGGGATCCGGTTCCGCAGGCAGCCGCTGTCCCCGTTCCGGGTCGTGCACCGGATCCGGCATCGTCGGCAGGTGTTCGCCGCGCTTCGGGTCATTCTTCAAGTGGTCTGCTGTATCGCTGAGGTCAAAATTCTTTTCCTTGTCGTTCGACATGAATCGCTCCTTTTAGAGTCCCCGTTGCCGAGGGCACTTCATGGAACGGTGCGGACTCGGCGCATTAGTTGCGAAAACGAGATAGAAATGTTGTTTGATGGGTGAAATTTTGGGTGGATTCAGAGGCCTATCGGCTAGAGGGCATCACCCGGCCTGGGAGTTTGGCGCGTGCGGGTTCAGAAATCCTCCACAACGAGGCCAACGCTTTGGCAGCCGCGTCCAAAGCCCTCTTCTGGATGTCGGCCGCATCAGTGTGTAGCGGCAGGGAGTTGTGTCGAATCCGCACACCTCGCGAATCCTTTGACGCGCCGGGTTTGCCCTCGCACAGTACCGCCACGGATTGCTCAAAAATGCTCCTCAATTCATTGGTGGATTCGGGGGAATCCGCGCTGCCTCGCCCGTGATTCATGATTGTGGTTGCCTTTCCCGCCGATTAAAGAAGACATCGCTGCCTGGCGTTATACCGCGGATTACCGATCGATTCGCATGAAAAACAACGAGAAGGGTGATCCCTAAGCGCCTCCCTGGAATCACCCCACAGTGCGCCGAAACATTTTCACAATCGCGAATCAAGCGGCTCTTCGCCCCGAGGTTTTCGAGGCGCGTTTTTGGGTCAGGTCCTGGCCTTCACTGATTTCGAGGTTGAGTTCTTCCGCGATGCCGTTCAATGTCTCATCGGCTTCCTTCTCTTCCGCAAGCGTCTGGGAAAGAAGATCGGCAGCGGAATCATCGCCCAGTTTTGTTGCATAAGAGCGTACACAGCCGTAGCCCGCGATTTCGTAATGCTCGACACGCTGCGCGGCGGCGATGAGCGCAGCGTCCTTGACTGCTGCCTCCATGTCTTCCTCGATCACTTCTCCGCCTTCCTTCACCAGGCCTTCCATGGCTTTGCACTTCTTCCCCCCGGCCTTCTCGCCCATCTGGTCGCAGATGGTCTCGATGCGCTGGGCATGGCCGCGGGTCTTCTCCAGGTGTTCCTCGAAAGCGGCTTTCAATTCTCCCGACGAAGCCGCTTTCGCCATCTTCGGCAGCGCTTTGATCAGTTGTTGTTCGGCATTGTAAAGATCCTGGAGTTGCTCCAGGTAGAGATCACGCAACGATTCGATTTTCATAATCAGCCTCCGTGGATTTTCTTGTAAGAACGCGCGCCGACCATCGGATGATGATCGTTGAATCACAGACTCTCAGTGCCCCCTTGGGTTATGCCGCTCCGCGAATCGAGAGGCGAGGAGCGGGAGCCGCCTTCACAATGGCCCCCGCCCGGTAGGCGGGAAATGAGGAGAAGGATTTCATGAACTGGAGACTAGCTCGCCCAGCAGCCGGGGAGAATCCCTCCGACTTTGTACCTGTCTTTGGAATTCGCTGTAGTCATGGGAAGTCCTTTGCCTGGCTTCGCTTCCGGAGTGGCATTTGTTTTGATACAGCAACATCTCCACACATCTAGGGCGGTCAAGGGATGGATCGACCTCGACTCTGGCCCTAATCTTCCGCTCATGAATGCGTTGACAATTTGTCGCCACCAGGTGCGCACGGCATGCTCCTCTCTATACATATTCGAGTCGTGCAAGGAGACCTAAGTGAACAGTGACACTCTATCCCCTTCTGTTAGTCAAGCAGGCTCCGACTTGGTGAGACGTGCTCAGCGAGGAGACGCGGATGCATTCGCAACGCTTTTTCATACGCACAAAACGCGTGTCTACTCTCTCTGTTTGCGAATGACGAACAATGTGGCGGAAGCCGAGGATCTCGCACAAGACGCCTTCCTCCAGGTGTTCCGCAAATTGGCAACTTTCCGCGGAGATTCGACGCTTTCAACCTGGCTCTACCGCATCACCGTCAACACTGTGCTGATGCATTTTCGGCGAAAGTCCCCGTGCCGGGTTTCCCTGGATGAGCCGGTCAACAACGCCGCGGGAACAAGATCCACGCAACGGCAATATGGAACCAGGGACGGCCGCCTGGAAACTTCTGTTGCTCGTGTCGCATTGACTCGAGCCATCAGCGAGCTTCCCGAAGGCTACCGCGCCATCTTTCTGCTCCATGAAATCGAGGGATATCAGCACCGCGAGATTGCGGAGTTGCTCGGATGCTCCATTGGCACTTCAAAGTCGCAGCTCCACAAAGCCAAACTACGAATACGGGAGATTCTGTCTGATCTGTCCCAAGGCCATCTTGGAGCCAAGCGGGATGTACTCCGGGAGAACGAGCGCGAATCCGAACTGGCGCGTGAGAAGTGGGAACTTCCGGGAAAGCCGCAGCCATCCAACAACAACGGCTCGATACCCGACTTCTTGCCCTCGAATGCATGAGTCCTTGGGTGCAAGGTCAATTCAGCGGGTCGAACTAGAGTATGGCTGCTGGCCATCTAAGGTGTTGACTTGATGGATCGGCGAAATCTCCCTCCGTACAGTGGGAGTTGAACGTCGCAGCTAACGAATGCCTGGTGCTCGGATTGGGCACAGAAGAGGTCAACATGAAATTAACGAAATATCTTTTGGCTTTGACCACGACGGCCTTGATCTTTACCAGCTTGACTTGGGCCGGCGATGACAAGGATCGTTCGGACATCGATAAACGAATTGACGCGTCTGCCAAGGTTCTTACAGAGATCATGGCGACTCCCGACAAAGCGATTCCAGACAAGATCATGAACGACGCGAAGTGCGTCGCGGTCATCCCTTCTATGGTGAAGATCGCGGTTGGCTTCGGCGGCAACCACGGTAAGGGTGTAGCCACGTGCCGCACAGCGCATGGATGGAGCGCACCTGCTCCGATTACCATCACGGGCGGCAGCTGGGGACTGCAGCTTGGCGGCCAGGCGATCGACTTGGTAATGATCGTGACCAATGACTCAGGAATGGAACACCTTCTGTCGAGCCACTTCAAACTCGGAGCGGATGCATCTGCCGCAGCGGGTCCGGTGGGACGCGACACCGCCGCTGACACTGATATCAAGATGAGAGCAGAAGTCTTGACCTACTCTCGCGCCCGCGGCTTGTTCGCCGGTATCGACCTTTCCGGAAGTGCACTGACCCAAGACAAGGATGAGACGAGAATCCTGTTTGGCAAGATGGTGCCATTTGAGGATATTCTCCGGGGCAAAGTTCCAGCACCTGAGGCAAGCGAGCCTTTCCTCGCCGTTCTGAGGAAATATGCCACGCAGGCTCGAGATCAAGCAGAAAATTCCAACCCCAAGTAAGTGACTGCGCATCCGAAGCATCATCGTGACGGCCAGGCCTAGGCGGCTTGGCCGTTTCTGCTTCTGGTTGATCGACCTCGCAATCGAAACGATCCGGCCCAGACGATACATAGCGAAATGATCGCAGCTACAGACTCGATCCGATGTTGGAGCGGAAAGTATGTCTGTATTGTGTTCGAATCGGCGGTTTTGGTCTGCCGGTGAGTCTCTGCCTGACAAGGAGCGAAACCCATGTACACGATTCTCCTAATCATTCTCGTTCTGCTTCTCATTGGCGCCCTTCCGACCTGGCCCTACAGTACCGGTTGGGGATATTATCCCAGCGGCGGTCTCGGCTTGATTCTCGTTATCGTGCTCGTATTAGTTCTAATGGGCAGGGTTTAGAGGGGCGGACTCGGCCGGTCTCATAGTGGGCTCGGCCGCGTCGCCCGAAATGTGTCGCACTCGTCCGCTGCTTCGATACAACCTCACCCCATCGGTCGGTCCGCACAGCTTTCCTACGAACGCGCAATGCCGTTATTGGATGCAGTCGGGAAACGTCTCTGTGAACCACCCGGTTCTAGATCGAGTTCCTCGAAGGCCTGGAGAATCTGATGGACAAGCGACACCAATCTGTCGGAGTCAGGCTCCTCGGACGCTGCCGCACATAATTCGCGCCAGTCTTTTCCATTGCTTTTATTATTCCCAGACATTTTCTAAGCGTCTCCTCGCAATGGGTGAACCACACATTCACCCAGAAGCAAGTTCTATGCCAGAGGCCTATCTTGTTGATTCTCAGAACGTGGACTTGGCGTGCTGTGCCATTTGACGCAGTCGTCGCTGGAAAAAATGAGAGCCGGCAGGTAACTTGTCGTCGGTCGGGCCGCCAGACTCAGGCATTCGGTGTATTGCCGGGCATAAGGGAGGCGCGTAGCCTCGCTACAAGGTGTGCTCATGATCGCGTCCACCCTCAGGGAAAATAGAACCATTCGTATCTTGGTCGTGGACGACAATCCTTCGGTGCGCCGTTATCTTCGGGGCGCCCTGGAGCAGCACGACAACTGGCGTGTTTGTGATGAAGCGCGCAATGGCCGGGACGCAGTGGATCGCTACCGGGCAATTAAGCCCGACGTGATCGTGCTTGATTTCCAAATGCCCGTGATGAACGGCCTCGATGCCGCTCGCATCATTACCCAACTTTCGCCGGAAATCCCGATCCTGATCGTCACCCTTTACCTTTCCCGGCAACTGTCAGAGGAAGCCCGGAAAGTGGGTGCTCGCGGCGCCTGCGTAAAAGCGGATATCAGTTCTGTGGTGGACGCGGTCGGAGCACTACTGCGCGAAGAAACCTATTTCCACAACTGACTTAGTCGGCAGCCTTGGCCGACGTTCCGTGGGCGGTCTCCGCAAGCGGCATGGTTACGGCAACTAAAGTTCCCGGTGAGCAGGCTTCGACCCTGAGTTGGCCGCCAAGCTCGCGAATGCGTTCCCTCATGCCCGCGAGTCCCACCCCGGCGTTCGCGCCATTTGTCTGCAGACTCTCCAACAATTCCGGGGAAATCCCTTTCCCATAATCTCGTACCGTCAGAAGGACATGGTCCGGCAAGAGTTGTAGCCCGACCTCGGCCTTTGCGCTGCCGGAGTGGCGGTGGATGTTGGTCAGACTCTCCTGCAGAATCCGAAACAGCGCGAGCGCAACTGCCTTGGGCAGGCGGATGGCGTCGTCGGGCAAGTCGAGCTTGACTTCGATCCCGCTGCGTTGCGCAAATCCCTCCAGATACCATTTTGCTGCTGAAGACAAACCGGCTTCGTCCAAAAGCGGAGGATGCAGCAGATGCGAGATTGTCCGCGTCTCAGCGATGGATTGATCAAGGAGTTGGGTCGCTTCCGCGAGCAAGCTCTCCTTGGGCTGGCTGGCAAACATTTCCAGATTCATCTTCACACCAACGAGGTATTGGCCCAAACTATCGTGAAGCTCACGCGAAAACTTCCGGCGCTCCGCATCCTGCAACTGCAGCAATCGGCCGGTCAGGCGGCGCAGGGATTCCTCGCTATGACGAGCACTTTGTTCCGCCGCCTCGCGCGCCCCAAGTTCGGTGGACAAGAGCCGGAAGTGAACGGCGAGCAACTCCAAAGCCAGGATAAATGTAACCATCAGAATCACCACGGTCAGGACAAACAGCCGATGTGCCGCCTTTCCGCGCGACACTAACAATTCATCTTCCTGGCCCCGCATTTGCTGCATGACGGAAGTCATCTCCGCGGCAAGGGTTATGCCCTGACGATCAAGTTCGGCTTGTCCCTGCTGGTTTTTCGGAGATTGCTTCTCCAGGTGGATGGATTCTCGAAGCTGGGTCACCCTGCGTGCCATTACATCTTCCAGTTGCGCGCAAAGCTCTTGCTGCCTGCGATTGTCCCGCACTAGATCTCGCAATTGCTGGGATCGGCGGGAAATCTCAGGAAGCGCACTGTCAAATAGACTGAGGTAATCGTCCGAGCCTGAAATCACATAACCGCTTCGTGCCCGCGCTGCCCGTGCAAATGACGAATCGAGGTCACCAATCGCGGCCCTTACTTCCAGAGAGTGTATAACCCATTTCTCACTGTCCAGGAGGTGATAGATGGTGACGTAGGCAGCCAATCCGCTGAGCACGAGCAGCATCACGGCGGATGCGAAAGCCAGCTGCGCTTTTTTGCGTGGGGACATGGCTTGGAGTGGCGACCTAACGATTGTCCTTGCGCTTGATTACAACTTGCTCCCGGCGCCTACGCTCATCGAGTTCGGCCGTGAGCCGCAATATCTTCTCCGGATCTTCTTCAATGGTGACATGCTGGCGAAGTTCCCGCCACTCTTCATCCAATCCTGCGGCCAGCGCTTCCCTCCTGCCCCGCGATGACGACAGCGGATTCCGGCAATTTCCATTCTTCGCGAATTTCGCCCTCGCGCTAAAGGAACGGTTCATAATGCCCCCTGGTTTCCCGCGTCGAGTCCGGAACCCGCTGCATGTAACGATTTACATTCGGTGCTCGCGATGAGCCTAAGCGTCCGCAATGCGTCGTCAAGTGCGCGGCGTTCCTCCTCGGAACTGGAATCGCTCTGTCTCAGATCTGCGATTCGCTGACCGATCGCCGTTTCGGCTTCGCTGATTCGCTGCTGCAGTTCTTCCCGGCGAAATTCCAGCAAGGCGGCTTGATAGAGCTCCCGCCACGAAAGGCTCTTATTCACTGGATTCCCTCGATTCCCCAACTCTCTAACAGTACCTTGCCCACTAAAAAAGGGTAGGAATATTCCGTACACAGAATTAAGGAAGAACCGCGGAACGGAAGACCGGGGTCAGGTCTAAATTCTGCGGATGTTTAACGTACGATAAACGAATTTTACAAACCGATTTAAAACGAACACTTGACAGTATGACAAAAGAATCATATAAGATCATCCTAAATCTGTGAGGTGCGTATGGCTAAAGAGAGCGGAAGAGAACTCAAGCGCCTTCCGAAGTACGAGCGCGTCGTTCTGGCCGACATTCGCAGAACCCGGCGTGGGAAACACCACGATTTAGTCGGGGGTATTTTTCAGGATCTGGAATCGCTGCCGATAGGCTCGGCCATCAAAGTCCCGCTAACCGAGGTTGATGGAACGACCATGGCCAACCTGCGATCGGCCATCCATCGTGCCTCGACTTCCCGAGGCCTGGGAATTGAAACTCTTTCGGACGAAAATAATCTGTACATTTGGAAGGCTCCAAAATAGCTGACCGGCCTCCCGCATTGGGGCCATTTCCGTCCTCCGGCTGGAGGTCGCCCCAAGTACAGGATTTCCGGTATTTTCCGCAGTTCCTCGATTCGCTACCTTGAAGCGCGCAGGGGAGTGTTTGATCCCTCCGCCATCCCAGAATGACTTTTGCTTGCGAGTTCGATCCGGAGGTGAAATGAGCGCGGCCACAGTTCCAAACGGCGATGACCTGGCTCTCGTACCGGTACCTCACGCCAAGGATACCGCTCACCCCATCCACACCGTGCGGTTCTACGCAGACGACTCGTTTCTGCTGGATGAACTGAGCCGGTTTATTGGCAGCGCTCTGGTGGCGGGCGATGCCGCCATCGTGATTGCGACCAAGGCGCACCGCGACGCGCTGACACACCGACTCCATTCTCGAGGTTTTGATGTCTCGCGCGCGATCGAGCAGGGCCGTTATATCGCGTTGGATGCGGCTGAAACACTGGCGGAGTTCATGCTCGACGGTTGGCCCGACGCAGCGCTTTTCACCCAGACCATTGGTGGCCTTCAGACCGTGGCCGCCGCAGCGCTAGACGGAAGAAATCCCCACATCGCCGCCTTCGGAGAGATGGTCGCGCTCCTGTGGGCGCAAGGCAATCCCGAGGCCGCCATCCGGCTCGAACAGCTCTGGAATGACGCCGCACAGGTCTACCCGATGTCGCTCTGGTGTGCCTACCCCATGAGCAGCTTCGACCGGTGCGATCATGGTGATCTATTTCAGAAAATCTGCGCCGAACATTCTCATGTGACTCCGGTGGAGAGCTACAGCTCTCTCCAGGGTGAAGAACAGCGCCTTCGCCATATCGCTTACCTCCAGCAGAAAGCGCAGGCGCTGGAAACCGAGATGGCGGAGCGCAAGCGGGTGGAAGAGACGCTGCGCCGCACTAAAGCAGAACTGGAATCCGTCGTCGAACAGCGCACCACGGCACTGAGACAGCTCACCTCCCGGTTGCTCAGTTTGCAGGACACGGAGCGTCGCCGAATTGCGCGCGAGTTGCACGACAGTCTCGGACAATATCTGGTTGGCTTGAAACTCAATGTGGACATGCTCCGGCAATCACCGGAGCGCTCAGAAATGTGGTCCGAAGTGGAAGCGCTGATGCAGCAGTGCATGGCGGAAGTCCGCACCCTTTCCTACCTGCTCCATCCTCCGACAATGGACGCGGCGGGGTTCATATCCGCGGCTCGCTGGTTCGTGGAAGGTCTCGACCAACGCAGTGGAATCAATATCTCCCTGGACGCACCCGACCATCTCGGCCGCTTGCCTGACGCCGTCGAGCTCGCGCTGTTCCGCGTGCTCCAGGAGGCTTTGACCAACGTGCATCGGCATTCCGGCGCCTCAGCAGCTCACGTCGTAATCTGGCAGGATGCCCGGCAGGTGGGCTTGGAGATTAAGGACAACGGACGTGGAATTCCGGAAGATCTGCTCACACTCTTTCACTCCGGCGCTGGAATCGGTGTCGGTCTTGCTGGTATTAGGGAACGGGCATGGGAACTGGGAGGGATATTGAAGGTTGAATCCGACAGCAAATGCACGCTGGTACGGGTCACGATACCCTTCCCCCGGGGTGGATGAACTAGACAGGTGCGGACGTTCACACAAACTTAGCGGTTTTGTGGAGGTAAACAATGAAGCTGCGTATTTTGATCGCGGACGACCACGAAGTGATACGCCGCGGCTTGGCGTCTCTGCTGCTGGCCCATGACGGTTGGGAGATCTGTGGCGAGGCCAAAGACGGACGCGAAGCGGTCGCCATGGCCCGGCAGTTGAAACCGGACGTCGTCATTTTGGACGTGGGCATGCCGAATCTCAATGGTTTGGCAGCAACCCGCCAATTGGTGCAGCACAACGCTCAACAAAAAGTCATTCTTCTGGCCATCACCGATTCCGACCAGGTGATTCGTGAGGCGCTCGACGCGGGCGCACGCGGATTTGTGCTGAAATCGGATGCCGCGCGGGACCTCGTGTCGGCGGTGGAGGCACTGCAGGGCAACCGCGTATTTCTCACCCCGCGCGTGAACGACATGGTATTGGCAGGATTTCTCGACAAGGGCGATCGCAAGTCCCGCGAGGAACTCCCGCAGCTACCGAAACTGACGCCGCGCGAACGCGAGGTGATTCAACTTCTTGCCGAAGGCAAAAGCTCGAAGGAAGTAGCCTGCCTCCTGAACCTCAGTACGAAAACCGCAGAGACGCATCGCAGCAACATCATGCGCAAGCTCGACTTCCACTCCATTCGCGATCTGGTGGTGTACGCCGTCCAGAACGATATCATCCAGATTCAACTGCCCTCCCCAGGAGCGACTCGCGTAGAGCAACCGGCAGCATAGCGGTGTCTGCTTACGCAGCCTTACAACAAAAAAGGGAAGCCATTAAACTGGCTTCCCTGAGTCCCTCGGAGGTAACTTCTAGCTGGCCTTGCGTCGTTCCTCGAAACTGCGGTCCCGCTCCTTGTCGGCTTCGCGGGCTTGGGCGTTCCACTCGTCGACCTGCTTCTGCGCGACTTCGCGGGCAATTCCATAGCGCTCTTGGATTTTCCCGATCAACTGATCGTGTTGTCCATCGATCACGTCGAGATCGTCGTCCGTCAGTTTGCCCCATCGCTCTTTCACCGAACCCTTCATCTGTTTCCACTTGCCCTTCATTTGATCCGAGTTCATCTTGCTATCTCCTTATAGGCTTATTAAGTTCCAGTTAAATTTATTCCAAGGTGATCCGCCAAAGCTAACTAGCTCGACGGAGTTCCTTATTAACGTTGACATCGCCGGAGCTGGCTTCGCTGGTGGACGAGATATCCTGGGCTCCGGTCGCCTCCATGATCATCTTCGCCCGTTTCGTCCAGTCGGAGTTGTCGGAATGGACGGACAGCAGGATTCCGCCATCTTTCACTCGCCCCTCATATCGTTTCGCTTCGTACTCTGGGATCCCCATTCCCACTAGCGCGCCGGCGATACCGCCGACCGTGCCTCCGACTCCGGCTCCTGCCAAAGCTGCCATGATCGGACCGGCCGCGATAAATGGGCCCAAGCCGGGAATGGCAAGAGCGCCGACACCAAGTAGCCATCCCATAGCGCCGCCCAACACGATTCCCGTTCCTGCTCCCGCAGTGGCACCTTCCGGCGCCTTCGTGCCTTTCTCGTGTGCAAAATCCTTGGACCCTGCACTCTCGGGGAAGAGCACAGAAATATCCCGGTTACTGAAGCCGGCCGCTTTGAGGCCATCGACTCCGCTTTCCACGTTTGCATAGCTCGGATAGATACCGAATACCGCCGTATTTTTCGACATGAGCAGTTTCTCCTTATGAGTGTGGCGCTTGAGTGTGAACGTTAGTTTTTCGACTTGATGTCGAGTTCGCTGGTGACCTTGCCTTCACCGGCAACTTCGGCAGCTTTCGTTTCGATCGCCCGCTTCTCGTCGTCGGATCGCACCGGCCCCTTCAGCGTCACTTGGCCGTTTTGCGTAACCACCTTCACGTTGTGCGCGTAGGTCGACAGAGCTTTGTCATTCATGATGGCCTTGCGAACTTGCTGTGTAATCTCGCGGTCGGAACGATTGTCTTTTTGCCGATCGGCAGTAGGTTCTGCTGCGTTCCGGTCCCGTTGATTGACCGTGGTGTTGTCGGGCGCTGCTCCCGCGGGTTCCTGTGCAAATGCAAGCCCGGTGCCCAAAAGGCAACTTACAACCAGAAACATGCCGATACTCTTGTTGATGTTCATGCCAGTACTCCTTGCGGGAATCAGATTTTGTTGCCAAACCTCACGAACTCTTGTGATTGCCGGGCGGCCGTCCTGACCCGAGATGCCAACTTTTCTCTTACATAATTTATGTGGTCGCTGGCCTCCTGCCCATCCAGTCAAGAGGGTAGTGCTCCCGTGAAACGCCTGTAGTGCCCGGGAAGAAGAGGATGAGTCGATCAACCTCTGGACGACGCCCGATCTCGTGAGAGGTTTATTGAAGGGCCGCCGCACTGGTAACGGCCGCTGCCACCACGATTACCAAGGCAACCAATATCGCAACGCCGCTACCGAGCAGCACAATCTCACTCAGGAGGTCAGTTTTCATCAACTCGTCTTTGCGCACATTTCCTTCTTTCGCTGCTTTAGACGCAGTGAACTGAAAGGAGGGAATCGGTTTACTGGCAATATGGCGGGCGAGTACGGTATCCACGGTAGGACGGTTACAATTTTCTAGGCAGGGTGCGCTACTGCTTGCGAAGGCTAACGTTGACGCCTCCATCCGTACTCAGAACGTCCACGCTGACGCCGTCCCCGTCGCGTCGCAGGCGAAGATCGACCGTGAGACTCCCAACTCTAAGGTTTCTCAGCTCGATCCAATCGACGGCTTCCGGAAGCTGCGGCGAAGTGAACTCGACCGCATGCTCGGATGCCTGAACGCTGATACCTAGACAAGATTCGAGCAGCAGATATACGCTTCCCGAAGCCCAGGCTTGCGGAGAGCAAGCCACCGGATACAGCGTGGGCCCTTCCAGGTCCGAACGTTTATGGAAACCGCAGAACAGTTCGGGAAGGCGGTTCAATTCCATGAAAGCGCTCGCTTCCAACAGGCCATTTAGTATCTGCGAGGCTTCCCGCTTATGCCCGTATCGGCTAAGCCCGCTCGCAATGATGGCATTATCATGGGGCCAGACGGATCCGTTGTGATATGACATCGGGTTGTAACGGACTTCGCCGCTACTCAGCGTGCGAACGCCCCATCCGCAGAAAAGATCTTCGCCCAGAAGTGTCCGCGCCATGCGGCTCGCACGTTCCTTGCTCACGATGCCCGTCCAAAGGCAGTGTCCGGCGTTCGAAGACTTTACGCGGCAAGCTTTCTTGTCCGCATCCAGTGCCAGAACATAGGTTCCGAGCGTCTCATCCCAAAATTGCCGCTCGAATTGGTCGCGGAGCGTTTCCGCATCCCGTCCAAACTTTCGGGCCAGATAATCAAAGCCCAAGTGCTTGGTAATCTGGGAGGCTGTTTTTTTCGCCCCGTACACATAGGCTTGCACTTCGCATAAAGCAATCGGTGGGACAGCCAGCGAGCCATCACGGTGAAACACGGAGTCGTGCGAATCTTTCCAGCCTTGCTGCACCAGTCCCTTTTCTGCCTTGGCCCGGTACTCGACAAACCCATCTTTATCGGCGTCCCCATAGGTGTCGATCCAATCGAGCGCCGCCAGCACATTGGGCCAAATTTCCTTCACGAATGGAAGGTCGGCAGAGCAATCGAGATAGGCTCCCGCCAGCATCACAAATAACGGCGTCGCATCCGCGCTCCCGTAGTAGCGGCCAAATGGGACTTCCTTGAGATTCGCCATCTCCCCGTGACGCATCTCATGCAGTATCTTTCCGGGTTCCGCCTCTTGCTCGGGAACGATGCTTGTGGCCTGGGTTTCTGCCAGGAACCTCAATACGCTTTTCGCTATCCTGGGCGCTGCCCAGAGACACTCCATCGCGGTCAGAATGCCGTCTCGTCCAAACACCGTGTTGAACCATGGCACACCCGCGTAGGGGTACGCACCTTCTGGGTTTCCGCTGATCATCATATGCACATCCGCTTCCGAGCGTAGTAACCAGGCATTGAAGCGGGCGTTCGAAGTCGTGATGCGGCAAATCTGCTGCCTGTCCTGCTCCGCACTGGCGCGTGCCCCGCTCATTGCCTTGTCATAGTCCATCGTGACCCGGCCCGACCCGCGTTCCTCGCAGCTTATATTGAGAGATACCGAAGTCTCTTCCTTGGGTTGAAGGCTGACCGCAAACTGGACGGAGTTCTGAGCGATCCGTGTGGGCCGAGGAGCGAACTGCAGACGGGTACATCGTACTTCCCCGTCCAGGCCGCGGTAGGAGAGAACAACACAATCGTCTTCCACGATTGGTGAAAGCATTTCCCCGGCCCGTTGTCGCTTGGTGCCACGCACCTGAAAGATGTCGGCATAATCCGCCAGGAACTCCACGCTGACCGAAGTTTCGACCGGATACATGCTGAAGTTCGCGAGTCTTAATCTGTCATAACAGACGTCCCGCCAAAGAAACTTCGAGCGGAACAGATGGACGGATCCACGCGGCAACAAGAGGTTGGCATCCCGGTAAACGTCGGGATTCATCATGTCCAGGGTTAGACATGAATTGTCGTCTTGAATGGTGGAGCGGAGCAACTGCGGAACCTTGTCTCCCATACGCAGTGCGAGCCGCGACAAATACCGGGTTCCGTTGTGGTAGAGCCCCTGCTCCCCGAGTCCGGTCGATTCAATGTCACCCAAACGATTGAATACCGCGAACGTTTCTCCCCACTTCAAGACACGCGTGCGATCATCTGCTAACGAGGAAGTAGCGAGGACGTAAAACCGGTTCTCAATTTGAATGACATCTTCCAAAACTAAACAGCATCCTCCACCAACGGGTCCTCTCCTGACGCTGATCGCACTTCGATGGGGATTTCGTGGAATTTCTTCTGTTCTTCGATCAGCCGCTCGTAGAGTCGGAGATAGTCCTGGGCCATACGGCGGGCCGTGAATCGCCGTTCAAAGGCATTCCGGCACGCGGCACGCGACATCGACTTGATACGCTCCACGGCAAGCACCGCCTCCTCAACGCTCTCTACGATGATACCGCTTACACCATTATCAATGACCTCGGGCACCGACCCATGGCGAAACGCGATCGTGGGCGTCCCGCAGGCCATCGCTTCGATCATATTCAGCCCAAACGGCTCGGGCCAATCGATCGGCGCGAGACATGCCATGGCGTTTCCCAGGAACTCCGACTTTTGTCCGTCACCAATCTCGCCAATAAAATCGATGCCGGGCTGGGCCAGCAGCGGTCGAATCTGCTGCTCGAAATAACCGCGATCGGAACGATCCACCTTCGCTGCGATTTTCAGTGGCACGCCGGCCGCGCGCGCGATGGCAATGGCGCGATCCGGACGCTTCTCCGGCGAAATGCGGCCGAGGAACGCCAGGTAAGTTCCGGGTGCGCGGTGAAATCTCAGCAGGTGTTCCGGAAGGCCATGATAGACATTTCCAATCCAATTCGCCTCAGGCAACCGCCGCCTTTGCCCACGCGAGATCGACACCACCGGAACATCGTTGAACTCGCGATACAGCGGAACCAGATCGGGAAGGTCCAGGCGACCGTGAAGCGTCGTCAAGTGGTTCAGTCGCCACTGCCGGCATAAGGAGAAATGAAGATAGTCGGTATGAAAGTGGACGATGTCAAATTCGTCCCGGCATCTGCCCAGCTGTTCGAGCATCAGGACATGGTGCGCCAGGTAATCGCGGCAATCGAGACTGGTTCGCAGGGCACGTGCGCTTCCGGCTATCAATTTGGCTTTCGTGCGGGAATCACCACTGGCAAATAGTGTCACCTTGTGGCCGAGACGGACCAGTTCTTCTGTAAGCCACGAAACGACGCGTTCAGTTCCGCCGTATCCCGGAGGCGGAACACTCTCATAAAGGGGTGCAACTTGTGCGATTTTCATCGAGTTCTGAAGAATCAAGCGTTCTTCTTCACTTTAGAAAGTGTGGTGACTACCAACAATCGGGAAGATGCTGTAGCACGACGTTGACCATACACGGGATCCACCCGGGGCAGCGCCGACGAACGTGCAGCCTGCCAGCCGGAAGCCTATCTTAAGCAGCCTTGCGCGTTCGTGCCGCCTTAGCCGCCGCTTTTCGGCGGCTCTGTTCTCCCCGTTTGGCGGCGGACTTCTTCGCCTGACGAGAAAGCGCCTCGTGGCTGGCGGCATTCCGAGACTCACGCCGAAGAGCGCCGTTCACGGCACGGGAGCGCTTGGCGGAGGTTTCCCGCCCGGAGGCCCGCTTCGCCCCGGCACGACGATCCTGTGCAGCTTTCTTTCGCAGGGACGCAGAGCCTTTCGGTGGCTTCAATTTCACCCCGGCTCGCCGCGCTTTTGAAAGGCCGATGGCAATCGCTTGCTGCGGCGAACGCGCCCCATGCTTCCCCTCGCGAACGTGGTGGATTTCTTCCCGCACAAATTCTCCTGCCTGGGTGGAAGTCGACTTCCCTTCCCGCTTGTCCTCATTGGCTCGTTCCAGCGTTTCTTGTTCCGGCATAATCTCGCTCCTCGATATTGATCAGGCGATTTTGTGTCCCGCTGCCTGTTTTTCCTTCTCAATTCGTTTCGACAGCAAGTCTTTAGCCTTCTCCAATTCCGCGCGTCGCGTCGCGCTCAGTCCGCGGCCACCTCGGTTGATGAAGTAAGTCAACATTCTCATCCCAGAGGTTGGTCCCTTCGGCGAGACTTTCTTCGATGCCAGCGACCGTGCAATCACGCTCGCGCTTTTGGTAAACAGCCCAGGTGGCGGATGCGTGGAATCGGATGTGACTCCGGCGACCCACCGCTTCTTCGTTTTCTTCTCAACGCTTGCCATGTAGTGCTTCTGTCGATCGATGCTATTTAGCGGGCGCCATCAGAACAATCAGGCCTTGTCCGCATTCTCGAACGAAACGCTCTGTATTTCCGCGCGAATCTTCGGTCGGGACAGGGTCTGCTCTCCACTGGCGTTTGATCATTGCGGCAATGCGGCGCTTCCCCCGCAGAGGCTATCGGCAATCGGATCCATCGAGATGGGGCAAATGTCGGCACGAACGAGTAGGAGTGTGTACGCTACCTGCGAAGCAAAGCGCAAATCCGCTCACAATCCTACATGGCGTGTCGTACAAATCGAGCGCTCAATGTGGTCCAATGTGAACAGCCATCCCCCTTGGACCACTTCTGACACAGGTGGGAAAGACCTGGTTTATTCGCAGGTTTGGCGAGAGATGGCGACCCCTATCAGATTGCATTCTTTGAGCAAGAAATCACACCTGGGCATTCAAGGAAAGTGACACGATGACGAGTACAGTCTTCCTCGGCCCCCATTTGTTTCTCACATTTTTTCGATAGCTGGAAGCAACACAGGAGCGGAGAGGGAAGTTAGTCAAGGCCGCGTTCCTTGCGCTGTGTTGCGGTCGGAGCGAAGCGCAGAGCCTTGACTGGCCTCCCGCGCTCCGTACACTTGCCAAAGAAGAAATGGGAGAGCGTCCGTAGCCGCTGATTTTTCCCCGCTGCACTTTCCTTTCAATCCGCCTGCTGCCGCACGGCAGGGTAGACCATCGATTCTCAGCGCCGCGCTTCGTGGTCTTTGAGCCGGTCCAGAGCCACACGCGCCTTCTGCTTCTTGACCAAGTCGACGATTCCGTCGAACACCTCTGACGTCATCGCCTGGCCTTTTGCCAGCGGACCAAGCAGGTTCACCAACAGCAGCCGGCACGCCGTGATTTCCACCATCTCAGCACTGGGCCGGAGACCCATCTGGTCCTGTTCGATCTCGCGCAGCACCAGCCCGCGGATCAGCTCTGCCTGCGTCTGCTTCCGTTTTGCCGCCAGCGCCTCCAGTTCGTGCAGCTCCGCCTGGTTCAGCTTCGTCCCCACGTGATGCACTCGGAATCGCGCCCGCTTGGCCGCCTCCGCCGCTAGGTTCTTCTCATCGAGCAGCGCCATCGCTCCACCCTCCCGACACCCGCGTTTACGCGGTATACGCGGGTTTCCTTACGGAACCACGACCCGCGCTATCTATCGGGTGCAAGGATGTTCCCCCCCCGAGCACTCGCAAGTTTCCCTACAGTTCCCTCCCAGGGGTGGAGTGTCACAATTCTTCCGGTGCGAAGCACCGTTTTGCCAGCACCACGAAATTGAATGCACGATCATGCCTTCATTACCCGTACAGAAGCCGTGGACTCCACCCCGGCTCCAGGCTTCTTCGTCGGCTCCCCCGCGTCATTCTTCGCGTGTCTATTCGGGCCTCTACGGACGCGCAACGTGGAAGGGATCTGCTTGGCCGGTGGCGTCTTCAGAAACTCCTAGAAGTCGCGGCCCTTCGAGAACTTCGCAGACGATACGGCGAACTAGTTGGCGCTCGACATGGACGACGAAATCGACGGCTTCTCCAATCTCGGCTTCGGTGTCGGAGAAGGTAGGAGCATCCAAAATCTGCTGCGTTTTATGCCAAAGTAACCGTACCCAATTTCGCTGTCCAATGAAATTTCGGGAGTCTGTTATTCCCTGGAGGACTAGTAGCTTTTCGTGGTAGAGCTTTGGCGGGTGAACCCGTAGTCGAGACAGAGAGAAAGAATCTCTATGCTCCGAGTAACAAAGGAAGTATCCAATGGCATTTCGTTAACTCTTCGCTCACTCACACTCCGTCCGAATGTCCGCTCGAATGCTCTGAATGGTATTGGAAGCCGCGGTACGAAGCCGATACAAAGTCCAGGCACCGCCGCTAAATCAAGACCCTTTGGCGCTTTCCTGGATTTTTGATGTTTCCGCAAGTTCCGCTGTTTCATCAAGCTAAACCTCCACAAAGCCGTGCGGTCAACGAAAATCTGGCGGCATGCAATCGTTTCTAAAAGCTATTAGTCGCAGAAGGAATAACAGACTCCTGAAATTTCATTAGACACGGCGGCAGAACTGAAGCAAGGTGGCAAAGATCGTTGGTTCGGCAGGGACTCGACCGGCCGAAAACGACATTTGTCAGATCTCACCCACTGCTATTGCGGAGA
>JAIQFA010000106.1 GCA_020073525.1 Terriglobia bacterium
TCCAGCAAGTGCTCCCGCGTGCGCTCCACCCGCGGGTCGGTCAACTCTGAGAAATACTGCAGGGGATTCTCCATTCCCCCATCTCAGCCACTTCTCTCCTCCCCGCATATGCCAATTTAGATGCGTCGGCCCTGCCATTTCCCAGGATCAATCAGGATTGGGAACTAGAAAATCCCGGACTAACCCGTCGAGGTCGTGACAGGCAGTAATGAATTGCCGCAAAGTTCGCAGGGTCGGGCCGAACGAATCAAATTCTGAGGGAGCAAGGCCGTTTTCAGAATAAGAGCGGCCAAAGTCAGGGATCTTTCTCGAGAGCTCCTCGACCATCCTTGTTGGGACCGGGTCATCGATACGCGGGCGCACCTCAATATCGCTGGCATTGAGCCGAACCTGCCATGAGTGAGGAGGTGAAATGACAACGTCCCCGCCGATGAATTCGCTCCAGTGCATATGATTTCGAAATGCGGCCGACAAAAGGCGGAGCCGATAGCCGCGTTTTCGGAAGAGCTGATACGTTTTCTTGAATACCGCTACTCCGGCCCATTCCAGGTGGCCGGGATCGATGGTCAGGTTGGTTTTTTCGACCAGAACCTTGAGCCAATCATCTAGCCTGCCGACCATGATCGTGCACACGGGTCCCATCGTCGCAATCTCTTTCCCTTCGCGCTCGCGCCGTTTGAGGCCGCGCTCCACGGCTTCCGCCACGGAGATACATTGCGGAACCGTAAAGCAAACCGTCGCATTGATGCTGACCCCGTGATACGTTGCTTCCTCAATCGCCGGAATTCCCGCCTGCGTGACCGGAATCTTCACGATCATATTTGGCGCGAGCCGGTTAAACTCTATCGCCTGCTTCACCAGCGCTTCACTGTTTCGAAATAGTCGCGGGTCGGTCTGAATGGAGAGGCGGCCGTTCTTGCCGTGCTGGTTGTCGAAGACTGGCTTCAGCAAAGCGGCGGCCTGTACAGAGACTTCGCGAACCAACTGCCACGCAATGTCATCCTCAGTTGCCGTCGGCCACTCCTCGATAAGCGTTTGGATCCTTCGCTTCCATGTGTTGATTTCTTTCTTCAATACACCGAGGACAATCACAGGATTGCAGGTTGCGCCGACGGCGCCATGCTCGATCGAATAGGACAGTTCCTGCACCGAAGCTGAATCATTCCACAGACAAGTGGGGGTAGATTGCGTCATTTCGTGCAGAGGGCTCTTGTAGGACGAAACCGCGGCCTGAATCACTCGTATTCTCCGAAAAATGGCTTAGGCCTGATCACGTAGTACTTCCGGGCGCCACCTTCACTGGCTTGCCATTCAGGTGCGAGATTTCAGCAGCCACGGCAATCGCCAGAGCCTTTAGCCCATCTTCCCCGCCAATGCGAGGCTGACGATCGTGTAGCATGCAATCCACAAAATCTTTCATCTCCGCCAGGTAAGCGTCCGCAAAAACAGTAAGGAAGTGGTCCGCGATATTTTGTCTGCTTCCGTTGACGGTCAGGAAAGTTGCCGGCGTTCGAATGAGACTGCCAACCAGGATCGAGCCTTTAGAGCCGACTATTTCCGTACGCACGTCGTAGCCGTAGGCGGCCTGGGCATACGATTCGATGTTGCCAATTGCACCCTGGCCGAACTTCAGGTTCACGACACTCGCCACTACATCTCCGAACTGTGCAACCTCAGGCCGAATGGCCACAGTTGTGTAGGCGTGAGCCTCGACGACTTCATCCTGCATCAACCACCGTGCCAGATCGAAGTCGTGGATCGTATTCGCATAGAACAACATTCCGTTGACATTCGCCTGGTATGCCGACAGGGACGGCCCATGTTTGTCGCGCCCAACCGACTTAAATACAACCGGGGTTCCAATTTCACCGGCCTCGATTCGCTTCATGGCAGCTGCATAAGCGGGGTCGTAACGCCGCATAAAGCCAACCTGGAGGCGCGCGCCCGCTTTAGCTACTGTATTCAGCAGCTCGTGGGCGTCCGGAAGATTCAGAGCAAGGGGCTTTTCGCAAAAAATATCTTTGCCTGCAGCAGCGACGATTTTGACGGCGGTCGCGTGAAACTTATCGGGCGTCGCGATGACGACGGCATCCAGCCCTTTGCACTCCAACATCGCTTCCAGGCTGCCGTAAGAATTCTCGATCCCGAGTTCATTCGCGGCGCGAAGCGCACGTTCCGCGGCAACGTCCGCTACCGCCACGAGCCGGGCTTGGGGCACGAGCCGGTGAATATTCTCGGCGTGGCGCAGCCCCATTTCTCCAACTCCGAGCACCCCAATCCCCAGTTTCCGCATTCAGCCTCTCAATAAACTTTCTTGCTGTTGCTTTCGTCGTAGTCAGGACGTCGTGATGTCAAGATCGTTGACGACGCCTCGCAAGTATTTCAAACTCGCCGCGACACTCTTCGCGGGGGCGATCGTCGTGTCCCCAAATTTCACATCTTGCTCTACCACCGACCATCCAGCGTACCCATTCTTGACCAGCGTGCGAAAGAAAGCGGGGAAATCGATATCGCCCTGTCCGATGATCGTGAACACCTTGTGCTCAATCGCCTCTTCAAACGTCCATTTGTTGTTGCGTGCCTGTTCCAGTTTTTTTGCGTCGCAATCCTTGATGTGCACGAAACGTAGTTTGCTCTTGAATTTCTCCGCTTCTCTCACGGAATCGCCCTGGCCGTACACGCAATGCCCCGTGTCCAGGCACAATCCGACATTCGTGTGCGAGGTAGCGTCGAAAAACTTTTCGCACTCCTCGGGAGTCTCCACATAGGTGGCGACGTGGGGATGGAACACCAGATCCAATCCGAATTCGTTCGCGACCCTCTCCGCGTCGGCGACAATGTTGCCGACGTGCCTCCACTGTTCCGCGCTCAGGACAGGACAACCCTTATCGTAGGCCCGTCCGGAAAAAGCGTTGCGCTCGTCGGATTGATCGTCTGCCATCACCAGGAAAGGAGCTTTTAGAGACGCTAGTAGTTTGCCAACCTTGCGGATTCTTTCAAGAACCGCTGTGCCAGCGTCAGGGTCACCCATCTTCACAGGCACAAAGGAGCCAAGCAGCGTTAACCTGCGCTTTTCCAGTTGCGGTCGAAGCACCTCAGGATCGGTGGGAAAGAAGCCATACGGTCCGAGTTCCGATCCTGTGTAGCCAGCGGCCACCATCTCATCCAGCATCTTCTCGTAGGATTGCTCCCACGAAGGCCCTGGGTAGTCCAACACGCCCCAACTGTCGGGCGCCGACGCAAACAGAAACCGTTGCTTCTCTCCCCTCATTCCTTTTCCCTAATTCCATTCGAACGTTTTTAATATCTAAACGATTATATCCTGGCTTATAATCTCTGACTTGCCACGTTGTCAAGGTAGTTGTGCCGAATTGCATAGAATTCATTTTGTTCGAATGGTGAGACTGCTAAACGTTTAGTTACCAGCATAGTTTTTCTTCCGGCGCCATTCTGTAGATGACTGGCAAGATTACGTTCAGTGTCTTCGTACACCTTAAAAGTGGGCGGCACAAATCATTGTCCAAGATCAGAGTAGAAAGGACGAACATCACGTACCCTTCGGTCGTCGAACAGAACAATCTTTGCCGCGCCCCGGTCGTCGTTGGCGTGGACATCGGCGGAACCAAGGTCGCGGCCGGCCTGGTGAATGCCGAAGGTAAGATTCTTGCACGAAACCGAACTCCGATGATCACCGCGGGCGCGGCCGCCAACGGTCTGGCCGCGGTTGCTACATCGATTCGCGGGCTTTTTCACGACGCATCTTCGCAGAATCAGATCGCGGCGGTCGGCATTTGTGCCCCGGGACCGCTGAATCCGACAACCGGCGTCATCCTCAATCCTCCCAATCTCGCGATTTGGCATAACTACCCGCTGGCTGAGGAAATGCGCCGAGTGTATAACGTGCCGGTGCGAATCGATAACGATGCCAATGCCGCGGCGCTGGCGGAAGCCAAATGGGGCGCGGGTCGTGGTTATCGCAATTTCTTTTACGCCACCGTGGGCACCGGCATCGGTACGGGAATGGTTCTCGACGGCCGCATTTTTCATGGAAAGACAGGGGCGGCAGCGGAGGGCGGGCATCTGGGGATCGACCGCAATGGACCGGTTTGCAACTGCGGGAAACGCGGCTGCATCGAAACGCTGGCAGCGGGTCCGGCGATCGCGCGGCGGGCGCGACAGAAGCTGGTGGAGAATCCGAGTTCTGTCCTATGGGAAATTGCAAGCGGAGATATTCAGACTGTGAGCAGCGAAATGGTGGGCCGGGCGCTTGCTCTCAATGATCCTGTCGCCAAGGAAGTGATGCGCGAAACCTTGGACATGTTGGCCTACTGGCTCGGAAGCATCATCGATCTTCTGGAGCCTGATGCCATTGCGATCGGGGGAGGCGTTTCCTCGCTCCTCGCCCCCTTTCTGGACGAGATTCGGGAACACTGGCGAGGCGCATGCATCAACCCGCACGCAATGGACATCCCGCTGGTGCTTGCTCATTACGGCGAAGATGCCGGGATTGCCGGCGCAGCTGCGCTCTGTGAATGAGAACGAACGCAACCATGGAAAACACCAGTTGAGGTTTCTACTGCAACCCGCGGCTCTGAATCGGACTGGCTCATAGAAAGGTGCCATGAAACTCAACTCATATCTTCTAAGGAGCACAGTGGTGGCGGCACTCGGAGGGCTTCTATTCGGGTTCGACACAGCCGTGATCGCCGGCACCACACGCGCCCTGACGGAAACATTTCGCCTCTCTCCATGGGCGTTAGGAATGACCGTCTCCGCCGCGCTTTGGGGAACAATCCTGGGATCGATGCTCGCGGGCATTCCGGGCGACAGGTTTGGCCGACGGGACAGCTTGCGTGTTATGGCCGTCCTCTACCTCGTTTCTTCTTTGGGATGCGCCTTTGCCGGGAATTGGACTGCACTCGTTTTTTTTCGCTTCATCGGTGGCTTAGGTATAGGAGGTTCGTCGGTGCTTGGCCCCATGTACATCGCGGAAGTCGCGCCCGCCAAATGGCGAGGCCGGCTGGTGGGTTCATTTCAGTTCAACATTGTCTTGGGGATCTTG
Organism: Terriglobia bacterium; assembly: GCA_020073525.1. GTDB lineage: Bacteria > Acidobacteriota > Terriglobia > Terriglobales > Acidobacteriaceae > Acidiflorens. Next base: position 5,063 of record JAIQFA010000106.1, read on the forward strand.
CTCGCGTATCTGTCGAACTACATTGTAGGAACGATGCAATTCGGCCCGGCCGAGTGGCGATGGAAGCTTGGCGTCCCCGCAGTTCCCGCCATATTTTTCCTCTCGATGTTATTTGGAATCCCGCGCAGTCCCCGCTGGCTGGTCAAGAAACAAAGAATCGCAGAAGCCAGAGACGTTCTGCGGATGATAGGAGAGCAAGATTACGAACGGGAACTTCAGGAAATAGTTGCTTCGATCGATGCAGAACACGTCGCAGACGATTCCTTGTTCTCGTGGAAGTATCGCCTCCCGATTTTCCTCGCCGTGTCGATCGGGATGTTCAACCAGCTCTCGGGAATCAATGCCATCCTGTACTACTTGAATGATATCTTCGCCTTCGCCGGCTTCAACAAGGTGTCATCCGATCTGCAAGCGGTGGCCATCGGAGGTACGAACTTGTTATTTACAATGCTGGCCATGTCGGTCATCGATCGCATCGGACGCAAAACGCTGTTGTTGATCGGTTCGGTAGGTACCGCGGCGTGTCTGGCAGGGGTCGCCGCTATCTTTTTCACTCGGAGCCACCAGAATCTTCTGGTCTGGCTGCTGATCGGCTACATCGCCTTCTTTGCATTTTCTCAAGGCGCCGTGATCTGGGTCTTCATCAGTGAGGTCTTTCCCAATCGAGTCCGGGCAAAAGGTCAGAGTCTAGGCAGCTTTTCTCACTGGTTCATGAACGCGCTTATTTCTGGAATCTTTCCGCTGCTGGCCGCTTCGTCTGGCGGGTACCCATTTGTTTTCTTCTCCCTCATGATGGGGCTTCAATTCTTCGTGGTCTTATTTGTTTACCCTGAAACAAAAGGTTTCTCTCTCGAACAGATGCAGAAAAAGCTCGGGATCGTATGAATTGATAAAGGCGTCCATCGAAAAAGCGGTGACGAGGGCCTTTAGCGGAGCTTTATTGTAGCGCCCTTTGTTCCATAACGAAAAGAGCTCTGTTGGTATCTTGCGTCAGAACCTTATACGTGGTGGAACTAACGCCAATAGCGTGCTTTTTTCCTTCGCGGTCCAGACCAGCGGGCACGCGAACGGGTTTTGCCATTGAAGCGCTGTTGGCGGTTTGAGCAAATATGGTCACCGGAAAAGCGGCGAGCACGAGTTCTAAAAACGAGCGACGCTGTATGTCTTGCATTCCTGGCACCTCTCGGGCTAAAGCTGCAAGACTTCTGCGACACCTGCATAGACGTATTCTTTGCCGAAGCGTTTCTCAAGAACCGCGAACACAAGTTCTCCAGTGCAGTGTCCCGGCGCCACCCGTTGAACGTGGTAGCGGTCCACTAGCTCAGAGACGATATGCTCAACCCGAGCGGGACTGGAGAGAAGGAGATGCATGCCTCCGATGACCTCGTAGACTTCGGATCTGTGAATCTGCTGTGTAACGTTGGAGAGGATGTTCTCGATTCCGGGATGAGAGCATCCGACAACGACAATCGGTCCGCGGGCCGTGTCCAGGACGAGGGAAACTTCGGACAGGTCGCGAAAACCGGGAGTCTCAGACAAAGTGCTGACGAGGCGAATCTTGGGCGTAATTTCTTGCATGCCAACGACGGTTCGAAAGTGGACCCCGGGCCAAGCAGTGCCGTGCGAGGGTGGGGTGGAGGGAACCTTGCCGCCGAAGTACCGCATCTTTGATGGCAGGCTGGCATCAGCGCTCTGGGTTAAGAACGCCGCCGGGGTGACGTCGAGAAAAGATTCGTCCGCGGGGGCGTATATGGGAACCCACGGATTCACGGAAAGAACGTAACGCAGTCCGGACGTATGGTCGCCATGGCGGTGCGAGAGTACTACGAGATCAAGGCGAGTGAGATCTATGCGAAGGCGCTTGATGTTGGCTTCGAAAATTGCGGCGTTGTTGCCGGTGTCGAAAAGGATGCGCGTGCCCTCAAATTCCACTAGCGCGGCGTAGCCCCAGTCGGCTGTTAGCTCCGGCTTGCTTGTGAAGGCGTCATAGAGAATCGTAATTCGATTGCCAGTGTCGGCGGTACTGTTTTGGCCTGAAAGGCAGACACTGAAAAATACGACGGACGCAAGCAACAGGAAAGTGCGATGCATCGCGGGAGTAGACGATATCTGGAGGCTGGCCAGATAACCTTCAGAGCTGCCGGGGCGGATATTTGTTTTGATGTGCCTTCCACATAATGAACAGCCGGACAGCGTTTGGCGAACTTTCCGGCGACGCAGCGAGTGTTCCGATCGGATCGCGGGTAAGCAGGAAGTTGGCCGCTAAGCAGAGGGGATCGGTACTGGGACACGCCCATGCGTCCAGTGAACGGGATCATGCTCGAGCGGTCGTTAAGTCGGAAACAACTCTGCCACAATCGGATAGTGTCCGAGTCACCCGTCACCGGGGCGGAACCAGTGTTTCGACCCTGAAATTACCGTCTTCCCTCTTCGGCTTGGCTTGACGGTCGATCAGTCGAGGATCCCGGGTTTATATTGACTAGTCATATGACTAGTCCGTATAATTAGAGTTCTCGAACAAGGAGGTTTGGCATGGGTTCATGGCAAGTGCAAGATGCGAAGGCCCGGTTTAGCGAATTCTTGGATGCCACCATCAAGAAGGGACCGCAGGTCGTCACCCGCCGGGGAATTGAAACCGCTGTCCTCGTACCGATTGGGGAATGGAACCGTTTGCAAAAGGCTGCCCGCCCCAGTCTCAAAGACTTGTTGTTGGCTCCTGAAGCTCGCTTTGAAAACTTGATCCCGGAGCGCCACAAATTGCGGCGACGGACTGTACTGGAGATTAAATGAACAGGTACCTCTTAGATACCAATGTCGTGTCCGAACTGCGAAAGCCGCGTCCGCACGGGGGCGTGGTCGCTTGGCTCAATAATCAAGAAGAGGACCAATTGTTTCTGTCGGCCGTGACGATGGGCGAATTACAAGCAGGGATTGAGCGGACACGCCGCCAAGATCCATCGAAGGCGAGTGACATCGAGTCTTGGGCAGATCAGCTGGCAGCTTCGTGTCAGATACTGTCGATGGATACACCGTGCTTTCGGGAGTGGGGCCGAATCATGGACCGAAAACCAGATAGATTGCTTGAGGACGCTATGATTGCTGCCACTGCACGCGTTCACCAATTGATCGTTGCCACGAGAAATGAAGCGGATTTCAGGCAGCTGGACGTCCGGATTCTCAACCCGTTCAAGACGAGCTAGGTTCCTCCCCGGATGGAATCGATTGGGCTCGACAAGTAATCGTTTTTACCGCGACCGCCGAACGCTTCCAACTTAGTGGCGAGGAAGAAGATCCCGGTGACGACTCGAACGCGAAGCCCTGGTTCTAATTCATGAACCAGGGCGGTATCCATAGCAGGCTTGTACCAGCGATTGGAAAATCCGAGGATTTTCTCGTCAATAGGCATTACATCCAGAATCGTTTTTTTCTGGCGCCAGCGGCAAATCGGGGCTCCTTCACTTGTGTCCTCAGTAAAACCAAGTTTGCGCAGTAGTTCCGAAAAATCTGTATATGCGGCATATGAGGTGATCTCGGCGATGGCATCCACGTCGTATGTCGGGCGCACATCGGCGGCCGCTTTGTCGGTGATGAGCAGGGCCGTCGTGCTTCCTCCGACAAAAAACTAATTCACCAAGGAGTGGCTTGAGAAGGCTGGCTGCGTCAATGAGCAGCGCGAGATTATGCTTTGATATTTGCTGTGCGCAACCTACTTAGCAGTTGTCGCTCTGCGATCTTGCGCTCGCGCGCACGCCCATCCCTAATTGCGTCGACCAAAGCAAGGAATTCGTAAAGAACGGGATCACGGAGAGCCGCTATTGGAGCCGTCTTATAAAGAGGTTTAAGAGCAATGCCGCGAGTTTCACCGTCACGCCACGGCCAGACGGGGGGAAGCTCAGTGGATTACATGCCCTTCGTTGTCAAAGTAAACAGCGCGGGTGTGTTCTTGCTCTGCGTAAACAACCATTAAGTCGTCATGCACGGTTGCCGGGCGGCCGTGGCTGGCTGGGTATTCCGAATGACTCTTTCTCACAAGAACGCTGCCCTGTAGATCAGGTTTGAAGGAGAACCCACCACTACCTTCACCGGGATTCCCACTGCCTGTTCACGTCCAATCCCCCATCACGATCGTCCAAGCGTCCCAGTTTGGTTTGTCATTCTGTGAAAATGCCAATGCTCCTGAAAACAGCAGGATCGCCGCTAAGGACAACGCTTTCCTCTTCACCACAGTTGGTTCCTTGTTGGGTCTACTTTATCGCGCGGACTTCCGCCGCGAGCACGCGCGGATGCTTGGTTCGTGCGTTACGGCACTGCCTCAGAATAACAGCATTAGAGAATCCTGCTTCCGTGAACTCGCGCAGGAAGGCAACTCCTTCCTTCGCACCTGCAATTCACGCAAACCAATTCGATTCACTGGCTCGGGCTTCTGGCGGCAACGGGCTCGAAAGAATCAGTTCAGCAGTAAACGCCGTTCCGCCGCGCCTGAGTACCCGTGCAAGCTCCCGGAAGATAGCGTCTCTTGAAGGGTTCAGATTGAAGATCCCGTTGACCATGGCAACGTCGATTTCTTCGTCGACGATGGGCAACTGTTCGGCGCCTGCCTCGCGCAATTCGAGATTACTTGCGCCAGCTTCCATTACGGCTTGGTGAGCTCTGGCCAGCATCGCCGTGCTGAAATCGACAGCGATTACTTTCCCCGCTGGGCCAACCCTGCGCGCTGCGATCAAAGCGTCCAAGCTGGCGCCGCAGCCCAAGTCAAGGATTGTCGCACCGGATGGAATCTCCGCAAATACAGACACATTCGAGACTCCGGCAAAAGCGTCGGAAGCGACTGCGGGCAAACGGTCTAGCAGATCCGCAGGATAGCCGAGGCTCTGAGCAAATCCTCGGCCTACTGGGAACGCGTGCTTCTCGTTAGGCAGTTCAGCCGCCGCCGAGTAAGCAACTCGTACTTTGTCACGCAGGTGGGTTCGATCCGTTGCAGTCATCGAGGTTACCTCCGTCGGCTAAGTCAGCAGCAGTCGCACGGCCTTCCTTTGAGAGCCTGCCAGCCTTCTCTCATAATCAGCGGTATCAGGCACAGGGCCGCCGCAGGATCGGCCCAGGCGATCCCCCAGAAGGCATTCGTAACCAGACCTGCGAGCGCAATGATCGACAAGTAGCCGCAGAGCGCGGACTCCGCGGCATCTGCTCTCAGTGCCGCACTGGCAGTCAACGCGGACAGCCGGCGCTTCTGCTGTGCGAGCAGGGGCATCACAACCGCCGCCACGATCAATACAACGATCCCCAGAAAGCTTGGCCTCACTTCACCATGTCTAAACAGCGCCAATGCCGCGACGAGCGCTACGTACGCCGCCAGCGTGAACAGAAGGCCTCCCGTGATTCTGGCTGCTAACTGCTCTGTTTGCTCGCCGCTCCACTTTGACCGGAACCGCCGATAAACAACAACTGCGGAGAGGAGTTCGATGGCGCTGTCCCCGCCGAAAGCGAGCAGCGCGGGGCTGCGTGCCATCCATGCTGCCGACAGAGAAACACACGCCTCCACAATCATCCAGACAATCGTGATGGCTTGGATCTGATGAATCCGCCGCAGCGTAGCAGTCGTCGGGACTTGGAGCAGCGAGCCCATTGGCTTGCATTATGGCACGGCCGCACCTCGCCACCATTTCGCAGCAGCAAAACCAAGCTTGACCCTGGAATCGGTTCCAGGGTGTAAGCTCGATTCGAAAGGGAACCTCTGTGCAATCCGGTGAACTAGCGCGTCTCACGGGCATCAGCACTGACACTCTAAGGCACTACGAACGACTAGGGCTTCTTCCCAAGCCGCCAAGAACTGACGGCGGATACCGAGACTATCCTTCCCAGTCACTAGAGCGCGTTCGCTTGATTCGCCGTGCTTTGAGCGTGGGCTTTTCGCTGCCGGAGCTAGCAACAATCCTGAAAATGCGTGATGGTGGAGAAGTTCCGTGCCGTCGAGTTCAGGTGATGGCAGAGTCCAAGTTGGAACAGGTCAAGGAACAGATCCAGAACCTTGTCGAAATGCAAAATCAGCTGGAGGCAATGCTGAAGCACTGGAACGTCAAGTTGGCTCGCACACGGCGGGGACAACCAGCGCGACTGTTAGAGGATCTGCCAGCAGCGGTCAAGGGGAACGGCCTACGCTCCCCGTTCACCATGAGAACCAGAAAGGAAGGACGTCCATGAAGGCAACCGTGATTTTAGTGTTCCTCGTGTTTGCATCATTAGTTCAGGGCCAACAGAAAATGGCCCAAGAAGATCCTGCCCACAGCCACTGCCAAATGATGAAACGCGGCGAGAAGGGCATGGGATTTTCGCAACAGACGACGACCCACCATTTCCTACTGCTTGCAGACGGTGGCGCAATCGAAATAGAAACGAAGGATGCGAAGGACACTGGTACGCGGGATCAAATCCGTCAGCATCTCTCGCACGTCGCAAAAGATGTTTTCAGACGGCAATTTCGAGATCCCCATATTCGTTCATGACAAGACGCCGCCGGGCGTTCCGACAATGACCGAGCTGCGCGATGAGATTCACTATGACTTTGAACCAACGGACTCTGGAGGCAGGGTTCGACTTCACACGAGTAATGCGCGGGCCGTGGAGGCGGTTCATGAATTTCTTTGATTTCAGATTGCCGAGCATCAGACGGGAGATCCCACAAGCCCGCCAACCCACCTAGCAAAGTGATTCTGAACAAGAGAGGGGGATCGCACGCCCACGTTAGCTCCTCCGGAGGTTCGACATGAGTACGACCAAAGCAGTTTTGAACAGCGCCATAGTGCTCTACTTCGTGATCTGCTTTGAAATTTTGATAATGATCAGTCCCTTCGCCGGGTTCTTCTATTCCGCGTTCAATCCGGTTCTCCTTGGCTTAGCAAAATACCCAACCACGAAATGGCTCAGTTCTTTCTTCTTCACGCATATGGTTGTGCCGCCGAACGACCCTCTCAAAGTCGTACGCGTGATGGGGTCGGTGCTGTTCCTGCTCGGGATCGCCGTGTTCTTCGTTTGTGCGATTCAGGTGTATTCGCACAAGTTCCTCAAGAGAGGGGCTGTTCTGAAAGGATTCTATCGTTGGATACGGCATCCCCAGTATCTCAGCCTTAGCATTGCCGGCCTTGGCCTCGCCATCCTCTGGCCGAGATTCATCGTTGTCGTTTTGTGGCTCTTGATGATGTTGGTCTACTACATGTTGTCCAAAGACGAAGAACGGCGGATGCTGGGACAGCACCCGGATACCTATAGCGGATATATGGAACGAACGGGAATGTTCCTGCCGAGAGGGCTTGAGCGTTCCATTGCCTTCTCAACGGTCGCAGGCAAAGCCGCATTGTTCGTCGTGATTTCAGCTTGTGCGATCGGAGGAGCTTTTGTTCTGCGGGCCTACACCGTTCGACACCTTCCACTGTGGACAAGCCGGAACGTAACTGCCCTGGCGGTCCTACCTGAAGATGAGCAGATGATGCAGCACCGGATGCCGGAAATCCTCAACGTGGAACCGGTCAGGTCGCGTCTCAAGGAGAATGAGTCATACGTGGTCTATTTCTTGCCCACCAACTACGTTATGCAGGGCCTGATTGCCAACACCGGAGGCGATTGGCAGCTCTACAAGCATCATCATTCCATCGGCAGGTTCACGGACTGGGTGTTTCATCCGTTTAGTCACCTGGGGGGATCACACCATTCTGTTTTCGACCCAGCCGATCATTCGGGACACAGCATGGCTGCAGGTTCGGTGAGACGGTTGATATTCTTGAAAGTGTCGAACGTCGTTGTCGCCGAGCCTTCAGACGTATTTGCGGTGAGCGCCGTGCGGACTCCCGATTTCATGGTTGATATGGATGTGCACGGGCTCAATATCCTCGATCTGAAACATCTCCCGCTGGAGACGGCCTGGGGCAGGGTGCCAACTCCGGCGTTCTGACCATGAGTGAGTGAAAGTGACAGGAGTGAGTCGACCAAAACCCGAAAGGCAACAGCTTTCTCTCTTTCCGGCCTCGCACTCACATTTCTGAAGACCGGGACAATCGGCTTCGGCGGCGGGATGGCCATCATTGCTCTCATGGAGCATGAACTTGTCAGAAAGCGGCGGATTGTCGAGGCAGACGAGTTTCTTCATGGGGTGGGACGATTGGCAAAAGCTCGGGCATTGACGAGGGCATTGTTGATGCCCACCTGCAACTGGAAAGCTTAAGGGCTGGCGCTCATCGTTTGCATCGATTTCAGGAATACGACGGCGCATGTTTCGTTGCGTTGCTACATTCTCAAATTTGGCATGCAGCGGGAGGTGCGCTGGATTTGAGTGATGCGAGCGATAGAAGGGGTTGGCGCGGCCCGCCTGTCATGCAGGAGGCCCCGGGTTCGAGTCCCGTCGCTCCCGCCATTTTCTTACGCACTATCAAGTTCCGGAATTGTCGTCCGCTCCCAGCTCACTGCTGACCTCCGGTTGTTGATCCTGCATACAGTATTGCTTGGCTCCGACGTATTTGGGTGGGGCTGCCCCCGAGTAGGCCGTTGGGGGCAAACAAATGCAACGCCGCCATCACCGCAGGAACGTATGCTCTCGTCTCTGCTGGAATCAACCGCCTGTTGCTCAAGAGCGCGAAATCTTTGCTGCCAGACCTTGAGACGGCTCTCTGCACGACTATCTCGCCTGCGTTATATGCCGCGAGAGCGAGTGACCAGTCTCCGAACTGTTCGTGCAGATCGCGGAGGTAACGCGCTGCAGCCAGTGTTGATTTCTGGATGTCCAGGCGGTCATCAGTTCCTTTATCTATAGTGAGACCAAAGCGACGCGCGGTGTCCGGCATGAACTGCCAGATACCCCGTGCGCCTTTGGGGGAGAGGGCGGTCGGCTGCCCACCGCTTTCTACTAACACGAGGGCCGCAATTTCGCTTGGAACACCTTCATCCTGCAAAATGGGAGCTAAGACTGGTCTGAGTTCCATCACTCTCGCAACGGCGCGACGGACGGCTTCATCGTTGCCATTCCAATATTGCTCCGCGAACTGGTGCAGAACATTCGTATCGGGCGGCAGTGTAGTCTTGGCTCCGGCTTCAACAATCTGACTACTTAATGCTGCCTCCCGCATCACATTCGCCAAAGCCGAGTCAGCCGCACTGTCCAGGGCCTGGCGGTAGGCGGCAAAATCATCTCCGACAGAAGCCGCCGGGACGGTGTAACGTTGCGTCTGCGACCAGGCGGGCAATGCGAGTGCAAACAGCATGACCAGGGCGTTGATTGGGCGCGTGAGCCTAAGCATGTACCGGTTCCTCAATGTTCCTCGGTTCAAGTTGGTTCGGACTTGGCTGTTTCAGTTTCGGCTTTACCTCGAAGTTCCATTTCCAGATTGCGAAGACCGGCGGATAAATAATGAGTTCCATCAGGAACGACGTGATGATCCCGCCGATCATGGGAGCAGCAATTCGCTTCATTACGTCACCACCGGCACCGACAGACCACATGATTGGCAGCAGCCCGAATAGCATGCAGGCCACCGTCATCACTTTCGGGCGGAGACGCTTGACCGCCCCCACCACGATGGCTTCCCGCAGATCATCCCAGCTGTTCATTCGTCCCTTGCTGATGGCATCGTGGTAGGCAAGATCCAGGTACAGCAACATGAACACAGCGGTCTCGGCATCCACTCCTAGCAGCGCGATGAGACCGACCCATACGGCAATACTCATGTTGTAGTTCAAGAGGTAGAGGAACCAGATTGCGCCAATCGCTGAGAACGGCACCGCGAGGAGGATGATGAAAGTCTTTACGGTGGACTTGGTGTTGAGGTACAGCAACAGGAACACGATGAAAAGCGTGATCGGCACAACGATCTTCAGGCGCTCTTTTACACGCTCCATCGATTCGTACTGGCCGCTCCAGACAAGTTGATAGCCTGCGGGGACGCTCACCTTTTCCGCCACAACCTTTTTCGCATCGGTAACGTAGCTGCCGATATCTCGTCCGGAGACATCGACGTAGACATATCCACTGAGGCGACCGTTTTCATCGCGGATCATGCCGGGACCGGTCTTTAACGAGATGTCGGCAATCTGCCCCAACGGGATCTGCGCACCGGAAGGCGTGTTGACCAGCACTCGCTGCAGTGCGTCGATGTCACTGCGGTAATCGCGCAAGTATCGAACATTGACCGAGTACCGTTCCCGCCCCTCGATCGTGGTGGTTACCGGCTCACCTCCCACGGCCGACATCAGAACATCATTGGCATCATCTACGGTCAGTCCGTAGCGAGCGAGTTGATCTCGTTTCAGATCGAAGTCGAGGAAGTAGCCGCCGGTCGTCCGTTCAGCGAACACACTGGTTGTACCGGGGATGTCCTTCAATGCCATCTCGATCTGCCCACCGACTTTCTCGATTTCGCTCAGGTCGGAACCGAGCACCTTGATGCCTAGTGGCGTCCGTACACCGGTGGTCAGCATGTCGATTCGCGCTTTGATTGGCATTGTCCAGGCATTCGCGATGCCAGGCATGGTCAGCGCATCGTTCATGCCTCCGGGGCCATAGACCAGTTCCTGAGTCGTGCCGTGCTCCGGCCAGAATCGACCGAGTGGGTCGCGTAACCAAGAGGGAGCCCACTGCGAATACCAGCGCTCCCTCTTCGGCCAGTCGGCTTGGGGCTTCAGGACAATGACGGTCTCCATCATGGAGTAAGGTGCGGGATCGGTGGCACTTTCCACGCGCCCAGCCTTACCGAACACGCGGTACACCTCAGGGAAGCTCTTGATGATCTTGTCTTGCACTTGGAGCAACCGTGAGGCTTCGGTGACGGACATGCCTGGCAAAGTCGTAGGCATGTACAGCAGAGTGCCTTCGTCGAGCGGCGGCATAAACTCCGAGCCCAGTTTGAAGAACACCGGCACGGTCAGAACCATGGCAATGACGGCGGCGGCAATCGTCTTCCATCTGTGTTCGAGCACGAACTCAACCACTGGGTGGTAGAGCTTCATCAGAGGTCGGCTGATGGGGTGGTTGTCTTCGCTGTGGATCGTGCCAACGAGCACACTATTTACGATTGTTGCCAGCCATCGCGGACGGAACTTGAACTTATCCATGCGAGTGAACAACAACCGCATGGCCGGATCGAGCGTGATGGCCAGCACTCCCGCGATCGCCATGGCAAAAGTCTTGGTGAAAGCCAGCGGCTTGAACAGGCGGCCTTCCTGCGCTTCAAGCGTGAACACTGGCAGGAACGCAACAGCGATCACGAGCAGCGCGAAGAAGCTGGCTCCTCCGACTTCCTTCACTGCCGAGATCACGACTTGGTGATAGCCGCCAGGACGCCCTTCGGCATTCCAATGCTCCAGTTTCTTGTGTGTCTGCTCGACAACTACGACCGCCGCATCAATCATGGCTCCGATAGCGATAGCGATTCCGCCGAGCGACATGATATTGGCCGACATGCCGCTCATCTGGATGGGAATAAACACCAGGATCACGGTGATCGGAATCGTGATGATGGGAATGATGGCGCTGGGGAAGTGCCACAAAAAGATCATGATCACCAGGCTGACGATGATCAGTTCCTCAATCAGCGTGTGTTTCAAGTTATCGACTGAGCGGTCGATCAGGTCCGAACGGTCATAGGTGGTGACGATCTTCAGCCCCTTCGGCAGTGTGGGCTCAATCTCCGTGATCCTTTGCTTCACCCTCTCGATGACTTTCTGCGCGTCTTCGCCAAACCGCATGATGACGACACCGCCAACCGCTTCCCCTTGGCCATCCAGTTCACCGACACCACGCCGCATGTCGGGCCCGAAGGTCACTGTGGCCACATTCTTCACCAGCACGGGCGTGCCGGTCTGCGGGTTCGACATGACGACAATGTTGCCAATGTCATCGAGCGATTTGATGTAGCCGCGGCCCCGCACCATGTACTCGCGGCCGGACATCTCGACCAGCCGGGCGCCGACATCGTTGTTGCTTTTCCCAATAGCGTCCACGACCATATTGATCGGGATCTTGTAGCCGAGCAGCTTGTTGGGGTCGATGTTGACTTGGTACTGCCGAACGAAGCCGCCCAA
>JAIQFA010000017.1 GCA_020073525.1 Terriglobia bacterium
GTGCCGGAACTTCGCATTGACCGCGGGGTCGGGCACGTCGCCACCCGACGGCACATAGACATTGTGCAAGACGAGGGGCTTTGACCCGCGCGCGCCGACGCCAAGCGCCACCGACAGATGCCGCGCGTGACCGCGCCCGCAAATGTCGCGGCGCTCGACCACGTCGAAGGGGATGCGGGAGAGGGTGGCTACGCCGTGATAGCCCTTCTGCCCCGCCACCGCCACATGGTCGAAGCCGGCCGCACGCAGGGGCAGCTCGGGAAAGCTGCTATCCACGCATTTGATTTCTTGCAGGCAGAGAATGTCGGGCTTGTACGCGCTCACGAAGCGCTCGACGAGATCGAGCCGGAGCCGCACCGAATTGATGTTCCAGGTGGCGAGACGAAAGCGCATGGAAGTGAGAAGCCGTGCCCGCAAAAGAGGGGCGATTGTATACGTGACGCACCCGGGCCGGCACCGCTGAACGATCAGCAGCCCTCGAAGTGAAGAAGCCCCGACGGGGGAGACGGGGCTTCTTCGAGTCCTCGGGGGACTGGGTGATGGGAGGGAACTCCATCACCGTGCTGACATAGCGCGTCAGGAATTGAGAACAACCCCGCCGATCATCAACATTTTGTCATGAGTTAAGAAGAAGCCCCGGCCGAGATGGCCAAAAGAAAGGCGATATTACCCTTGACGTACCCAGGCCATAAGCCTATATATTGGGTACGTCAGGGGGATCGCTATGACATCCGTACTCTCACTCAAACATTTTCACGACGAAGCCGAAGCCTACAAGTTCGTCGAGGCTCACGTTTGGCCTAATGGCCTGTGTGTCCGCGCTGCGAGCAAGGGGATCGGATCGGCAAGCTAGAGGGCAAGAGCACTCGGCTAGGCGTCTATAAGTGCTATCGCTGCCGGAAGCCGTTCACGGTGAAGGTGGGCACGATCATGGAGGATTCGCATATCCCCATGCATCTGTGGCTCCAGGCCATTCATCTGATGTGCTCCAGCAAGAAGGGCATTTCGAGCAACCAGCTTCATCTCACTTTGGGAGTGACGCTCAAGAGCGCTTGGTTCCTGTCCCATCGTATCCGCGAGGCAATGCGGACTGGCGACCTCGCGCCATTTGGTGGTGAAGCACCCCGCCCATCCCGGACGCCAGCAGGGTCAGCGTGTAGAGCAACCCCGAAGTCGCCTTCGACATGCCGAGATCGCGCATGACGTGGGCCAGCACCAGCGCGTAAAGCATCGCGTCAAACGCGTCGAGCATCCAGCCCAGAGCAGCCGCTAGCAGCGTGCGCCGTTGCTCGGTCGTTGCCTGTCGCAAGAGTTGAATCGGGCCGATGGCCATGCGGGGAGCGATTGTAGCAGTATGGGGTGGCCCGTCCTATCGCGAAGCGAAGGGCGGGGAAGCGGGGACGCCGAGAAATGTAACAATCGCGCAGTTCAGTCGTCACCGCGTCTTTGCCGCCCCGAGATCTACGCTCCAAACATGCCCTGGGGATTGAGGCGTTATCAGCAAACCCGGCAGCTCCATTTTGTAACCTTTACTTGCTATCATCGCAAACCATTTCTCGCCGACCCGCGCATGTGCGATCAATTTGAGCAGACTCTTGAAACCGTGAGGCGATGGTACGGTTTCTGGATTACCGGGTACGTGGTCATGCCCGAACACTTGCATCTGCTAGTAAGCGAACCGGAGCGGAAAAACCTCGCCCTGGCTCTGCAAATGCTGAAGCAAATGGTTTCCCGGAATCGCGTCGGGTGGCCCGTCCTATCGCGAAGCGAAGGGCGGGTGCCCTTCTGGCAGGCGCGTTATTACGATTTCAATGTTTGGAGCGAAGCCAAGCGCGTGGAGAAGCTGCGCTACATTCATCGCAATCCGGTGACGCGGAAATTGGTGGAGCGCCCGGAGGACTGGCCTTGGAGCAGTTTCCGCCACTATCTAACTGGTGAGGAAGGAATAGTCGAGATCGAATCGCACTGGACAGCAAACAAGCGGGAAACGCTGGGCGTTCATCCCACTGTGCAGTTGCGCGATCAGAACCCGCCCTTCGCTTCGCGATAGGACGGGCCACCCGTCCAGTTCTAATGTCTGCCTCGTGGCGATTTCCCGCCAGAATTCGGCCTGGGCACCGTGCGGGTAACGGCGTGTTTGATTTTAAGATGGTCACCCGATTTCCAAGCCTGAATAAGCATTTTGCCTTTAGGGCTGAGATTCACTGAATAGGTGACCAAGAGCCCTCTGTTATTGCTCTTTGGGGCGAAGGAAGCAAGTCCAGCGGCAATCAATCGATCAAAGTGAAGCACACCATCACCACTCACGATGAGAAAATCCTTGGCCAGAGATTCCAAGAACATCAAGCGGTCAATTGACTCAAGATCAAAGGCCCGATTGATCGCCACCAAAATGGATTTGTAAGCAAAGATCGATTCCCGGCTGATGTGTCCCCTATGATAGTACGCATGGCAGGTAGGGCATAAAGCAACCAGATTTGCCAGTTCGTCCTTCCCGTTTTCAGACACTTGATAGATGTGGTGTAAATCTAAGAGCAAAAGCTCGCGGCAGGTAGGTACCGCACATCGATATCCAGCTTCGGTGAGAATCTGGGTTTTGATGTTGATCGGAATTCGTTTGCGCTCAACTGGGGAAGCCCTTTTCTTTGCGCGTTTGGGTAGGGCACTAGTCACTTGCTGCCTTCTAAGATCGACTTCTTGGTTGCCTTGGAAAGCGATTTGAAGAGCTTGCTCCACTCAAAAGTCGGTTTTCCTCCACCGTCAGTCCGTTGGTGAATCAGATCAGCTTCCCTGAGCGGGCGAAGGTGATGATCAAGTGCCTGAATATTCTCGAATTTCAGTTCTTTCCTTAACTGTTCGCGTGTATGCGGTTCCTCACATTTCCCCATTATTTTTCTGCGCTGTGGAGTTGTCAGATGGCTTCGCGCCTGTGCTTCTACCACCGCTCGATTAGCGAGGCTGGTGATCGTCTCCAGCGAGCCAATCCGCTCCTTAATTTCGATTAATTCAGCTGTTACCTGATCGGACGTAACCTCAAGGCCCTCGGTTTTGCGAT
The DNA here is from genome assembly GCA_020073525.1 of Terriglobia bacterium. GTDB lineage: Bacteria > Acidobacteriota > Terriglobia > Terriglobales > Acidobacteriaceae > Acidiflorens. Next base: position 3,056 of record JAIQFA010000017.1, read on the forward strand.
TCATCTGTTGGCCCGTCCATTATTTTGATCTTCCGGCGTGTTAAGCCCGAAGTCGTCCAGATCGAAAAGTCTGACGCGCTTCTTGTCTTCCCTTATTTCCATTAACCCCATTGCAACGCACTTCTGAGTGAGTGCCCCAAGGCCATTAGGGCTCATCTTGCAGCTAATCCGGACTTGGTCCATGGATTTTGTTCCGTCGAGCATCTGGAACGCTGCACGAGACTTAACGTCAGGTAACGCTTCTCGGAGCAATGATCTGACCGAGTTAAACGACGCAGCTCGAGTCCAGTTCAATATCTCTTTAAGGACTACCACAGAGTTCTCATCTGGCATTACTTGGCCTCACCTTCGAAGAAGTTCGGCGGAATCGAGATGGCGAGCTTAGGCTGTTTCCCGTCACCCGCGAGTAACTTGCTCGCGTTCAATTGCTTCACAAGAGTGCTTAAATGCCCTTGATTGATCCCGGTCACTTTCTGGATAGCTGCTTGTGTTCGGCTCCCGTCCATGAAGAACACGGCTTTTGCTTTACTCCCGCTGCTCCCCACTACCCGTCGAAGCTCCGTTCGGGCCTTCTTATCGTGTTCGGCAATAGCGGGCTCTGCCATAATCCGGACGAGGTCCCGAATCTCTTGAATGGCGCTCAACAACTCAACAGAGGTATCCACCATTATTTCTCCGTAGTCTCGAAAAAATTAGCGGGAATCGCGATAAGCAGCTTCGGTTGCTCATCGGCTGTTATCAGTCCTTTCTCGCGTAGAGATTTTGCTAGCCGACTCAGGTTCCCTTGGTCTATGCCGGAACCTTGGCGAATCGCCGCCCGGGTTCTTGTGCCGTCCATCAGCAGGACTGCTTTTGCATTCGGTTTGCTTCGTCCCACTAACTCCCGCAAGGCAACCCTTAGCCCCTCATCACGCTTCGCTAACGCAGGCTCGGCTATCAGCCGAAGGAGATCACGAATTTCACTAAGTAATTCGGTTTGCTCATTCATAGCAAAGGACCTAGCCGTTCAACGGGGGAATTTTACCAGAGAAAGACCGGGAGAATGCTATGGCAATAATTTGAAGGATCTCATTGTCAACCAGTCCGGAGCGGGACGCCTCGGTCGTTATTGAGAAATCGTGATCTCCAGCGATCCGCGCTACCCGAAAGAACCAATCCCTGCGTGCCCTAACTGCCGCAAATACTTCTACGCCTGCCGCATATCCTGCCGGATCTGCTCTTTCAGCGTGCCGACCGACGGAAGCCGATCTCATCGCGCGGCTGCCTCCCGGAAGAGTTCCTCAATCGTCTGCATCAGCATAAAGAGTCGGTTCGGATGATCCGGAAGGTCTATAAATCCGTAACTCAGGTAGAAGTTTCGCGCCTTCTCATCTTTGGCATCGACGACAACGGCGAGCGAGGCGATGTTTTTGCTGTGGAGTAGAGCCCTTTCGAGTGCTCCCATCAGCAGGATCTCTCCGAGGCCCGCTCCTTTGAACTCTTTGCTACGCGCAAGTCTTCCCAAGAGAGTTGCCGGCAACTTGTCGTACTTTGGTAGGCGCAGGCGCTAAACCGCGTCATCCGGCAAATCTCCGGCTTCGATCGTGTATTGGGAAAGCGTGTAGTAGCCGGCGATCGTTTTGCCGTCCGGGGTGAGAACATAGACAGCGGCCACTCGCTTCTGCACTTCCTGACTTGCTCTTTGCTTTAAGTAGACATTGAGCGCTTCGTGTTCACAAGAAAAAGCCGCTCGGTTATGTAATTTCTTGTCGAGCGGCTCAAATCTAAACTTTTGTTTTTCTTGATCGGCCAACTAGGCGATCTCCCGCTTGAATCGCTTTGCGGCCGCGATCGCCTTCTCGTTCGGTGCTGGCGGATTCAGGAGCGCTTCCACAAAAACCCGTCTGGAGTTCTGCGTGAGAGTCAGGGTTTCATTTTCACGGATTGTGTGAAGAGCAGCTTCCTTTGCGGCCATCCGCAAGAAATCCGAAGCCGAGGTGCCACGCAGACGGGCGGCTTCCTCGATAGTCTCTTTTTCTTCGCGAGTCACTCGCGCATCCAGTCGTTCGCTGCGTGCTACAGATGCGATCGCCATGGCAAACCTCTTATAAGTAAATGTACGGCAAAATGCCACACATTGTCAAGCGTGAGCTATAATGCCCCTAAAATCAATTAGTTGCAAATTCGTTAACCAGTCAGTGATCGTCCCAGTCGTCGCAAGTACTTTTGTGCCTTCCGCACATCCCGCCCGATCTGCTCTTTCAGCGCTTCTACCGACGGAAACTTAATCTCATCGCGCAGACGATCCAGAAAATGCAGTTCGACTTCCGTTTCCGCCGAAAGCTCGATGGGATGGAAATTCAGCAGGTGCGTTTCGATGGCAAAAGAATCAGCGCCAAACGTGGGCCGATTCCCAACGTTCGTGACCGAATCAAAGCACTCGTTTTTATCACCGCTGCCGATCCGCGTCCGCGTGATGTACACGCCATCCTTGGGCACAAGTTCTTCGTAGTGCGCCAGATTGATGGTCGGGACGGTATATTTCGCCCCATATCCGCGACCGCGTCCAGCAGTAGAAAGAATGCTGAACGGACGCCCCAGCAAGTGGCGCGCCCGGCTGACCCGCCCGTCAAAAAGCAGCTTGCGGATGTGGCTGCTCGAAACGTTCTCCCCGCGCAGGCGCATCTCGGGATAATCGTGCACCTCGAATCCCATCTCCCGGCCTAACTCGCGCAACATTTCAATATTGCCCGCCGCCTTGTGTCCGAAGTGGAAGTTGTAGCCTTCGTGAACTTCGCGAGCACGCAAGCGCTTCTTCAGAATTTCATGAGCAAACTGGTGCGGCGTCATCAGCGAAAGATCGCGCGAGAAGGGAAGCAGCAGAACCGCGTCGATCCCGGTAGCTTCGAGCAGCCGCAGTTTTTCCGGAAGCGGAGTCAGCAACTTGAAAGTGTGATCCGGACGCAGAATGCGGGCAGGATGCGGCTCAAAAGTTACCACTACCGAATGTGCGCCCTCGGCCTTGGCCCGCCGCACGATCTCGTCGATCACATGCCGGTGCGCCCGGTGTACGCCGTCAAAGTTCCCGACGCTGACCAGCGCCGGCCCGAAGTCGTGAGGAACATCGTCGAGATGGTGAAAGATGTTCATGAAAGCGCTGAACCGCGGAGATCGCAGAGTGCGCAGAGAAATCAGGCGAAAAGCCGGTTATCTTTTCCAAAATCTCTGCGCACTCTGCGATCTCTGCGGTTCAGTCTTAATCCTCAAATTTCAAACTCCAACTTCATTCCGTCAAACGCCAGCCGCACGTCCGGCGGCAACGTCGCATTGGTTGCCTCGTGCGGCAGGTCGTGGCAGATGTGCGTGAAAAACGTCCGCTTCGGTTTCACCGCATCCACGATTCTCAGCGACTGGTCGACGGTCGAATGCGTGGGGTGCGGCGTGTAGCGCAGCGCGTCCAGAAACAGGATGTCGAGTCCGCGCAACTTCTCCAGCGTCTCGGCGGGCACATGGCTGTGATCCGTCAGGTAAGCCGCCGATCCGAAACGGAAGCCCAGAATCGGAGTCTCGCCATGAATCACCGTCACCGGTTCGAAGCGCGCGCCAAACAATTCAACCGGGCCCTCGATTGGTTTCAGATCGACCTGCGGGAGTCCACCAAACTTGTAGTCAGCTTCAAAAATGTAGCGAAACATGTTGCGCAGGAACTCGCAGTTTCGCGGCGTGGCATACAGCGGCATCTTGCCCGGCTTGTGGTGATACGTCAGAGGCCGCAGGTCGTCAAGGCCGAGGATGTGGTCGGCATGCGTGTGCGTATAGAGCACCGCATCGAGTTGCGTAATGTTTTCGCGCAGCGCCTGTTCGCGAAAGTCCGGCGTGCTGTCGATCATGACGTGGCGCCCGTTGTAGCTGACCATCACGGAGGGACGAGTGCGCCGGTCGTGCGGGTCCGACGAACGGCAGACAGTGCAGTCGCAGCCGATCGTGGGTACCCCCATCGACGTGCCGCTGCCTAATACCGTCAGAGTCGCCTGCATCAGCCGTTCGTACCTGTGCTGGGTCCGGGGGCCTGCGGAGGCCGCGCGAGGGCATTGGTTACTTCCACGTAGGCCATGCGCAGTTCGTAGAGGCAGTTCTGCAGGAATCCTTGTTCTTTCGGAGTGAGGTTGCCCTTGGTTTTCTCGGCGATCATGCCGAGCGTGTCGATGGTTTGCCGCGCTCCGATCAGGTCGACTCCAGGCTGGCCGCCCTGTTCGTGCATCAGGCCGAGCTGCATCATGGCCGTCATGTAAAGCGACGCCATGAAGCGCTCAAAACTCATTTCGAGTTCTTTCGCCGAGTGTCCGCTCAACTCGACTCGTTGATCGAGATCCCGCGACGATTGCTTGTAGGCATCGTGCTGCGCCTGCTGTTCGGAGGCGGTGGGCGGTTCGGGGACATCCGACTCGTGTGTGGGCGCCACGGCCGCGGGCGTGGGTTCGGGGACGGTCGAGATCGTTGGAGCCGCGGGCGGAGCTGCCGTCGAAGCTGCGGTTGCCGCTGGCGGCTGCGCGCCTGGAGGAGCGGCTTGTTCTTCGGAGGAATCGCGCAGCTCTCCGTCAGAGGTGAACAAGCGCCGGTCGCTCACTTTGAATTCGCTTTCTTCTTTTCTTTTTTGAGCCATATGGTTTCTCTGGTTTCTAGTAACTCTTGTTTGAAAATCGGCAGCGATTAGTTCCACTATAAAACTAAAAACTAAGCAACCACCAAGAACGCGAAGTATCACGAAGGCTCTTAGCTCAGGTCCTTAGTGTACCTTCGTGCCCCTTTGTGGTTAACGCTCGACAAATTGACCCACTACCCGGAGTTCACGCTATCGGCAGCGATGCCGGCTTTAATTTGGCTGTTCCCGCACGCAGATCTTTTCCCGCAGCCTCACGTCGCAGATATCCCAAGGCGACGGCCTGATCGCCGCCGACCAACGGCAAGACGGCGCTGCTCGTGATCTCGCCGACTTCCTTTTCTTCAGCCAGAATCTTCACGCCCGGTTCAGGCAGCGGGCCCTCGGCTGCGAACGTGGTGAACTGCCGGTGCACAGCGCCGCGTGAGCGGATGCGCTCTACGATCTCCTGTCCGAGGTAGCATCCTTTGGTGAAATTCAAGGCGCGTGTCTGTCCGGTTTCCTGCGGCAGGTCGCGTTCGCGTATGTCCCCGCCAAATTGCGGGATGCCGCGCGAGATGCGAAAAAGATTCAGCGCCGCTGTTCCGGTAGGCCGCCCGCCCGCCTTGAGCAGCGCATCCCAAAGTTTGCCCGCGCTCTCGGGAGCCATCCAGACTTGCCAGGATTCCCGAGCTTCCTCGCCCGAACGCAAAAGGGTGACGGTCTGTTGTTGCCAGGCAACGTCAGCAAACTGCAGGTCCACGAGATCGGGCACGGCGAGGCCGGCGCGTTCAAGTACGCTTCGCGACTTTGGTCCGCTCACCCCGACTGCCGCGAGTTTGTCGCTGATGTCGGCGACTTCAACATCGTCGGCAATGATGTAGTGATCGAACAGCTGCAACACTTTTTCTCGCTGACCGCGTTCCGTATCCACCAGCAGAGAGTCACCGCGCTGAAAGGCGTAAATATCCGCCTGAATGCGGCCCTGCGCGTTCAGCAGAAAGGCATAGACGCCGTGGCCGGGGGCAAGATCGCGAACGTTGTTCGTGACCATGCCGTTCAGCCAGCGTACGCGGTCGCCGCCGGTCACCGCGATCTTGGCGCGCCAGCTCAGGTCATAAAGCCCGCAACCCGAGAGCAAGGCCTGGAATTCGGCGCGGACGTCGCCGAAGTCGGTCGCTCCGGTGGCGCTGCTGTGCTCAGTTGAATTAGCCCTCGGAAGTGTAGTCGACGTCATAAGTCCCAATCTCTAATTATAGCGAAGGGCGCGATTCCACTGGAGCGTAGCTTCCCACAGTGAGCAGATGATTCCAGCATGCAAAACGTCGCAAGGTCCGCGATTAGATGATGGAGAGACGGGCGCCCCGCCCGTCCCCGACGTCCGGCACACAACAGCCTCTGAATGAAGTCGTGGGTTTATGAATGGTTCATGCTTGTGCTAACGTTTCGAACGTGAGTGCGACGAAGCGCATTGCTGTGATTGCCGGTGATGGGATCGGAAAAGAAGTCATTCCGCAGGCTCTGAAAGTCATGGTGGCCGCGAGCGCCTCAGTCGAATTGACCTCGTTCGACTGGTGAGCCGACCGCTATCTCGCCGACAAAACGACGGTCCCGTCCGACGGTTTCGCCACTCTGGCTCGAGATTTCGACGCCATCCTGGTTGGTGCTTTTGGCGATCCGCGCGTGCCGTCCAACGTTCATGCCAAGGAAATCCTGCTGGGCATGCGCTGCCAGATGGATCTGTTCGCCAATGTCCGGCCGGTGCGCCTGATGGACGCGTCGCTCTGCCCGCTCAAAGGCATCGAACCCAAAGACCTCGACTTGGTTGTGATTCGCGAGAACACCGAGGGCGTCTACGAAGACCTCGGAGGGGTCTTCAAGCGGGGAACGCCGGACGAAGTTGCCATCCAGGAAGACATTAACACGCGCAAAGGTGTCGAGCGCATCATCCGCTACGCGTTTGAGTATTGCGCGACCAGCCGCAAGCTCGATGGTTCGCCAAGGCGGCGCGTGCTGATGTGCGACAAATCCAATGCCATGACCCACGCCGGAGGCCTGTGGCAGCGCGCATTCAAGGAAGTCGCCGCCGAGTATCCGAAGATTGAGACGCAGCACATGTACGTCGACGCGCTCTGCATGCAGCTGGTGCGCGACCCGCGAGGCTTTGATGTGATCGTCACCAACAACATGTTCGGCGACATCATCACCGACCTCGCTGCAGGATTGCAGGGTGGTTTGGGGATGGCTGCGAGCGGCAACCTGCGTCCTGGGCATACGTCGATGTTCGAGCCCGTCCACGGTTCCGCGCCGCCGATTGCGGGGAAGAATATCGCCAATCCCTTCGGCGCAATTCTGACTGCGGCAATGATGCTGGCGCATCTTGGAATGGCGGCCGAGGCGCAGAAGATCGAAGCGGCCGTGCTCGAAGCCGTGCGCCAGAAAAAAACGACGGCCGACATCGGCGGAACGCTGGGAACGCGCGAAGCGGGGGGATGGATAGCACAGTGGCTGGCAAGGAGATGAAACAGAATGACCGGAAATTTCAAGGCCTACGTTGGTGATCCCGACTTCCACGACGGCATCATCAAACAGGTTCGGCGGGAAGTTTCCGAGGTATATGTTGAGATCGCTAGCTATAGCGGGGCTGTCTACACAGTCCGATTCACTGGGGTTGAATCTGTCATATCGGACAAGCCGGAAGGCATGGTGCTCTATGCGATGGGGGAAGCAGAAGGACAACCGCCATTGCGCGAGTTCTATTTCGCAAACTCCAACGAACCACACGAAGAGGGCGGTGACTCCAGATTGAAGATTCGTGCTAGAGCTTTTTCCATTGAGAGAATGTAGTTCTGCGATCACATATTGCTTTTCGGTTTTGTTCAGATAGAGGAAACATGAAGTTTTGGAAGTCAGTCATAGTTGTTCTTTTCTTCGCAGTGCTGGTTCGTGGAGCATGGACCCAAAATCAACCGCAGCCTCCAGCCGGCAAAAGCAATGCCGATAGCCTAGGACTACAGGTTCAGGACCAGCCGCAGACCGCGCCGGCCCAGAACCCTCCATCAACGGAGCCCACCGTCTCCTCCAAAGAGGGGAAGGAACTCTTCAAGTCGGTTGACGAAATCCTGCAGTTTGCCAGCCATGATACGAATCTGCCGATCAAAGAGAAGGTGAAGCGCAGGCTGGCCAAGCGCGACGAGGTGCAGTCCTACATCGAAAAGAACATGAAGGAGGACAAGGACGCGAAGCGACTGGAAAGGTCCTCGGCCGTGCTTAAGAAGTTCGGGTTGCTGCCCAAGAACTTCGACTTGTCCAATTTCCTGGTGGCGATGCTGCGCGAGCAGGTGGCCGGATACTACGACGTCAAAACGAAAACGGTGAATTTGCTGAATTGGGTGGACGTCGAACAACAGAAGCCAGTGCTGGCGCACGAACTGACGCACGCGCTCCAGGACCAGTCGTTCGGCATCGAGAAGTGGATGAGAGGTCCGGCGGAAGATAGTGACAATAAAAAGAATGATCCCAGTCCCAGCGACATCGAAAACGACGAAGTAACGTCTGCGCGGCAAGCGATCATCGAAGGTCAGGCAATGGCGGTGCTGTTTGACTATTCGCTGGCGCCGCAGGGGAAGACGATTCTTGACGCACCCCAGATTGTCGAAGCGTTGAAGCAGGGCATGCTGGAGGGGACGGCGGACTCTCCAAGATTTCGCGATGCTCCGATGTTTTTGAAAGAGGAGCTGACTTTCCCCTATCGCTACGGGCTCGACTTTACCCGCGCGCTTCTGCAGGCCGGCGGGAAGGAACTCGCCTACGCGGGCGCGTTCAAGGATCCGCCCAAGACAACCCGCGAAATCATGGAGCCCGACACCTACCTCGCGCACGAGAAGCTCGAGCCGATGAAGATGATCGACATGGACAAAGACTTCAAGGGCTACGATCCTTTCGATATCGGCGCGATGGGCGAGTTCGACGTGGATATTTTGGTCGAGCAGTATGCGGGCCGGGAGGAGGCCGGGGCGATGTATCCGGAGTGGCGTGGCGGCTATTACTATGCCGGCAAGCGGAAGGGAGATAAATCGGCGCCGATCGGTGTGCTGTACGTTTCTCGGTGGTCGAGCGCGGCCAAGGCCGCGGAGTTCGCGGCCGTGTACGCGAAGTCGCTGGGCCAGCGCTATCAGAAGCGGCAAGCGCTAGGCACGGACGGCAAAGTGGCAGAAGACGCGCCGCCGGTGGATTCCTGGCGAACGTTGCGCGGGCGCCACGCGTGGATGACGGAAGAAGGAGTTGTCGTGATCGAAGTCCGCGGCGACGAGATTCTCATCAGCGAAAGTCTGGACGACGCGACGACGAAGAGAGTGGAAGGGGATTTCTGGCCGGAAGAAAAAGCCGCGCCCGGCAAGCCATGAGTTTCAGTTCTGTATAATCAGCAGTTCCGTGGTAATTTTCAACGTAAGATGGCTTCACAAAATCGGTTTGGCTAGGTACAGATTCACAGGCTGGCGAGAAATTCAGCTTTGTCCTTAAGATTTTGGGTGGCGCAGCGCTTCAGCGCTGCGATAACTCGCTTGTCATAAGGCGCCGGCTTTAGCCGCTGAGGTAAGACTGCCATGCTGCGGCTGGAGAGATGCTTTTAGACCTAGACCTATTCAGGAGTGCAATTGCAGCAAGCAGAAATTGGCATTATCGGCGGCAGCGGCCTGTACCACATGCCGGGTTTCAGTGACGCGCATGAGGTGCAACTCCAGACTCCATTCGGCGATCCTTCCGATGCGTACATTCTGGGAACGCTAGAGGGCCACAAGGTAGCTTTCCTCGCGCGCCATGCCCGCGGGCACAAGCTTCTGCCGAGCGAACTAAATTTCCGGGCCAACATTTATGGCTTCAAACAGTTGGGAGTGGAGCGCATTATTTCAGTTTCCGCTGTGGGCTCGCTGAAGGAAGAGCACAAGCCGCTCGATTTCGTGATCCCGACCCAGTTTTTCGACCGCACTCGACACCGCGTGGACACTTTTTTCGGCGACGGCATTGTAGCGCACATCGGATTTGGCGACCCGGTGTGCGGAGAAATGACCAGGATAGTCCGCGGTGCATGCCAACTGGCAGGAGTCACCGGGAAGCTGGGCGGCACTTACATCTGCATGGAAGGCCCGCAGTTTTCCACCAAGGCCGAGTCGAACGTGTATCGCAGTTGGGGCGCGGATGTGATCGGCATGACCAACCTGCAGGAAGCCAAACTCGCGCGCGAAGCGGAGCTTTGCTACGTCACCATCGCCATGGTAACGGATTATGACTGCTGGCATCCGCATCATGATTCCGTGACCGTGGAGCAGATCGTTTCCGTGCTGGTCAAGAACGCGGAGAATGCCGCGAAAGTGGTGAAGGCCACGGTGTCGGCGATGCCGAAAACACGTGACTGTAAGTGCGGACAGGCGCTGGCCAATGCCATCCTGACCGATCCGGCCAAGATTCCAGCCGCGACGAAAGAGAAGTTGCAGTTGATATTGGGAAAATATCTGAAATAGTCGTTGAGAACAGTCGTTAGTCGCTAGTCGTTGCCTTGATACGGAATGCACCTGTGCTCCGCGAGCGACCAACGACCATCGACCATCGACTGTCTTACGGAGACTCATGAGCATTTTGGTAGTTGGTTCGGTTGCCTTTGACACAATCGCCACGCCTTCCGGCCAGGTGAAAGACATTCTCGGGGGGGCCGCGACCTATTTCTCGCTGGCCGCAAGTTACTTCACCGAGGTCCGCATGGTGGCGGTAGTGGGCGAAGACTTTTCGGCTGAACACGAGGCTGTCTTGAAAAGTCGCGGGGTGGACACGCGCGGCATCGAGCGCACGCAGGGAAAAACCTTCCGTTGGGGCGGGCAGTATCTCGACAACCTGAACGAGGCCAAGACTGACTTCACGGAACTGAATGTGTTTGAAAAATTTCAGCCGCGTATTCCCAAAGAATATTCGGACACGCAGTTCCTGTTCCTCGCGAACATCCACCCGACCCTGCAAGCGGCTGTGCGCCTGGAGATGGATGGCGTGCGCCTGACAGGCGGCGACACCATGAATTTCTGGATCAAGGGAACGCCCAAGGAACTAGCGGAAACGTTGAAGCTGGTGAACGTTCTCCTGATCAACGACACCGAGACCAAGATGCTGGCAGGGGAGACGAACCTTCCCCGCGCCGCGAAAAAAGTTCTCGCCATGGGACCGAAAGCGCTGGTAGTGAAGCACGGCGAGTATGGGGCAACCATCTTTTTCCGCGAGGGAGCTTTCGGCATCGGGTCACATCCTTTTCGCGCCCCGGCGCTGCCGATTGAAGAAGTAAAGGATCCCACCGGAGCCGGCGATTCCTTTGCCGGAGGATTCATGGGATATATCGCGTCGCAAGGCGATATCAATCGCGAGGTGCTGAAGCGAGCTTTGTTTTACGGCGGAGTGATGGGATCGTTCGCCGTAGAACGCTTCGGGACCGAGCGGCTGCAGAATCTTACCCGCGGAGAAATCGACGCGCGCTTTCAGATTTTCCGCGAACTGACGCACCTGGGATAGACCAGCTCTCGATCAGGTTGCGGAAAAACTGATTTTGGGTGGCGCAGCGGTTTACCGCTGCGACAACTGGAATATTTTCAGGATCGGCTTCAGTCGCTGAGGTCACACTCTTCTGCACCAGCCATGACCGAGCCCACAGCGAGCACAGAGTGAACATAAAATCAGTCCCGGTTCCCGACCGCAGCCTGGCGCGCGTGGCTGGAATCGCCATCCTTGTCTCCCTCTTTTCTTTTCTCTATTACTTCCAACACAGCGACCTTCTGCTCTACGGCGACGCGGTCGCGCACATCAACATCGCGCGGCGCGTGTTCGATTCGCTGACTCCCGGCCTGCTGCAACTAGGGACTGTGTGGTTGCCGTTGCCCCACCTGCTGATGATCCCGTTCATCTGGTCAAACTCCATGTGGCAAAGCGGTGCCGGCGGTTCGATTCCCTCGATGATCGCCTATGTGCTTGGGGTTATGGGCATCTTTCGCCTGGTGCGCGGCATGCTGGAAGGCGATCTACGCGCAAAATCCGCAGCCGCAGTGGGTGCGTGGGCCGCCGCCTTCGCTTATGGAGCCAATCCGAACCTGATTTACATGCAGGCGACGGCCATGACAGAGTCAATCTACCTGGCATTGTTCGTCTGGGCTGTTGTGTACTTCGCGGAATTTGTGCGTGCCCTGCGAAAGAATGAAGATCCAGATCGACAGGCGAAAGTAGCGGGCTCTCCGCTGATGCGTTGCGCCTGGTGTCTGGCGGGCGCCGAACTCACGCGTTACGACGGATGGTTCCTGGCTGGCGTGCTGGCATGGGCGGTTATGGTCATCGCGCTCCGGCGCTGGAACGATCGCGGCCTGCGACGGGTAGCAGCAAAGTTCCTGTTGGGCATCGCTGTGGTTCCCGTTCTGTGGCTTGCGTACAACGGAGTTGTATATGGGAATGCCCTGGAGTTTGCCAATGGTCCTTACTCGGCGAAGGCGATTCAGGAACGCGTCGGCGCACCAAATCCGGCGCTTCGCCACCCCGGGGTCGCGGCCATCTACTTCTTGAAATCGGCGCAGTTGAATATGGCAGAAGGGGACTGGGGCCGCTTCTGGCTGGCGGCGGCCTTTGTGGCATTGGCGATCGCTACCAGGAAACTGCGGACCCAATCGGCATCGCTATGGTTCCTATGGGTTCCGCTGCCCTTTTACGCGCTTTCGATTGCCTATGGCTCGGTGCCTCTTCATGTCCACACGTGGTGGCCGTTTGCCACTTTCAACCAGCGCTACGGACTGCAGTTGCTGCCGATGTTCGCAGTCACGGCCGGAGTGCTGATCGGTGCCATCTCTCTTCTCGGCGCGGGCCGGCGGCATGTTGGGAAACTGGTAGCGGCGACGTTTGCGCTGATGATCGTCAGTTACGCATCCGTTTGGAAAGCGGAGCCGCAATGCCTGCAGGAAGCCCGAAGAAACTGGGATATCCGGCACACATTAAATTCCACAGTGCAGGACGTGGTCGCCCGACTGCCACAAAATTCACGGTTCCTCATGGATCTCGGCGAACACGTGGGCGTTATGGAGCAGGCGGGCATCCCGCTGCGCCGCGTGGTCAATAACGAAAATCACCGCCCGTGGAAGCGGCCCACCGACCCCGAAGGCCTGTGGGAACGCGCTCTGGCCGATCCGCCGCGCTACGTGGATTTTGTCATCGCCTTCGAGGGCGATGTGGTGGATCAAACCGTGAACCGGGCCAACCTCACCCTGCTGACGGAAATTCACGCGACTGGACAGCCGCATGCCCGTATCTACGCGACTCGGGGCGCCCCGAATCAATCGCGTTAACCTTGCGCGGAAAGCAGCACAGAAAGTCCCCAACGGCGGTGATAGAATCCGCTCGAAGCACGGGTACTGCAATGAACCCAATCCACCAAGGTATCGATCTGCTGCGCAATGAACTGGGCGTAGTGCTAGGTTCGACGCTCACGCGGTTGCTGCTCGCCGTCACGCTGGGCGGCATCATCGGCCTCGAACGCCAATTGCGACACAAGCCGGCGGGACTGCGCACCAACATGTTCATTTGCTTTGGCGCGGCAATGTTCACTATTTTGTCGCGGCAGCTCGGCACGGAGTCGGACGCCACACGCATTGCGTCGCAGATCATCCCGGGTATCGGTTTCATTGGCGCGGGTTCGATATTGCACGCGCGGGCGTCGGTGACGGGCCTGACCACGGCGGCGACTATTTTCGTGGTGGCATCGGTAGGGATGGCAGCCGGAGGGGGCCTGTATCTGACGGCTGTTTTCGCCACGATCATCATTCTGGTAGCGCTCGAGTTGTTGGGGCGAATGGAGACCGCGTTCTTGCTCAAGTCGTTTGTTACCACCTACGAAGTGACAGGCCGCAACGTCGATGGAATGTTGCAGGAAGTGAACCGGCTTCTCGACTCCGAGCAACTCACCATGCATAGCGTGCACATCGCGCAGGCGGAGCCGGATTTCCGCATGGTGTTCTCGGTGGCTTGTGAGCGTGAACAGCAGAGCGTGTTTTCCATACGGTTGCACGAGTCGACAGCGTTTGGCAGCGTGACTTCGCTCGGGGTTACGGAACACGAATGAGCGCCTCGCAGAACGCCAGCCAGAACACGGGAATCCCTTTCACCAAGGCAACGGCATGCGGCAATGATTTTCTGTTGATGGAAGCGCCGCACGCTTCCGGCGACCTTGCTGCGCTCACCCGCCGCTTATGCGATCGTCATAATGGAGTCGGTGCCGACGGTGTGGAATGGCTGTTTCCGGATGCGGGCGCCGATGTGAAGGTGCGCTTGATCAACGCGGATGGTTCGGAAGCGGAGATCTCCGGCAACGGTACGCGTTGTGTGGCAGCCGAGATTTGTTCGCGGGAGAACAAGAAGGAAGTGGTGGTTCGCACCGGTGCCGGATTGAAGGCCTGCCGGCTCACGGGGCAGCAAGGCTCTACCTTCGAGTTTGAAGCCGATATGGGCCAGCCGGAGGTCGGGGGGCAGTTGGCGATTGAGACCATGTGGGTGCGGGCCGTTGGAACGAAAATTTCGATGGGCAATCCGCATTTTGTAATTTTCGTGGAGGACTTTCAGGATGGGTGGCAACGGCAGGCGGCGCTGATCGGGACGCAGCCGCAGTTTCCACAGGGCACGAATGTAGAGTATGTGGTGGTACGCGGCGCAAATGAAATCGAGGTCCGCCTGTTCGAGCGAGGCGTGGGCGAGACCCAGTCGTCGGGTACGGGATCATGCGCGTCAGCGGTAGCAGCGATTGCCAGCGGACGAGTCGCTTCGCCGGTGACGGTGATTGCGCCCGGAGGTTCGCAGACAGTGCGCTGGGACAGCCGCGTCTATCTGCGAGGTCCGGCGACGCTCATCTGCCGTGGAGAGTTCTTCGTTTAACGGTTCGTGCTGTAGTTGAGGTTCGTATCAGGGCAAGCCTTCAGGCGTGCCGCAGGTGCATAGCATCGATGTGCCTTCAGGCGCTGGTCGTCGCAATTTAGGTTTCAATACAGCCTGTTAAGATCAAGTCCGCATGGTTTCCGTTTCCCAAAATTCGCGAATCAAGCCGCGCTCTCTCCGTCCGGGCGACAAGGTGGGAATTGTAGCGCCCGCGTCGAACGTGAAGCGTGACATGCTGGAGGCAGGTTGCGAGGGTCTTCGCCGTGCCGGCTATGAGCCGTTTTATTACGAGTCGATCCTGGACCGCGACCTGTACTTTGCCGGTTCGGTGGAGCGCCGGGCGCGGGAACTGGAAGACATGTTTCAGCGCGACGATATCCGCGCGATTGTTTGCGCGCGCGGAGGATATGGATCGAACTATCTGCCGCTGATGCTTGATCCCACGAGGATCGTTTCGCACCCCAAAATCCTAGTGGGCTACAGCGACATTACGACACTGGTGTGCTGCATCGCCGATTCGGCGAACTTCGTGACCTTTCATGGGCCGATGGTGACCAAGGATTTCGCCGTGGCCGACGGTGTCGATCTGACTTCATGGCAGAACGCGCTAGGCGGAGGGCCAGAGTGGGAGATTGGGGAGGAATCAGGCGCCAAACCGCTGCTTCCGGGAGAGGCAGAAGGAATCCTCTATGGAGGTTGCCTTTCAATGCTCGCAGCGTCGCTCGGTACCCAGCACGAGATTCGAACTTCGGGCACACTCCTTTTCATCGAGGACATCGCGGCCAAACCCTTCCAGATTGACCGCATGTTGATGCAGTTGAAGCTGGCGGGCAAGTTGAAAGATGTGCGCGGCATTGTCTTTGGCGAAATGATGGATTGCCGCCAAAGTCCAGATCAGGATTACACGTTGGAGGAAGTCATTCTGCGCATTGTGGAAGATTTGCGGATCCCCGTAGCGTTCGGGCTGCGCTCGGGCCACGTCTCGCGAGCGAACATTACGCTGCCGATCGGAGTGCGGGCGCGGCTGGAAGTCGGGAACAGCGTCAAACTTAAGATTTTGGAAGCTGCGGTCGAGACCCGATAACCACAAAGGGCACGAGGGTACACGAAGCAACCGATGATGTCTTTGAATTTCCTTCGTGTACCTTAGTGTCCTTGGTGGTGGATGACCTGTGACGACAACAAATGACTAATTCCAAACACATTCACCTCATCGGTATTTGCGGCACGGCAATGGCTTCGCTGGCTGGCATGCTGCAAGAGCGCGGCTTTCGCGTCACCGGCTCGGATGCTGCGGCCTATCCACCGATGTCGACGTTTCTCGAATCCTTGGGCATTCTCGTGTCGCAGCCCTTTGCCGAGGCGAATCTGAATCCAAGGCCTGATCTCGTGGTCGTGGGCAACGCGGTTTCTCGCGGAAACGTGGAACTGGAGCGCATTCTCGACGAGCGCATTCCGTTTTGCTCCCTGCCGCAGATTCTGCATGATGAGTTTCTGGTAGGGAAAGACGTTCTGGTCGTCGCCGGAACCCACGGCAAAACCACGACCACGTCGATGCTGGCGTGGATCTTCGAGACCGCTGGCCTTCAGCCTTCGTTTCTGATCGGAGGCATCGCGGAGAATTTCGGCCGCAGTTTTGGCCTGGGCGATGGCAAGCACTTTATTCTGGAAGGCGACGAGTACGATACGGCGTTCTTCGACAAGGGTCCGAAGTTCCTGCACTACTTTCCGGATTCCGTGATTCTCACCTCGGTCGAATTCGACCACGCGGATATCTACAAGGATCTCGACGCGGTAGAGACCGCCTTTAAGCGACTGGTGAATCTGGTTCCACGGCGCGGGCGAATTGTCAGCTTTGATTTGGGAGAGAGCATCGACCGCTGTCTGCAGAAAGCCTTCTGCCCCGTTGAACGTTATGGCGCGTCCGATCGCGCAGCCTGGAAACTTACAAATTTGAAGTTGAACGAGGAACGAACTTCCTGGTCGGTCATGCGCGACGGAAAACTCTGGGCGGATTTCGAATTCGCGCTCGGTGGAGAATACAACGTCTGGAACGCGACCGCGGCGGCGGCGTTGGCGTCCAATTATGGAATTTCGAAAGATGCCATTACCAAGGCTCTCAAGACTTTTCGCAGCGTGAAGCGGCGACTCGAAGTAAAGGCCGAGGTCAATGGCATCACGATCATCGACGATTTTGCGCACCATCCCACCGCCATCGAGCAGACAATTCGCGCGCTGCGGGCCCGGTATCCGCAATCGCGGCTGTGGGTGGTCTTGGAGCCGCGCTCGAACACCATGCGCCGCAACGTGCTGCAGGATGCGCTGGCCCGCAGCCTGGCGCTTGCCGACCAAGTGATCGTGGCCGCCATCTTCAAGTCGGAGGCGATTCCTGAGGCGGAACGGCTCGATCTGAATCGAGTGATCGCTGAGATCCAGAAGCACGGAAAGCAGGCGCGCATCCTCGCTGACGCCGATGCCATCGTGAACGCAGTTGCGCCGGAACTGCGCGAGCGCGACGTGGTTGCCATTCTCTCCAATGGCGGATTCGGCGGCATCTATGAGAAGCTACCGACGCGCTTGCGGAATCTAAAAACAGCAAACCAGTAGTTCCTCTGTGAAACCCTGTGTCCTCTGTGGTTGCAGGTTTTGTCAACCACAGGGTACACAGAGGTGCACAGAGGAAGACCAGAGAGAATCGTGGACCGTACGGAGTCGGCGGTGAAAGTGGCAACTCACAATCGCAGGGAAAGAACTGCGTCGCCGATCCGCACCATTCTCATGCTCGTGTTCTGGGCCGCTGCCCTCCAGTTCGCGGCGCTCTTGGGGTTTCCCTGGACCTATCTGACCAAGGACATCACCTTCCTGTACCGCGGTTGCATGTTTGCCGCCTTTACTGGCGTGCGCATCGCTGGGGTGAAAGTGCGGACGGTGGGATTGGAAAAACTTGATCCGGCGCGCACCTACATCTTCATGTCGAATCACATCTCCAATCTCGATCCGCCCATCACGCTGCCTCTGATCCCGCGCCGCACTTCGGTGATGGTAAAGAAGGAGCTGTTTAAGGTTCCAATTCTGGGCAGGATCATGCTCATCGGATCGCTTGTGCCGGTGGATCGGGGAAACCGCGATGCGGGCATCTCGGCCGTGCGCGACGCGGTCAAAGCCATCGAGCAAGGATTGAACATGACCATCTACGTGGAAGGGAAGCGCTCCTTTGATGGCAAGCTCCTGCCTTTCAAGAAAGGCCCGTTTTATCTCGCCGAGGAGTGCAAAGTTCCGGTGGTTCCCATCACGATTTCAGGCACCGAAGAAGTCATGCCGAAGGCGCGGTTTGCGATTCGTCCGGGGATGGTGACAGTGCAATTTCACGATCCCATCGAGCCCGCCGATTTCGGAGAGCGCGATTGCCTGATGGCCCAGGTGCGAGCGGCGATCAACAGCGGGCTTCCGGCGGAGCTGCGAGAGTAGGCAGCACACAACCGCTCATTGCCTTTGCTGATGTCGACACAGCGGCCTTCACCGCAGCATTAACCGTTCCATCCCTGTGGCGCGCCCGGTCTGGTCGTCGCACTGCACCACTACGGCGCACAGGCGGACGTCGCCGTTGGCTGCCTCGAAGCGCGCCGGCATCCCGCTGAGAAACCTGTCGATCACCAATTCCTTTTTCACCCCAATGACACTGTCATAGGGCCCGGTCATGCCGACGTCCGTAATGTACGCCGTCCCTTTCGGCAGGACAGTTTCATCTGCGGTGGGAATGTGAGTGTGTGTGCCTACGACGGCGGTCACGCGTCCGTCAAGATACCAGCCAAAGGCAACTTTTTCGGAACTGGCTTCGGCATGGAAATCCACAAACACAATCTTCGCCTTGATCTGCTCCAGAAGCCGGTCCGCGAAGCGAAAAGGATCGTCGCTCGATCCCATGAACACACGTCCCTGAAGGTTCGCGACGGCATAACCGATGCCGTTTTTCTGGCCTTCATACACTCCCCAACCGGGCAAGTTCGGCGAGAAGTTTGCCGGGCGCAACAACCGGCGCGCCGGACTGTGCGGATTGCCGTCTGCCATCTGGAAGTATTCGATGATCTCGCGTTTATCCCAGACGTGATTTCCGGTGGTCATCACGTCGATGCCCAGGTCGAAAAGTTCTTCCGCCAGCGCAGGCGTAATTCCAAACCCAGCCGCGGCGTTTTCACAGTTGGCGATGACCAGATCCACGGCGTGTTGCTGGCGCAGTTCGGGCAGGCGATCTTTCACGATCGTCCGTCCCGGACGCCCAAAAATGTCACCAATAAAAAGAATCTTCAAAATAAGGTCTCAGGTGTCAGGTCTTAGGTCTCAACGCTGCTGACCCTCGCGGGTGTGCGCGAGTTTGATGTTATCACGCTGAAAACTGGTTACTGGTACTGGCTACTGATCTCAGCCGTTTTCAGAAAGTCGTAATTCCCTGACGGATTCAGGGTCACGTTTCGCACCCGCCGCGTGTGTACGAGGACGTTGTCGAAGTACCACAGGTTGATATAGGGCACATCCTGCGCCAGAATCTCCTGAACTTCCCCGTACATCTTCTTGCGGACATTCTGATCAGTCTCACGGCGCGCTTGGTCGATCAGGCTGTCGATCTGGGGATTGGAATAGAAACCGCGGTTCGCGCCTTTAGGCGGAAACCGGTTAGAGTGAAAAGAGTACTCAAAAATATCAGGGTCCTCGTTGCCTCCGATCCAGCGCAACGAATAAAGCTGGAAAGCTCCGCTGGTGACGTCGGCAAAAAATGTAGCAAACTCAAACGTGCGAATATCGAGCGCGATACCCACGTCGCGCAATTGCTGCTGCAACACAGCTGCCAGCAGCCGCGTGGACTCCTCGGTCGACGTCTTCATCGTCAGGTGAAAACGAACGCCGTCACGACTCCGGTAGCCGGCTGCGTCAAGTAACTGGCGAGCTTTCTCTGGATCGTGCGGGTAAGCCGCCACATCCTTGTCATACGCCCAGCTTTGCGGTGGGAGCACACTCAGAGCGGGCTGCGCGAAGCCGCGCCAGATGTACTGCAAAAGAGGGCCGCGGTCGATAGCATACGCGATCGCCTGACGAACCCGCATGTCCTGCAACGTCGGATCGCGCAAATTGAACGCCAGATAGGAGAGCACCGTGCCCGGTGCCCGCTCAATCTGCAGGTTTGCTTCTCGTTCCAGCGCCACGATCGTGTCGGAAGTGAGTGCATTGATCGCGGCATCGGCGCTCCCCTTGCGCAATTCGAGTGCCCGGGTCGTAGCATCCGGCACAACAATGAAGCGCACGCGAGCTAAGCGGGCCTTCGTTCCCCAGTAGTTGTCATTGCGTTCTACGATGACTTCTTTGTCCTGCTCGGCGCTAACAAACCTAAACGGCCCCGTCCCGATGGGCTTGCGTGTGATTTCATCGAGCGACCCGTAGGGGACAATTCCACTCGCGCCTTCGGAGAGATTCCACAGCAGGGTTGAGTTAGGCTCCTTCAGATGAAACACCACGGTGGAATCGTCGAGGGCATCAATGTGGTCCACGAAACGGTAAGCCGCTGATTTTGTGCTGCGGATTTTGCCCTCGAGCAGAGAGTCGAAAGTCCACTTCACATCCCGCGCACTAAGCGCCTGCCCGTTGTGAAAGGTCACGCCATGATGCAGGTGGAAGACATAAGTCAACGGATCTGGAATGTCCCAGCGCTCCGCCAATCCGGGCTGAACATTCAAGTGCTCATCACGCGTAAGCAATGCGTCAAAGAGAAGTTCGCCGATGCGCTCCGATTGCGCATCGATTCCTACTCGCGGGTCAAGATTCGTCGGGCTGCTTTCAATGATCATCACTAGAGTGTTCGGATCGGGAGCTTGTGAACAGGAGAGGAGCGGCAGTACCCATGAACTAATGAATAGAAGAAAAATTGTCATCCTGAGCGCAGCGAAGGACCTGCTTTGTGCGCGCTCAACCCAGGCCGCCTCACGCATACGAGATTTTCCCCAGGATCGCCGTCCGCTTCGCCCCGGTAGCCGAGGGCACGTTGCTCGGCCGCCGATGCCACGTTTCATGCGCGAGGAGCGCAAAAGCCACGGCCTCCTTCGCCTCCGCTGGAAGTCCGAACTCATCCGAGAAATGTAGTGCGACCCCCAACGGTGCGATTTCCTGTCGCAACATCGCCATCAACGTCAGATTCTTCGTACCTCCGCCCGACACAATCATTTGGTGACCGGGCGCCTTTCGCCGCCCGCCAAATCGCGGCAACACGAAGCGCTGCACCGCCTCGGCAATGGATCGCGCGGTCAAAGCGGTTGCCGTGGCCACAACGTCGGCTTTACTGGCGCCGCGGCAGATCTGAAGAAATCGTCCCACATACTCCCGGCCAAACTCCTCGCGGCCCGCCGTCCGCGGCGGTTTTTGCCGGAAGAAAGGCGCGCGCAGCAACCGCGCAATCACCTCATCCAGAACGCGTCCAGAGGCGGCGATCTTGCCGTCGCGGTCGTAGCGTTTCTCAAAAAGCTCTTCCGTTGTTGCGTCGATCACCATGTTTCCAGGCCCGGTGTCGAAAGCCAGCACATGGCGGAGCGCAGTGCCCGCGGGGATCGCCGTCAGATTCGCAATCCCGCCAATATTCTGCGCGATGCGCCCGATACGTGATGAGCGGTACAGAGAGTAATCAAGGAAGGGAACCAGCGGAGCGCCTTTGCCGCCCGCTGCCATATCCGCAGGCCGAAAATCAGACACGACCGGCACACCCAGTCGCGCCGCAACCACCGCACCTTCCCCCGTTTGCCAAGTCACCGCCAGCTTTCGCCCGAGAAAACGCTCGGCCACTCCCTGGTGATACAGCGTCTGGCCATGGCATCCAACCAAGTCAATCTTCACCCGATGCCTGCGCGCAGTTTTTGCCACCGCCTCAGCGTAGAGTTCCCCAAGAAGAAAGTTGAGCCGCGCCAGGTCTGCAACGCGGGCTAATTCCGCGTTCATCATCCCCAAAATCGCCCGTCGCACCGAGGCAGGGAACGGATACTCCTCGTGGCCAACAAGTGTGAACTCTGCATGTCGATTCTTGTGTGGTGACGGGCCTCTGGCCCGTCCGGACCGTGAGTCGAAGCGCACCAGCGCCACATTGATCCCATCTGCCGAAGTACCGCTCATCACGCCGGCAACGATCATGCGCGTTCCTCGCGAGCGAGGGTAGCCATCCGAATCTCTTCCCCAAACTCCCAGAGTTGGCGCGTCAGTTTCTCAACTCGTGCAGGAGTGGGAGCAGGAGTATGGCGTCTCGACAGCGACTTCTTCTTCAAGGCCAGCACGCGCCGTGCCGAGTCCCGTACGCGCCGGGCAAACCTGCCGTCGCGTTCCGCCTCGCGAACCATCGCTTCGTGCGCCCGCAGAATGAAATCTTCCTGATGGCAGATCAGCCCAAGATCGCCCCCGGCGCGGATGTGCCCGATCATCGCCTCCTCGATCGGAGCGGCCGCCAATACGCCGCCCATCTCCAGATCGTCGGAACAGATTAGGCCGCGGTAGCCGATCTTCTTGCGCAGAATGTCAGTGACGAACTTCTTCGAGAGCGACGCCGGTGTCCGCGCTTTCGTCACTGCCGGAAATGCCGCGTGCGAAACCATGACCAGAGGCAACTCGCGCCGCAGTGCGCGATAAGGAATCAGATCCTGCTCCCACAATTTGCGAAGCCGCTTGTCTACGATGGGAAGCTCATGATGCGTATCAAGCGTGGCCTCGCCCAATCCGGGGAAGTGTTTGCCGCAGCCGAGCACGCCGGCATCGCCCAATCCGCGCAGAAACTCGCGTGCGTAGATAACCACCTGCTTCGGATCGTCCGAAACCGCTCTCGAACTCATCACCGAGCGCGAAGCCTCGAAGGCCAAGTCGAGCACCGGGGCAAAATCCAGGTTGAAGCCAAGTGCTCTGCAGTTCTCGCCGATCACGCGCCCATGCTTGCGAAAGAGCGTCCGGTTGCCCGTGACAAAAACCTCTGCCGGAGAAGGCGCCGACCCGATCACGCTGCGAAAGCGGTCCACCGTGCCGCCTTCAAGGTCCACGCAAGTGAAAAGCGGCGTTGCCACGCACTGCTGGCAGTCGCGCAGAAGAGTATGCGTCTGCTCCGCTCCGGTAATGTTGCGGGCAAACAGAATCACCCCCGCCGGCTGAATCTTCGTAAGCAGGGAAGTGAGCTGCGGAGATATCTCGGTTCCGTCGAAGCCGATAATTAGGAGTTGGCCGATTTGCATGGTAGTTAGGAGTCAGGTCCCTGTTCGTGGAATTGATTCCAGTGAACCACAGATCTGAACCATTGAATGACGGCAACGAAAATGATTGTCAACGCGACCTGCTTGAGAAGCGCTCCGCCGGTTGCGGCGGCGTGTTGAACGTGAGTAGAAGCATGGGGGTGGCCCGGCACGAAGGCAGCTTCTACGCCTACTCCAAACATAGAGAGGGCAATCTTCAAGTATTTGGGCCGGAACAGAAATGCGAACACAAAGAATAAGAACCCGTCGAGACCGTCAGCTATGGATTCCCTAGCAGCCACGTTGCCAGAGACTAGATCACGCATTTCCCAGATGAATATCCAACCAGAAGTTACGAGAAGTACTACCATCGCAGCCGTAGTAATCCAGTCGCTGTCGATCGTTATCTCTCGTTTGGTCGCTGCGGCATTTTGTTTCATTCTGTTTTCTCGGCGTACCCCGCGTCGCGGCGGTTAGATTTCCTTTTTTAGCTCCGCCAGCAAGTTTAGCGCTTCCAGCGGCGTCAGCCGGTTCAAATCCACTTCGCGAAGCTTTTCCAGCACCGGCTGCGAGAGCGGTGTGAAAATGGTCAACTGCGTGGGACGCTCCGCTTCCGCGCCCGGCGTCAAATGTCCCGAAAGCCGGTGCTCGGACGATTCATGCTCGGCCAGCACCTCCCGCGCACGCACCACGACTTCGTTCGGCAATCCCGCCAGCTTCGCGACTTCGATTCCGTAGCTGCGATCGGCCGCGCCCGGTTCGACCCGGCGCAGAAAAACCACGCCGCCGCCGGTCTCTTTGACGGACACGTGATAGTTCTTCACCCCGCTCAATTGCTCCGCCAATTCGGTTAGCTCGAAGTAGTGCGTGGCAAACAGAGTCTTAGCCCGCACTCGCACATGCAGATACTCGACGGCCGCCCAAGCAATTGCCAGCCCGTCATAGGTGGAAGTGCCACGCCCGACTTCGTCGAGCAGGATCAGCGACCGCGCCGTCGCCGTGTGCAGAATCGCCGCCGTCTCTGTCATCTCGACCATAAATGTCGATCGCCCCCGAGCCACGTTGTCGCTGGCGCCGATCCGCGTAAACACGCGGTCCACAATGCCCAGCCGCACAGCGCGCGCGGGAACAAACGAGCCCATCTGCGCCATGATCACGATCAGCGCCGCTTGGCGCAGATAGGTGCTCTTGCCACCCATGTTCGGCCCCGTCAGCACCACAATATTGTGCGTCGATGAATCCAAGAACAGATCGTTGGGAACGAAGCGCTCGCTCCCTGCCGCCAGTTCCTGCAGCTCGATCACCGGATGACGGCCTTCGACAATCTCCAGATCAAGGACGTCCGCGGTCTTTTCAGCTTCGTCGATTTTTTGCTCAAACCGCGGACGGCAGTAATTCCGCAGCGCTGCAATCTGCGCCATGCAGCCCAGTACATCGACTTCCGCCAGCGCCAGCGCGGTTTGCCGGATGCGCTTAGCCTCGGCCGCGATTGACGACCGCAACTCGGCAAACAGCCGCCGCTCGATTTCGACGATCTTCTCCTGCGCGTCCAGAATCTTCGACTCGTACTCCTTCAGCTCTGGGGTCGTGAAACGCTCGGCATTCACCAGCGTCTGCTTGCGCTCGTAGTCGGCGGGTGCGTGATGAAGGTTCGCTTTCGAAATCTCGATGTAGTAACCAAAAATCGAATTGAACTTAACCTTGAGCGACCCAATCCCCGTCCGCTCGCGTTCGCGAATCTCCACTTGCGCCAGGTACTGCTTCGAGTTGCGGCTCAGGTCGCGCAGTTCATCCAGATCCTTATCAACGCCGGGCGCGATCACGCCGCCATCACTCAACGTCAGTGGAGGTTCCGGCACCAGCGTGCGTTCGATCTTCTCCCGCAGATCCCCCAGTTCGTCAATCGCTCCACGCAGAGTGGCCAGCCGCGCCGCCGCCAGCCCATCCAGCACCGTTCGCACCCTCGGGATTCGCCCAAGCGAAGCCGCCAGAGCCAGCACGTCGCGCGGATTCGCCGTTTCCAGCGTGACCCGGCTCAGCAGTCGCTCGAGATCCAGAATTCCGTCAAGTGAGCGCCGCAACTCTTCGCGCCGGACCGTATCTTTAACCTGCACTGCAACGGCATCTAATCGACCCTCAATTTCGCCTCGATCCAAAGACGGGCGGAGCATCCACATACGGAGCAGGCGCTTGCCCATCGGCGTCACGGTCGCATCGAGGCAGCGGAAAAGGGTCACTCCGGCGTCGGTTCCCGCGAACAGCGGTTCGATCAACTCTAGGTTGCGCACCGTCACCGCGTCGAGCACCAGGCAATTCTGCCGCTCGTAGAAGCCGATGCGGTCCACATGATCGAGCGTGCCGCGCTGCGTGGACCGGATGTAGTACAGAATCGCTCCCGCCGCTGAAGCCGCCGCCGGTTTCCCGGCCAGCCCGAAGCCCTCCAGCGAAAGCACTCCAAAATGATTTTCGAGAAGCGGGATGGCGTGGTCAGGAGCAAAGATCCAATCGTCTAAAGGAGTCTCGGCCCAGCCGAAGCCCGAAACGCGAGCAATCGGCGCTGTGCCGGTGGAGAGACTTGTGTGGTGACGGGCCTCTGGCCCGTCAAGCGGAGCGAAGCTCCGCATCTGCGTAGTCGTCCGCTCCAACAAAGGCGCCGAAGACCCATACAGCATCTCCCTTGGCCGCAATTGCTCAAGTTCTTCTTGAATACGCCGTCCAGCCGACTCGCCCGCGAACTCCGTAGCTCGAAACTCTCCGGTTGAAAGGTCGAGCGCCGCAAAACCCACCCGATCTCCGACCGTTGCCACGGCCGCGAGAAAGTTATTCTCCTCCGCGTTCAGGGACGAATCTGCCGCCGTGCCCGGCGTGACCACGCGCGTTACCTCGCGCCGTACCAGTTTCTTCGCCAAGCGCGGGTCTTCCACCTGCTCGCAGACTGCCACCTTAAATCCGCGCCGGATCAGTTTTGCGATATACCCGTCGGCGGCATGGTAAGGTACGCCGCACATCGGAATGTCCACGCCTTTTTCTTTGTTGCGCGAGGTCAATGTGATCTGCAATTCGCGCGCCGCCAGCACTGCGTCGTCGAAGAAAAGCTCGTAGAAATCCCCTAGCCGGAAGAACAGCAGAGCGTTCGGGTGCTCTTTCTTAATGGCGGCATACTGCCGCATCAGCGGCGTCGAGGGCTCAGACATAGGAAAATGAGTGATTGGCAATTTGTAATTTGTAATCTGCAATTCTATGCTGGAATGGCCCCAGGCGTCCGCTGGTTAATCAGGGATGCGGCTTGAATTACAAATCACCAATTGCAAATTACAAATTCTTTTGTTCTTCTTACGCCATGGAACTCCGCAAAGATCCCATCACCCGATCCTGGGTGATCACGGGTGACGATGTCATCGAGCCCACTCCACGCTCCCAAGCGTGCCGGTTTTGCGGTCCATCGGCCGAACCCGGCCAAGTCATCGCAACCTTGCCCGGAGTGAGCGGTAGCGCATGGTCGGCGCGCTCCTTGGTCCATCCGCAGGCGCTCTACCACATCGAAGGCGAGCCGGCCCGCCGCGGCGATGGCCTCTACGACCGCATGGGATCGGTCGGTGCTCATGAGGTTCTGCTAGAGAATCCGCGCCACGACGGACACCTCTGGAACGCAAGCGACGTCGAGGTGGAGCAGTTCCTGCGTCTGGCCGCACAGCGGCTTCAGGATTTAAAGCGTGACAGCCGCTTTAAGTACATCAGCATTTTCAAAAATCACGGCGAGGGAGCCGGACAGGAATTCGAACACCCTACCTCCCAACTCACTGCCACCACGTTCGTGCCGCGCCGTGTCCTTTATGAACTTCGCGCTGGACGCGACTATTTTGAAACCAAGGAGCGCTGCGTCTTCTGCGACATTCTGGCACAGGAGGAGCGTCAGAATATGCGCATTGTGGAAATTCGCGGCGACTACGTTGCTTTCTGTCCCTATGCGCCGCGGGTCCCGTACGAAACCTGGATTATGCCTCGCAGCCACGAATCTTCCTTTGAGCGTACCGGCTCCTCGCGAGTGGGCAGCGTGACCGATCTGGCCGCGCTCCTGCGGCGCACCCTGCAGCGCATTCGCACGGTTACCGAAGCCTTCCACCTCGTGCTCCACACCTCGCCCAACAGCCAGCACCCTTCGGAAACACTCGGATATTGGAAAACCCTCGACGAGGATTACCACTGGCACATCGAGATTTTGCCCATCATCGAGTCGAAGGCGAGGTCGTACACCTTCAAAGAGATTTATTATTCTCCAGTCACCTCCGAGACCGCAGTCAAACGTCTGCGCGAGGCAAAGATCTAAGTCATGCAAAGAAAGCTTGTCGCGCAACGGGCAGTCGCTGTTTACGTGATCTTGGCCGGTCTGTTTCTGGCCGCGTTCGCGTCCGCTCAAACTCCACCTCCGCCTCCCTCCGAGAAGCAGACGGTCCTCTGGATGAAGCTGGAGAAATCCATTCTTGACGTCGACCGCAGTCTCGATGGGGTGATGGGCGTTGCCATTGTCGATCTCACGGACGGCCACAAGTACCTGCTTCACGCCAACGACGTTTTCGCGCAGGCCAGCTCCATCAAGATCTGTGTTCTCGCCGAGCTTTACCGGCAAGCCCAGCAAGGCAAACTGAAACTCACGGATCTCTATACAGTCAACGCTGCCGACTTGGTGCAGGACAGCGACATCATGGGCGGCCTCACGCCCGGCGTCACCCGGATCACGCTGCGTGATCTCGCGACCATGATGGTGGCCGTCAGCGACAATTCCGCCACCAATGTCCTAATCGACCGTGTCGGCATGGACAGCGTGAATGCCTTCCTGACGGCACAGGGCCTGCACGAAACCAAGCTTCGCCGCAAGATGATGGACCTCAAGGCTGCTGAAGAGGGTCGCGAAAATATTTCCACGCCCAACGAGATGTTGAGCCTTCTCCAGGCGCTCTACCGCGGTCAGATCCTGAATAAAGAGATGACCGACGATTTTTTCAAAATCCTTTCCACTCACAAGGACAGCTGGATTCCGCGCAATCTCCCCGACGATTTGAAGATCGCCAACAAGCCCGGCGCGCTGGAAGGTGTGCGCAACGATTCGGGAGTGATCTTCGTCGACAAGCGGCCGTATATCCTCTGCGTCATGACCACGTACCTGCGTCGCGAGCGCGACGGAGAAGAGGCCATCAGCAACATCTCGCTCGCCGCCTGGCGCATGTTCGATCGCATTGCGCGCGCCAGCGAGTATGGGAGAGTGATTTCGCCGGGGAATAGTGCTAGTCGATAGTCGTTAGTCGTTCGCTGGTTCGTAGTCAGGGCAGGGCATTGAATTGGTTTTCCCCTGTGGACCTCTGTGCCCTCTGTGGTTAAAGCTTTTGACGTTGTTGTCTGATCGCCAGCGACCAACGACCGACGACTGGCTCCTATGACCATCCGCCGCCTCAAAACCTATACCGGCTCTCAAGGCTACGTGTACCAGTACTATTTCGTGGGAAAACGTCCGGCCCCGCAATCCGCTGCCGACGAGTACATCTTCGATGTCACTTCCGATCGCAAGCTGACCTACGCGGTCAGTATCTTCCTTCCGCACCAAGTCGTCGCCACCTGGTCCACATCCCACGGTCGTCCCCTCGCCGATTCCGAGCAGTACGCCGCCGTCAAGATGCGTCTGTTCCACGCCTTCGACGAACTGGAAGATATGCAGGCGCAAGGCCGGCAGCTATGGATCGACTTGCAGTCGCTGGAAGAATCGCTGGCGTCGTTAGGTGTGGAATAGGGTGACGGTCCGTGTTTGGGATGCTTAAGAGTGATGACTTGAAGCGAAACTATTGCAACGAAAGGAGATTCTGAAGCGGCCAGCCATGTCTTTCGTCACGTTGAATAGCCACCAGTGACCACGTAAAGTCAGACTAGATGTCTGTTGGCTTCCTGGTGAAAGGTGCGTTTCTATGTCTGGGATTTCCTTGGCACTACGAACAATCGCTTCGGTCCTGCTGTTACTGGCCATGTTTACCGGCACGCAATTGTTCTCACAAACCGAATCTCTTGGTGACGTAGCTCGCGAACAAAAGGAAGTTCGAAAACAACACGAGAAAAATGGTGAAGCCTCTAAGACCCTGACCAATGACGACCTCACCCCTGGATCGGTGGCGCCAACCCCTGGAATAACTGGCTCGCCAAATCTACCCCAAGCTCAAGACGCTCAGTCCAAAGAAAGTAAGAGTGCTGCAACAACCAAATGCAAGCCGGCCGAGACAGTTGGCAACAAAGGTAACCCTGGTGGGTGCTCTCCCGGTGGTTCAGTTCTCGACCAGCCCAAGGATTCTACTGCGGACGTGATTATTGTTCCTGCGGGGACAGAGCTCAAAGTCGACATCGGAGCACACAAAACTGTGGTCCCCGTCCGCGTAGGATTCGCGACCCCCATTCCCGCTCTGTCGCAAGTTACCGTGGAAGTGTCGCGGACTTTTTTCGACATCCCATACTCCTATGCCGGCGTACCCTACACCGGAATGCCCTACGTCAATTACGCGGAATACGCGACCATCACGGCGGTCACGGTGGCAGGGAAAACGTACCAGGTACAGACAGACTCGTTGCCACTTCAAATCGGCGGGACGAACAGCGAGCTGACCTTTACGCTGGGCGGCCCCGTGGAAGTCTTGCGCTAAACCTGTCCGCAGGATCCCCCGACCTGCCCAAGCTTCCTGCGGCGTAGCCGGCGGAAAATCACGGTTACACCGCTGCCCCATGTCGTCATTGTCCGTCTCTCCAGGGTGATTCCCCGCGTCAGCCCAATGTGACCGACGTCACATGCACTTGTGACAGGGTCCGTTTCCTCCCACCGACTCCACCCGGCAAACTATAATCACCCAGGCGGGGTGGGGGGTACGACACCGGCCTGCGGAAGCACCTAAGAATGATGACTTTAGTCTGGCTGCGCGTTGCGCTCATCTGTTATGCCGCGGGATTGCTCTATGCCTTGGTGGCGTTGACTCGCACCTCGGAAATCCTGAGCAAAGTCGCACTCCATGCCTCTTACCTCGGCATGGTGTTTCATCTGGTTTCGCTGACCGAAGCGGTCGTGGAGACCGGCCAGCTCGCCTCGGCTTCGGTGCACAATTCGGAGTCGCTGCTGGCTTTCCTGATCATGGTCGTCTTCATGCTTGCCTATCTGATCTATAAGACGACCACCCCGGGTATCGTGGTTTTCCCCTTGGTCTTTCTGCTGACCTTCGTCGCCGCCACCGGTCAGCAGCCGCTCGTCTTTGCCTCGGATGTCGTGAAGAAGGGCTGGCTCGCCGTGCATATCCTCATGATCTTCACCGGATACGCGGCCCTGTTCCTCAGTTTTGGCGCCAGCCTCCTCTACCTCATGCAGGAACGCGCCCTGAAATCCAAGAGTCCGAGCGGAATGTTTTCGCGACTGCCCGCCCTCCAGACCATTGACGATATCGGCTACCGCTCGCTCATGCTCGGATTTCCTTTCATGACATTGGGCCTGATCGCCGGTTCGGTGGTCGCCGAATCCACCTATGGTCACATTGATTTTTCCGATCCCAAGATTCTGCTTTCCGTTCTGATGTGGGCCGTATATCTGCTGATGGTATTCACGCGGCTGAATGCCGGGTGGCGCGGACGCCGGGCCGCCTTGCTGGCCAGTGCCGCGTTCGTCGCGGCCATCGTGGCCTGGATCGCCAACTACTTCAGCGGAATGCACAGGTTTATCGCCTCATGAGATTCCAGCTCATCGGCGTCAATCACAAGACCGCGCCCGTCGAAGTACGCGAGCGCCTGGCCATTCCCGAATCGCGTTTGCCCGACGCATGTAAGAAGCTGGCCGAGCATCCATCGGTTGCGGAAGGCATGATCGTCTCGACCTGCAACCGTGTCGAATTCATCGCCAACATGAGGAATGGCACCGGCGACCTGCGCGAATTCCTGCGCGAATATTTCGAGACCGATCTCAGCCAGTTTGAAACTCATCTCTATGAATTCCGCGAAGATGAGGCCGTCCGCCACATTTTCCGAGTAGCGGCCAGCCTCGATTCCATGGTCGTCGGCGAACCCCAGATCCTGGGACAGGTCAAGGAAGCCTATGCCACGGCCCGCGCTGTCGGAGCCGTGCGCGCACAACTCGATCAGCTGCTCACCCGGGCATTTGCCGTAGCCAAGCGCGTCCGTACCGAAACCGCCGTCGGATCGTCGTCGGTTTCGATTGCTTCGGTAGCCGTCGAACTGGCCGAGAAAATCTTCGGGAACCTGCATGGGAAGAACGTCTACTTGGTGGGAGCTGGGAAGATGAGCGAATTAGCGGCCCGGCATCTGCTCGCGCACGGCGCCGCATCTCTCTTTGTCGCCAATCGTACCTACGACCGCGCCATTCGTCTGGCGCAGAAATTTGACGGGCAGGCGATCGAATTCAGCCGACTCTACGACACCTGCGATCGCGCCGACATCGTGATTACCTCCACCGGCTCGCCGCACTTTATCTTCCGGCGCGAACACGGCGAAAAGCTGATGGCGCTGCGCAAGAACAAGCCCATGTTCTTCATCGATATCGCCGTGCCGCGCGACGTTGATCCGGAAATGAACAAGCTTGACGGCCTCTTTGTCTATGACATCGACGATCTGCAGCAGGCGGTGAGTTCCCACGTCGCCGACCGCAAGAAGGAAGCGGAAAAGGCGGAGGCGATCGTCAATGGCGAAGTCGACAAATTCCACGCCCGCTTGCAGACTCTCGACGTGGTTCCGACCATCGTCAGCCTGCAAGACCATCTGGAAACGATCCGTCAGGCCGAGATTGATCGCGTTCGAGGACGTCTCGGTACGATGACGACCGACCAGGAACTCGCCGTCGAAGCGCTCACTCGGGGAATCGTCAACAAAATCATGCACACTCCCATCAGCACACTGAAAACCGCCGCGCGCGATCCCGAGTCCACGACTGTCATCGAACTGGTGCGTCGCCTCTTCAACCTGCACGAGGACGGAGACAAAGCCAGCGCTTCGAAGTCTGGTCGAGGGAACTCAGATAAAGGAAACCAAAACTGATGGCCCGCCTGCGCATCGGCTCCCGCGGCTCCCAACTCGCTCTCTGGCAGGCCCATCACATTTCCGACCTGCTACGCGCTCAGGGCCACACGGTGGAACTCGAGATCATCAAGACCACAGGCGACAAGATCACCGACGTCGCCCTCGCGAAAGTCGGCACCAAAGGCATGTTCACCAAGGAAATCGAAGAAGCCCTGGTGGAAAATCGCGTCGACCTCGCTGTACACAGCCTGAAAGACCTGCCCACGGAACTGGCCTCCGATTTCGAAATTGCTGCCGTCACCACCCGCGAAAATCCACGCGACGTTTTCTGTTCCGTGAAGTTTGCCGGCATCGAAGAATTACCCCAGCAGGCGAACGTCGGCACCAGCAGCCTGCGCCGCCAAGCCCAGTTGATGGCGGTTCGTCCGGACCTGCACATTCATCCACTCCGTGGCAACGTGGACACGCGCCTGCGTAAGCTTGAGGCCGGAGAGTACGATGCCATCATTCTGGCCGCCGCCGGACTGAACCGCTTGGGAAAAACGCAACTGGTTCGTCAGGTCATCCCAGCAGAAGTGATGACCCCCGCTGCCGGACAAGGCGCCCTGGGCATCGAGATTCGCAACGGCGACAGCACAACGCGGGCACTGCTCGCCTTTCTGGATGACGCCGCCGCCCGCGCCACGACCACCTGCGAGCGCGCCCTGCTCAACAAACTAGGCGGCGGCTGCCAAGTCCCGATCGGAGCCTTTGCCGAGGTAATAGCAGGCCGCATTCGTTTGAGTGCCTTGGTCGCGCATCCCGACGGAACCAAGGTTCTCCGCGAAACCCGCGAGGGTGATGATCCCGTGCGCCTGGGCGAAGAAGTAGGCGAGACGCTCTTGCGCAGGGGCGGCGATGTTATTCTCGAAGAAGTCTACGGCGAAGGCTTCGCTCTACCGCAACAACCATGAAACAATCGCCCATCCAAGAATTGTCACTTATTAAGAATTGTCATCCTGAGCGAAGCGAAGGACCTGCTGTTTGTCGCCCATATTCCAATTAGCGGGAAGGAAGATTCAAGCTAAGAGCCAAAAGGTAAGAGCTAAAGGCCAAGCATGCGCAAGCCCAACGAAAAATACCCTCTCGCCGGAACCCGGATTCTAGTCGGTCGCGCCCGCCATCAGGCCGGCAGCCTTTCCGCCAGCCTGCGCAGTCTGGGCGCTTCCATCGTTGAAATCCCTTTCATCGAAATTCGCAAGCCGCAGTCCTACCAGCCACTCGACGATGCTCTGAAAAATATCAAGGCCTACGACTGGCTCATTCTGACCAGCGCCAACGGCGTCGAAGCAACGTGGGAGCGACTCCGCAAACTTCGCATCGCGCCCCGGAGCCTCAAGAAGCTCCAGATCGCCGCCATCGGACCCGCGACCAAGAAGGCGATCGTGAAGCATGGCCTGAAGGTCAAGATGGTGCCCGAGGAGTATGTCGCCGAGTCGGTGGTGAAGGGGTTGCGCGACAAGATCAACGGCAAGCGCGTGGTGCTGATCCGAGCGAAAGTCGCACGCGACGTGATTCCAGAAGAACTGCGCGCAGCCGGAGCGCATGTGGATGTCGTCGAAGCCTACGAGACCGTGGTACCCGAGAAATCACGTGCGCGTCTCCGTGCGCTGATGAAGAATGCCACTCGTCGTCCGCACGTCGTCACGTTTACCAGTTCCTCGACTGCGAAGAATTTTGCCGAACTGCTGGGCAAGGTCGCGCCCAGTTCACTTCGCGGCGTCCAGTTTGCTTCGATTGGTCCGGTAACTTCGGCGACTTTGCGCGAATTGGGGATGCCGGTGGCGCTGGAGGCCCGCGAATTCACCATGGGTGGATTGATCCGCGCGATCGTCCTCGCCCGCTACGCCGAGGCTTTGGTGTAGAGACGGGGCTTGCCCCGTCTCCATTGGACGCGGTCGGAGACGCGGCAAGCCGCGTCTCTACGAGAAATCAGATACTCTTGCAGTTTTGAATAACCACGAATCTACTGAGCCTTTGGAGCCGAGACTCCCATCTGCGGATCAATCGCGTCCAGGTAGGCCTGCATGCGCTCCTTCATTTCGGTATGCATGCCGGTAAACTCAATTCCGTTGCCCACGCCCGGGTCGCACGTCCGGACCACCGCCGTGATGTTGACGCGTTCCGAGTCAAGCCAGAAGTCGAGGCGCAGCACGGTGCCCAGCGGAAACGGCAGCATGTTCTCGACGTAGCAGCCGTTGCCGCTCACGTCGGTAGCGTTGATGCGCATCGGCGAATTGATCCGCTCGTCGCGAATTTCCAGGGGCAGTGACAGCTTGTGCCGGTGCCAGCGCCGCCGGTTCGAGCCGGAAATCGTCACCGTCGCGCCTTCCATGGGCAAGTAGCTCTTCCACGGGCACTCCTGGTTAGCCACCAACTTCACACCCACCTGATTCTTCTTGACCGGACCGGTGTTCACCACCCAGATCACCGTGCAGCGCGTCTTTTTCTCCTCGCACTGCACCCCGACCACGTCCCCGACTTTCAGTTCATTGTCTACGCCGGAGATCAGCGCACCCTCGGAGCTGATGTTCTGGGCGCGGGCATGTTGGGAAAAGGGGCGTCCGTCGGCACTCATCCCCCATATCCGCACTGGCAGGTCCACACTAAGACGGGGTTCGGATTGATGTTCAGGCATAACTTATCCTCGTATCCGCTTCCTGCGATGATACCGCCCTCTGATGCGCCGCGGTATTGCAAAAGTTAGCCGGTGCAGTAACGAGCGAAGCACTACTTTCGGCACCTGCCCATGTCATTCAGGGACGGTTTTCAGGGACTGTTTCTGCTAACTGCCGGTAACTGATTACCCGGATCTTCTGCTCCTCCAGGAACTGCCGCAGTTCAGGGGAGGTTAGCAGACGCCGCTCTTCCTCGCGAGAATCGAGCAATCGCGTGCCCGCCGCGCCCAGGTCGGCGTCGTTGTAGCCGGGGTGGCAAACCCATTCCCAGGTTCCCTCCGGCAGGCTGGCGAGCGTCTGGCGCAGCAGGGAACTATAGCCCGAGTTCTCGCCCGATCCGGTCTCGATCACTCCCACCACGCCGTCGGGTGTCAGCAGTCCCGCCCTCCTGGTCCGCTGCAGGAATTGCCCCGAGAACGTGTGCAGCATCCGCACTTGGCCGTAACGCTTCCAGAGGTCCCGCTTGCCTTTGAACTGCCGCGCCGGCATCGCCTTCAAGGGAACAAAGGGATTGCGGATGGCGCGCACCCCGCAGATCCGTGCCGCCCGCAGCAGCGCCGTCAGAATCTCGGGGAAAATGTGGGCGTGTTTGTGGGTGTCGAGGTGCGTTACCTGGACACCGGCGGATTGAAGTTTCCGGATTTGCGCCGTCACTTCCGCGACCAGTTGATCGCGATCAAACCCGCCCAGCATGGCGCGCGCCGCGAAGGCCGAGAGACTGGTGTAGAACTTTTCCGGTTCTGCCGAGCGAATCGCCAGCAACGTGTCCACCGCGTCTGGCGGCAACACCGGCGTTCCGTTGGCCAGCACGACGTGACAGCCCACCGAGAGATTCGGTGCCGAGCGCGCCGCAGTCACCGCGTCCTCGAACGCGCCGCCGCTGGCCATCAACGTCGTCGACGAGACAACTCCGCCGGCGTGCGTTTCGACGATCGCTCGATTCACTCCCGCGGTCAGACCGAAATCATCGGCGTTGACGATTAACTTGCGCACCAAGAAAGTGTAGCAGCCGCGCAGGAGGTCAACCACGGAGGGCACAGGGTTGCACGGAGGAGAGCAAGAGGCGCTTGCCTCTGTGTTCCCTGTGTCCTCTGTGGTTATGAAGTTGCTTTTGAGCCGGGAGCACGAGTGTGCCGCCGTTTGACCGGCGAGGGAACGGTCCAGTATTCTCAAAATAGTTTCCGCGAGCGGCAAACCACGCGTCGTTCCATCCCCGCGCGGAGCGGGCGGTTAGCTCAGTTGGTTAGAGCGCCTGCCTTACAAGCAGGAGGTCGCAGGTTCGAGTCCTGCACTGCCCACCAACTCATCCTAGCTAGTGGATGACTAGAACCAAGGTGGCCGAGGTTCCGCCATTCTGGCATCTCATATCCGCGACCGAGTCCTGCGACCTTACTGAAATCCGCACGCTGCTTCCGGCTGAGCCGCCAAAGGACTCGAAAGTCTGCTGCGTAATCGTGGTCTGAAGATGGTGCGAATCCATGAACGTGGTTTCCAATGCGCTTCCGTTCCACAGGATCTGCGATTGGGGACTAAACCTGTTCCCGGTTACCTCCAGCAAAACAGATTGCGCATCGCTTTGAATGGCGCCCGGCACCAGAGAAGTGGTTTGGGGTTGCGGCACCGCGCCTTGACAGCTTTGGAACTCAATCATTGCATTGCAGGTCCAGCCGGATGACACCAGGATCAAGACTGCAATGAGAGCAATGCGAACCAAAGGGAGAGGCTTGCAGAAATAAACGAGGCAGGAACGCATACTGGCCTCCCATACTTCGAGCGCTAATATTTTACGCTCAAAACGACCGTCGCGCCGTGCGCATCCCGAAGCCGCTTTCCCGGGAATGCAGTTCATCAGCCCGCACAGCAGCTGCAAAAATGGATCTGGCCGAGGCGAGAGGGTTGAACCACGGCCAGACCCGTGGAGGCTATTCAGCGTTACCTCGTTGTTCGCTGCTGGTCGCGGTGATCATGCCGTAGATTCCGTCGGCTTCGTCATTTGCGCCTGCCGTGAAAAACAACTGGTTGGCGAAACCGCTGGTCGCGTTATCGCCGCCGAAACTCAGCCCCCACAATCCGCCGATCGACAGCGGATTGCCAGTGGCGTCCAGCAATGTGCCTTCAAATTTTCCGCTGACCGCGTTGAACGCATTGATGCGTCCATCGCCGAAGTTGCCGATCAGCAGGCGATGGCTGAACGGACCGAAGTCCCCAGGCGCCTCAGCAATTCCCCAGGGCGCGTTGAAGTACAGGCCATGCTTCAACCGCAGCAGCAGTTTTCCCGAAACATCAAACACGTCAACGTATCCGACTCCGGGGCCGTGATCTTCATCCAACGAGCCGGCTTTACGGTGCGCGAAGGTGACCACGATGTTGCCGCCCACATTCTGAATGCCGAATGGAGCGTAGTTGAGCGGGAGATTTGCATCGGCGAAACCGCCGGTCACATGCACCGAGTGGAAATGTCCATCAAACACATCCACCGTGCCGCTCATGAAGTTCGATGCATACAGCCGCGGACCTGACGAAGTCATCGCCAGTGCGAGCCCTTTGTAGACTGCGTTCCCGGCTCGATTCACTTTTAGGATCGCAGCAGTCCCATTCACGTTGGGATTCCAGCCGGATATCGTTCCGTCTTCGGTGGCGAAGAGGAAGAACGCCGATTGTCCGGCAGCAACTTCAAACTGGCCGGTGTAATTGAAGATGGCGCCGGTGGGAGTTCCACCCGGCTGCCCATTGGGCGCGGGAATCGAAACGACCAGCGACTTGGGCGCGCCGGTGCTGTCGTACAGCGTCGACAGCGAGGTGCCGTTGTCCGAGATCCACCAGGGTGAACCGGATGAGCGCGCCATTCCCCACGGGTTCACGAGGTTGGGATCGATGTTCGGCGCGGGCGAGGTGCTGGAGTTGTCCGCGGTCAGATCGGTTCTCGTGTAGTGTTGCGCCAGCCCGGAGCTGACGGCGAACAGGATGAAAGTCAAAGTGAGCGCGGCCACCCCGGCTGCATGCTTCCAATTTCGTGAGTACGACATAAGTGTTCTCCTCGATGCGATTTCTCGATTGTTTGGAACGAACCTGGGTATCAGTGGAGTGTCTAGCCCAGGTTCGAACAATTTACGTTAGGCGCAATGCATGGAACGAATTGTCACGAACTTGTAAAGAAACGGTCATATCTTAAGCTGCACTGCCTCCAAGTTGAGGCTAGCTGGCGGGTTCCGGGACGAAGGGAACGAATCAGATTTGTCGCTATCTCATCCGTCCACCTCTCTCTTTTGCCCGGAGTCACTGCGCTATGTGGTCGAACATATACTCGCAATCTAGCGGTTCATAAAAAACCTATATCGTATTGTGTAAACAAGGCTTAGCGAAGTACTTGGTCCACGCACCGAACTGCAAGTCCGTGCCCCCGCAGCGAAGAGCCGGGAAAATCATGACGTACTTTGCAGCGCGAGTTTACAAATCGCGTCCGAACTTGCATCCAACAAAACTGTATTGGGCGTTCAGTTTCGGATGCTGACCGGCGAAAAATCGTGGAAGCCATCCGAGCGCCGTGTCTTTGAAAACCTTACCCCCCGAGGTGACGGCTGCAATGAACAGATTTCGCATCTTGGTATGCGTTAGTGTCGTATTCGCAGTGGGAGGCACTCTCGTCAGTCTCAACGGCTGCGGCGGTGCTGGCAGCAGTCCCGGACAAAATCCTCCTCCGCTTGGAACAATCAAGCACGTCGTCGTAATTTTCCAGGAGAACCGCAGCACCGACAATCTTTTCCAGGACCAGGTACTGATCGGCCGCGGCGCGGACATTGCCGGCAGTGGAAAAGACTCCCATGGCAATACGATCCCGCTGAAGAAGATCAGTCTTGCTGTGGACTACGATCCCGGTCACTCCCACGATGCCTTCAACAAGATGTGCGACCTGAATTCGTCGGGACAATGCCAGATGGACGGAGCGGACTTGATTGCCGTTCATTGCAGCCCTGGTGCGAAAGACTGCCCCGCGCCCGACCTGACGTTTGCCTATGTGGACCCCGTCGAGGCGGCGCCCTACTTCCAGTTGGCCGAGCAGTACACCTTTGCGGACCGCATGTTCCAGACCAACCAGGGCCCCAGTTTTCCGGCGCATCAGTTCATCATTTCCGGGACGTCGGCTCCATCCTCCGCAAGCAATCTGTTTGCCTCTGAAAACGCCTACAATCCCGGCGGCGGGGCGCCAAACGCGGGATGTGATGCACCTGCGGCGGACAACGTTGCGTTGATCGACCCAACCGGCAACGAAAACTCCAACAGCCCGATCTATCCGTGTTTTGAGCACCAGACCCTGACCGACCTGCTGGAGGCGAAAGGGGACGCATGGCGCTATTACACGCCGTCGTCCCCCGCGATCTGGACCGGCCCCGAGGCCATTCAGCACATCTGCGGACCAAACCAGCCGCCGCCCAATGGCACCGCCTGCGTGGGATCGGATTGGACTAACCATGTAATTCTCAATCAGAAGCAGATTCTCACCGACATCACCAACAACCAGTTGCAGGATGTGAGTTGGGTGATTCCGGACGGCACGGATTCCGATCACGCCGGAACCAGCGGCACGAGCGGCCCATCGTGGGTGGCCTCGGTGGTCAATGCGATCGGCAACAGCCCCTACTGGGCCGACACAGCCATCTTCATTACCTGGGACGATTGGGGAGGCTGGTACGATCACGTGCCGCCGCCGCAAGTGCTGGTCAATTGCGCGCAGTGGGGATGCGGCTACGTCTACGGCTTCCGCGTCCCGCTGATCGTGGTCTCGCCCTACGCAAAAGCGCAATACATCTCGCACGCCCAGCACGACTTCGGCAGCATCTTGAAGTTCATCGAGGGCACGTTCAGTCTGCCGTCGCTCGGCTACGCCGACGCTGCCGCCGACGACCTCTCCGATTGCTTCAATTTCAATCAAACGCCTTTAAAGTTTCAGACCATCCAATCGCCTTTGAAAGTGCAGGATTTTCTGAACCGGCACACGGCACCGAAAGACCCGGACGACGACTGATGAAGGCGGGAAGTGAGCGCTCGTGGAGGGACGGCCGCCCCCGGCCATCCAAGCCGAGCGTAAGCTCGGCGCCCTCCCGCGGGTCACTTTCCACCTCGCTTGCTCTAAAGCGTTTCCGTCAACCATGTACGCGAACGGGAAGCGGCGAGATTCGCTCCCGCCGACAGCCGAGGACGGTGTTCCTACCTGAGCAGGGCCCTGGGGACGCAGCAAGATAAAAAAAGGCGCGGAACTTGTCCGCGCCCTTGTTTGCCGATGCTGATAACTGCAGCTCCCTATTGTACGGTCACCGTGGGGGCCGGGGTCAGGTTGTGATTCGTCTGCGCCTCGGTTACGGTCACGGTAATCCCGTAGCTCCCGGGCACGGTTGTCGGTTTTAGGGCTATCGAGGCAGTTCCCGTCTTGCTTGTGTCGGCCACGGAAGTTGCCGTGATGGTGACCGGGGAACTTGCTCCCACTGTTGGAGCCGTGAACAGGCCGGTTGCGTCAATCGAACCGGCGGATGCAGTCCACGTGACCCCCTTATTGCCGGAGTCGTTGGTAAGAGTCGCAGCAAACTGTGCCGTTTGATTCGGCCAGCTATCGGCAGCATTGTTAGGGAAAACACTCCCTGGGCCGGCGACTGCGACGGTGATCGGGTGCGAACTGCTACCGCAGGCGACCAGGAAACCGGCGAGCGCCAACGCGAGGCACAGGCTGGCAACCACGGAGTATTTGGACAGCTTGCGTCCCGCGAACCCCACCATAACCACGCCCGCAAGGGGTAGGGTCAGTGGCAACCAGGGCAGACGGTTGTCAGCCCGACGACGTATTTGTCGCGTCGGCGATCCTATGTTCTGGTTCGGACCGGCAGTGGCAAGGTTGATTGTTACCGGGACTCCTCCGACGCCGTTGGTGCCGGCCGGAATCGAGGTGGGATTGAAGGTGCAACTGCTGCTGGTCAGCGTTGGGTCGGTCGGGGTGAAACTACTACAGCTGAATGTCACTGTGGCAGCGAAGGTGGTCTCCCCATTTCCCGGCGTGACTGTGAAGCTGTAAACAGGTCCCGTCGTTTGTCCTGCGAGCACGGTCGGGTTTGAGGCGGTAGTGTTTGTAAGAGTGAAGTCGGGGGAAACGACGTCAACGATGGCGGGGGTTGTGGTCGCAGCAGGCGCGTTGTAGCCGTCACCGGCGTAAGAGGCATTGATGTTATTGGTCCCGACCTGAGAAGCGGTTGGTGTCCAAGTAAACGTGGCGACACCGTTGCTCACCGACGTGAGCGTCGCTGTTCCCAAGGTTGTATTCGAGGGATTGTCGGTGGTGAAAGTCACGGTGCCAGTCTCGTTTCTGATTATGCCCGGTCCGGGTGACACTGTTGCGGTCAGAGTCACTGTCCGGCCAAGAATGACCGATCCCGATGACGACTGAACCGCAATGGTGGACGGCGCGCGACCAGCGGCCCAAGCGATAGCGAGGGCGTTGGCATCGACGGAGCCGAGGCCCGTCACGAGATTGTAGCCTGTGGTTGCATCGAAGTTCGAGGCGTCAAACCCCAGGAACCCGCCAGACGGACACCGCAGTGCCACCGGCTGATTCGACGGCGTTCCCGGGGTACAGTAGGCGCCGTTCGAGCCGACTGTCAGCGCTGCCGGGGTGGATACCGCCGAGTGGAAAGCCCCGTTTGAAGGGGTTGCTGCTAAGGAATAAAGAGTCGGGTTAATGTTGCCCAGCCCCGTGCCTCCAAGGTACTGATTGAGCAGTGTGACCATACCGGCAAAGATGGGATAGGCGACCGAGGTGCCCCCAAAAACGGAGCACAGTCCACTCCCACTACACACCACTGCGCTAGGAATGCCGCCGGCACAACTACTCGCGGACCCAGATCCCCCGATCTCTGACTGGGCGGTGCAGACAATAAATCATGGCCAATAGATCGACGCTAGAAGCGAGACGTCGGGAGAGAATCGAGCGACGGATTGGCCGGAGAGGTTTAACCCGCTTAGCCCTAACTGATACGTCGGCTGCGGAAAACCGCCCTGACACACTCCGCTCCCGTTCGTGCTCGTGCAGTTGCTGACACCTCCGCCACCGCCCAGGATGCCGAAGAAATTCTGTGCAGTCTGCCAATCGCTAAATGGGAACCCGTTACAGTTTCCACTAGCCGCAGCGCAAAACGCACCCCATTCCTGGGGATCGTTCCAGCCGTTTTCGGGAATATAAGACACTGCAGAGCCACCGTCGGTGCCGTTACCCGCGTTCCAGAACTGCGAGGTGTATTCGTTAAAGGGAATCAGAGTGCCGCCTACTCCGGTAGCCTCAGGGCTGCTCGCCGGATAGCTGACTGAGTATCCCCTCACCGCCGGGCTCGACGTGTAGTCGCACTCCGCAGCGCCGCTGTCACCCGAAGAGTTGAGGAATGTGATGCCTTCGAGGTTGGCTTGCTGTAGTACGCCTTCATCGAAACTGAAAAACCCCACTTCGTCCAACTCACAGAGACCGTAGCTCATGGTCATCACCGGTGCTAGGGTGTTCTCGACAACATGGTCCAAGGAGGCAAAGACGCCAGAAATCGGTGCGTTGACATAGATAATCTGCGCGTTCCGCGCAACGGCACCTGACCATTCGATGTCAATGTCGGCCTCAGCTAGATCGTCCTGGATGGAATTGGGGAAGCCGGGATCTGTGTCGCCCGCCGCTACCACGTATTTGAAGTTCGCGGTGTCACAAGCGGTGATGACATTATTCGAGTTAACGGTGCAACCGCTGATGGGGCTGAGCCCGAAACCGCTTCGAAAGTCACTGAGATCTGCCAGGTACACGTCAGTTTCGCCGATAACTGCCAGCGTTTGCCCGGTGCCGTCGATGCCGGCAGTGTAAAGCGGGGCGACGTCATAAACGGTCGAAATGTCGCCGGGGGCGAGGAAAATGTTGTTGCTTGAGGTGGTGTAGTCCGGGCTTGGTTTCAACCGCGAGGCGTGCGACTTTGGATGAAAATTGCTCACGCCGCGAACTCCAACCACGACGCCGGAAAGCGCGGCGGGAATCGAGAGCGGAGTGGTGTTGGAAAAATGTGTCTCTCCGTTGATGTCGAAAGTGTGAAGACTGGTCTGGAAAGCGCTCTCAGCCTGCGATGCGGTTCCACTGAAAGTGATCCAATTGCGGCCGCGGGCGACGTGGTTGACGCTGAATCCCTGGGACTGGAGCCAGGCAGTGATCTTCTTGATGTCATTCGGGCCGAGTCCGAATCGGTCGGCATACTGCTCGGGCGTGAGCCACTTGTGGTACTGAGTCGAGCGGGGGTCTTGCTGCTGCGCTAGAAGCCGGCTGATGGCCCTTTGCTGGCTGGCGCTGGGTACCGTGAGCAGCGTCATGTTGCTGAGTTTGAGCGAGGGATCGACTGCGCCACGATCATACTGCGGCTGAGCCTTGTAAGGAACGCTGGCTGGAAGTTGTATGAACTGCCGAGCGACCACCGGGCCAGCGATGCGATCGGGTGCGGCCGCGAAACTGAAAGTTGACAAGAGCACGATGCAAAGGATGAGGATCAAGAGGCTGGAGGCAGACAGCAAGGCAGAAGACGAACGTCGCATGGTTACTCCGTGCACGGCTAGATTGTGGTGAGGGACTCCGAAGCATTATCACTGCTTCTCCCCGTCTGATCAAGTTATTCCTTGCTGGGGTTGTATGGCGGGAAACACTTAGTTAACGTTTGTGACGATGGTCACTGATTTTTGTCGCTCAAAGTAGTACCCGGTGTCCAACTTTTGTCAATAATTGTCATCCCGAACAAGGTGAGGGATGCATTGTGCGGCGAACCGCAGATCCCTCATTTCGTTCGGGATTACAACAGAGAGCTCGAGATAACGAGAAGCAAAAGAGGGTAGTGGGTAAATTTTGCGAGATCGCTAACCACGAAGTTCGCGAAGGTAAACGTAAGGATGCGCTTGAAACCAAAACCTTTGTGATACTTCGTGTCCTTGGTGGTTCAGGTTTTTCTGGGCCTCATCGCGAAACTGCCC
This sequence comes from Terriglobia bacterium, assembly GCA_020073525.1. Taxonomy (GTDB): domain Bacteria; phylum Acidobacteriota; class Terriglobia; order Terriglobales; family Acidobacteriaceae; genus Acidiflorens. The sequence goes on from JAIQFA010000017.1 coordinate 46,633, forward strand.
CATTACCCAAAAGAGCATCAGCTTGACATAAACGTGAAAGGATGGCGAGGGTAAGGTATTTTCGACACTGAACCTCAGGCTGCCTAGACTTCCGCTAACTCTTCTTCCAGTAACTGCTTGTTATAAAGATCGGTGTAATAGCCGTTACAGGCGATGAGTTGGTCGTGGGTGCCGAGTTCTACGATGCGTCCCTGGTGCAGGACGGCGATGGCGTCCGCATTGCGGACGGTGGAGACGCGGTGGGAGATGAAGATGGTGGTGCGCCCTTGCATGATTTCTCGGAGATGGTTGAGGATCTTGTCCTCGGTCTGCGTGTCGACGCTGGAGAGGGCGTCGTCGAGGATCAGGATGCGCGGGCTGCGCAGCAGGGCGCGCGCGATGGCGGTGCGCTGCTTCTGGCCTCCGGAGAGCGTAATGCCGCGTTCGCCAACCGTCGTATTGTAGCCTTCGGGAAAACTCTCAATGTCGTACGCGATATTGGCGGCGGCAGCAGCGGCTTTGATCTCTTCGAGTGAAGCCTCGCCACCTTCCTGCGAGACGCCGTAAGCGATGTTTTCGCGAATCGTGTCGCTGAACAGGAATGTTTCCTGCGGAACGAACCCGATGTGCCGGCGCAGGGAGTCGAGAGGAAATTGGCGGATAGGGCGGCCGTCAATGAGGACCGCGCCGGGTTCGGCATCGTAGATGCGCGGGATCAGGTTGACGAGCGTCGTCTTGCCGGAGCCCGTCGGGCCGACGATGGCCAGGCTCGAGCCGGCAGGGATGCGCAGGTTAATGTCGTTGAGCACAGGCACGCCGTTATAGGCGAAGTTGAGATCGCGGAACTCGATCTCGCCAGAGAAATCGGGTGATCGGGTGATCGGGCCATCGGGTGATTCAAAGGCAAAATTGCGTGTTGCTGGGGATTGATTTTCAGATGACCCGATGACCCGATCACCCGATGACCCGATTTCGTCGGCGATCTCGCGCTTCTGGGATAGAATCTCGTCAATCCGCGTCATGGACGCGGTTCCGCGTTGGAAGATGTTGATCACCCATCCGAGCGCGATCACCGGCCAGGTCAATTGCACCATGTAGGTGTTGAACGCAACAAAGTCGCCGACGTTGATCTTCCCCATCAGCACCTGCCGTCCGCCGATCCAGAGCACGATGACGACGGCGGCGCCGAGCATGAGTTCCAGTGTCGGCCAGAGCATTCCCATCAGGCGGACCAGACCGAGGCTGCGGCGAATATATTCCTGGTTGGCGGTCTCGAAGGCGGCGATCTCGGCCTGTTCCTGCACATAGGCGCGAATGACGCGGGCCCCCGAGAAGTTTTCCTGCGCGCGCGCCGAGATATCGGAGAACATGGCCTGAATGCGTTCGAAGCGCTCGTGAATGCGGCGTCCGAAATACTGGATGACGATGCTGGCGATGGGCAGCGGTAGAAATGCGATGACTGTGAGTTTGGGGCTGATGGCGAGCATGAAGCCCAGCGCGCCCGCGGTGAATACGATGGTGTTGGCCGAGTACATGATGGCCGGGCCGAGCAGCATCCGGACCGCGTTCAGGTCGTTGGTGGCGCGCGCCATGATGTCGCCCGTGCGGTTGCGCTGGTAGTACGAGTAAGAAAGGCTCTCCAGGTGCTTGAACAGGTCGTTACGCAGGTCGAATTCGATGTCGCGCGAGATGCCGATCACCACCCAGCGCGTCAGGAACTGGAAGATGCCCTTGATCAAAGCAATCGCGATCACGAGCAGCGAGTAAGTGAGAAGCTTCTGGCGGGTCACGCCAGAGTGAAGATCGTTGATCGCCCGCCGGAGAACTTGCGGAAAAAGTATCCAGATTCCGTTATTGAATAGAACGCACAGTCCGCCCCAGACGAGACCGCTGCGGTAGCGCTTCAGATAGGGAACCAGCGGGCGTAGGTTCTTCGGCACCATTCCGTCTTGTAGATGAGATTGTAGCAGCGCGGGCTGCGGATTTTCCCTGCCCGGGTGCGAGAGCGACGAAAGTGGCGGTGAGCAGCAGCGCGGTCCAGACGGATAGCATGCCGGCGGCGAACATCAATCCCGAGTAGAGCAGGTCGGCGCGTTCCATTCGGCAACTCCAGTTCAAAAAAGCCGGGCGAGGGCGGAGGTTGGAGGTTCCGTTCCTCACCCGGGTTGGAGAGAGACTTTCGTAAAGACGCGGCTTGCCGCGTCTCCGGCCGCGTCGAAAACGAGACGGGGCAAGCCCCGTCTCTACACGAACGCTAATCCGCGGGCGGAGGCGCCATGTGTTCTTTCATGCGTGCCTCGCGCTTGGCCTCAAACTCGGCAAACTTGGCTTTTTGATCGGCGCTCAGAACCTGCATCATTTCCGACTTGATGCGAGCGTGCTGCACCTGCATTTCGATCATGGTCTGCGCCTGCTGCGTGGCCAGGACGCGGGTCTTGGCTTCGTCGAATGGACCACTGGCCGCAAGGGCTCGCATGTCGGCATGATTCTGGTGCATCTGCTGCATCAGGGGCTGAAGCGCGGGTTTCTCCTTTTCCCAAATCGCCTTGATCTGGTCCTGTTGCGCGCTGCTCAGATCGAGATGCTTGGTATAGAACGCGAGCATGTGGTTGAAGTCACCACGGGGGCCACCATGACCGTGCATGCCTTGCGCGATCGCGGCTGCCACAGCCAGAATCAGCGCGGCGCCGATGGTGAGAATGCGGACACGAGTTGATTTCATTGGAACTCCTTATGACCTGCTTGATTCTCTAAGAGGTTCGGGAGGCAGCCCGAACATCCATGCAGATAAGAACACTAATCTCAAAAATAAGAGGTAAAGAGTCGGTCAAGCGCGGTAAAGTTTTGTAAAGCAATCCGGCCATCGGGCGATCGGGTCATCGGGCCATCTTACGATCTATGATCGGTTGACTGCTGTCTCTGGGGATATTGCATATGGAACAAACTCTAAGTAAGCAGGAAGAGCTTCGGAATCGGACTAAGCGATTTTCGCTTCGGATCATTCATCTGTTCCAGCACTTGCCCCGGTCGACAGAAGCGCAGGTGCTGGGTAAGCAGTTGCTACGCTCTGGAACTTCGATCGGGGCCAATTACCGGGCGGTCGGACGTGCGAGGTCGAAGGCGGAGTTTGTCTCGAAGATGGGCGTTGTCGCTGAGGAAGCCGACGAGGCCGTTTTCTGGATTGAGTGCCTGATCGAATCAGGAATTGTTAGCCGGATCTACTCGCTGATCTGCTCTCCGAGGCAAATGAGCTTATCGCAATCTTTGCGGCGTCCCAAAGGACCGCGCGGGGCTGATTTCAGATGACCCGATGGCCCGATCACCCGATGACCCGATATCTTTCTACAAATCTTTACCGCGCCCAGACAGCGGAAGGTGTTGAATGAATAGAAGAATGGATCACGTACTCGTAGTGGATGACGACATCGAATTGTGCGTCCTGGTGCAGGAGTACCTCACGGCCGAGGGTTTCAGCCTGAAGGCTGTCCATGACGGCGAACAGGGGCTGCAACAGGCGCTGACCAACGAGTATGCGCTGGTGGTGCTCGACGTCATGCTCCCCGGCATCAATGGCTTTGAGGTGCTGCGGCGGATTCGCAGCGTATCGAAGATTCCGGTGCTGCTGTTAACCGCGCGCGGCGAGGACGTGGACCGCATCGTCGGATTAGAAATCGGGGCCGACGATTATCTTCCAAAGCCCTTTAACCCGCGAGAGTTAGTCGCGAGAATTCGCGCTATCCTGCGCCGCACTCAGCCGGGCAAGGCGTCGGACGGAGTGCCGGAAGTGCTGAGCGTGGGCGACGTGGAACTCGATCCGGCGACTCGCAGTGTGCAGCGAGCGGGGCAACCGGTCGATCTGACCTCAGTGGAATTCAATCTGCTCGAAGTTCTATTGCGCGAGGCGGGACGGGTTGTGACGCGCGAGCGGCTGGTGAATGCCGTGCTCAGCCGGAAATTCATGCCCTTTGATCGCAGCATCGACATGCATGTCAGCAAGGTCCGGCGGAAGTTGGGCGACTCCGAAGAGGAAGGCGACCACATCAAGACGATCCGAGGCGTGGGTTACATGTTTGCGCGTCCGGCGAAGGCGAAGAAATGAGCGTGGTGGCGTCAGTTTTAAGAAAGACATTAACCACTAAAGGGACGACAGTTCACGAGGGCTTTTCGCCTCAAGGGTTTCCTCCGTGGACCTTCGTGCCCTTGGTGGTTAATGCTTTTGCCAGTGACTCACTGCTGAAATAAGACAACAACAATGAAGAGCCTCTTCCTCAAAATTTTCCTGTCGTTCTGGGCAGCGCAAGCGTTGTTCCTGGTGCTGGCAATTCTGGTGACGATTGCTTTGCGCCCAGCCCGACATGGGATCGAGAGCGAAGGACCGCAGATTTTGGCAGAAGTGGTGAACGCCTACCAGAGCGGTGGAGAGCGCGCCGCCCGCGACTACGTGGAACAACTTTGGCACACACAGCATGTCTGGGCATTAGTTTTTGATCCGTCGGGCCGTGAGCTCTCCGGACGACTAGCGCCACGGATGGAAGACGGTCCGCCGGGTGGTCCACCCGGCATGCCGCGCCACCACGGATGGCTGGACAATTTCCTGCCGAATCGCATCATCCGGCAGGCGCTGACGTTGGATGGAAAACGGTACACCCTGGTGTTGGTGCTGCCGCCAGGACCCAGAGTGTTCTTCGGGCCGCACGACATCCCCGGGCCGGGCATCGCGATTGCCGTCATCACGTCTGGGTTAATGTGCTACCTCCTGGCGTGGTCGATGACCAGTCCGGTGGCTCGTTTGCGGAAGGCGGCGCAGAGCCTGGCCGCAGGCGACTTGAGCGCACGCACTGGCGCACCGGTGAGCCGGCGAGGCGACGAATTGTCGGAGTTGATGCGCGACTTCGACCGCATGGCCGAACGCATCGAAGGCCTGGTGGACTCGCAATCGCGGCTGCTGAAAGATGTTTCGCACGAGCTGCGTTCGCCGCTGGCCCGGCTAAGTGTCGCTCTGGGCCTGGCGCGGCAGCGGGCAACGCCGGACGTTGAGGGTTCGCTCAACCGCATCGAGCTCGAGGCTGACCGTCTCAATCAACTGATCCAGCGGTTGCTGACGATTTCGCGGCTGGAGTCGGGAACCGATGGTTTGCGAAAAACCAGGTTGTCACTGCGGGAACTAGTGCAGCAGGTGGCCCGCGACGCCGAATATGAGACTCCGGGACGCGGCTGCCAGGTGACGACGCCGGCGGACGCAGCGGATGAATTTCCGGTCGAGGCCGACCCGGACTTGTTGCGGAGCGCCATCGAGAATGTCGTAAGGAACGCCACGCGATATACTGCTGAAGGCACGACCGTGGAGGTGCGACTGGAGCGGCAGCCGGCGGCGAACGGCGAAGAAATCGTGATTTGCGTGCGTGATTCGGGTCCAGGTGTTCCCAATGAATCGCTGCAAAAGATATTTGAGCCTTTTTACCGGCTTGACGATGCCCGCAACCGCCAGACCGGAGGCGCGGGTTTGGGCCTGTCGATCGCGGATCGGGCCATCAGACTGCACGGTGGGCAACTTCGTGCATCCAATCGCAAAGAGGGTGGGTTAGAGGTTGAAATCCGGATTCCGGCGGCTGTCGGGTTTGCTCTTCCCGCTCATTCCTGATACACAAATATATTTCAGCCACAAGCTTCAGTCTCCGTGACGGCTGGCGGCGTATCGCCTGCGGACGGGAAGCGGCTGGGAGAACTGATGTCGAAGAAAATAGGCGGAGTGTTTGCGCTCGCGGGCCTGTGTGCCCTGAGCTTGTTTCTGCTCAATTGCGGCAGTTCCTCGTCCCGCCCGGCGGGCGCCCTCTATGTGCTGACCCAGGGCAGCAACGGCGTCGGGAACAACGTGACTTCCTATGCTATCGACTTGGGTAGCGGCAACCTGTCGCTGATCAATTCGAATGCGAGCACGTGCACGAGTCAGGGGACGTCGTGCGGCCCTCCGCTCGACATCGTGCTGGATCCTACCGGAGCGGCGGCTTTTGTGCTGAATCAGGGTGTCCCGTCCATCCCTGCCGCGCCGACGATTTACGCTTACACGATCGGTTCCGACGGAAGCTTCGGATCGCCAACCGTCGCTGCGACTCTGACGCCGGGAGACACGGCCATTGCCATGACCCGCGACGCGGACGGCAAATTCTTGTTTGTGATTACGCTCGCCCCGCAGGTGCTCGTGTTCAGCACGAGTCCGGGGTCCACGACTCTAACGCCGGTGGACAATTCGGCTCTTTCTGTAACGAGAATTCCAACTGCGCTCTCGGCAATTACGTTCACACCGCAAGGCGGCACGGCTCAGGAGTTTCTCTTCGTAACCAGCAACAACGACCCGGTCCTGCACAACGACAATACTTTGAGCGTATACGTCGTGGCTTCCGATGGAACCCTGACGGAGCAAACGGGTTCTCCCTACGCCACGACAACCGACCCCCTTTCGGTGCAGGCAGTCAACACGAACCCGGCGGGACAGAACGTCGGCGGTGTGTTCGTTTATGTGGGCAGCCAGCCGACGGCGGCAGGCGCGCTGAACATATTCGAGATGTGTACAGTGGTCGACGCGGTTTGCTCGCAGTCGGATGTGACCAATGCACTGCTGATGCCGGTGACCACGCCACCTCCGCCCTCACCGGGGGCAAACCCGGTCGCCATGCTGGTGGATCCAACGAACACCTTTCTTTACGTTGTCTGTGAAGGCAGCAGCCAGGTTTTTGGATATAAAATCGGCACGACGTCGGGCACGCTGACGGCGCTGAGTCCGGCGAGTGAGCCGACGGGGCTGCACCCGGTGGCCATGGCAATGCACCCCAGCGTAAAGTCGAGCGGCGCGTTTCTCTACACCTCGAACAGCGGGTCGAGTAACATCTCGGGCTTTTCGGTGAGCACAACAACCGGATCGATGAGCAGTCCGATTACGGTGAGCAGCCCATCGGTGCCGAGTGGGATGGCAGCGAGATAACCATCGGGTGATCGAAAAATCAATCCCGACAGGTTTTAGATGACCCGATCACCCGATGGCCAGATTTCATTAGGTGGGCATCCGAAGAATTAGATACCCTCCGATGAAACCGAACACTAGGTCTGGAGACCAGGCCGCGACTGCGGGTGGAAGCTGGCTCAGATTGCCCATCGCCTCGAATAATCCAGAGATCGTCCAATAGACAACGCCGATGCCGATGGCGGTCGCAACCCCTGCGACTGCGGAACGCTTGCCCGTGGAAAGCGCAAAAGGTATGGCGAGTACTGCCATCACCAGCGTGATCAGTGGGTAGGCAATCTTCTTCTGCAGTTGCACGCGCAGACGCACCACGTCAAAGCCGCTTTGCTCGAGATCGTGAATGTAGCGGTGGAGCTCTTCGTAGCTCATTTCCGAAGATTGTTTGATTTCTTTCTTGAAATACGCCGGGACCTCGGCTAGTTCGGGATAGGTGGCGGCATCGAACTTACGGTAATTCTCGATGGCGGGACCGCTCAGGCTGCGCTCCCATCCTTGTTCGTAAACCCACCGACCCATGGACTCCGACCAGTGCGCGCGGTCGGCGGTGATGCGGTGCGTAATTTGGAACGTGTGCGGATCGAACTGAAAGACGGAAACGCCGCCGAAGGTATTCTTATCGGGATCGAAGAACTGGTAGTAGTAAATATCGGAGTGCTGGCCGAAGATCCACTTGCGGTCGGGCCGCAGGTAGGTCTGCGCGGGCTTGCCCTTGATGCGGTTGCGTAGAGCGTCCTGCCGCTTGTTGGTGTAGGGCAGATAGAGTTGGTCCGAGAGGAAGAGCACGCCCGCGACCAGGGTCGAGGCAATCAGCACCGGGACGATTATGCGGTAGAGACTGATACCCGTAGCCTTGATCGCCGTAATCTCATTCGACCGCTGCAACAGGCCGAAAGTCACCAGCACCGCCAGCAGCATGCTCAGAGGCGTGGTGTTGTACAGAAAATAAGGCACCACATTCAGCAGGTATTCGCCCACCGTCAGCGGCGAGACCTGATTCCGCATGATGTCGCCGAGCAACTCAAACAGGGTGAACACCAGCAACAGCATCAGGAACGCCGCGACAATCATGCCCAAATAGAGAGTAAAGTCGCGCAGTACATAATCGTCAAGGATTGTAGGGAAGCGAAGGTTGAACAAGCGCCAGCGCCTCGGCCAGCGCGTAAAGATGCTTTCGCGCAGGGGCGCTCGATACGAGTTTCCATTGAGTGGAGGGGCTAGCCCTGCAGGTTTTAAAGCCTTGAACCACGATCGCCAACCCGCCAACTCAATCGGGCGGCGCTCGGATTGCCAAAGGAGAAAAATACCTCCGGCTAGAAACACGAAGTCGGCGAGCCAGACGCCGGCAGCCGGGGAGAGGCGTCCTTGCTTGGCGAAAGATACTCCGATCAGTGAAATTGAATAGTAGAGAAACACCAGTAGAATGGTCAGTACAAATCCGCTGGACTTGCCGCCTTTTTTCGACGAGAGGCCGAGAGGAATGCCCACCAGCGCCAGCACGATGCACGCTGTCGGCAAAGCCAGGCGCCGGTGGTACTCGATCAGGTGCCAGCGGCGGGTGACGGGGTCGGCGGTTTGCGCGGTGCGGAGAAGGTCGGAAACTTTAAGCTCGCCCAGCGTCGCCGGTTCGTGTTCCTGCCCGTTTTGAGCCGCGGGAATCTTGATCGGTATGTCCGTCGTCTCAAACGTGGAGATCTGGTACTGATCCGGATTCTTGGGATCGGTTTCGTGCGTGGAACCATCGGTCAGATGCAGGTCGAGAGTGTCGGGCCCCTGGCTGACCAACAGTCCTTCCCGCGCCAGGCTGATGCGCGGCGACGCGGGGTCGCTCAAATCGGCGAGAAACACGCCTTTCCAGAGCGCCCCTCCGGACATGGCCTTGACGTCCTGCACATACAGAACGGTCTTCGGAAATCCCTCGTAAAACACCCGGGGCTGCACTTCAAAAGAAACCTGCGAAGATTTGAGGCGATCCTGGAGTTGTCCCAGCGAAGCGAGTGAGCGGGGTGCCAGGTAGACACTGTTCCCGAGAGCGAGCAGCCATGCCACTGCCACAAAGATCGAGATGACACGGAGGAAGGTCCATACCCCCATGCCACTGGCGCGCATGGCTGTGATTTCGCTGTCCGCCGCCAGACGGCTGAGCCCGATGAGGATGCCAACGAGCACCCCCATGGGAATGGTGTAAGTGAGCGCGACGGGGACGGTGAAGAAAAAAATTTGCGCCACGCTGGGCAGCGGGGCGCTGTTGCGAACAACCAATTCGAGGATTCGGCCGAGATCGCGGGTGAAAAGAACGAAAGTGAAAACCGCCGCGCCGATCAAGGCGTGAGAGACGACTTCTCGCAGAATATAGCGGGTGAGGATGCGCATCCGCAAGCGTGGTTGACCTTTTGCGAGTCTAGCATGAGACCGGCAGCGCGGCGTGATGGCTGTAATTGATTTCCAGTGGGAAGAGCTGGTTTCCACGATCGTCCTGGGAAGGGCACGGCCTCACAGGCCGCGGAAAAATTCGCGTGTTTGAAAGGGTCCGGTTTTGCAGTCAGCGGAAACACTCGGACGACCTGGCCCCGAACGGGAAGGGCACGGCTTCAGCCGTGCCGCCAGAGGCGATAAATACGAGGGCTTCAGCCCCTAAGGGCCCCAATCGCTTGCTTCCTCGGCTTCAATACGAGGCGGCTTCTAGATTTGCATTGCGGGCGCGCTTCGTAGAGAATGCCCCTTCGCCTAGCGAAGCGTGGTTTTGGGCCGGAGGAGAAATGAATCTGCGTCGTGCAGTCGTATTAGCGGGCTGGTGGGTGATCCCGGTGCTGGCATGGGCTCAGCAACCATCGGATATGAAACCGGTGACCGATCGGTTGGCAGCCTCGATTTATACCGGGCCTTCTATGGCAACCCTGGGAGAACTCACGGACAATGTCGGCGGCCGGCTGACGGGTTCTCCAGCCTATGTGCGCTCGACGGAGTGGGCGGCAGCGAAGTTCCGGAGCTATGGCATCGAGAACGTTCGACTCGAGCCGTTCAAAATCGAAGCGGGCTGGCAACGAGGGACGGCAACCGGGTCGATGCTGGCGCCGCTGCCGCGCCCGCTAAACGTGGCATCGTTAGGTTGGGGACCGCCAACCCCTCCGGGAGGGGTGCACGGCACGGTGGCGATCGTCGCGGACGTCGCGCCCGAGGTGCTGCGATCCCGGGAGGCCGAACTGCGGGGCAAGATTGTCTTTCTCGATGCCAGCAAGATCTACGCCGAGGGCTACGGCAAGGCTATGCCCAAGATCCAGGCGGCATGGCTCGCGTTTCAGAAGGCTGGCGTACTCGCCGTGATTATGTCCGATCGCGAGAGGAACAACGTTCTGAATGCTCATGGCGTAGGGTGGGGCGCAAAGTTGCTTCCACTGCCCGGAGTCGAAGTTGGAATGGAAGATTCGAAGATGATTCAGCGGGATCTGGAGCGCGGGCCGGTCACCATCCAGTTGACCATCGATAACAAAACGTCGGGAGAGACGACCGTCAACAACGTAGTGGCGGAGATTCGGGGCAGCGAGCGGCCGGACGAGTGGATCCTGATCGGCGCGCACCTCGATTCGTGGGACTTCGGCACCGGCGCGCAGGACAACGGTACCGGTGCGATCAGCGTCCTAGAAATCGGCCGCGCTCTGATGGCGCTGGGGAAAGCGCCGCGGCGCAGTATCCGGCTGGCGCTTTGGGGCGGAGAAGAGGAAGGCTTGCTCGGATCGTATGCCTACACGCAGACGCACAAAGACGAGTTGGATAAATGCGTGGCCGTTCTCAATACCGATAACGGCGCGGGACATCCGAAAGGTTGGAAAGTGGAAGGCCGCGACGATTTGAAAAAAGCAATGCAGCCCTGGAGCGACGGCCTATTGAAGGATTTAAACGGCGGCGATCTTTCCTCGGATACCACTTACGACACCGACCACGGTCCGTTCATGTTGTATGGAATCCCGGCGCTCGACTTGTGGGTGGACATGACCCACTATGGTGAGATCCATCACAAGTCGAGCGACACGCTCGACAAAGTTGATTCGCTGGATTTCAAGGGTGGAGAAGTGATTGTAGCCGTCACCGCCTACGCCATCGCACAAAGCGAAGCGCCGATCGCACCCCATATTGATCACGCGGCGGTGGGAGAAATCATCAAGAAGGCAAAATTAGAGGACATGCTGGTGAACGTCGGGGTGTGGAAACCGTAACCGCGACATCTCGGCTGAGATCTCTGAGCGGAGCCCCGGCCTCTTCACGGCCCTTGATACGCCCCAACGTTGTAGACATGCCCGGCCGGGAAGCCGTGTCCCCAGAAATCCTGGGTGCCCATGGAGCATCCGCTGATTTCGCTGCAGATATTGGCTCCCGCGCGCTTGGCCGGAGAGCCGGGCAACAGATGGAAGGCGGTGGCTGGCCTGCCCGCGGCGTGATAGTTCGGGCTGCTCAGCAACGGGTCGGCGTAGAAGCTGTGGGCATCTTGGTTCGTCGCCGCTTGATAAGCCCTGAAGCTCGTGTAAGTGGTTGCGTCGACCTGCCAGCTGGGGGGAGTCGTTGAAGTCGTCCAATAGATATTGTTGTCCAGAACAAACGCAGAGGTTGCCTGGATCATGCCGGGCACTGTGGCGTAGATGATATTGTTCTTGAAAAAGCGCGGGTTACTGCCTGAATACTCCGCATCGCTGGTGGTGAAAGCAGCCGCATTAGAAGCTGGATTCCAGAAGAACGTATTGTTGTAGATCTGCACGCCGTCGAGTGAGCCCCCGTCCCAGGTATGAAGGAAGACCTCTCCTTGCTTCGACAGGTCGCTTCTCCGCCCGTTGTTGGCACAGACGTTGTAGCGAAAAACGTTGTCGTGATTCGCCCTCCCGCCCGCGCCGAAGAAAGCCACGCAATAACCCGCCGAGTCGTGCCCATAGTTGTACTGCACGACATTATTGTCGTTGTAGTAGTCGATATCGAAATCTCCACCATCCCCGCCCCAGCTCTCGTTGGCATAGGACTCGTTATACTGCACCAAACACGTATGGCAGTACCACTCCCAGAGGCCTACAGGTGTGCTGCCGGTGCAGGTTGGACAAAGCCCGCTCTTGTATACGACATTCCTTTGCAGCAACCCATTGCTCAACTCCGCGATAAGAATGCCATCGCCGTAGATGTCGTGCGCTGTCGAATTCTGTACCGTGACCTTGCTTCCCAGGGGCTGCGCGACGCCATTCCCCTCGATCCATGTTCCACCTGCGCTTACGAATATGCCTTCGGAGACGTGGCTGTCATGGGCCGTCACTCTGTCGATCAGAACATCATTCAAGATCTGTCCGGCCGCATTCGGGGAAATGAAGACTTCGCCCGAATCCGCCCGCTTGGTCGACGTGTACGTGGCGCCGTGCACGTCCAGATTTCTCAGGTAGATGTGATTGAGGCTTGAATTGGGAATGTTGCCCGAGACATAGACGCCATACCGGTTGCCGCCCGTGATCTCAAGATTGTTGATCTCCCAGTATTGCTGGTTGAACAGCTTCAAGGCTTCCTCGGCACTGCCCCCGTGGACCACCGGCTGCGCCCCCGTCCCGTAAGCGTCGATCACGATGGGAGAGTTCGTAGCACCGGAGCCTTGAGGACTCAGCGACCCGTCGCAAGCCGTGCCTCGCTTGAGCAGAAGATGATCTCCCGCCCGCAGAGTAAATGCATTCGCAGGCGCCAGGGAGTTCCACGGCGAACCTTGCGTCCCGTCCCCGTTTTGGCTGGCCGAACAGTCGAGGTAGTAGGTGGTGGCGGAACCTGATGGAGGCGGCACAGGAGCGTGGACCGGTCTCGAGCATGCATGGAGCACAGAAAACACGAGCAGCGCCATAGCCGATTTCAGGCCGCGGGTCAAAATATTCCGGATCGGGTACGACATCAGCTCTTTCCCCTCGCAGACATTTGATATGAGACTCCGTCTGATAGGGTAACTTGTTTGAGCGAAAAACAGTCGAGTCGCTGCGTGGTTTTATCTCGTAGGCAATCTAGAACTAGAAGTTCCGGCGCGATGTACGGCTCGGCATGTCAACCCACACCGAAATCGGTTCCGGTCGATGAGACGAGCTACTGGATGCCTGTGCCCCTAAGCTTAACGCGCTGACTGGCCAAGGGAGTCTTGTTCAAAGCGTTGTCGATGAAGGTTGCGGTGCCGGTGATTCTGCCTGCAACTTGAGGCACGAATACGATGACCAGCGTACAGGTTTGGCCGGCTGCAAGCGAGAAGGAAAACAATACAAACCGCGGATTGCCAACCGATCCGCGGCTACGCCTTTCTCAGAAACAGCGCCCCTAGTGGCGGCAACGTCAGCCGCAAGGAATACGGACGGCCGTGAGTTTCTTCCGGCAGGGCCTCGGCGCCTCCCATGTTGCCTGTGCCGCTGCCTCCATATTCGCGGGCGTCGCTGTTGAGCAGTTCCTTCCAGTAGCCGCCCATCGGCACTCCAACCATGTATCCCACTCTAGCTACGGGCGTAAAGTTGCACGCGACCAGCACAGGATTCTCCCCGTCCTTGCCATTGCGCAGCAGCGAGACGACGCTGGCCGGCGCGTCGTTGCAGTCCACCCACTCAAAACCCTTGGCATCGTTATCGAACCAGTGCAACGGGGATTCGCTGCGATAGACGCGGTTGAGTTGCTCGACCCAATTCATGAGGCCACGATGCACCGGGTACTGCAGCACGTCCCAGTCGAGGCTGCGATCATGCGACCACTCGCTAACCTGGCCGAACTCGCAGCCCATAAACAGCAGTTTCTTGCCGGGTTGCGCGAACATGTAGGCGAAGAGCAGGCGCAGGTTGGCAAATTTCTGCCATTCGTCGCCGGGCATTTTGCCGATGAGCGAGCCTTTTCCGTGCACTACTTCGTCGTGGCTCAAAGGGAGAACGAAATTTTCGTGGAACGAATAGAGCATGCGAAACGTCAGCTTGTTGTGGTGAAACTGGCGATGAATCGGGTCCTGGCTGAAGTACTGGAGAGTGTCGTGCATCCAGCCCATGTCCCACTTCATGCCGAATCCCAGCCCTCCCAGATGCGTGGGCCGCGAAACCATGGGATATGACGTGGACTCCTCCGCGTAGGTTTGAATATCCGGGTGCTCTTTGTAGGCTTCGAGGTTGAAGCGGCGCAGGAAGTCGATGGCCTCGAGGTTCTCACGCCCGCCGAATTGGTTCGGAATCCATTCGCCTTCCTTGCGCGAGTAGTCGAGATAGAGCATGGAAGCGACGGCGTCCACTCGCAGGCCGTCAATGTGATATTTGTCCAGCCAGAACATCGCGCTCGACATCAGGAAACTCCGCACTTCACTGCGGCCGTAGTTGAAGATCATCGTCTTCCAGTCAGGATGAAAGCCCTGGCGTGAGTCGGAGTGCTCGAACAAATGCGTGCCGTCGAAGAAGGCAAGTCCATGCCCGTCGGAAGGGAAGTGCGATGGAACCCAGTCGAGAATGACCGCAATGCCCTGCTGGTGCAGGTAATCCACGAAATACATGAAATCCTGCGGCGTGCCGTAACGCGCCGTCGGGCAGAAGTAGCCGGTCGTCTGATATCCCCAGGAACCGTAAAAGGGATGCTCCATGATGGGGAGCAGTTCAATGTGAGTAAACCCAAGTTTGTTTACATACTCGGCCAGGCGCGGTGCGATCTCGCGATAGGTGAGCGAGCGGTTGTGCTCTTCGGGGACGCGCATCCAGGAACCGAGGTGAACCTCGTAGATCGACATCGGAGCGTGCAGCGAGTTGACGGCGGCGCGCTTTTCCAGAAAGGCTGCGTCGTTCCAGGTGTAGTCGAGATCCCAGACCACGGAAGCCGTACGCGGCGGCTTCTCCGCGAAAAGCCCCAACGGATCCGCTTTCTCGGCCCTGTGCCCATGTTGGGTGGAGTCGATATGGAACTTGTATAACGTGCCTTTGTCGACGCCCGGAATAAATCCTTCCCAGATTCCGGACGACCCGCGCGGCTGAAGCCGGTGGGATTGTGGGTTCCACCCGTTGAAGCTTCCGATCACCGACACCTGACGGGCGTTAGGAGCCCATACGCTGAAGACGGTGCCCTTCGTTCCCTTGGATTCCACCGAGTGTGCGCCCATCTTCTCGTAAATGCGGTAGTGGCTGCCTTCGTTGAACAAATAAAAGTCTTCCGCAGTCAGCAGGGACACGTCGTAACGGACCCGGGAAATTTCTTGAGTTGGCGGTTTTTGCGTCATTGGTTTCGCTTCGTGTCTAGTGTATTCGAATCTGATGCAGGATACGCGTCCGGGAGCTGTCTTGACCGCCTTTTCTTAGAGATCGACACCCTGGAGTCCGGTGTGGTGGAGCGAGGACAGGTTAGACGTGTCGACGCTGAGTCTTGGTGCGTCGATAGAATTTCCTCACCTTGGTGCGGTTGCCGCACACCTTCATGTCGCACCAGCGACGGCTATGGTTTTTGCTGCGGTCCACGAACATCCAACGGCACGTGTTTGCGCCACATTCGCGGACACGTGCGAGATCGTCGGAAGTGAGCAACTGTCCGGCTGACTTGGCGATCGGCCACCAAACCATCTCCAAATTCACCGGCTCCTTCGTCCAATCCAACCGAAACCCGCTTCGCGTCGGTCGCAGTTGCAGGTGGGAGAGAGCTTCACCGAGCGTCGCGCTGAAGGCCCGCCGGTCCAGCTCGTCAATGCGCCGCCCCGCCAATCTGGTTTTCAGGATGCGATACAAACTCTCGCGAAGTTGAAGGGCTCGGGTCAGTACCGCGTTGGCCGTCACGGGATTCGCCTCAGCCTCACGGATGAGTGCCGACCGCAAGGCCGCATCGATCGCTCCGGCCTGGGCAGCCCAGTCTGCGAGGTCTTCGTACGAACATAGCAATTCTTTTCGCCGCTCGGGAACCGGCCGGTTATCGAGCGTGTTGATAAAGTCAAGGCACAATTCGCCGGCAATAATTTGGAACTCCATGTCCTAATAAGCATCATTATACGCTAACCACTAAATAGTGTGTTGACAGGTTATATTCAGTCGGGCTAGTCTATAACCATCAAAACGATGGTAGGTGGTTATGGCGGCGACGACAACGGTAGGTGCGATGATCTCTGCGAAATCCACTCCTTCGAGGCTGTGGTTGGCCCTCGCATTCTTCGCCATCTATGTGATCTGGGGAACCACGTACTTGGCGATTCGCTGCGCGGTTGAGACCATCCCGCCCTTGGTCACCGCGGGCGTACGCCACACGGTTGCCGGAGTAATCCTGCTGGCCATCGCCTGGTCTCGCGGTTTCCGGCCACGCAAGGAACACCTCCTCGCGGGCGCGGTGCTGGGCGCGTTGTTCTTTTTGGTCGGCCACGGCTCGCTGCACTGGGCCGAGAAGTACGTCGCTTCCGGACTAGCCGCATTGCTGGTAGCGACCGAACCGTTGTGGATTGTGCTAATCGGGGCAGCGATGCGCCAACAGAAAATTAACCGCTTGAACGGCGCGGGCTTGCTGCTCGGACTCGGTGGCGTAGCAGTCCTCACCTCGCGTGAATTTACGACCCAGAGTTCGTTGACCGTGGCGATCGTTGCCATTCTGGTAGGCGCAGCGTCATGGGCAGTCGGTGTCTGCCTGTCACCCCGCTTGCGTCTTCCGAAAGATATGGTCGGGCGAGCCGCCGTGCCGCTGGTATGTGGCGCTCCCATGCTGCTGATTGCCGCGGCAGTTACAGGGGAGTTTTCCTCGGTGCACTGGAGCGCGATTTCCACCAAGTCGCTGCTTGGGCTGGCTTACCTGATTGTCTTTGGATCGGTCGTAGCCTTTACCGCGTACAGTTGGCTTCTGCAGCACTGCTCGGCCACATTGGTGGCCACGCATACCTTCGTAAACCCGCTGGTGGCCGTGCTGATTGGCTGGTTCTGGGCGTCGGAGCCATTGAGTTTGCGCGCGGTGATTGCGACGGTGGTCATCCTTGGAGCAATCATCCTGATTCAGCGCGGCGACCGCCATGCGGAACTGCAAGCCGAAGCCGTGCAGTCGGACTGAGTGCGGAACTAAACGCTGAGAATAGTTCGTGTAGAGACGGGGCTTGCCCCGTCTAGGGCCACCCACGAACTATGTTCGAGCAAGAACGGGAAGGGCACGACTGTCGTGCCGTCAGCACGCTCCATAAAATTGGCTTTAGCCGCTGAGGGCCGAGGGCTACGTCGACCGGTGTTTTTCCTTTAGCGTCTCCCGCTTCGCCCGCGCCCAACCCTCTTTTACACTCTGGCGCGCACGCCCAAGCGCCAAGGCATCCGCCGGCACATCTTCGGTGATGCAACTCGCCGCTGCGATATACGCCCCGCGTCCAATGGTTACCGGCGCCACCAACGTCGAGTCACTTCCGACGAACACGCCATCTTCGATCACTGTCTTGTGCTTGTTCACGCCGTCGTAATTGCAGGTAATGGTTCCCGCGCCGACGTTGACTCCTTCGCCGATTTCCGCGTCGCCCAGGTAACTGAGGTGATTCGCCTTGGAACCCTTGCCCAGTTTAATTTTCTTGGTCTCGACGAAGTTTCCCAGGTGAGCGCCCTCGCCCACCTCGCTTCCGGGGCGCATATGAGTGTACGGTCCAAGCACCGCTCCGTTGCCAACGCGCGAGGCTTCCATGATCGTTCCCGGCTTCACTGTAACTCGGTCACCGATGACCGAATTCCCGATCACGCTGTAGGAGCGAATGCGGCAATCCATACCGATCTTGGTTTTGCCCAACAACTGGACGAACGGTTCAATCACGGTGTCCGCACCTACCTCGACTTCGCTGTCGATCACGCAGGTGTGCGGATAGAAGATCGTCACGCCCGAGTCCAGCAGTTCGCGGCACTTCGCCAGGCGCAGCTGAGCATCCAGCATCATCATCTCGGCCCGCGTGTTGCTGCCTAGCACTTCGGCTGCGTCCGCCGTCTTGATTGCTGCCACTTTCTTGTGCGCGCGGTGAAACACGCTCGCCATATCTGTGAGGTAGTACTCGCCGTGCGCGTTCGAGGTCGAAAGACGGTCAATGTGCTCATACAGGGCCGGCGCAGAGAAGGCGTAGAACCCGGAGTTGATCTCGCGAATCTTCTTCTGCCGCGCGTTCGTGGCTTTTTCTTCGACAATCGCCTGCACCTCGGCCCGCCCGCCTTTGCGGATCACTCGCCCGTATCCATAAGGATTGTCGAGGTCGGCGCTGAGTAACGTCATCGTCGCTTTCTGGGCGATGTGAAAGTCGCTGAGCTTCTTTATGGTTTCGGCGGTAATCAGCGGAGCGTCCCCGGAAAGCACGATGACCTGGTCGTAGCCAGTGTCCGAGAGCGCTTCGCGCGCCACCATGAGGGCATGTCCGGTGCCGCGCTGTTCGGCTTGCAGCACGAAGTTCACACCCGTGCCGGCAACCGCCTTACGCACGCGTTCCGCCTCGTGCCCGATGATCACGAAGATATCCTGCGCGGGCACGACCTTCTGCGCGGTGGCAATCACATGTGCCAGGATCGGCTTGCCGCCGATTTCATGCAGAACCTTGGGATGTTTCGATTTAAGTCGCGTGCCCTTGCCCGCCGCCATGATCGCGATCGCGATACGCGGGGCCTGCGGAATTGATGGGGAAGATTTCGACTTGGTCTTTGCCGCTTTTGCCATGCTCAGTCAATATACCGCGAACGCGCTGGCAAGAACCACGTAGGGGCGGACGCCTTCGTCCGCCCAGCCGCGCAGAGCGCGGCAACGTGGCGGCAATAATGGCCTTCGTAATCCGCACGAATCTGCGGAACCTCGCTCCGCTGAGAGGACGGGGCGTCCGCTCCTACGTGAGTATCGTGAGTATCGGGAGAATCAACTGCGGATTGTCTGCCGGTCCGGCGCTTGCGCCATCAGCGCCATCAGGTCATGCGCCACGCGGTCAGTAGCGTGCCGTGCGACCTCTCCCTCTTCCAGATACTCTCCCATCACCGGGCACACGCCCAGCGCCTCAATCGCTTCCAGGTCCACTACGATCTGAGAAGCTCCCTCCAGCGCATATTTGGCCTTCATCTCCGATGATGCCGCCTTGCGATTGAGAAGGGTGTAGTCGAACAGTTGCACGCCGGCATGATTGTTGAGGGCGCGAATGTGATCCGCCGCCGTTAAACTAAGACTCTCATTGACCTGCGTCATCAAATTGCAAACAAATACCTTGATGGCTTGAGATTCAGCGATAGCTTCAGGAATTCCGCGAACCAGCAAGTTCGGAATCAAGCTGGTGAACAGCGAACCCGGCCCAATCGTGATCAGATCGGCGTTGGCGATTGCCTCCAGAGTCTGGGGAAGCGGTTCCACATCGGAAGGCACCAGGACAAGCTCCCGAATCTTGCCTTTACTCGCCGTAATCCGTGTTTCGCCGCGCACCTTCGTCCCGTCTTCGAGTGAGGCTTCCAATTCCACGCTCGACATGGTGGCAGGATAGATGTGTCCGCGGGTGAGCAGAATTTCGGAAGAAAGCCGCACCGCCTCGGCAAAATCACCTGTAATCGAGGTCAGTGCCGCCAGAAAAAGATTCCCGAAGCTGTGGCCTTCCAAGCCGGAGCCCTTCTGAAAGCGATGCTGGAAGAGTCTGGAAAGCAGGGCTTCGTCTTCGGAGAGGGCAACGATGCAGTTGCGCACATCTCCAGGCGGAAGCATGTTGAACTCTTTGCGCAGGCGGCCGCTCGACCCGCCGTCGTCGCTCACCGTCACCACTCCAGACAATTCGCGAATGGTCGGCTGGCCGGAGGCGGCCAGCACGGGTGACATGACGTAACGCTTCAGCCCTTTGAGCAGCGTGGAGAGGCCGGTGCCGCCGCCAATTGCCACCACGCGCAATTCGGGGCCTGCCTTGCCGGTGTTAGATGGGTTGGTGCGCAACTGGGGGAGCATCCCGCCTCGATTGGCAGCTAGGGAACCTCTGATTAAGTTCGTTCCCGGATAGCTTTGGGAAGGGCACGGCTTCAGCCGTGCCCTTGGAACCCGCCATACAAGCGGCTTTAGCCGCTGAGGTCCGCCTTCTCAAAACATCCCAACTCGCCAACATACACTTAATCAGACCGGGCACTAGTATGCGCTCGCTTCTTCTTCTTGCGGTTCAGATTCTCCAGCGCCTGGATCCGGGTACAGCAGTTCGGTGAAGCGTGGATCCTCCGCCAGATTCTGAAAATCGGTATCGTTCCGCGCCTGGAAGCGCAGCGACGGCTTCGCCTGGATTGCCTCGTCCAGCGTCTTGAGCGATTCTTCGACGTGACCGGTCAGGCAATGCAACGCGGCCAGCCCGTAGAGAACAAACTCTGCTTTTGGATTCTGCTTCAACAGCTTGTCGAGATGCTCGCGCGCCGTGACATAGTCGCCCGCATTGATCAGCGACACCGCGTAATCGTAGTGCTCTTCCGAGGTTTTGAACTGCAATGCGGGCGTTTCCAGATGTTTGTCGCAGGTGAGGATATGCACCTGGGCCCGGTCCACCAGAGACTTGTTGGGCCCGCTCAGTGCTTTCTGCAGGTGGCCTTTGGCCTTCTCGTACTTGCGCTCCTGCAAGGCGCGGAGCCCGGACTCGTAGCTCTGCACTGCCTGTATGTGTCGTGGATCTTCAGTCACTTTTTGCTTGGGGGTTACCTTCAATGCCATCAAACCGCCTCTAGTTCAGAATATGGTCCAGAATTGAAAATCGAAAACCGTGAAATCGAATTGCCGGAACGCTCTCAATCAATTAATGCTCGCGGCTGTGTTCAGATCGATCTGCCGCCATTCGCCCTTGATGATTCCCGCGCGAATCTGCTTCGCTGTCTTGCCCCGCTTGTACATAGTGTAGGTGTAATAGAGCTCTTGCATGCAGGTTCCGCACTGCGCGCCATGTGTCCCCGAAAAGCAGCTGTGCAGACTGTTGTGTCCCATGCTGCGATCGCAGTGGCAATAGCACGGCTGCTGGTAGATGACCTTCGGAATCTTCGCCGCCAGTTCATAGGCATGGATCTGATACGGCATCTGCGCGTTATCGCCCCAAAGCTGATCTTTGGTCAGAATCGCCGGAAGCTTCTTGCTATCGACCGGAGGCGTCGCGTTGAAATGCGGAACGTCCGCCTCATCTTCCGACTGAAGCCATGGCGCAGATACCAGCGTGACCATCAAAAACAACACCGCCGACGCAAAAACCCGTGTACGCATGCTACTGGACCTCGACCACTTATTTTACCTGAAGGCGCGGGATTGGCGAGTCACCGGCCGGATTCCAGGGTAGCGTCCCAAGTTCATTGACCACCAAGGACACGAAGGATCACGAGGGCTAGGTCCATCGAAGTTTTCCTTCGTGATCCTTCGTGCCCTTGGTGGTTGACTTGGCTTACCCCAGCTTCTCAAAAAACAAACAGATCGTTTCAATCCCGCGATGGAAATTCGGGATGTGAAACTTCTCATTCGGGGCATGCAGGTTGTCGTCGGGAAGCCCGAAGCCCATCATGACCGATGGAATCTTCAACACGTCCTGGAAATCGGTCACTATTGGAATCGATCCGCCGGAGCGAATAAACACGGTGTCTTTCTTGAACGTGTCGTGCAGAGCCTCGGTCGCCGCCTTGATGAAGCGATTGTCGGTGCCGACCACGCACGCCGGGCCTTTGCTCCAAACTTTGATCTTGGTGTCGATCCCCTTGGGCGTGAGTTTCTTGACGAACGCGGCATAGCGCTTCAGGATGTCGTCCGGATCCTGGTTCGGTACCATCCGCATGGAAACCTTTGCCGCGGCCTTCGCCGGAATCACCGTCTTCGCTCCCGGAGCCACAAACCCCCCGGGCATGCCGTGAACCTCGAGCGTCGGACGCGCCCAGGTCCTGTACAGCACCGAATATCCCGGCTCGCCGGTTAGCACCTTGGAGCCGACTTCGGCCTTGCGATAATGCTCTTCGTTGAACGGCAGCCGCTTCCACGCCTTCAACTCATCTTTGCTGGGCGCTTTGACGTTCTTGTAGAAGCCCGGGATTAGCACTTTTCCCTTCGCGTCTTTTAACTTGCTGATGATCTCAATCAGCGCAAAAAATGGGTTCGGTGCCGCGCCGCCGTACATGCCGGAGTGCAAATCGGTCTTCGCCCCAACCGCCTCAATCTCCGTATACACCAAGCCACGCAGTCCGACGCACAAAGTAGGAAGATCCGGCGCAAACAGTTCCGTGTCGCAGACCAGAGCAAAGTCCGCCTTCAACTTCGCTTTCTGCTTGCGCACGTAATCGGCAATCGATTCGCCGCCTGTTTCCTCTTCGCCTTCAAAAATAACTTTAACGTTGATCGGCAGCTTGCCCCCATTGGCCTGCATCATGCACTCGAGCGCTTTGACTTCCATCCAGAGCTGGCCTTTGTCGTCGACCGCGCCCCGCGCATAAATATTGTTATTACGCTCGGTCGGCTCAAACGGCGGAGTATGCCATTCATCGACCGGATCAGGCGGCTGCACATCGTAGTGTGCGTACATCAAAACCGTGGGCTTGCCAGCCGCGTGCAGCCAGTCGGCGTAAAGCAGAGGATGTCCCTTGGTCGGGATGATTTCAACATTGTCCATCCCAATGCGGCGCAGTTCCGCGGCCACAAATTCGGCCGCCTTCTGTACGTCGCCTTTATGTTCATCGAGAGTGCTGATACTGGGAATGCGGAGAAGGTTCTTGAGTTCGTTAAGAAAACGCGGCTGATTACTGCGGGCAAAATCAACTGCTGGGGAAGCCATAGTCTGCCTTTCTGGCGCGCTGGGCGCACATAGCTCAAATGAATGCCGAAAACGACTCAGTATATACCTCAACCCGCGCCGTTGCTGTGTCGCCGCAGGAAGCGGCGTGGGGGATTTTCACGAAGCAGCCCACGAAATCCCGAACCTCCAAAGACACGAAGTGTCACGAAGGCTTTCGGCCTAGAGGCGGTTCCTTCGTGTACCTCCGTGTCCTTGGTGGTTAACGGTTTCCGCCTGCCTCAATTGGCGAAGCGGTCAGGCGAGAATTTCAATAGATCGAGCCGCGGAGTCTGGCCCCTCATCATCTGTGCCATGAGTTGGGCGGTCACCGGCGCCAGCAGAATTCCATCCCGGAAATGCCCGGTTGCCATAAAGTACCCCGGTGTCGGCGTTGCGCCCAGAATCGGCAGCTTGTCGGGCGTTCCCGGCCGCAAACCAGCCCATGCCTCCAGAATTCGTGCCTCCGCCAGTCGCGGAACCAGTTCAAGGGCTGACTGTCGCAACCTTTGGATCGTCTCCGGCACCGTCTGCTTATCGAATCCTGCTTCTTCCGCGGTCGCCCCGATCACCATGCGCCCGTCGCTGCGCGGGATCAGATACACCTCGGGCGTTCGCACCACATGACGGACCAGTTCTTTTTCCGGCAGGATGACGCACAACATCTGTCCTTTGACGGGCCGAGTCGGAACAGGATGCGGACCGATCTGCCCCGCCCAGGCTCCTGCGCAATTGACTACCATGCCGGCGCTAAACTGCGTCTTGTTCGTCCGCACGCCTGACGCCTTGCCATCGGCCACTTCCACCGCGAGCGCGTGATTGCCAGACGAAAAATCTATGCCGCGATGACGCGCGGCAGCGACGGCGGCAACCGTCAGGTGCCGCGGATCAACGCAGCGTTCCTTCAGATAGAGCCCCACATAAGCCTTGGCTCTCAGGTTCGTGGCCTTCAGGTTCGGCTCTAATTCGCGCCAGCGCGCGAGCCATTCATGCGGGTCAAGCGTCTGCGGGTCCGGCGGCTCCTCAAGAAACAACAGTGTCCCCACCGACCGCAAATCAATCTTCAGCCCGGACTCATCCTGCAGTTCATGCACGAACTCGGGATACATGCGCGCGCTGGCGGAGGCCAGTTCCTGCAATGCAGGTGAGGTTTCAAGCGCCGAATCGCACAACATGCCGCCCGCAGCCCAGGAGGCCTCGCGTCCCGGTTCGCCCTTTTCTACCACCAGAACCCGCAATCCCTGCTTCTTCAGCTCAATCGCCAGCGAAAGCCCGATGATGCCCGCCCCGATTACGATCACGTCCCAGGTCTTCACGCCTACATTCTAGCGGGTGCCCTCGTCTCACGCTTTTTCGAGACATGGGTACTACCTTCGTCCTGGTACCTGAAACGCAATTGACAGCAACCCGCATCTCACAAACAATAAGCGGTATAGTCCACTTCAACTGAACCGGAGAGCAAACCTTATGTCTGAAGGTGATCAACCGAACGTGTACCATGCAGAGCCCCAGAGCAATACTGGCAAATGGATCCTCATCGTGCTGGCTGTCGCCTATGTCGCCGCCTCAGCATTTTTCATTTACGACGCGCACAGCAAACTGGCAAAGCTCACGCAAGATGAGACCGCCAGCCAAAAACAGCTCGTCGATCTGACCAAGCGCATGCAAACCGCAGAAGCCGATTCTGAAACTCTGGCCCAACAAGTCGGCATGACCAAGAAGGACCTGGCGGCGAAGACTGCGGAATTGCAGCGCCAACAGCAGGCCGCGGCGGCCCGTAGCGCGGCCCAGGCGGCCGAGTTGAAGAAAGATGTGGGCGCTGTTGCCGGAGAAGTAGGAACCGTGAAAAGCGACGTCGGCGGCGTGAAGACCGATGTGGCCGCGACCAAGGCGTCGCTGGACGCGACCATTGCCAAGCTACAGAGCACGATTGGCGACCTCGGCCAGCAGAGTGGCCTGATTGCTAATACCCGGGCCGATCTCGAAGCCCTCAAACACAAAGGCGACCGCCAGTATTACGAGTTCAGCTTGGTCAAAGGCGCCAGGCCGCAGGCATTCTCGACCGTGGCCTTGCAGTTGAAGAAGACCGACGCCAAGAAGGGCAAGTACACGCTGAACGTCACCGCCGACGACAAGACCATCGAGAAGAAGGACAAGAACCAGAGCGAGCCCGTGCAGTTTTACACCGGACGCGAGCACATGCTGTATGAACTCGTGGTCTGGACCGTGGACAAGAACAAGATCACCGGCTACCTGAGCACGCCGAAAAACGCGCCCATACCGGTCACCGCTACGCCGCAGTAGCCACATTGACCGCAATGCTGCCGGCGAACGCGCACACGCTCGTTGAAATTGCCCTCCGTACCGGAGTCATCTACTGCCTCGTGCTGCTTGGAATTCGCCTCAGCGGCAAGAGGGAAGTCGGCCAGATGACTCCGTTCGATCTCACACTCCTGCTGTTGCTGTCGAACTCCGTGCAGAACGCGATGACCGGTCCGGATACTTCCCTGGCCGGAGGCGCGGTCGCCGCTGCTGTGCTGCTTATCCTGAACTATCTCGTGGCCGAAGTTTCTGGCGGGAATCGACGCTTCCGAAAATATATTCAGGGGGAGCCCAGCCTGCTGGTGCATGACGGCCAGATTAACCAGGCGCACATGGCCAAGGAGCACGTCAGCATGGATGAGCTGCAACGCGCGCTTCGGGAGCACGGCGTCGCCACGTCCAAAGAAGCAGCTCTGGCGGTGCTGGAAGTGGACGGCTCGATTAGCGTGCTGAAATACGATGACATCTCGCCGGCCGCCACGACCCACCTCAACCGCCGGCGGTTCTTGAAGAAGAACTAATCAGCGCGCATTGCTTCTGAGGCAGTAAACAGAACTTCAGGCGAACCCGTCACTGCGACGCTGCCGCGGCCAACGCGGAGTCTCCGGGCGTGCGCACCTCGCGGATCAGATCATCTTCTAGAAGCTGTTCCAGGCGGCAATATTTGTCGATTCCCGTGTGCGAACCGATGGCCGGCGCGTTGGCGTTCGGCAGCAGTCCGACGGCCTGATTGCGCCCTTCTTGTTTCGCCACGTACAGACCGTGGTCCGCCAGGCGGAGCACTTCATCCACCGACAGGTTCGAACAGGACCGCGGAAGCCATGGGAACGCCGCCCAGCCCACCGAGCAGGAACGCGTCAGCCGTCGCTCGTTCCCCAAATCGAATTCCGTGCCGTTGATCGCCTTCAAGATCCGGGACGCGAGCAGTACACCGTCACCGCGCTGCGCGGAGCGGAACACCACCAGAAACTCCTCTCCGCCCCAGCGGATCAGAAAATCCGACTCGCGCACCACGCTGTTCAACCGCTGGGCAATCTGCACCAGCACGCGGTCCCCGGCATCGTGTCCGTACTCGTCGTTGACGAATTTGAAGTGGTCGATATCGATCAGAAAGAAAATCAGGTCCCGGTGATCCAGGCTATAGTTGGCCAATCCGCGGTAGGCGCGCACCGCCTGGCTCGCGTCCGCCGCAATCGTGCTCTGGAAGAAACGGCGGTTCCGGATGCCCGTGAGGGGATCGCTGAGCGAAGCTTCCTGCAGTTCGCGGTTCGCCTGGGCCAGTTCCGTGCTGCGCTCGGCCACGGCCCGTTCCAGACGCTCCTTTTCTTGCGAGTCTCGCCGCTGACGCCACAACGATGCGCTCAACAGCAGCAGTACGACGCCGAGTATTCCGCTCGCCCGCGCGATCCACGACTGCCACCACGGGGCAAGAACGGTAAACGAATATGCCGCCAGCGGACTCTGTCCCAGCGGCGGAGAGTCACAGATCAGTTGGAGCGTGTATTGTCCCGGAGGCAACGACGGATAGCGGGCCTCGCGCAGATTGGTTTCCGTGAACTCCGTTTTCATCCCTTGGAGCCGGTAGCGGCACGACATGTTGTCCACGCCGTGAGAAACCGCAAGACCGCCGGGAAACGAATCTGGACTCTCGGCGATTGCCTGTAGCGGGGTGCACAAAAGGCATACCAATGCGAACCGTCGCCAATGTGAGCGGTGCAAAAGCATGAGCCCTCGATTAGAAAAATCATAGGTGGACCCATGTCCCTCAGTAATCTGAAAATGGCCGGATTTGATTACGTTCGTAAGCGACGCCCTGCCTCTCGGTCACGTCGGCGTCTCGCGCTCTTTGACCAATCTCCAGCAGGCTGCGGAAAAAGTCAGTGCCGCCGCTACGGCCGCGTCATCTTCTCCGGCTTGACGAGTGAATCAAATTCCTCACCCGTAAGATGTCCCAGCTTCACCGCCGCCTCGCGCAGGCTCGAGTGCTCGACGTGCGCCGTATGCGCAATCTGCGCCGCCTTGTCGTATCCCACTTTCGGAGCCAGCGCCGTAACCAGCATCAGCGAATTCTTCACATACGAGTCCACCTTAGCGCGATCGACTTCAATGCCCTTGACCATGTATTCCACGTAGCCGTGGCAGGCATCGGTGATCAGCGTGACCGAGTGCAGGAAGTTATAGATGATCACCGGCTTGAACACGTTAAGCTCAAAGTTCCCCTGCGATCCCGCGAATCCCACCGCCGCCGTAGCGCCATGAACCTGCACGCACACCATCGTCATAGCTTCGCATTGCGTAGGATTCACCTTGCCCGGCATGATCGACGATCCCGGCTCATTCTCCGGAATCACCAGCTCGCCGAGCCCGCACCGCGGACCGGAAGCCAGCCAGCGAATATCGTTAGAAATCTTCATGAACGAGGCAGCCAAAGTCTGCATCGCCCCCTGCGCAAACACGATCTCATCGTGGGCTGAAAGCGCGGCGAACTTGTTGGGATGCGAGCGGAAGGGAAGTCCCGTCAGCTCGGCGATCTTCTTAGCCGCGCGCTCGGCAAATTCCGGATGCGTATTCAGCCCCGTGCCCACCGCCGTCCCGCCAATCGCCAGATCGTACAGCCCGTCCAGCACCTGCTCCAGCCGGTGGATATCGCGATCCAGCAGCGCGGCCCAGCCGCCAAATTCCTGGCCGATCGTTAGGGGCACAGCATCCTGCAAATGGGTGCGCCCAATCTTCACCACGCCGTCAAATTCCTTAGCCTTGGCCGCAATCGCATCGCGCACCGTTTTGATCGCCGGAATCAGCGCGTTCTTCACCCGCTCCGCCGCCGCAATGTGCATCGCCGCCGGAAACGTATCGTTCGACGACTGCGACATGTTGACGTGATCGTTCGGATGCACCGGCTTCTTCGACCCCATTTGGCCGCCCGCAATCTCAATCGCGCGATTGGAGATGACCTCATTCACGTTCATGTTGGTCTGCGTGCCCGAACCCGTCTGCCAGATGCGCAAAGGGAACTGGTCATTCAGCTTTCCGGCAATGACTTCGTCGGCCGCCTGCGCGATCAGCTTCGCCAACTCCGACGGAAGTTTCCCCAGATCCTGATTCACCAGCGCGCAAGCCTTTTTAAGCGTGCCAAACGCCCGAATCAGTTCCGGAGGCATGGTGTCGCGTCCAATATTGAAATGCAGCAGCGACCGCTGCGTCTGCGCCCCCCAGTAAACGTTGGATGGGACTTCGATCTTCCCCATGCTGTCGGATTCGGTGCGGGTCTGAACTTGGGAGGGGGCTGCGGGTTCGGTAAGAGTGGACATGATGAAGTCTCCAATGAAGAACCAGACATTATACGGCGGGCGGCGAAGTAGTCAGCATCGAGTGGACCCAGAGGGTGCCCCGTTCAAGCTCCGCTTGGGCGGGCGACCGTAAATCGCACAAGTGCACAGTTCGGAGATCACAGACCCAACCGAGCAAGAAAGCCATACTCAGGATGTGCCCTGGGGACTGAAGCGCTTCCAGCAAACCCGTCAGCTTCACTTTCTAACCTTCAGTTGTTATCACCGGCAGCCAAAATTTGGAACCGCTGTGTCCCGTCGAACTTTCGAATCAGCGCTCGATCAGGTTCGTCAGAACTATGATCTTTGCGTTTACGGCTACGTAGTGATGCCGGAGCATGTGCACCTGCTCGTCAACGAGCCCGAGCGCGGAACACTGGCACAAGCGATGCAAGCCCTGAAGCAGTCGGTCGCAAGAAGACTGGCGCTGCGCGCACCCGATCCGTTTTGGCAGGCGCGCTACTACGACTTCAATGTGTGGAGCGAACGCAAGTTTGTGGAGAAGCTGCGCTACATTCACCGCAATCCTGTGGCACGCGGATTAGTCGCACGTCCGGAGGATTGGCCGTGGAGCAGTTTCCGCCACTATGTGAGCGGGGAGTTAGGCGCGGTGGAGATAGAATCACAGTGGACTGCGCGTATCAGGGAGCGAGCTGGAATCTTTCCGACAGTGCGCGTTCAGCCGCCAGCAGAAAAGCCCCGCCCAAGCGGAGCTTGGACGGGGCACCCTCCGGAGCGAACTAGACGCGATCGGCAGGGCCACCCGCCTACATGCGCGATCCCGACGGCTACCTCATCGAGGTCGGCCAATATACTGAAGTCGCCCTCGACTGGTTCGACAACCGCAGTTAATTTTGGGGACCGCCCGCACAAAGATACAACCAACACCACGGTAAGTGATCGACTCTAGATGTATGGCGAAGAGGGAGGGATTCGAATCCGCCTAAGAACGTAAACTCAACAACATGCAAGGCCACGGATGGCACCGAAGTAAATGGAAAGCAGTGGTGGGACACCTAACGGATCGCGGACGGATCGCAGACAAGTCAGCGTTGTAATGTATCCGCAACAGATGAGAATCCGAGGTTTGCACTCGCATAGTCACTCTTTGGAACACGCTTGACTCCCTTTGCTCGATCCTTATGCGGCTCGTCAGACGTGGGTGACTTACGAACTGTTCTCGGAGCTTGGATTGCCATATTCCCAACGTTGTGAGAATCATCTTTGGAATTGGGCGGCTCCAGTTGGCTTTGGACGAGGCTACTGATCTTTCCGACGCGCACGTGATCTTGCGTTTAAAGCCTTTAAGCGCTGGCGCACCCGCTTGGTTGTTGTTTTATCAGCCACAGCAATCGGCTTCTGGACGGCAATGGTTAGAGCCTTCAATACTGAGTGAATATCCGAAGGAGAAAGTGACATCACTTCCAGTGAATTTGCAACCGAGCAGCGAACGTGGTAATCCGATGAGCTCAACAATTCCAGCATATCTGGCAAAACGTCGCGCTTCCCGAGTTGAAACAGAGCTTCGAAGAGACCCACCCGCGCCAACTCCTGCTTCTCCGTCGTCAGAGCATGACGGAGTTTCTTTAGATATGAGGAACCTCTCAGGGCTCCGACTGTGCTCGCGGCATACGAGCGCACGATTGGATCTTTGTCGGACAAGAGTCGAGCCACCGCTGGAAGTGCGCTACGGTCACCGAGAAGTGCCACACTCTCCACGGCTTGAGCTCGGATAACTGCCACCGGATCGCGCAACAGGTGTCGCAAACCTGGGAAATTGGTTCCACTGCCTTCATTCAGAAGGCCAATACACATTGCTGCGCTGTAACGAACATCATCATTGTGGTCGTACAGTAGCGGCTCAACGAGTTCTGCAACACCTTTGGCCTCGTGCTCCATGATAAGCAAGATAGCTGTCTCGCGAACCAGGGGGCTACGAGCGCTGAGCGCTGCTGGTGCCGAATCTAGGAACGCATTCCTATCCTTTGCTGCGCTCTCCCGAAGGGACTTGATCTTTCGCTCGACGGTATTCATCATTCCGACGACATTCCTTTTGCGTAATGGTTTTCTGAACGCATAGCACGTACTCTGGTCCTTCACATCCGCCCGGAGAATCGTCCCCGAAACTAAGGCTTCAGGTCCTCTTTTGGCGGCCGGGTGCCCCACACATCGCGCACTTTGCGATGTGTGGGCTTTCGTCACAATCTGACTGAGAGCTTGGTCACAGGCACGGAGTCCGTTTCGCCATACCCTTGGCTGTGACCCGAAAGCTTCATCGCTACTACGGCGCCAACCATCTGCACTTCATCACATGCAGTTGCTACCGGCGGAGTTCTGCCACTGGCCGCTCTTGTGGAAACGCGTTAGTCCCCATGGCGTGAGGATAGTCTAGTTTGCCTGTCAGACTAAGTTTGGGACGTGTGAACATCCCCACTCAAGCCAAAAGCCGGCTTGAGGGCCACCCGCCCCGATCAATCCACCCGCCTTGAGCGAACCGTTTTCTCCCTTCGAATCGGAACTTAGGTATAATCCGCCGATGCAAGGAATACCGTGGAGCACAATTGTGCTCGGGTCGCTGTTGCTCATCGCGGCCCGCTCAACAGGAGGACAGGAAGTGAAATCTCCGCAACCTGAAAAGTCGAAGCCGCCGGTCAAAACGGAGCAGCGCGGGCGCATCCTTGGAATCGGCGGTGTCTTCTTCAAATCCGCGAATCGTGATCAGATGCGCGAATGGTATGCGAAGCATCTTGGACTCGCTGACAAAGGCCAGGGCGTGATGCTTCCGTGGCGCGAACACGACGACCCGCAAAAGGAACACGTTACCGTTTGGACTGTTTTTCCCGCCTCCACTAAGTATTTCGATCCCAGCCCCGCACCGTTCATGATCAACTACATCGTGGACGATATGGATGCTTTGCTCGACCGCTTAAAACAAGAGGGAGTAAAGATTGACGCCAAACGAATGGATGAATCCTACGGT
>JAIQFA010000207.1 GCA_020073525.1 Terriglobia bacterium
ATTTCAGCTTCTTCTGCTGCGACTGCTCGGTCTTCATCTTCTCGCGGATCTGCTCGCTGAGCAGTTCCACGTCGATTTTCTTGAGCAGTTCCTTGATGCCCTCGGCGCCCATCATGGCGACGAACTTGCCAGGGTGTTCCTGGTCGAGCTGGCGCTTCTTCTCGTCGGTGATGACCTCGCCTTTGCTCAGGCTCGCGACCTCGCCGGGGTCCACCACCACGAACGCTTCAAAGTAGAGCACGCGTTCCAACTCACGCAGCGTGATGTCGAGCAGGTGGCCGATGCGGCTCGGCAGGCCCTTGAAGAACCAGACGTGCGAGCAAGGGCTGGCCAACTCGATGTGGCCCAGCCGTTCGCGGCGCACGCGCGCCAGGGTGACTTCGACACCGCACTTATCGCAAATGACGCCGCGGTGCTTCATGCGCTTGTACTTTCCGCACAAGCACTCCCAGTCCTGGGTCGGGCCGAAGATGCGCGCGCAGAACAGCCCGTCGCGCTCCGGCTTAAAAGTCCGGTAGTTGATGGTCTCCGGCTTGGTCACTTCGCCGTGGGACCAGCTCCGGATTTTCTCCGGAGAAGCCAGAGAAATGCGGATTGAATCGAAATCCGCGATCAAATTCGCCCGATCGTACGGAGAGGATCTCAAAGTAGCCTCCAGTTTCTAACAAACCTTCCCAAGCAACCCAGTGGCACCGGCGGTTTCGTCGCCGGTGCATTCGCCGGCGGCAAGACCGCCGGCGCCACCCTTAATTAGTCCGCCGCCAGCGCCGTGTCCGGCACTTCCCGCGGCTTCTTCATCAATTCCACATCAAGACACAGCGACTGCAGCTCCCTGATGAGCACGTTGAACGATTCCGGAACGCCCGGTTCGATGGCGGCCTCGCCCTTCACAATGGCCTCGTAAATCTTGGCGCGACCGTAGACATCGTCGGATTTGGCTGTGAGCAGCTCCTGCAGAATGTAAGCTGCACCATAAGCTTCGAGCGCCCAGACTTCCATTTCGCCGAAGCGCTGTCCGCCGAATTGGGCCTTGCCGCCCAGCGGCTGCTGCGTGATCAGCGAATACGGGCCGATGGAGCGAGCGTGAATCTTGTCGTCCACCAGGTGCGACAGCTTCATCATGTAGATGTAGCCTACCGTCACCGGCTGCTCGAACTGCGTGCCGGTCATCCCGTCGTACAGAGTGGTCTTGCCCGAGCTCGGCAGCTTGGCTTCGGCGAGCGCCTTTTTGATTTCGCGCTCGGTGGCGCCGTCGAACACGGGGGTCGCAAAATGCACGCCCAGCGCCTTGGCGGCCCACCCGAGGTGGGTTTCCAGAATCTGCCCGACGTTCATACGGGAAGGCACGCCGAGCGGATTGAGCACAATCTCCACCGGAGTTCCGTCCGGCAGGTACGGCATGTCCTCTTCCGGCAAGATGCGCGCGATCACGCCCTTGTTCCCGTGGCGTCCGGCCATCTTGTCGCCCACCGACAGCTTGCGCTTCATGGCGATGTAGACCTTCACCAGCTTGATGACGCCGGGAGGCAGCTCATCGCCCTTGCGCAGCTTGCCGATCTTCTCGTCGGTGATCTTCTCCAGGACCGCGATCTGACGCGACGTCATCTCTTCGATTTCGTCAATCTGTTCGTTCAGCCGCGGGTCCTTGTTGTTCAGACGCATGCGTTTCAGGTCGCGCGATTTCATCTTTTCGATAAGATCGCGCGTCAGCTCGGTGTCTTTCGAGAGCAAGCGCTTGTTGGTCTTTTCGTCGTGCAGGTCGGCCAGCAGCTTCTTGCCGTCCAGCAAGTTCGCGAGTCGCTTGGCCCGCTCGTCGGTCAGGATGCGGATTTCATCCTGCAGGTTGCGCTGCAGGCGCTGGATCTGCTCCTCTTCGATGGCCTTGGATCGCTCGTCCTTTTCCTGCCCCTTGCGGGAGAAAATCTTGCAATCGACGATGGTGCCTTCGATTCCCGGCGGGCAATAGAGCGAAGCGTCCTTCACGTCTCCGGCCTTTTCGCCGAAGATGGCGCGCAGCAGCTTTTCCTCGGGAGTAAGCTGGGTTTCGCCCTTGGGCGTCACCTTGCCCACCAGAATGTCACCCGGCTTCACGGTGGCGCCGATGCGGATCACTCCGCTTTCATCGAGGTTTCGCAGGAACGAATCCGCGATGTTGGGGATGTCCCGCGTGATTTCTTCCGGCCCCAGCTTGGTGTCGCGCGCTTCGATTTCGAACTCCTCGATGTGAATCGAGGTGTAATAGTCCTCCTTGACCAGTTTCTCGCTGACCAGGATGGCATCTTCGAAGTTGTAGCCGCGCCATGGCATGAAGGCGACCAGGACATTGCGACCCAGCGCCAGTTCGCCCAGATCCGTGCAGGGACCATCAGCCAGCACAGTTCCCTTCTGGATCCGCTGGCCCACCCGCACGATCGGTTTCTGGTTAATGCACGTGTTCTGGTTGGAGCGCTTGAATTTAGTGAGCTGGTAGATGTCGGCGCCCACTTCGCGAGAAAGCTGGCCTTCGTGGGCCGCGCCTTCCACGCGCACGATGATGCGCTCGGAGTCCACCGAATCCACCACGCCGGAGCGTTTGCAGAGCACCACCGCACCCGAATCCCGCGCCGTGACATGTTCCATGCCGGTGCCCACGTAAGGCGCATCGGCGCGGAGCAGCGGAACGGCCTGGCGCTGCATGTTGGAACCCATGAGCGCGCGGTTCGCGTCGTCGTTCTCCAGGAACGGAATCAAGCTGGCGGCCACTGAGACCAACTGCTTCGGGCTGACGTCGATGTATTCGATTTCCTCTCTCCCCTTCAGGACGAAGTTGCCGGCCTGGCGGGCGTTGGAGAGTTCGGGAACGATGCGGCCCTTCTCATCCAGTTCCACATTAGCCTGCGCGATGAGGTACTTGTCTTCTTCCCACGCCGACAGGTACTCGCAGTGGGCTTCATACTCGGCCGGCTGTTTCTTGGCGCCCAGCTTACGGTTGGCGTCCTCGGCCTCGGAGCGCCGCAGGATGTCGCCGACTTTGAAGTTGGTGTCGCCGGGGTTGAGAACGCGAACTTCGTCCCGTACCGTGCCCTTCTCCACCT
>JAIQFA010000107.1 GCA_020073525.1 Terriglobia bacterium
GCGGCCGTGGTGAACATCCAGCCCTTCCGCGCCGACGGTGGTGGAGACCACGGCTTTGGCGGTTGCCATTGCCTCGTATATTTTCAAACGCGTTCCGCCACCGATGCGCAAAGGCACGATGACTACGGCGGATTCGTGCAGGTGCTTGACGACCGAGGGCACGCGGCCGGTCACTTCGATCGAGTCCGAAGCCCACTTCTGAACGCGGCGGTCGGGATTGCGGCCAACGATGCGGAATCGCGCTTGCGGCACTTCCGCCTTGATCAAGGGCCAGACCTCTCCGCAAAAATATTCCACGCCGTCGACGTTCGGCTCCCAATCCATGGCGCCGACAAAGGTGATCACGGGCGCGGAGGCGTTCGCGCTGCCCGCCGGATCAGGACGGTACTGTCCGAGATCGACGCCGGTCGGAACGACGGTCACGCGATCTCCATCGACCCACTTCGTCATGAGCGCGCGATCGTTCTCAGAAACGGCAATCACGTGCTGGAACTTGCAGACGGCGGCGCGCTCATAGCGGAGCATCTTCCGGAATTCCATGCCGTACATCGCCTTTTTCACGGGGTTGCCCGCGGTAGCAGCGTGGCGGCGCCAGATTTCGCTTTCGACATTGTGCTGGAAGAGGACACTCGGTATGTCGAGCCTCCCGGGAAAGTTGACTGCCGCGTCCAGAAAGTCGCAAACGGCAACGTCGAAACGCCGCTCGCGGAACCAGGATTGAAGCTGCTTCTGGACGGGAGCGTACGCGAAGCGGCTGACCGCATACGGCGGATGGGCGCTGACATGCGCCAGATAGTCGAGACCGCGCGCCGCTCCCGCGAGCTCGCGCTTGCCGGTGCAGACGGCCACGGCGCCGGGCAACTGCCGCTGTAACTCGCGTTCGTAAGCGGGATCGGGCGATCCTCCATAGTAGGAGTAAAACGTAAGCTCATGCCGCGCGGACAGATATCGCAAGACGTGGTACGTGCGAATATTGCCGCCGTTCTGTACGGGCAGGAGCTTATCGGCTTTGACCCAAA
This sequence comes from Terriglobia bacterium, assembly GCA_020073525.1. Classification (GTDB taxonomy): domain Bacteria; phylum Acidobacteriota; class Terriglobia; order Terriglobales; family Acidobacteriaceae; genus Acidiflorens. The sequence continues at coordinate 1,020 of JAIQFA010000107.1, forward strand.
GGACTCTCATGACGGGCTTAGCGGGCATCGATCAGCGAACCCACACTGCCTTTCTGCCGGTGACAAAGTTGACGAAGGCGACCATGGCAGCGGAATTGAGGACGACGAAAGTGCGCGCCGGATCGGCAATCCGCGAGAGAGGGCCAATCTTGACGCCGGCGAGCGCGGCCAGGCTGAGCGCATAAAACGCGAGCTGCGCAATTAGCGCCGCGCGATAGAACGGCTCGGGCAGGAACACCGAGGCGATCAGAAGCGCGAGCAATGCAAACGGGACTGCCAGCCGCGAGAGTTTGTGGCTTATGAATTCGAATCGAATTGCGTTTTGCGAACTCAAAAGCCAAGGCGCAATTTGCAGAAGCTGATAGTTGCCGCTCAGGGTACGAACCTTGCGGGAAAATTCACGGCCGTCGCCCAAGTCGGGCACATCCCAGGCGCGGGCGCGAGAGTCGAAGATCACGCGAGATCCTTTACGCACGATCTGCATGGGTAACAGGACGTCGTCGAGAATGGTGCCTTCGGGCAATGGCTCGAGCAACGTGCGTCGGGCGGCGTAGATTGCGCCGGTCGCACCGGCGACTGAGCCAGAAGCGGACTCCAGTTCGCGAACCTTTTTCTCGATTCGCCAATACACGCCGATTCCCTTCCCGGTCTCTCCGCTGGTGGGATCACCGAGCATCAATTCGCCGCTGGCGGCGCCGACATCAGGGTCCGCGAAATTTTCGATCAGCAAACGCAGCGCCCCGAATTCGAGCTGCTGGCGGGCATCGGTAAAGAGCAGCACGTCCCCGGTCGCCAATTTGATCGCATCATTGAGGCCGGCGGCTTTGCCTTGGGAGACGGGCTTCAACAAGGTCCGGACTCTAGTTCGCAACCCGGAGTTCCGCGCGTAATCAGCGAGAATCGCTGGCGTGCGATCGCTGGAACCGTCGGACACAACGACGACATCCAGTTTCTCCTGGGGATAGTCGAGCGCCAGCAGGTTGTCGAGCTTGCCAGCTATGACCAATTCCTCATTGCGCACGACCATCACCGCGGAAACCGTGGGGGTCGCGGAACTGCGGCGCACGGGGCGGGGCGACCACCGGCTGCGCAGCCACAGCCACGCCGGATATCCCAGGTAGGAGTAGCTGACCAACGAGGCCGCAAACCAGAAGACGTATTTCATCTTCATTGCGCACCCCGCCGCAATAGGACGGTCTTGACCGTCTGGAACATGATGAGCATGTCCAGACCAATAGAAGCGTTCTTGATGTAGAAGAGGTCGTACTGCAGCTTTTCGCGCGAATCCTCGACGGTGGCGCCGTACTTGTACTTGACCTGCGCCCATCCAGTAAGACCCGGCCGCACCATGTGGCGCACGCCGTAATACGGAATCTCTTTGGAGAGCATCTCGATGAATTCCGGGCGCTCGGGACGCGGGCCGACAAAAGCCATATCGCCTTTGAGCACGCACCACAACTGGGGAATCTCATCGAGTCGCGAGGAGCGGAGAAACTTGCCGACCCGGGTGACACGAGGATCATTATCGCCCGCCCACTGCGGACCGGTGGCGGCCTCGGCGTCCTGGCGCATAGTGCGGAACTTCACGACTTTGAACGTGCGTCCCCCCTTTCCCACTCGCGTCTGGGTATAGAAAACGGGCCCCTTGGAATCGCAGCGGATGGCCAACACGATCAGGGGAAGCAGGGGCAGCGCGAGGATGAGTCCAACCAACGAGATCGTGATGGAAAGCGCGCGGCGAATGACGATGAAGGCGGTGCTACGACGAAAGCCGTCGCCAAACACCAGCCAGCTCGGATACAAATTCTCGACTTCGATCTTGCCGGAGATTTTTTCCAGCCAGGTGGTGGCTTCCTCGATCTTAACTCCCTGCATGCGCAGCGCGAGCAGTTCCTGCATGGGGATGGTGCCGCGGCGATCGGGCGTGGCCACGATGACGCGATGGACTTTTTGCTTTTCGACGACTTCCATCAGATGCGCCGCCACCGCCTCGCGGGTTACCGCTCCTTCCATCTTGCCGGTCCAGCTGGCAATCTCGACTCCGATTTCAGGATTCTGGCGGAGACCCTGCACCACACGCTGGGCGCGCTCGCCGGTACCGAGGACATAGACTCGCTCGACCAGAATGGGCAACTGGACAAGCCAGGTAAAACCGAGCCGCCATCCAATCAGGGCGACGGTGAGGATCAGCAATCCGACCGTTGAAGAACCGCTTCCCAACAGATAGTTGGGCCGTACGTAGGCGATGCCCGCCATAATGAAGGCAAGCACGCCGGGAACCATCAGCAGGCGAAAATAGAGTTCCCCTTTCGTGTTGAGGCGGGCCGTGTCGTAAAGATCCAGCCAGTGCGAACACAGCAACACCAGCACCGTCACCGCGAGGATCTTGTAGTAGCCACCCTCGTAGTTGAGCACCAGGTAACTGTCCTGGCGAAATTCGAACATGGTCCCGAGCAGGAACGAGGTCCAGACAATCAGGGCCTCTCCGATCAGCAGGACCAGAGTACGAACGGGATAATAGACATTGAAGAGCCGGATCAACGGGGCCTCGGTTCGTCGTCATCCTGGATATCAGGCGTGGCTGTTTACGGCCTCGCCGTAGTAATACTTCGAACGTCCCAGCTCTCCGCTCGAGGTTCCGTTCAGCACTACTCCGAGCAGGAGTTTGTCGGGGAATTCTTCGCGCGCCCGCCGAGCCAGATCGGAAGGCGTTGAGTCAGACTTCACGACCATCAGAATGCCGTCGCAGGCGCCGGCGACCAGGGTGGCATCCGACACCGGGATGACCGGCGACGAGTCGAGGATGATCCAATCGAACAAGGGCTCGACGCGCTGCAGGAACAGTTTCAGGCGGCCGTTGGAAAGCAGTTCGGGCGCGCTGCCGGCGGCGCGGCCAGCGGGCATGAAGAACAGGTTTTCCATGGGCCCGCGTTGCAGGGCCGCGAACTCGTCGCATTCGCCCAGCAAGTATTCCGATAATCCGGGTGTCTGGGCTGCTCCCAGGTGACGGTGCATCCCCGGATTGCGCAGATCGCCGTCGATGACTAGGGCGCGGCGGCCGTGCTGACGCACGAGGACCTGCGCCAAATTAGCCGCCACAAAAGACTTCCCTTCCTTGGGAAGCGCGCTGGTCACCAATAGGCGCTTGAGCGGCATCTTCTCGCGGATCTGGTAGAGGCGCGAGCGCAAGGTACGGAACTCTTCCGCCCCGACGCGATTGTCATCGTCCTGGAAGAAGAGCATGGTGCGCGGATCCGGACTCCATTCCGTCTGCGGGCAGCGGGCGAGCAACGATTCGTAATTCAACCCCGAGGCCATGGTTGTCATTACGGTGGCTGGCGACGGCTGGAACGAAGGCATGTTTTCGCGTTGGCCTTCGCTTCGTACTTCGTTTCGCAATTCGGGTTGATCGAAAGCGGGCTCGACGTGCGTCCCCGTGGACGTTGCTCTTTCCTGTTCGGCGCGTTTTAGAGCGTCATGGATGCGGCTCATAGTTTCCTCTCCTTGGGGAGATCCTGTTGTTCTGATTGGCGCAACCGGTCGGCCAGTGTTGCCAAGGTGCGTAAGGCTTCGACCAGATCAAACTTTTCGGATGACGGAACCGGCGCGGTCATGGCGGCGGCAGCGTTGCCATCGGTCAGATCGAAATCGCGGGCGACCGAATCGACGACTTCGGCAGAGACTGTATTATTTTGATCGACGAATGCGCTTACCAGGCAATGCTCGCAGAGGAGGTTGATGATGCGCGGAATGCCCAGGGAATAACGGAAAATGGCAACGGTGGCGTCGGCCTCGAAGATCGCGTCGCCATTCGACCCCGCGATGCGGAGGCGCTGGTTGATATAGGACTTGGATTCCTCAAGATTGAAAGGATGCGTCTTGGCGCGGAGGGTCAGGCGTTGGCGCAATTGACGCAACTGGGGCTGCTTCAAGCGTTGCTCAAGCTCCGGCTGTCCAACTAGAACAATCTGAAGCAGCTTCTCGGTAAACGTTTCGAGATTGGTCAGCATGCGGATCTCTTCGAGTACTTCATCGGAGAGGTTCTGCGCTTCGTCGATGATGAGCACCGCAGTCTCGCCGGCCCGATATCGGTCCAGCAACCAGTTGTAGAGGCGTTGCAGCAACTGGCTCTTCGATTTGGCATCGCAGGGAATGCCGAAGTCGGCCATCATGAAATCCAGAAGCTGCGGCACATCCATGCGCGAGTTGAAAATGAAGGCGGTCGCCACCTGTTGCAGGCGCAGCCATTCCAGCAATTTATTAATCAACGTCGTTTTGCCGGTGCCCACTTCGCCGGTCAGCAACACAAAACCCTTGCGGCTTTGTATGCCATAGGTAAGGCAGGCCAGCGCCTCCTCGGTGTGCCGCGTGAGAAACAGGTAACGCGGATCCGGATTGACGTTGAACGGGTTGGCGCGAAGTCCAAAAAATTCTTTATACATAGGCTTGCGCTAGACCTCTACGTTCTGGTGATCTTTTGGCGAGCCGGAATCACCGCGGCCCCAGAAGCGGCGGTGTCCGTTGCCGTTGGTCGCAACCTCGTCCTCGTCCTCACCCAGCCAGGGCACGGAAATCAAGAGAGGCAGATCCATGATGGCGGCAGCATCTTTTTCGGTGCGGATCGATTTGTCACTAAATTCCAGCCAGATCGCAATGAGGAGGCCGAGTGCCAGACCAGCGCCGAAACCGCCAGCAGCAAATAGTGGCCGGTTGGGGAAGCTGGGAGAGTCCGGCAAGCCAGCGGCGGACAGGATGTGCATCTGCTCTCCCTGTTGTTGGTTCTCCATGCTGGTTCCCAGTTCGGCGGAACTCTTTTTGGTCAGCAGGTCTTTGTACAAGGCCTGGGCGTTGTCGTTGTCGCGAGTGAGCAGCTTGTATTGTTCCTCAACGTTCGGGCTCATCGCGGTGCGGCTCTGGTAAACGTTGATCTGGCTTTGCAACCGCTTCTGGTCGGCCGTGGCCTGGTCGATTACGCCCTGGTACTGGTGGATCTGCAGACGGAGCTGGCGAATTTCAGGCGGTTCGGAGGCGCTGGCCTTATCGTTGTCGGTCGTGGTGGACGATGAGGCTGCGGAGTTGACTTCTTTCAGCTTCTTCTGCACCTCGGCGATATCCGCCTTGGTTTTGATCACGTCCGGGTGGTCGCCAGTATAACGCGCCTGCAACTGCAGCAGATTAGCCTGCAACTGGTTCAGTTGGGCTTCGAGGGTCTGAGGGTTGGTGCTGGACTGCGAACTCTTCCAGGCGGCCGCCTGCTGCGCCAGCATGCTTTCGGTGTAGGCCTTATCCTGTTGGGCGCGGCTCAGGGTTTGGGTGGTGGCATCGAGTTGCGAATTCAGCGACATCAACATGCGCATGTTGTTGTCGGAGTCGCCGGGCAGTTGACCCATGTATTGTCGTTTGAAGTTGGCGAGCTTGGCATCCTGCTCGTCGATCGCGCGTTTGGCTTCATCGAGTTGACGGCTGAGGAACTCGGTGGTGCCCTGGGCGACTTCGGCCCGCGACCGAAGGTTCTCATCCACGATCAGCGAGGTCATGGCGTTACAGATCTTCTGAGCGCGCACCGGGTCGCTATCGGTGTAGTTGACATTGAAGCCGGGCACTGCCTCTTGACTGGACGGCTTTTTCTTCTTCGCACCGGCAGCGGCGGCGCTCATCGAGGTAATGACCGGTTCGACCTGCATATTCTGCTGGATCTGGGAGATGAGCTTGCCCTCATCGTCGGGCTTGACCAAGGCAAGGCTGCGAATGACGGGACGCAAGCGACTGGGCGCCAAAACCTCCTGGCTGAGCGTCTGGATGCGCTGGGAAAAGTCGGACGTGATGACCGGCTGAACGTAGCTGTCGGGCACCTTCTGGCCTTCCACCAACACCGTCGACTGGGACGTGTACTTCGGCGGAAAAACATAAGACACCATGAAGCCCGCCAGTGGGGCGAGCAAAGCTGGGATCAAAATGACTTTGAGGCGCCGCCGTAGCATTGCCAGATAATCGTCCATTGTCAGTTCGCGATTCTCACTCATACTGTTCACCAATCCGGCCGCCAGGCGGCCAAAGAAAGTTATTCGATCCGAGTCGGCGTGGGATGCCATTCCACTCCGATGGTGCCCGATTGCCGCTGACTGATCCTGCCGCAGGTAGCTGTTATGCACGTCGACGCATCGAAAGCCAGCTCGCTGAAGCGGTACGCGGCAAAGAAGTCGTAGGTGCGCCCCAGGTGTTTGCGGAGTACGGCGATAACCGAGCCTTCGTCGTAGCTGCCCGCAGTCACACCGCCGACCAGCACGTCCTGCAGCTTCTTGTTATGGGAGTAGCCCATGTCACCATAGAACTCCCACGTGCGCCCCAAGGGGCGTGTATAGCCCAGCCGCGCAGCTTGCGTATCGGCTCCGGCGAAGAAGCCCGATCCTGCCGAAGTGAATTTCTCGTAGCTGGCTACCATCGACGAATGCGCGAACTTGTAACGCAACTGCGCCCGCGCGCTCAGCGACCAATGCTTGAGTTCGCCGCCTTCCTGCAAATCGGTGTACTGCGGACCAGCTCCGACAACGAAGCTCATCCGGCCGCTGATGGTGTGGCTCCAGCGCAGATTGACGACGTGGTTAAAGACCTGGCCACCCGTATTCTGCGGAAATTGAAACAGCTGAAAAGCGTAGATCATGCCGACCTGATCGTGACGGGAAAGCAGATGGGAGTATCCCGCCTGGGTGGTGATCTGGTCGCTGTTCAGCAGAGTATTGGTGGAGTCGTAGAAATGAGCATTGCTGAATGCTCCCACTACGGTGAATGCGGACCTTGGATTGATGGACTGCACCATATCGAGAATCGCCGTGTTCGCGAGCCGCGGAGTATTTCCGATCGAACCCAACTGACCGGTCCCGAAGAGGTGACTGCCCGGCAAGGCACCCGCCTGCCCCGTGCCCAGGCCAGCGCCAGTGGCGATGCCGAAGCCCGGGACACCGCCAAAACCGATGTTGAACGAACCGTCGGGCAAATAAGCAAAGGCGTCACGCAATGTTATCTGGCCAGTGCGCCAGCGGGTCACGGCTTCCAATCCGGCGGAGTGCAATTGCTTCACGTAATAAGGATTGCTGTAGAAAGCTCCGCCACCGACATACTCAAGGAAGAGATCACTCTTCGGCCAGAACTGCTGCAGGTCGAAGGCTCCAAGAACCCGTGAGATCGATGCCAGATCGGAAGAGCCGAGATTGTTGCTTCCGTTGGTGTCCGCAGTTTCGCTCACCTGCAGCCCCGGCGAGATGAAGCTCCGGCTGGCCGTACGCAGTTCGAGACTGGGCTCGTCGACGCCGGACACCGGCGGGTTCTCTGGATTCAGTATCGGTGCAGTCTGACCGAAGGCTGGGGCTGGCGCCGGAGTTGTGTCGGGTTGGGAAGCGCTTTGGGCAGCCGCAACGATGCTCAGGCACAAAACCAGGAGCGCCAAGCGGATTGTTTGCATTCTTACCATTCTTTTCACCGTAGTTCCCTTAGGGACGGCCATATCCCTTACGGGACAACAATTGTATCCCCCGGCTGCAACAGATAATTCTGTTCGATCTTCTCGCCCTTCACCAACCGTTTGTAGTCGACGGGCAATTTTTGCTGCTTGCCGTTCTCGGTGCGCAAAACGTAAATCTTCTTGGTGTTGGAAAACTGGTTCAGTCCGGCGTTCGACAATGCTTGCAGCACCGTCATGTTAGGCAGCATCGGTGTGGCGCCGGTGTGCAACACCTCCCCGACGAGGTAAATCCGCTTGCTGTTGATCTGCGACACGACCACTGTGACGCGCGGGTCGGCGATATATTTCTTCAGTTTCTCAGTCAACGAACCGGCCAACTGCTGGGGCGTCAAACCCGAGGCCTGCACATCGTTGAGCAAGGGAAGGGAGATTTTTCCGTCCGGACGCACGGGCAAAGTGGCCGTCAGGTCGGGTTCTTTCCACACGGCCACGTGCAGCACATCCTCGGGGCCGATGACATACTCAGGTGCGGCTTGGCTACTGGAGGCAGCGTTCGTCGTTGCCATCTTGTCGGCTGCGGCTCTGTCGGAAGCGGAATTGACGGCGGCCTGGGCCGGCGCATCCTGCGCCAAGGCGATGCTGCTGACCAGGACCAGTGCCGCAACCGCCTGCCATATTGATTTCATATCTTCTCCTCGAAACTCCTTTACCCTTCCCAGAACGTGAACGCTGGGCTCAAGCTCCGTACTCTTCGTACCCGATCTGCTTCAACTTGTAGAGAAGCGCTTTGTAGCTGATCTGTAACTCCTGCGCCGCCCGCCGACGGTTCCAGCGGGTGCGCGTCAAGACCTGCAGGATGATTTCGCGCTCGGCCTCACGCGAGGCAGCGCGCGCCGCATCTTTCAAGGAAATTTTCTCGCCGTTGCCGCCGCGATCGACGCGACGCAAAAGGGAGCGTAAGCCTCCCATAGCGAGCGCTTCATCGCCGAGCGCCACAATGGCTCGAGCGGCGTCTTTGAGTTCGCGAATGTTTCCCGGCCAGTTGTATTCCAGGAAGAAGTTTTGCGTTTCCGCACTGAGCATCGGAACGGCCCGGCAAAAATCACGGGCGGCGGCGGACAGAAACCAGTCGCGCAGAAATGGAATGTCTTCCTTCCGCTGACGCAAAGGAGGCAGCCGCAAACAAACTCCGCTAATCCCGTAATAGAGGTCTTCGCGGAACTTGCCGGTCTTGACTTCGGGCTCCAGTTCGCGCGAGGTTCCACAGATAAAACGAGGAATACGATGGTGCTCGTTGCCGTGCAAGCCAATCTGCCGAACTAGTTCCTTCTGGGCTTCGTCTGTGAGGTCTCCCACTTCCTGAAGATAGAGAGTTCCACCTTGCCCGTTGCAAGCCGCCAGCATTTCTTTGCTGATTTCACGAGCCTGATAAATCCGAAACGGCTCAGATGCGCGGTTGGAAAGAGCGTGGATGCGTGCCGCCGCTGCCGCCTTGCCCGAACCGTGCTCGGCTACCACCAGCATGGGAACATCATTCTGCGACAACTCGCGGATCACAGCTTCCACGGTCCGCATGCCGGCGCTGACGCTTTCCAGCCAAACACGCGCGCTACCGTTCTGCGGTGCCGCAGCCGTGGCCAGAATTTCGGTTTGGTCGAGACCCATACGATTTCGCTTCAGTATTTGCGCCCAAGAGCAGAGGGGGGACGTCTTGGCAACGGCGTGTGAAGACTAGAGCACTCACGCTGCCAATCCGGGCGAAACATTCATCCCTCGCCGAAACAATATATGTTTGCTTTTCAATGGCTTGCAATCGAAGCTGGAACGGCGACGCGTTCCATACAGTACCACATTGCGGATAAATGGGAAATTTATTGCCCACATCCCAGGTAATCTATGGGGATTACTTACCAGCAGTCTTGGGGATAAAGTCCTAACTCTCTGCAAGCACTAGCCCATCGCAAGATGCCCACATGGGAGCACGGCCGTTGGCCTTGGGGTTGGAGGGAATGGGAAATAGTTTTCCGTTCTGCGGCAGAGTCACGCCTGAAGGGTTCTTGCCAAGGCAGAACCTGCTTGGAACCCCCGAGTAATGCAGACCTGGGTGCCGGGTTCAGTTACTGGTTTCACTTTGCGCGAACACCTCACATTCGCTATTCTCAGACTTAAGCACGTCATATGGGGAATTCAGTCGAAGTATCTCCGCACCTCTCGACCCGGGAGGGTGATTTGTCGTCCCGCTTACCTCGTTGGCAGGTGGTTGCGCTACTCCTGTTAACCGCTTGGCTTTATGCCTCGATTCTCACGCGGCTGTTCCTGCAGTGGGTTGGACCGTCCAGCGATCCAAACTTCCAGCATGGGATTTTCGTCCCCCTCTTTGCATTGTTTGTTCTCTGGCAGGACCGCAAGAAACTGGGAACCGTTGCCTCGTCCCCATCATGGGTGGGTCTTGCACTGGTGGTGTCGAGCCTGCTTACGCTGGTCTTAGGAGTCCTGGGGGCGGAGAATTTTTTGTCGCGGGTGTCGCTGCTCATCCTGCTCGCCGGCTTGATCATTCTGTTTCGGGGCTGGACCTTCTTTCGCGCGGTCCTGTTCCCTTGGGCGTTTCTGATTCTGATGATCCCGATCCCGAACCTGATCATCCAGCAGGTCACCTTCCCTCTTCAGTTGCTGGCGTCAAAGCTGGCCACAGGGATGCTGGAGCTGGTTGGAGTTCCCGTGCTGCGCCAAGGGAACATGATCGTGCTGGCTGCCATGCCACTGGATGTCGCGGAAGCGTGCAGCGGAATCCGATCTCTTTTGACGCTGGTCACGCTGGCCATCATCTATGGGTATCTCATGGAGACCCGAATATGGGTGCGCGTACTGCTGGCATGTTGTGCGCTGCCGATCGCCGTGGTGGCCAACAGTTTTCGCGTTTTTGGCACCGGGATGCTGGTGCAATATTGGGATCCGGATAAGGCCGAGGGATTTTTCCATACCTTTGAGGGATGGCTGATCTTCGTCGTGGCGCTCGTCATGCTATTCGCAGTCCACCGCTTGATCTCACTCATCTGGAAGAGCGGCAGCCCGGCTGCACCGCGGGCAACCGCATCCGAGGAAAACCAGTCCGAAAACACGTTGCACATAAAGGCCGGAGCCCCTCGCTTTGGGATTGCGGCTGTGCTCATGTTGGCCACGGCGGTCGGCCTGCAGGCCCACTCGCGCAGCGAGTACTTTCCGCCGCGAGCCTCGCTCAGTTCCCTGCCCTCGCAGATCGATGGTTGGACGGGGCTCGACCAAACCATCGATCAACAGACGCTCGACATCCTTGGGCCTGGCGAGTATCTGGTACGCGATTACGAAAACACCAGCCAGCCTCAGCCTCCTATCAACCTCTACATCGCATACTTTCCGACGCAAAAGGCAGGCGATACGATTCATTCGCCGAACCACTGCCTGCCGGGTGCGGGATGGGTTCCGACATCGCGGACGATCATTCAGCTCACCCGTCCCGATGGTTCTTCGTTCCCCGTCAACCAGTACGTGGTCTCAAAAGCGGGAGACCGGCAACTGGTGTTGTACTGGTTTCAGGCTCATGGCCGCGCGGTGGCCAGCGAGTATTGGGCGAAATACTATCTCGTCGCCGATGCCATTCGCCTGAATCGCAGCGACGGCGGCCTGATTCGGTTGATGAGCCCGATGTATCGGGGAGAAACTCCTGAGGCCGCCCAGGCACGCATATTGCAGCTTGGGTCGCAGTTCTTTCCACTGCTCGACAGTTACATTCCTCGCTAGTTGATCAGGTGTCAGGTTCTCACGAAATCGAGATTCTCCTGAGATCTACGACCTAAGACCTAATCTCTCCGAATCAAACCCAGATACTCGGTCGGGGAATAGCCGGTGATGGAGCGGAAATCGTTGATTAAGTGCGCTTGATCGAAGTATCCAAGTTCCAGGGCCAATTGGGACCAATCCGGTTCTTCGCCTGAATTGGAGCGCTCAACCAGCTCGTGCAAGCGATACCTCCGAATCACCCACTTGGGACTGACTCCCACATATTCGTTGAAGAGGCGCTGCAACGAACGCTTGCCGATACCGGCTCTCTCCACCAGATCGTCCACTGTCTTGATGTCGTGTTCCTGAAGAATGCGTTCCACCAATTCTCCCGCTAGCGTGATCGCCTTATCCAGTTGCGGCAGGCGCGCTCGGAAGAATGCATTGGCCGCCTCCACCTTTTCGTTTTCGGATTTTGACGAGAGCACTACGTCCTGCAGGGCATTCACTTCTTTCCCGAGGATGCGGTGCACGGGCACCATGCGGTCAGCAAGCTTTGACGTGGGAAACGTCAGGAAAGGACGAAACCCTCCCGGCTTGAACTTGATCCCAAACACCTGCGACTGGCCCTCTAGCACGCGCGAGAACTTGTGGGTGTGCACACCTGCAACCACGGAGCCGCTCGGCTCGAATATCAAGTGAACATTGGGATGGGGGAGGCTCTCGGCGACATGCGGTTCGCAGCCCCGCAGATCCCAGCGGATCATCCAGTAGTGAGCAATCAAATGCGACAGGTCGTCCGCTGGACGTCTGCGCGCGTGCCGCATTTTTCCGGCCCGCAGAGGCCGCCTAAGCATCCCCCGGCCTTTGCCCACCTCCGGATCGTAAACTTCCTCCACTTCGGCCGCAGGTTGCTGTCGCGTTTTTCCAATCATGGCCATTACGTTGTATTTATATTCTCCCCTGAGGAGGAACCATGGCTGAATTATTGATCCGCAAATCAATCGATGTTGACGCCCCTGTAGAAACTCTATGGAAGGTGCTCACCGATTCAAAATTCATCCCGCAATACATGTTCGGCTGCATCGCCGAAACCGACTGGAAGCCGGGCTCGCCGCTGCTCTGGAAAGGCGCTGCCGATGGCAAGCTGTACGTGAAGGGGTATATCGTCTCGAACGATGCTCCACGCCGTCTCGTGTACACCATTTTCGACCCCAATTCGACGATTAAGGACATCCCGCAAAACTATCTCACGATGACCTATGACCTCAAGAGGCGCGGCGATCGCGCTTCGGCGCTCGAAATCACTCAAGGGGATTTTGCCACCGTCGAAGATGGGGATAACCGTTATAAGCATTCGCTGCAGGGGGACGACTTGGTGATGAATGGAATCAAGAAGCTGGCGGAGGCGGAAGCTGGAGCAAAGTAATTCAACGCCGCTACCCCTCTTGTCATCCTGAGCGAAGCGAAGGACCTGCTGTCCCATGCACTGACAAGAAAGCAGGTCCTTCGCTTCGCTCAGGATGACAAATATATCATAAAGATATGTAAATAATAGATATAAAGCTTTGATATTATCTGTACGAATCCTGCACAGATATGTCGAGTCAATGACTTGCCAGAAAAATCTGCACGGAATCTGCACAGGACGAGTCAAACGATGGAGGCGAATATGGCATTCGTCACCGACAAATCGGAACTCAAGCCGGGACTGATTCTCTTCCGGCGCGGCGACGTGGAGCACCGGATGTGGTATTGCCGCATGAAGATGCCCAAGGCCGACCGTTACAAGACGGTTTCACTCAAGACAACCGACATGGACGTGGCGCGGGAACGCGCGTTCGATCAAGACGCAGACATCCGATTCCGCATAAAGCATGACGTTCCTGTGTTCAACCATCCCTTCCGCGAGGTGGGGAGAGAGTATCTGCTGACCCAGGAGGCGCGGGCGAGGCGCGGAGAAATCAGCGCCGCGCGGCCCAAGAAGGTCCGCGCCATCATCGACGGCGCTTTAGACAGATATGTAGGATCAACGCAGGTCCACCTTATAGGTGACGAGCTTTGGGGCGGCTACCCGGCATGGCGGCGGGAGAACGGCGCGGGTCGTCACAAGCGCAACGGCGTTCGCGAAGTCAGCGACGACATGGCGCAAGCCTTCGCGGATAAGGAAGCCGAGCGCCGCACCAAGGTTCAGCAGACCCTCGGCATCAGGGGTTTGAGACCGATTGAAGTCAAACCTTCCGAAGAACGGGTGGTTCCTTTTATCAGCGACTCCACCATCCGCTTTGAGATGTCCATCTTCGGTGCGGTGATGAGTTACGCCATCAAGAAACGCTACGTTCCTGCCAGCCAGCGTTTTGACGAGCGTCCAAAGCTCAAGTCCATGCGGCGCGACGAGTTTACGCTGGAGGAATACCGCAAACTCCACACTGTCGGAAGGAAGTGGATTGCTGAGGCGGATAAACCTTCCAGCGTCTGGTATCGCACCATCACCTACAACATGATCCTGATTGCGTGTAATACAGGCATGAGGCCAGCGGAGATGAAGAATCTGCGCTGGCGCGACATCATGCCCGCAAAAGACCGTGAGGGGCGTGAGATCGTTGTGCTGTTCGTGCAGGGCAAGGGCAAGTCGCGTAAGCTGGTGGCTCCCAGGAGCGTTGGAGATTATCTGGAACGCATCCGCGTTATTTCCAAAGGCACGGAACCGAACGACAGAGTATTTACCAAGGTCACGGGCAAGCCTGCAAAAACTCTTTACAGCTCGCTGATTGCCGACCTTCTGAACGAGGCGAATTTGCGCGAAGGTACGCAGGGCGTTCCGCGTTCGACGTATTGCTTCCGGCATACCTATGCCACGCTCCGATTGCAGGAAGGGGTGGACGTGTATTTCCTCGCCGAGCAGATGGGAACTTCCGTCCACATGATTGAAAGCCACTATGGACACGTGAACACCATCAAGCACGCCGACCGCGTGTTGCAGGGCATGGCGGGATGGGAACTGCCGCAACCGGAGCCGGACGATACCAAGGCCAAGGCGTCAAAAGCGGCAGCGACCCGCGATCAGTCCAAAAGAGGTCAGCGCAACAAGCCGCGCTGACCTGAACCTCCCCAAGTCCTCTTTTGCCGGAGCCGCTGGCGGAGGCTGGCGCAGGGAGGTAATCGTCCCAATGTCCGGCCCGGATTCTCCTCACTGAGATTGTTCTGATTTGCCGCTGCCCCGCTGGGGCGTTTTTAGCGGCAAATCTCTCTGCACGTGCCGCCGCTGGCGGCTGTTCTTCGTGCAGCTCCAAAATTGAACACAATTGATTTCCCTTTTGTTTAGCCGGTACAAGCCAAAAAGATGGACCCGAGAAAGCTTTCCCGAGCGGTTTCTCTGTATGGGAAGCATTCGACGCAAAAAAAGTTCCGGGACATGTTGCACAATGACGGCTGAATCAATCTTGCACGACAGAAGCCATTTCAAGGCGCTTGTCCGGACTGTTGCGGCACTGGCTTTTGGCACTGGCGCAGCTTAGAATTCAGCGTTCCCGCAAAACACGGTCCATGCGAAGAGGTAACAAGCAGATGCCGCGAGGAAAGACCAGCGGCGGCAAGCCGCCGAAACGCCCGATAGAGCGCTATGAGCACAGAGACAAGAAGCGAATCAACAACCCTCCGGTTGGTCTGGTAACGCCGGAGACCGATCCCGTTGCGCCGACGCACAAGACATATGACTACGTGACGCCCGTGCCGTCGGTGAAATCCCGCCAGGAACTAGATTACGATCCACATCTTGATCCGCAGTTGGTTTGGGCGGGCAAGAAGGAGCATAGCTCGTTCGAAGTGCCGACCGTCTCGTTGCACGTGCATGAGCGGATTGATCCTCACACCATCATTAACGCCGTTCGGAAGCGCAACGGCGCCGGTCTGCCGGTTCAGGGATCGCTCTTCGAGCGCCGGGAAGAAAATCCGCCTCTCCAAGAAGCCATTGACTTCTACCGCCATGCCCATGGCTGGTCGAATCGTCTGATCGCTGGAGATTCCCTGTTGGTTATGAACTCACTGCTGGAGAAAGAGGGCTTGGCGGGACAAGTGCAGATGCTCTACATCGACCCTCCGTATGGCATCAAATACGGGTCGAATTTTCAGCCGTTCACAAATAAGCGAGAGGTGAAAGACGGTAAAGATGAAGACCTAACTCAGGAACCAGAAATGATTCGGGCGTTCCGGGATACGTGGGAATTGAAAATCCATTCTTACCTGACCTATTTGCGCGACCGCTTGCTTCTCGCGAGGGATCTGCTCCA
>JAIQFA010000208.1 GCA_020073525.1 Terriglobia bacterium
ACAAGATGCCACCAGCGATTACAACCATTGGCGAAGAAGAAAAGGCACAGGTTCGCGCCGTGGTGTTTGGTCACCTCGCGGGTGTTGTCCTGGCGCCTACGGTAAAAGCCTTATGGGACCGGCGCGTCTTCGATCTTTTCGGCTCGGAGGAAGAGTGGGTGGATTTTGACCGTGTCGCACAAGAAACTCGCGCCAATCGGGGCTACTTGCGAGTCGCTTTGCGTCTGCTGGCATCCTGCGGCTGGCTGAAACAGAAAGTCGAAAGTGGGCGCGCCCCGCGCTACGCGCTCACGGCGGAGGGAAGACTCGCAGTCGGAACCGCTCCGCTACTATACGGCGAAGCGCTCTCCTTCGTTGCCAAGGCTGTATTCCTGGAGGACTTTCTGTTCGGAGCATCCGATCGGCCCGTTCTCCCGTCGCTCCAGGAGTTGGTTCGCCGGTCGAAAGAGCGATGGGGCCTGCAACTTGATGCCGATCCCGTGGTCAGCCGGGTACGAAATCAAATTCGCGAACACCTCGATGGCATGCTCATCGGCCCGGCCATGGTTGCCTTGGCACGCGCGGAGATTCTGACGCAACTCGAGCAGCGGCCGGTGGACATCAACGACATTGCCGCCAATCGCGCGAGCCTGGGCTGCATCCTCGACTTGCTGGCCGCGCAAGGGTGGATCGCACGCGAAAAAAACTCCGTGAGCCTGACCGCGTGCGGTCGTTACGCCGCCCAGATCGCGACTTCCTACGGGGTTACCGTCTCATACCTCCCGCTCTTCGACAATGTGAGCACTCTCTTGTTCGGCAATTCGCGCATCCCGCGAATGGACGAGAGTGGAGTGGAACTGCTCGTCAACCGCGGCATGAACGTGTGGGGCAGCGGCGGCGCCCACCGCACGTATTTCAAGAAAGTGGACGAGATCATCGTCGAGATCTTCAACCGGCCGCTCAATCTGCAGCCGCGGGGCATCTGCGATATGGGTTGCGGCGACGGCAGTTTTCTCGAACATCTGTATTTCGCCGTGACGGACAAAACCGAGCGCGGCAAGGTACTCGACAAGCATCCTTTGATCTTGGTGGGTGCCGATTTTAACAAGGTGGCGCGCCGGGTCGCCAAGCAGACTCTGCGAAATGCCGGCATTCCCGTCTATCACGTAATCCCGGGTGACATTAACCGGCCGGCGCAACTGGCGAGTGACCTCGAGGAACTGGACCTCGACGTCCATGATCTGCTCCACGTACGTTCTTTTCTGGATCACAACCGGCCCTACATCCCGCCAGCGAATTATGCGGGAGGGACGCGTTCAGGGAAATCCTCGGGCGCCTTCGCCCACCTCGGGGAGGAGATTGCGTGTGACGCACTGGAGGAAAATCTGGCCCGCCACTTGCGGCGGTGGGCGCCCTATGTAGGACGGTTCGGGTTGCTGGTGCTGGAACTGCATACGCTGCCTCCGGAAGTCGCAGCGGCAAATTTGTCCCGGACGCCGGCGGTCGCTTACGACGGCACCCACGGGTTCTCCGATCAATATCTCGTGGAGTTGCCAGTCTTTCTGGAAGCTGCAAAAGAAGCCGGCCTGAAGGCCGATCCGCGATTCCAAGCGAAGTTTCCACCGTCGGAGTTGGCGACGGTAAGCATCAACTTTTTCACCACTGCCGGCGATCCATTCGACGCCGGACTGTAAGTCAAGGTAGTGGAGAGACGGGCGCCCTCGCCCGTCCCGTTCGCACCAAGAATGGAACTCAGGGGGCCCAATGTTTTTGCAGGACTACTGGTACGCAGTCGCATGGGATCACGAGATCAAACGCCAGCCCTTCGGACGCACGGTTTGCGGTGAACCCATTGTTCTCTATCGTCAGACCAGCGGTGCGCTATCGGCCTTTGAAGATTGTTGTCCCCACCGGCTGCTGCCGCTCTCCAAGGGCTTTTTGCAGGGTGAACACTTGGTGTGCAAGTACCATGGTCTGCGCTTCGACCACTGTGGCAACTGCGTTTGGATGCCCGGCCAGGAAGGGATTCACAAAGAGGCGAAACTGCGTATCTATCCTGTTGCCGAGAAGCACCGCTTCGTCTGGGTATGGATCGGTGACCCGGCGTTGGCTGACGAGAAGAACATTCCAGATCTTTCCTGGTGCTCGGACCCGAACTGGGTTTTCGAAGGCAGCACCTACTACCTCAAGTGTAACTACCAACTTCTGGTGGATAACTTGATGGATTTATCACACGAAACGTTTGTGCATCCATCGAGCATCGGCCAGCACGAAATTCTCGAAGCTCCGATCAAGGTCACGTCCGACGCCACCTCGGTGCGCGTCACGCGCTGGATGCACAACATCGATCCACCGCCGTTCTGGGCATCGAATCTGCGATCGTTTGAGAAGTGCGACCGCTGGCAGATTTGCAATTTCACTTTGCCCGCGAACGTCATGATTGACGTGGGCGTGGCGTTGGCGGGAACCGGCGCGGAGAACGGTGACCGCTCCAAAGGCGTGACCGGAATTGTCGTCAACCTGATGACCCCGGAGAGCGAAACCACTACCTGGTATCACTGGGGCATGGTCCGCAATTTTCAGACTGAGGATCGCGGCCTCACGTTTCGCATTCGTGACGGTCAAGCAGCGGTGTTTGCCGAAGACACGGAGATTCTTGAAGCGCAGCAGGAAAACATTCTGCGCCGGCCGGATCGCGAGCTGCTCAACTTCAAGATCGATGCAGGGGGAGTAAATGCACGCCGAATCATTGAGCGGGAGTTAGCGCGGCAGGGAGCGAAGTAGGTTTTGCTCGGAAAGCTTACCCACACGTACTGGGCGACGTGTGGCATAGAATGAAGATTTTAGGATGGGAAGAGTACGTGAATAGAATTGAATGTTCGGTTTGGAACAACGGCGCGAAAGGCTGCGGACTGAAGGTTCTCGGTGGATTGGAGGTGGCCGGGTCTCCCTGCGCTACGATGGCGACGGCGTCTTCACTCCCGCCGAATTCCAGCAGGTGCAAAACGCCTTCGAGCGCCGCTTCTCCAAGCCGCTGCCGGTCAGCGCCATG
>JAIQFA010000108.1 GCA_020073525.1 Terriglobia bacterium
CTGCGCGTGGGCGATCACATCGTCCGCGTGCTGACGATGAAAGAGGCCATCACCGAGACGCGGCCACTGGCGCTCGATGCGCTGCTGAAGATCCCGGCCAACTTCCGAGTCATTACCGAATGGACGCCGCTCGCGGCGGACAAGGCCCGCAAGGAAGTTAACAAGCGCCGCCGCCACTTCAATATGTCGAAGACCGGGTTTGTCTCGCAGATGGGCAACGACGCCACCAAGACGAATCCACGCGACGTGCTGGTGGATGAATCGAAGCAGGCCGACATTGAGAACCTTGGCGACTGCCTGCGGGCTCTGGGCGACGGGCAATCGCTCGGCGAGTTTTCGCTCACGATTGTCCTCTACGGCCGCTCAAAAGCCGAGTTGGACCAGCTTGGGGCCGAGTTCACTGGCATCTTCACCAACGCCGACGGCAATTTGTTTTCTGAGACCTACAACCAGCTCAACGCATACTTCGCCACTGTACCCGGAAACTATCCGCTCAACCTGCGCAAGCTGTATCTACTGAATACGAACTACGCCGACCTGTCTTTTCTATTTACGATCCTTCCAGGTGAGAACACGAACGCCCATCTCGGCACCGAATACCTGGCGGTGCTCGAAACCGACAACAGCACACCGTACTTTCTGAACCTGCATAACGGCGAGGTCGCCCACACGCTGGTCCTTGGGATGACGGGTAGTGGGAAGCATTTCATCTGAACGATACCGAGCTCGATCTCATCGGCGGCCTTGTTCCGCCCGGCCAGATGCTCATTCGCAAAGCCCAGACCTCGAAGAAGGTGCAGTTGAACGTCGATTCGGTTTCGCACTGGATGGCCACCAACAACGCCCGCGACAACCTCAAAAAGCGCGATTACTTCGCGCGTTTCGGCATTGCCGATGGGCTTCGCCATCTCTCCGAAGACTATCCATTCCAGCCCCGCACGCTGGCTTTATCAACCGTTAACCCGAACCACTGAGGAGATACGAATGCGATTCATCAAAATTATCGTCACTGTTGTCTTTGCCGTTTCGTCCATCGCTGCCTTCGGCCAGGAGTCCGCGCGCACGGTGCAGTATCACTCGCAGGACATCGTTGCGATCCGCGCCAAGGTCAAATACACAACCCTGATTGAACTGCCTACGACCGAGAAGATCATGCAAGCCGCCACGGGCGACAAGGATTTCTGGATTGTCGACGTGGTCGGGAACTTCTGTTTTGTGCATCCTGCTAAACAGGGCATCGGCTCGAACCTGAATCTGATCACGGACAAAGGAAACATCTACAGTTTCACTCTCCAGGACGTTTCCGGCTCTTCAGCCGAGCCCGACCTGAAAGTAATCGTCGAACCCGCCGACCACTCTGCCATTGTGGCCGCGAGCGGCCCCGCGCAGTTCGTGCCCGCCGCCCAGCTCGAACAGTCGAAACAGCAGGTCACCGCCCTGCAATCGCACGTCGAGCAGGCAGTGGATGAATACAAGAGCAGCTATCCGACACAACTCAAGTTCGACTACGTCTACAAGGCGAACCAGGCACCCTTCGACATCCAGTCGATCTATCACGACGACAAGTTCACCTACATCAAGACCAATGCGCCCGAGAAGTTCAGCGTCTACGAGCTGAAGGACGGCAATCCGAATCTCATTACCTATGACCTCCGGGAAGGGACGTACATCATCCCGAAGGTAATGGATAACGGATACGTAGAACTGGGCAAAAAAAAGATGAGTTTTGCGCGCAAAGGATGACTGCCATGACCGAAAACGACCATACGCCTCACGCCGAACCGCAAGTCGAGCCCACGCTGCGCGGGCTTCTGGAGCAGCCCAAGGGCGTCTTGCAGAAGAACCTCAAAACGTTCGTCTATTTGGGAGCGGCGTTGCTGGTGATCGTGGCGGCGCTTTTCAGCTCCACGGGGAAGAAAACGCCCACACAGCAGGCCGCTGCGAAAGGTCAACCCCCGCAGCCCACGTTGCAGGACAACACCGACAACAACGTGCAGGACTTGAAGAACCAAGTGCAGGCCGAGAGGGCGAAAGAGCAGCAGGCGGCAATAGCCGCCGCTGCGGGGCAAGATCCGGCGCTCGCTTCCGCGACGCCCGCGCAACAGGCCGCCGCCGCGGCCTTCGGCCCAAACGGCGATGCCTCCGCTCCGTGCGGTATTGGCCAGCCTTGCGGGCAAGCGCAGCAAGGCACGATGCCCCCGCAACTTACTCCCGCAGAGCAACAAGCGCAGCTCATCGCCGCGAAAGAGCGCGAACGGGCTGACAACGCCCGATTCGCCTCCAATCTTGTGTTCTCCCGTGTTGCCGAGCAGCAGACACAACAACCGCAACCCCCAAGTCAGACGATGCCGGTCCAGTATGACCATACCGAGCGACAGGGAAAGACCAATCTCAGTGACCCACAGGCCGAAAAAGAACAGGGAGAGACACGCGGAGGCTATAAACGGCCTCTGGAAGCCAACATTGATTCAGCCGTCGGCCAGCCCTATCTCGTTTACGAGGGCTCCGTTCTCGACACGGTCCTTATGAATCGCCTGGATGGCGACTCCGTGGGCCCAGTCAAAGTTCTTGTCTCCAATCCTCTGTATTCGCATGACCATCAACACGTCATCATCCCCGAGGGAACCGTGGTGCTAGGCGAAGCGAAGAAGATCGGAGCGGCGGGATTCGGCCAACAACGGCGGATGGCTGTCGCATTTCACCGCCTCATTATGCCGGACGGTTATTCCGTCGATCTCGACCAGTTTCACGGCCTCGACCAAATCGGCGAGGAAGGACTGAAAGCCAAGGTCAACAATCACTACCTTGAAATCTTCGGCACCTCGATCGCCTTGGGAGTGATTGCCGGGGCCGGCGAGATCACGCAGGGCGGCGGCACCATTACCACCAGCGGCTCGCAGGCATTCACCAACGGAACTGCGGCCAGCGTCTCGCAGTCTGCAACCAGCATTCTCGATCGTTTTCTGCAAATACCGCCCACCATCACGATTCGGGAGGGCCACCGTGTCAAGGTGTATTTCACGCAGGACATGCTTCTGCCTGCGTACTCAAGCCACACGATTCCGCAAACGTTTTAAGGAGGTTTTCGATGCGATCCGTTGTCCTCTCCCTCTTACTCCTATCGACTCTCGCCTTTGTGGGTTGTCAGAGCAAAGCCGAAAAGGTGAAGAAGTTACAGGACCAGTACAACGCCGAATACCCGGCCTATGCCAAGGACTGCCTCGATGAGACCTCCGACTCCGCACGAATGCTGACCGGAGAAAAGCTGACGCCGGAGCAGATGGCGACCCTCGAAGCGAAGAAAAAAGAACGAGACGCACGCTGCAAACCAGAGGCCGACCGTCTTGCAGAGATCCAGAAACAGATTCTTGCAGCACAGCAGTAACGCGGTATCGCTGTGAAAGCACCAGGACCCCAACCGCCAACGAAAGGACGAACCATGAAGAAACTGATTCTCGCTGCGTTTGCCATCGGAATTGCTTCGGCGTTGCAACCTGCAGCGCACGCCCAGTTCGGTTCCGGCATCGTCTACGATCCGACGCAATCGGCGCACGCCGTTGTGCAGATCGAACACGAAGAACGATCCATCTCCAACCAGTTTCAGCAGATCGAGCAAGGACAACAAATCTTCAGCAACACCGTCAAGATTGCGACGACTGCGCTACAGGCCTACAACGTCGCCAAGCAGCAGTACAACCTTGTGCACCAGATGATTCTCGCGCCGTCGATGCTTTATCGGCGGTTCTTATCTCCCACGACCGATCTACGGATGCTGCAACAGATCTCGAACACTTACGGCAACTCGATGGGATGGCTCAATTCGGCGAACACTGGCACCGGGGCCGCAGCCTCCTACCAGCAAGTCAGCGTGCCGAATACCAACAACATGATTCCCGGCTACGGCAACGTCAGTGTTCCCGGACAGCTACAGATCGCAGCACAGGGAGCCACCGTCGATCTCGGCGATTCCGTCATGACGAACAACCTGCAAATGCTCGGGACGATGCGGGCCAATCAGGCCGCTAGACAAACCGACATCGCCACCCTGGAAAGCGCAACGCAGAGCCAGGACCCCACGCAGCAGACCATCATGGCTACGCTCCAGCGCATCAATCAAGCCCTGCTCTTGCAACTGCGAACCCAGCAGGATGCCAACCAAATGAACGCGAATTTTGCCCTCCAACAGATCGTCGCCCAGAAGCAGCAACAGGACGCAATGAAGTCGGCATTCCGCGACTCATCAGGATACGAAAGCTACTACAACTCGAACGTCGCCCCGACCAGCGGCGGCGCGGCCAATCTCCTTACGCAAGCGTACTGAATAGCCGCAAGCGGAAGGAAGCAAGAACAAAGCGGAACAAAGAACGAAGGTGAGAAACATGGGTACAGGTCTCTTCGACTTTATCGCTCAGGCGTGCCAGTCGCTTGCAGCTACGGTGGCACCCTCCATTACGGCGATGGGGATTCGCATTGTCCTCGCACTGGCGACTATCGTTTTGGTTTGGTTCGGTGTGCAGGAAGCGCTCGCATCGGCGCATGGAGAGGCCGGCTTCAGCATGGGGAGGTTCCTCAACCTCTTCATGCTGCTCACCTTCGCTTACGCGATGGTGAACTACTACGACAGCGCCATTCCCGGACTTGGCTTTTCCATCAAGAGCTTCATCGACGGTGGCACCATCAATCTTGTGAATCTCATCGGATCGGATGGTTCGACCACGATGTTGAATGAGATCCACGCGGCATCGTCGAAGACTGGGCCGTCGCTTCTGAGCAGTATGATGTCGCCCTATTACTCCATTGTGTACTTTGTCGTGCAGTTCCTTTTGGCACTGCTCGCGGCAATCGTTTCGGCCATCCTCGCCTACGGCGCAATCGCCGCAACCATCATCGGATTGCTCGGACCGATCTTCATCCCGTTTCTTGTTTTCGACAAGCTAGATTGGCTCTTCTGGGGATGGCTCAAGGCGTATCTGGGATTCAGCTTTTACAAGGTCATCGCCGCCGCCACGATGAACGTTCTATCCCACGTTCTGACGAACTATTACATCCAGCTTGGGCAGAGCATTTCGGACCCGTCAACGATCGTTCAGACACTGCCGCTTCTGATTCTTCTTGTACTGGTCAATGTCTACATTCTCTTCAAGATTCCATCCATGTCGCACAGCCTATTCGGAGGCAGTGGCGGCGGCCACGGCGGTCTAACCGCGGCCCTAATGGCGGCGCGGGCCATCCTGTAAACCGCGTTACGAAACCCGAGAAATGAGGTTGGAGATGAACGCAGAAACAGAAACGATGAACGAGGGAACCAGAGCGACGCCGGAAATCACTCGCGCCGCGGAACGGTACTTGGAACAGTACGGCGATCCGATGGTCATGAACACTTATCTGAAGGTGACCATTCTCGTGCTCGCCGCCGTCTGTTTCGCGCTCGCGGCGCTCACCTTCAAGAGTCAGACAGCGCTCGCCAACATGCACCCCATGATCGTGCGGATTAACGACGTGGGGCACGCCGAAGCCATCGACTATCGCAACTTTCAGTACCGACCGCAAGAAGCGGAGAACAAGTATTACCTCACCCGCTGGGCAGAGCTATATTTCAGCCGCAACCGTTTCACCATCGAACGCGATCAGACCAGTTCGCTGTACTTCCTCAATAGCGACGTGCAGCGCGCGGTCATCGATCAGGAACGGCGGGACAACATCATCCAGAACTACGTCAAGGACAGCACCTTGCCGTATGTGGACGTGGAGATCAAGAGCGTCATCCTTGACGACCTACGGCAGTCGCCATATTCGGCACGCATCGAGTTCGAGAAGGTGTACACCAACCCGGCGGATCACAGCGAACTCAAGCGGGAGCGATGGACAGCCAGCGTTACCTATGTCTTCCGCGAGAACGTGAAGAACAATGAGCTGGCCGTGAACCCACTCGGCTTGACCATCGTGCGATTCCGGGCCGACCAGGCGTTCAGCTGAGGATGAAGACGAACCAATCTCAGAGGCTCATTCATGTCGTTTCTTGCTGCCAATCCGGCTGGCTTTTCCTACCTGTCCCCGTGCCTTGTTGAGCGGGCCATCGCGGGCCTCTTGACGCACAACGACCGTGGCGAATTACGTCCTTGTTCCGGCGAACTAGCCTGCTCGTATCGGACTGCAATTGCGGCGGGCTTCCGCAGCCAACGTATCGATGACAACTCTGGTCTGGCGCGTATCTGCCGTTATGTATCCCGTCTTATGCTTGGTCACCGCTTCGGGGTTCTCCCGGCGCCCGGCGGCACTCGGTCTTCTGCTTCGCGTTGCGCGCCCCTTCGGGGTCTCGGTTCGTCCCAAAACAAGTTTGCAAACGACGGCAAAGAACGCCGCGCAAACTTCTTTCGGGCCCCTCCGAGAAAGCAGACATTCGGCCTTGGGAGCCGGACCCACTCGCTAGGCTTCGCCCGTGTGACCCGAGCAACAACGGGGAATTCAACAAACGGAGACACGATTATGTACCAGAACAGAGTTACCCTCATCGGCTTTGTCGGCAGTGACGCAAAAGCCCACACGAATGACAATCGCAGCCTAACCACGCTCTCGCTGGCGACCAAGTCCTCCTACAAGAAGGATGGCAAGTACATTTCGCACACCGAATGGCACCGTTGCGTCGTCTTCGGCAAGCTCTCGGAGTTCGCCAAGACCCTCACCAAGGGCGCGCATATTCAGGTGGAAGGCGAGCTGCGCAGCCGGGAATACACCAGCAAGAAGACGGACGCGAAAGAGCGCGTCTGGGAGATCCGGGTCGCTTCGATCTTGAAGCTGGACCGCGCTGAGAAAGCCAGCCCGGAAGATCCGGAGCCCGATGACAGTCCCGCCGAGGAAACGGTCGCATAGTCCGTTGTTTTTCGCTCCCGGAGGCCCGGCTAATCGCTGGGCTTCCACGCTGTGAGGTCCACGCTATGAGTTTTGAGTTGATCCTTCCGTTCCTTCGCCCGATAGAACCGCTGTTGCTCGACGACAGCATCAGCGAGATCATGGGCAATCCCGACGCCTCATGGTGGTACGAACGCAACGGAATCATTCGCCGCGAAAGCACCATCTCGTTCGCTGCCGGCAAACTCCGTACCGGCCTCGAAGTCATTGCCAATCAGCTCGGCAAGAAACTCGACGAAGACAACCCCATTCTTCATGCGCAACTCCCCGATGGAAGCCGGCTTGCCGCCGTCATTCCGCCGGTTGTCCGCCTCACGCCAGCATTGATTATTCGAAAGTTCACCAGCCGCCACTACACAGTGGATGACCTCATTGCTCGCGGTACGCTCACGCGCCCGCTTGCCGCTTTCCTGGCCGAACAAATCCGCAGTGGTAAGACCCTGCTGATCAGCGGTGGAACCGGCACGGGCAAAACGACTCTTCTGCGCATACTGGCCGACTTCATTCCAGAACAGGAACGCCTCGTCGTGATCGAAGATACTTCGGAGCTCCAAATCCAGAAGCCCAACATACTGGCCGTCGAATGCCAGACCGACACGTTCAAGGCCAACATCACTTTCGACGACCTTCTCAAGTCCGCTCTCCGCTGGCGCCCGGACCGCATCATTTTGGGCGAAGTACGCGGAATTGAGGCGCGCACGCTGCTCGATTCCTTCAACACCGGCCATGCCGGATCGCTCGCTACGATCCATGCCAATTCGGCGGAGAAAGCACTGCATCGCTTCGCCAATCTGGTCATGCGCAACCACGCGCAGACCACCTTCTCCGATACCGAAGCCGAGATTGGAGAAGCCGTCGACTTCGTCGTCCACGTCGAGCGTCAACCAGGCCGCCGCATCGTCCGCGAAGTGCTGGCGCTTCGCGGCTATGATCGCGACGCGAAACGCTTCCTGATCGACCCGGTATTCGAGGTGAAACATGCCGCAGCATAAGACACAGAGCGCGGCGGATGTTGCCGCCGATTTCCTCACCCGTTGCTTCGCTCCGGGCGAGTCCATCGCACTCCTACTTCGACGCGAGAATCCCGACGGGATTCTTCAGCGAATCGTTCCCCTGGAGCGTGCTCTTGCCCCTCGCTACCTCGGCTGGCTTGCCCACGAAAACGCAATCGGCGCGAACGTCTATGTGGCTGCCAATCCGGTCCACTCAGGCAGCCGCAAACGCACGAAGGAGAGCATCGCCGCGGTGCGGCATCTGTACCTTGACTTGGACACCGATGGAGAGGCCCGGCTCGCGTCGCTCCGGGCCTCCGATGCCGTTCCCATCCCGAACGCAGTCGTTTCCACATCACTTGGCAAGTACCAAGTCCTCTGGCGCGTGGATGGCTTTACTCTCGAACAGCAGGAAAACGCCCTGAAGCTCCTGACGATCACCTTTGGCGGTGATTCCGCCTGCACGGACTGCAACCGCGTGCTTCGCCTGCCCGGATTCCTCAATTGCAAGTACGATCCGGCGTACCCGGTCACCGTCGAATACCCCGGCGATTCCACTTGGAATTCCGATGACTTCCGCCTGGACATTCTCGCGGCAGATGCATTGCTTTCGCCCGACTCAATTACATCGCGAAAGCATCCCGATAAGCACAGCAATTCCGAACGCGATTGGCCATGGGTTCTGCATGAACTCGCCCGTGGGAAGGACGCCGGGAAGCTCACGCGCAAGCTCGCTTCACGCCGCGCCGATAAGCCAAATCCTTTGTATTACGCGCAGCGAACTGTGGATGCCGCATCGGCCAGACTTTGGCTTATCGAGGGCGTTCCGATAGACGACGTGGTCACAATGCTTGTGGTCCGGTGCCGCTTTGAGATTCCTATCGCACTTTGCTCCGCTCGTGCGCGGGAGATCGCACTAACGGCGCAGAGGATGATTGCCCGAAGAAAGATCGCTTGATTCAGTACCTATATAAGGAGAAGAAATGCCACTACTTGAAATCAACTTGAGCCGGTATATCAGCGCTTCGATTCGGCTGGACGAAACGACCGCTGAACAGGTCGATCAATATGCCGCTTTCGTCCACGCATCCGCGGATGATGTTGTGGATAAAGCGCTCAACTATGTGTTCTCGAAGGACCGCGACTTCCAGGACTTTTTGAAGACGCCGCAGGCCAGGCAGGTCGCGTCGACGTTGCGCGTGCGTAAAGGCCCAAATAAGGATGCAAACAATGAGCCGGAGCAGCCTGCGAAAAAGCTCGGAGCCGGGTTGGAGTCGACGGCTTCGATACGGGTAATGAAGGCGTGATCCTGCATTCAATTTCGTGCCGGAACAAGAACGGTGCTTTGCACCGGAAGAATTTTGACACTCCACCCCTCGAAGGGTACACGAACGTAAACGCCCGTCTACAAACGTCAACTCGTTCGCACCGATGCGTTTACGCGAATTGACCGTATACGGCGTTTACGTTCGTAGACGGGACACGAACAGGTGGTTTCGACGATGCAAAATGCGATCGCATTCAGACCAACAACCGATGGCTCCAAACGCCCGCTTGCCCGGAACCGCATCCTGTCGGCGCGTTTCATGGACAGCGAATATGCGGCCCTTGAGAACTTCGCATGGTCCAAAGGAATGACACTCAGCGACTGGGTGCGCGGTGTGCTCTTGCATAGCCTGGAAGGCCCCGGTGAGGCGCAGATGGAGATGCACATCTTCACCGAACTCGTCGGCATTCAAATGCTCTTGATGAACACGCTTGAACCGCTGCTGCGCGGCGACAAGATCGTCCCCGAACAGCTCGCCATCTTGTTTCGGCAAGTCCAAACCACTAAGGCCGCGAAGGCGCAGGAACTCCTCGCCAAGCGCAGCCAGAACAGGGAGAAGTAGTATGCCAACCGTCCAACGCTGGGGCCGCAATGAATCGCTGATCTGGCCGCCACGCACCTATCTCTACACACTCAGCGCGTTCTTTCTCTCGTTCGCGGCGACCGGACTCTTTGTCTATGTCCACTTCCAGTTCGGCTTTTCACCGCTCGAACGCTACTACCTGCCGTACTATCTCCGCAGCGAGATACCAGGTCTCACGCATCATGCCAACACCTACCAGTTACTCTATGTTTCAGACGACAAATCGCGGGTGCGACCCGCGCTCGCCGCCGACGTGAGGTCAGGGCAGACCGCGCAACCCACGGGCGCGCCATTGCCGCTCACGCTGTCCGCGCAGGCGAGGCAGCAGGGGTTCCGCTTGCTCTTCCGCGAGCAGCCGCGCAATTACCCGAACCAGACCTTTCACGCATGGCTCGCACAGTGGATCTATGACGACGTTCCTCTCGACCGGCTCTTCAATACACAACTCATGCTTGGTCTCGCGGCATTCGTGTTGCAACTCCCGTTTTCCATCCGCAAGGACATCCAGCGGCGCAAACAACTGCGGTATGGAAGACGGCTGAAAGGGCCGATTCTTGTCAGTCCACGCCAGTTCACGAAAGCCGTTGCCGGTAATGGCATCGGCATTGCGACCAACGATTCCAAGCGCCCGTTGCGGATTCCACGCGACGCCGAGAATAAACACTTTCTCATTGTCGGCGACACCGGGTCGGGCAAGTCGAGCATCATCCGCCAGATGCTTTATCAAGTAGATGCGCGCGGCGACAGCGCCATTGTCTACGATCCCGCCTGCGAGTTTGTGAAACAGTTTTACGATGCGCACCGGGGCGACATCGTGCTCAATCCACTCGACGCCCGGATGCCGTACTGGAACCCGTCGAAGGAACTTCGGCGCAAGGCCGAGGCCAAGGCCCTGGCCGTCTCGCTGTACCAACCCGAAGGCGTGACCAACCGCTTCTTTGTCGAAGCTCCGCAGAAAATCTTCGCGCATCTGCTCACCTATCTGCCGACGCCGGTTGAACTCGTCCAGTGGATGTCCGATCCCGCCGAAATCGACCGTCGCGTCAAGGGAACCGAGTATTGGATGCTGATTGATCCGAAAGCCCCGCAACAACGGACTGGTGTTCTCGGCTCTCTCAATATGAGCGCGGACAGCTTCCGGCTTCTGCCCAAGGAAGACGAAACAACCTCGATATGGACGGCGACGAAGTGGGCCGAGACGCGACGTGGTTGGATCTTCATCACCTCACGCCCAACCATGCGCGAAGCACTTCGCCCGCTCATCAGTCTGTGGATTGACACGCTCGTTCTGCGCCTCTTGAACGAACCCATGCCCGACCAGAAGCCGGTCTGGTTCGTCATCGACGAACTAGCCAGCCTGCAGCGGTTGCCGCAGCTTCATACCGCGATTACGGAGAATCGCAAATCGCAGAACCCGGTCATTCTGGGCTTCCAGGGGCGCAGCCAGATGGAGGCCCGCTACGGCGAAGACTCCGAAGCCATGTTGTCGCAACCGGCAACGAAGATTTTTCTCCGCACCACCGAGCCGCGGGCGGCCAAATGGGTGAGTGAAGCCATCGGCGAAATCGAAATCGAGCGGCTACGCGAGACGCACTACGACGGTTCCCGCACCGGCCGAAACTTCGCCCTCGACCGCCAGACCGAGCCGCTCGTTCTTCCTTCCGAGGTTTCCGGCCTCGACGACCTGCGCGGCTTTCTCAAGTACGGCAATCATGTCGCGCGATTCTCGTTTCCGTTCGTTGCACTCCAAGAAAAGGGTCCTGGTTTTGCGGAGCGGAAAATGGACGACCTGATCGTGCCAAGCACGCCGCTTCCCGCCGAACCAGAAGCGATCCAAGGCAATCTTCTGACTCCCGAATATGCGGTTCACCCACCCGCGAACCAGGTGGAATAAAACCTCATGCTGACGATCTCAAAACCGCTATCGGCGGGCCAAGCACAGACCTACCACCAGAAGGAATTCACCGCCAAGGAGCAGAACTATTGGTCGCAACGCGGCGTCATCGCGGGCGAATGGCAAGGCCAGTTGGCCGCGCAGTTCGGCCTTGCCAGGGCGGTCTCCGCCGAAGACTTTGCGAAACTCAGCCAGGGCCAGCATCCACAGACCGGTGAGCAGCTTGTTCGGCAACGAGCGTCGTATAAATATGAGGACGCCGACGGCAAGACCGTCACGACGATGGAACATCGCGCTGGATGGGATGCCACTTTTTCCGCCCCCAAATCCGTCTCGCTCACCGCGCTGGTCGGCGGCGATGAGCGTGTCCGCGAAGCGCATCGCGAGAGCGTCCGCGTCGCCCTCGACCAACTCGAACACTATACGCAAGCCCGCATCGGCGGCAACCATCCACCCGAAACCACGGGCAAGTTTATCGCCGCCAAGTTTGAGCACGACACAGCCCGCCCGGTCGACGGCTA
This sequence comes from Terriglobia bacterium, assembly GCA_020073525.1. Classification (GTDB taxonomy): domain Bacteria; phylum Acidobacteriota; class Terriglobia; order Terriglobales; family Acidobacteriaceae; genus Acidiflorens. The sequence goes on from JAIQFA010000108.1 coordinate 12,227, forward strand.
TGTCGCCCCGCAACTGCACACGCACGCGGTAATTTTCAATGTGACCGAGCGCGACAACGGCCAACCCCGTGCCATTCAGCCGCACAGCCTTTTTGCGTCGCAGCAGTTCGCCACGGCCATCTATCAGTCCGAGTTGACCTACCGACTGCGCCATCTCGGTTACGAAATTACGACCGGAAGGAGCGGCGCGCCGGAGATTAAGGGGTACACGCAGGAATACCTCGACGCGTCCAGTCCCCGCAGCCAACAGATTCGTGATTACCTCGAACGCACGGGCCGCTCGGGGAAGGAGGCCGCCGAAATCGCCGCGCACTCGACCCGCGACCGAAAAGAAATCCATGCGCCAGCCGAGGTAATGGCTGCGCACCGGAAGCTGGCGGCAGACTTTGGAAACCAAGCCGAGACCGTTGTCCGGGCAGCCCACCAGAGGTTTCAGCATCAAGGAAAGCCCGTGAACTCGCTTGACCGTGTCCGGGAATCCCTCACCTTTTCCCGCGACAAGAACTTCGAGCGCGAGGCGGTTGTAGACGAACGTGCCCTGATCCGCGACGGGTTGCGCCGAGGTATGGGCGAGATCACTCATGACCAGGTCCGCGCCCATCTTGACGCCCGCTTGGCTTCCGGGGAATTTCAAATCGTCGAACGCCCTCAAAGCGTTCCTGGCCGACAGTTCACCACCGCCAAAACCATCGCCGCCGAGCAGGAAGTCCTCCGCCGTATGCGCGATGGACAAAATCAAGTCGAGCCAGTTCTTTCGCGTCCCCATGCCATCGGCGTTGCCGATGAGCACCAGCATCTAAATCGGGCACAGAAGAGTGTCATCGAAGATGTACTCAGTTCGCCCGACCGCATCCACGGAATCCAAGGATTTGCCGGCGCAGGCAAGACGACCGCGCTCACCGTCGTCCGCAGTGCTGCGGAATCACAGGGCTATCGGGTCGAGGGTTTTGCCCCGACTTCCCGCGCCACGCGCCAACTGAATGAGGTAGGAATTGAGGCTGGAACCTTGCAAGGATTTCTTGCCCGCGCTGCGAATCGGGACCTGTCAGAGCGAAAGCGCTTGTACCTTGTCGATGAATCGAGCCTCGCCAGCACCAACCAGATCCGCGAGTTCCTTATGCGGCTCGGTCCCCGCGACCACGTTCTTCTCATCGGCGACATCCGCCAGCATCAGGGAGTCGAAGCGGGCCGCCCTTTCGAGCAACTACAGGAAGCCGGAATGCGTACTGCCAAGCTCGATGAGATTGTGCGTCAAAAGGACCCGGCTCTCAAATCCACTGTCGAATTGCTGGCTACGGGCCAAGTCTCCGCTGCGCTCGACGCGCTCAGCCAGCAAGGCCACGTACAAGAGATTCCCGACCGAGAAGAGCGCATACGCGCCATCACCAAGACGTATGTCGAATCGCCTGAAAATACGCTCATCGTCTCACCGGACAATGCTTCCCGCCGCGAACTCAACGTCGCTGTTCGCCAGGAGCTAAAGGCCATGGGAGCCCTCGCACCCGAAGATCACACTTTCCGTGTACTGGTTCAGCGCCAAGACATGACCGGAGCCGAACGATCTTGGGCAAATCACTATGCAATCAACGATGTGGTCCGCTATACACGCGGCAGCAAAGCCGTTGGAATTGAACCTGCCGCCTATGCATCAGTCGTCGCTATTGACCCAGGCCGAAACGAGCTCACTGTCGCAAAATCAAATGAAGAACTTGCAACCTACGATCCCCGCCGTCTCACCGGTGTTAGCGTCTATCGCGAAATCGACCGCGAGTTCTCCGTAGGCGACCGCATCCAGTTCACCGCCCCCGACAAATCGCTCGGCGTCGCCAATCGCGACCTCGCGGTTATAGAGGCGATCCATCCCGATGATCGCCTCTCAGCCCGCCTCGACAACAACCGGCAGATCGAGTTCAATGCCAATGACAATCGACACTTCGACCACGGCTACGCCGTAACCAGTCACAGCTCCCAGGGCCTCACCGCTGAACGCGTGCTTGTTCACGCCGATACCAGCGTCCACCCCGACCTGCTCAACTCCCGCTTTGGCTACGTCTCCATCTCACGCGCCAGCTATAGCGCGACCCTCTTCACGGACGACATGGCAAAACTGGGACCTCAACTCGGCGCCGATGTCTCGAAAACAGCGGCTCTGGAAGTAAGCCCAACTGCATCCGCCCTACACGGAATCGGGATCGAGATCTAACAAACCCGACTATTTAAGATGGAGAAATCGCTATGACGAAGATGACAACCGTCCCAGACAACTACAACAACATCCACACCGAAATCGTCGAGCTGCTCAAAACTGCCCGATCCGCTGCTGCCCGGAATGTCAACTCGATCATGACTGCCACATACTGGGAAATCGGACGCCGCATCGTAATGTTCGAACAAGGAGGAGAGCACCGTGCTGAGTACGGCGAGCAGCTAATCGAACAATTATCCGGCGACTTGACGCGGCAATTTGGTCGCGGGTTTGGCCGAGCAAACCTTTGGCAAATGCGTGCATTTCACCTTGCGTGGCCGGAAGGACAGATTCTCCAGACACTGTCTGGAGAATCGAAGAACTCCATTGATCCCAATCACATAGAAGGCGACCCCTTAGCTCTTGCAGCCGTCGCATCTCACTTCGCGCTGCCTTGGTCCGCCTACGTGCGACTGCTCTCCGTCAAGAGCCCAGAAGCTCGAACCTTTTATGAGACCGAGGCTCTGCGGCTCGGTTGGTCCGTCCGCCAATTGGACCGCCAGATCGGCAGCCAGTTCTACGAACGCGTCGCGCTCTCACAAAATAAAGCCGCCATGCTGGAGAAAGCAGAAACCCCCGAACCCGGCGACCTGGTGACACCGGAAGAAGCCATCAAGGACCCGGTCGTTCTCGAATTTCTAGACCTCAAAGATGAATACTCCGAATCAGATCTGGAGGACGCACTCATCCAACGTCTCGCTGAGTTCCTGCTGGAATTAGGTGATGACTTTGCCTTCCTTGGCCGCCAACGCAGGCTTCGTATTGACGACACGTGGTTTCGTATCGACCTCGTCTTTTTTCACCGGCGCCTGCGGACCATTGTCCTCGTGGATCTCAAGGTTGGTCGATTCAGCTATGCGGACGCTGGGCAAATGCACCTCTATCTAAACTACGCGCGTGAGCACTGGATGAAACCCGGCGAGAACCCTCCAGTTGGACTCATTCTGTGCGCCGAAAAGGGAGCAGCAGAGGCCCATTACGCCCTCGACAATCTCCCCAACAAGGTGCTCGCCGCGGAGTATCAGACCGTGCTTCCCGACGAAAAGCTCATCGCCGAGGAACTCGAACGCTCCCGCCAAGAAATAGAAAAGCGAGAAAGGTTTGCGCACATCCCATCTAATACTTAGACGAATGTCAGCCGATCAGCCATTTTCATTCAATCAACTAAAATATCTGCGGCTTGACGCACCGTCAGTGCTTCAGGTGTCTGCCTCTGGTGCGAGCCAAGGAGGAAACTCTATGGCTTCTAAAGTTGGCCAGTTCATCCTACGATGCGACCGCAGATGGCGAAGCCGGCGTCTCAGTAATCCGCGGATTCTCGGCTCGATTGCGTCGGCGCGGCCGCCGATCAAGAAATTATTGTGTTAGCCAGCGTGAGTTCGCCCTCACGGCATTCAAGATCGGGGTTCCGTTCGGCAACTTCTGTACCCATGATTCGCCTCCGGAGTACGCTAAATGGGGAGGTGTCTATTCCAATGCTTCAACGTCCCGAAGGCGCGCTTATTAAGATTGAAGGAGTTTTGGAAAAAGCCAGAGACGCCCGATCCCAGTTGGAGGCGGATGTTTTCAATTTGAGGACGAAGGGTGGGGGTTACGAATTTCCTGAAGGTGCCCTTGAAGGCTTTCTGAAACACGCCGAAACACTCTTAGAAATAACGTTGGAAGCGGTGCAACTTCCATCCACTCGCCTACGCTTGATGGAGAAATGGGCATCATTTGAAAAAGAAAAAGGTGGAGTGGGGAAGACCGTGCCCTTCGGTGAAGCGGATTACCTCGAAAGCCAGCCTCTGGATTATCTAGAGAAAGTGGTCGAGGGATTGCGCATCACCCTCGGGCTAGTCGAGAGCGGCTGGGAGGCTTATGAGCTAAATAAGCT
>JAIQFA010000109.1 GCA_020073525.1 Terriglobia bacterium
ATGGCCCTCCGTCCTTCTTGCCGTGTATCTGGCGTATCTCGCCGGAGGGATCTTTGCGGTCGTCGGGATGGCCCTCGGGTCCGTGACGCGGCGTTCCCGCATCCCGTTCGCCCCCCTCCTGATCTTCGGAACGCTGGTGACGCTCTGGTGGGGTCCGTCGCTTCTCGCCTTCGTCACCGGATCGCTGTATGGCTAACCGGCGCGGATTCAGCCTCACGGAAGTGCTGGTCAGCATGGCCATCATGGGTATTTTGGCGGCCGTCACCTGGGTCGATCTCACGCGCTCGGCACAGATGGACCAGCTGAACACGGCCCTGCGCGTGCTTGCCGGCGACCTCCGCTCCATCCAGTCCCGCGCGCTGTCCGTCGAGAACATCAAAAGCTGTCTGAACGCTTCCGGAAAAGAGCTTGTCTGCGAGCAGAGCCGTGTCGGCTGTGTCGGCGCATGCGCCGCGATCCCGCCGAGCGCCTTCGGGATCAATATCCGTTCGAACTCCAGTACGTATGATCTGTTCGCGGAGGTCGAACCTTCCACGGCGGATTATCTCCAGACCAGTTCCGCCGAAGTATTCCTGACGCGTGATCTGGCGAAGTCCGGTGCGACGAACGTCATCATCTCGGCGCTGTCGCTTGCGAGTCCGTCAAACGTGGCATTCCAGCGCCAGAACGGCACGATGGTGATCAACGGGTGCAACATCTCGACCGGATGCCTGTCGCCGATCGCCCTCACGATCACGCTGAAGCAGACCAAGATCAACGTGACCAAGACGATCCTGCTGAATGCGTATACCGGCCGGATCGCCATCCAATAAGTATGCGATCGACCCGCGGGGAGACGATAATGGAGATGCTCGTGGTGCTCATGATCGTCGGATCGGGCCTGTTTGCGGCGGCGAACATGGTGTATTCGAACCTTGCACTCGTTGAGCGGGACTCGGATGAGGTGGTCGCGATCAACCTCGGACGCGAAGGGATCGAGCTCGCCAAACAGACGCGCGATTCCAACTGGCTTGTGGGCAATCCGTTCAATCAGGGACTGCAGACGACATCGACGAAGGATTATACGGCGGTTCCGGCCTGGTCCGGCGTCGCCGGATCATTGCCGGCCTTCAATTTCACGCCGAACGCCATCGCGAGCACGGGTACGTCCGTCGTGAAGACCGCATCCGGTTTCTACGCCAACGCGATCGGCGTGGTCAGCGGAACGTCCACGGGTTTTTCGAGGCTCCTGACGTTCTACCCCATCTGCAATGATTATACGACGACGACCGGCAGCGGCGTTGCCTGCAGTGACAGCGGAAAGATCCAGATCGGCGTGCGGACGGAGGCGTGGATCCAGTGGAAGCGGAAAGGCGTGACCAAGACGCGGAAGATGTACGGAGACGTGTATGACTGGAAATAAGAGACAACCGGGGTTCAGCCTGATCGAGATGCTCGTCGTCGCGCTGATCTTCGGCATCATGTCCATCACGATCAGCCAGATCTTCGTCTCGTTCAACCGTCTGCACCGCCGCGTGTCGGACAGCGCAGTCCTGGGCCAGGACATGCGGTTTGCTATGGAGCTGATCATCCGTGAAGCGCGCAACGATGCCATGGATTACAGCGCGGCCGTGCTGAACAAGGACACGGTGCTCAAGATGGTCAAGCAGAACGGACAGCATATCTGGATCGCGAAGCAGTCCGGAGCGAATTGCGACGCGACAGTCACGTCATGCCTCGCGCTGTCGCTCGACAGCGGGACGACGTGGACGCAGATCACCTCGAGCCGCGTTCAGGTGCAGAATTTTGATGTTTACGTGCGTCCGACCGTGAGCCCGTTCCAGCTCGTGGGCAATTCCTACCCGAACAACGCCCAGCCCATGGCGACCATCCATCTGAACCTGCTGTACAAGTCCACGAGCGTCAAAGACCAGGTGAGCCTTGAGGCGCAGACGACGGTCTCGTCGCGCGTGTACCAGCGCTGATATGAAAGACGTCCGCGGAAACATCCTGCCCATGACCATCATCATCACCCTGATGATCCTGTTGGCGGGCATCGGGATCGGGACGGTCGTGCTGGAAGGCTCGAAGCGCGCGGTCGCGACGGACCAGAGCGTCCTGGCATATTACATGTCCGATTCCGGGATCGAGCGCCAGCTGTACGAGGTCCGGAAGAACAACGCCACGCTCTCGCAGATCTCTTCGCTTGCCGCGACGTATCCGGGCGGCGGCGCATGGACGTATTTCGGCGGGTTCGCATCCACGACGCAAAAGACGTTCGCCAACATGGCGACGAACACCTTTCAGGTCGTCGACCTGTTCAATCCGGATAATGTCAGTGCGGCCGGCGTCGCGCAGATGGCCATCACCTGGAGCAACGGCGCGAATTGCCAGGTGGGTCAGTACGCGGGGTTCGAGACGGGATATGCGGAATGGGACCTCTCGACATGAATTCCTGCTGGGCGTCTGGAAACTTGCGTTCCTTGAGCAGCACTTCGCCGAGCTGCCCATGAAGCTCGGCGTCATTGGGATGGGCGGAAATAAGGTCGCGATAGATTTTCTCGGCATCCGGGAATTTCTTGGATTGCACCAGCAGATCGGCAAGTTCGCGCTGCGCATCGGCGTCGCCAGGGGAGAGTTTCAGAGCCGTCTGGATTTCCGCGATGGCGTCGTCCTTCTTTCCCTGCGCGTCGAGCACGCGTCCCAACTGGAAATGAATGCCGGCGTCCTCGGGACGCTCGGTGGCCAGTTTGCGTAGCAACGGCTCCGCGTCGGCGAGGCGGCCGGACTTCATATAGATGTTGGTCAGGCCGATCACCGCTTCCGACGCGTGTGGATCGAGCGTCAGGACTTGCTTGTACTCGGCTTCGGCAGCCGCGAATTCCTTCTGCCGCTCATGCAGCAGGCCGGCGGAGAGATACGGTTCGGGATCCTTCGGTGTAAGCTCAGAGGCTTTGTTGTATGCCAGAAGTGCATCTTGCGGCTTCGTGTTTTCGAGCAGGTGGGCGAGCGAGAGCCAGGCACGGGCTCGCCCTTCTTCGACATGAGCGGTGGGCTTGAGGGTTGTGGCCGCACGCAGGAAGGGCTCAGCTTCGGGACTTTTGGAGCGGGCGAGCATCAGGCCGAGGTTCAAGTTGGATTCAAAAACGTTGGGCTTGGCAGCGACCGATTTGCGATAGGCGGCGATGGAATCGTCGGTGCGGCCGAGGCGGTTGAAGACAAATCCTAGATCGAACCATGCCTGGTACGACCATGGTTCCTTGTTGTTGGGATCGCTAGCGAGGGCCTTCTTCAGCAGGGTCTCTGCGGAAGTGAAATCACTTTTCTGGATGGCATCTTCGGCCTGCACGATTTCAGGCGGCTGGGATTCGACGAGTTCCCGGTGATGGCGAACTGTGGTATGAGTTTGCGCGAAAGCGCAGACACTAAGTACGGAGACGAGGATCGCGTTAATGAGCGGGCATTTCATCTCTAATCGCAACGCCTCGGCCCTCAGCGGCTAAAGCCTTACCCAAAACAATGCGCTTACCGCAGCGCTGAAGCGCTGCGCCACCCAAAATCCCTTCAGTCACGGCCTTCATCATGCCGTACGCCATTTCCATTCAGGACCTGCTTCAGGTACTGCCCAGTATAAGAGTCTTTCAGTTCCGCAATCGCTTCGGGAGGTCCTGAACCGACGAGGTTCCCACCGCGATCGCCGCCTTCCGGACCGAGGTCGATGACCCAGTCCGCGGTCTTGATGACTTCGAGATTGTGCTCGATCACAACGATAGAGCCTCCTGCATCGATTAGACGTCGGAAAGCGGAAAGTAGCTTGCTGACATCGTCAAAATGCAGGCCGGTCGTGGGTTCATCGAAAATGTAGAGCATATGGCGCTTGCGTTTGGAACCGTCACCTGCCTCGGCGGGACGGCTGCCCGCGCGCGTGCCAGGCTGAAGGTGTGCGGCGAGTTTCATGCGCTGCGCTTCTCCTCCGGAGAGCGTGGTCGCCGACTGGCCGAGTCGCAGGTAGCCGAGACCGACTTCGTCGAGCACGCGCAATTTGTCCGTCAGCCGGGGGGCTTCGGCGAAGAACTTGAGGGCCTCGCGAATGGTGAGGTTCAGGACTTCATGAATGTTCTTTCCCTTGTAGTGAATTTCCAGCACTTGCGGCTTGTAGCGCGTCCCCTTGCATTCATCGCAGACCAGTTCCACGTCGGCCAGGAATTGCATTTCTACGGTGACGGTGCCGTCCCCCTGACAATTTTCGCAGCGTCCGCCCGGGACGTTGAAGGAGAAGTGTCCAGCAGGGAAGCCGCGCTTCTTGGCTTCCGGCAGCGAGGCGAAGAGTTCGCGGATGAGGTCGAAAGCCTTGATATACGTAACCGGATTCGAACGCGGAGTACGGCCGATCGGCGATTGATCGACGAGCACGACCTCGTCGAGAAACTCGTCGCCCTCGATGCTGTCCCACAAAATGCCGGAGGTGCCGGCACTCGTCTGCCGTTTGGCAATGGCCAACGCCTGGTAGAGGACGTCATGCAGCAACGAAGATTTTCCGGAACCGGAGACGCCGGTGATCGCCACCAGCATGCCCAGCGGGATTTCGAGATCGATATGTTTCAAGTTGTGCGCCCGGGCGCCGGTGATGCGGAGTTTATGCGACCCCGGTTGGCGGCGCTTCGAGGGGATCTGGATGTGAAGCTCGTCGGCGAGGTAGCGTCCCGTGAGCGAGTGCGGCATCTTTATTATTTCGCTGTAGGTACCAGCGCCGACGACCTTTCCGCCATTTTCTCCGGCGCCGGGACCGAGGTCGAGAATGCGATCGGCGGCGCGCATGATGTCGGGATCGTGCTCGACGACGAGGATGGTGTTTCCAAGGTCGCGCAGGTCATGCAGGATCTTGATAAGCCGGTGGGTGTCACGGCTGTGCAGGCCGATGGAAGGCTCGTCGAGCACATAGAGCGTGCCGACTAGGCGCGATCCTAGCGAAGTTGCGAGTTGAATGCGCTGGGCCTCGCCGCCCGAAAGCGTGGAGGCGAGACGGTCCAGCGTCAGGTATTCGAGGCCTACTTCGTTGAGGAAACGCAGGCGCTCCTGGAGTTCGATCAGCAGCTTTTCGGCAATCGCGGCTTGTTGCGGCGTGAGCTGCAGTTGACCGAAGAAGCGCGCCGCTTCCTCGACCGTCATGCTGCACACCTGGCAGATGTTCTTGCCGTCGATTTTCACCTGGCGCGCTTCGACGCGCAGGCGAGTGCCGCCACACGTGGAACAGAGCGAGTATCCGCGATAGCGGCTGAGGAAGACACGCACGTGCAGCTTGTACTTCTTGCGTTCGAGATGTTGGAAGAATCCGCGGACGCCGCCATAACCGCGGCCACCATCAATAATCAGTGTCTGCTGCTCGGCGTCGAGTTCATTCCACGGTACGTCCAGTGGAATTTCTGCCTGGCGCGCAAAGCGTTTGAGTTCGGTGAAGAGGGGCCGGTACTTGGGCTTGGTCCAGGGCTCGATTGCTCCTTCGTTCAGGGTCTTGCCTTTGTCGGGGATGACGAGATTGAGATCGAAATCGATGGTGTTGCCGAAGCCCTGGCATCGCGGGCAGGCGCCGTAAGGATTGTTGAATGAAAACAGGCGCGGCTCGGGCTCTTCGTAGCGGCTGCCGTCGTTCTTGCACTCGAAGCGCTGAGAAAAGCGCAGGCGCTGCGGCTTTTCGCCTTCGCGTGGAACGGTTTCAAAAATGACTTCTCCTGATTCGCGGTAGCCGATTTCGACCGCATCGACGATGCGCGAGCGCTGATCGGCGGCGACGACGAGGCGATCGACTAGTCCAAAGACAAGCTCGGAAAAATTGACGTCGAGCAGCGATTCCGGGGTGGAAAACTCGAAGACCTGGCCGTTCTGAAACAGGCGGTTGAAGCCGCGTTTGCGAAGATCGAAGAGGCGCGTCTTGATCGCGTCGGAAGGCAGATTGGACTCCGCCGATTTTTTCTTGCCGCGAGCCTTCTTGGCGCCCTTCTCTTCGGCGGCCGGGACGTACGCCTGAATCGGAAAAAGGACATACAGGCGAGTGCCTTCGCCCAAGGCGAGCAGGCGGTCGGCGACCTCGTCCACCGTATCCTTCTTTATTTCCTGGCCGCATTGCAGGCAGTACGTGCGTCCGATGCGCGCAAAGAGCAAGCGCAGGTAATCAAAAATCTCGGTTGCGGTGGCGACGGTGGAACGCGGGTTGCGGGTGGAGTTCTTTTGCTTGATCGCGACGGCTGGCGCAATGCCGTCGATGAGATCAACGTCGGGCTTCTCAATCCGCTCCAAAAACTGGCGCGCATAGGCGGACAGCGACTCGACGTAACGGCGCTGGCCTTCGGCGTAGATGGTATCGAAGGCGAGCGACGACTTGCCGGAGCCGGAGACGCCGGTGACAACGGTCAGAGCGTTGTGCTCGATCTCAAAATCAATGTTCTTGAGGTTATGAACCCGGGCCCCGCGAACAACAATGCTGTCTGTGGACATCTTCCCCTGGCACTACAGATGGATCCAAACTCGCTAGCGAATCTTTCTATTATAAAGGGTCGTTGGTCGATGGTCGTTTGTCTTCAGCAAAATCTGGAGCACAACGGACTTGACCGCCGCGACGCGGCTTGCCACGTCTCTTGGCGGCGAGTGAGACGGGGCAAGCCCCGTCTCTACGGGTGGGGGAGTGGTTAGCGAGCAGCGGATCGCCAACAACGGTCGACTAACGACCATCGACGGCTCACTGTGCGGCGAAGGAAAACAAGATGAGGATGTAAATCCACAGGCCGGTCATGCAATGCCAGTACCAGGATGTGATGTCGACGACAATACGGCGGGTTTCAACTGGGCGATGCAGCATCGACGCGACATTGGCGAACAAAAGAGCTAGAACGCCGCCGGCCAGATGCAGGCCGTGCATCGCGGTCAGTATGTAGACGAAGGAGCTGCTGGTGCCGCCAGCGAGGTGAAAGCCCGCGGAGGAAAGCGTGCTCCAAACGAAAAGCTGTCCGGCAAGAAACGCGATGCCGAGAACTGTTGTGATGGTGAGCCAAGGGAAGTGGCGCTCGTCGCCGAGCGAGACGCCGGGGATTGATTGGATCGGGGCGAGTGCAGCTTCGCGCGTGATTTCACGCCGCGCCCGGTCAATGGTGAGGCTGCTCATAATAAGGATGGCTGTATTAATCAGCAGCAAAGCCCAGGGCAGTCGGACCGGGAGCCATGATTTGATGTATGCCGTGTCGCTCACATCAATACTTACAAAGCCGCGCCGGACAAGGTACACCGCCGTGAAAGAAATGAAGAGCACGAGGATCGGGGTCATGGCGACCGCCAGTCCCATCCGCGCGCGGCGTAGGCGCTCGCCGTAATTCGGAATGAAGTCGGGCAGGCTGTCGCCGCCGTCGCGTCCGTCGCCGCCTCCGCCAGTACGAGGAGGAAGTGAGGCTCCGTTGTGGCCGGACGGGCGCGTCGAAATGGGCGTCAGTCTGGACATGTTCACCGCTTGTTTCGCCGTCTGGAATCAGAACCACGGGGATTAAAATCGAGAAGCATGTCGTTCTCTTCTTTTGACGATGAACGTGACGAACGCGAGCACTGGAACTGGAAATATCGCGAAGCCCCCGAGCACTGGCTGGTGCCCGATCCGTTCCTGGAGCGGGCGTTTTTCGAATACATTGTGCCGCTATTTCCGCACGGAGGCAGCGCGCTCGATCTCGCGGGAGGAGCCGGGCGGCACGCGATCTGGCTGGCGAAACAGGGTTGGGAAGTCACGCTGATTGATATCTCCGAGACCGGAGTCGAGCAGGCGCGGCAGCATGCCGGACCGCTCGCGTCCCACATCCACTTTGTAGTAGATGATCTCACTCAGTTCAAGGCTTCGCAAACGCAGTACGACGTAGTCATGGCGTTCTTCTACCTGGAACGCAAGGTTTTTCCGGAGATCTTGAAGGCCGTCCGGCCGGGTGGATTGCTCATTTACAAAACGCACACCATCGCACAGGCGAATCAGTCGGGCGGGCCGAAAAATCGGGCGCACATGCTCGGGCCGGACGAACTTTTACAGCTCGCCGCCGGGTTGCGCGTATTGCACTACCGGGAAGAGGTGGCAGGGAAGGCGACAGCGGAACTGGTGGCGCGAAAAGAAATTGAGTGAAATAGAATAACGTTTGTCACTCCGCTGGTGAGGCGTGGCACGTTGCCACGGGCGCGGGTTCACATCTAGACTTATGGTGTCCAGCGCAAGAAACGCGAAAGTGGCGGAATTGGCAGACGCACCAGACTTAGGATCTGGCGGGTAAAACCGTGGGGGTTCGAGTCCCCCCTTTCGCACCAACCTTACTTTTCAGAGAAGCGAACGTCTCGCTGGCCGAGCCGGGCGGGGGACGCCCGGCTCTCCACCAGCAGGTTTAGTGCGTGCCAGCCCTTTCTGCACCGAGACCGGTGTTGGAGCGGACCAGCAGTTCGTTGAACTTCTCCTGCGAAGTCGGCTCGCGACTCAACAGCGTGCCTAGGATCGCTCCAACGAATCCCAGCGGAATACTCAGAATGCCGGGATTTTCCAGAGGGAACCAGGCCTTGGCCTGAATCAGGTGCCGTGCCGTCCCAACGACCGTGGGCGGATCGATCGCCATCAGGCTGGGGCTGATCAGGATGAGTCCGATCGAGGCGAGCAATCCAACCGCAAGTCCTGAGACTGCTCCCGCCGTGTTGAACCTTCGCCAGAAGATCGACAGCACAATCACAGGCAGGTTCGCCGATGCAGCTACCGCAAACGCGAGTGCCACCAGGAAAGCCACGTTCGCCGTCGGGCCCAGCACGATGGCGATGGTGATGGCCACGGCCCCGACCGCGAAGGCCGAGATGCGTGCCACCAGCACTTCCTCGCCGGGCTTGCGCTCGACTCCGTTATGGATGACGTTGGTCCAGAAGTCGTGCGAAAAAGAAGTAGTCGCGCTGATGGTGAGACCGGCGACCACTGCCAGGATGGTGGCGAAAGCAATGGCCGAGATGAAGGCGAAGAAGACGCTGCCGGCCAGAGCGTTGGCCAGCAGCGGAGCGCTCATGTTCGTGCCCCCGTGGGTTTTGATGAAGTCGGGACCCACGATCGTCGCCGCTCCGAAGCCGAGGAACGTAGTCATGATGTAGAAGCTGCCGATCAGCACCATCGCCCAAACCACGCTGTTACGGGCGGTCTTGGCGTCCGGCACGGTATAGAAGCGCACCAGGATGTGGGGGAGTCCGGCGGTGCCGAAGATCAGTGCCAGACCGAGAGAAATCAGGTCCAGCGGTCCGTAGGGCGGTTTGAAACGAAGCCCGGGCTGCATGAAGTCTTGGACTACTTCCGCCCCCTTCGCATCGTGATAGGTCACGTGCCCGATGGCGTTGAAAAAGGCGGCAAAGCTGAAATGAAAATGTGCCATGACCAGAATGCTTAGGAGAAGGGTTCCCGCCATGAGCAGGATGGCCTTGATGATCTGCACCCAGGTCGTTGCCAACATGCCACCGAAGACGACGTAGACGATCATGAGAATGCCAACGCCGGTCACCGCCTGGTTGTAGGAGACGTGTCCGCCGAGGAGCAACTTCACCAACGCGCCCGCACCCACCATCTGGGCAATCATGTAAAAGGTGCTGACGGTCAGAGTGCTGAGCGAGGCCATGGCCCGCACGGGTCTCGGCTTAAGGCGGTAAGCGAGCACGTCCGCCATGGTGTATTTGCCGGCGTTGCGCAGGGGTTCCGCGATTACCAATAAGACCGTTAAGTAAGCGACCAGCCAGCCCACCGAAAACATGAAGCCGTCATAGCCCTGGAAAGCGATGATGCCGGCAATTCCCAGGAACGATGCGGCACTCATATAGTCGCCGGACACCGCGATTCCGTTCTGCCAGCCTTTGATTTGGCGGCTGGCCGCAAAGTAGGCGCTGGCGCCAGACGAGCGCTTCGAGGCCCAGTAGGTAATGCCGAGAGTGATAGCGATGAACAGCAGGAACATGAACAGCGGGACATTTGCCATGTCTACTTGCCTCCTTTAACGATCTCTGCCTTCTCGACAATGTCTTTCGCCAACCGATCAAAGTCGTTGGCGGCCTTGACGTAGAGGCCGGCAATGAGCCAGGCCACGAAAAACTGAGACAAGGCAAAGAGGTAGGCGAGGTTGACCACGCCGATGACCTTGGTCGACATGAAGTGCGGCGCATAGCCGACCAGCACGGGCAACGCGAAGTAGTAGACAACGAAAAAAATAAACGCCGGAACAATGAAGATCCGTTTGGTGGCCATCAGATCCTTAAATTCCTTGCTATCGGCGATCTTGTCCCAGGTTGACTGGGATGCTTGGTAGCGCTCTTCGGGGCGCATATCGGTGTTCTTTAACGCTTCTACCATAAGGTTTCTCCTCGTCGGACTGGATGCTGAGTATCAGATTTGCCCCGGCCAAAACCGGGTGGGGCTAGCCGGAGATGCGATCACTACCGTGCTGCGGTAGGGAATCCATCTCCGGCGTCCTCGCGGTGAGCATCGTAACGCTACCACAAGGCAAATCGCCCGGTTATTTAAAATGTAAAGATCGGGCCAAATTCGGACCGGATGTCGTGCCACTGGCGCGCCGGCATTCCGCGATAGATTGGGAATGTGGCAGAGTCCGCCAGATTGGGATCGGCAATCCGCGTCCGATACATCGACTCCTCCAGCGCAAACGAGACCAGGTTGTTCATCTTCCAGTACAGCGTTGCCGCAGCCAGGTCATCCTTCGACCGCGGGTTGCCGAGACGCGGATGCCCCGCGGCGCTCAACACATCGCTGGTTTTCGCTTGATCAAAGGCGTAGTGGAGATGGAGTTGCCATCCGGCGTTGCGTCCCGACGGGTCGGCGTTGAAAATACGCGAAAGCGGGAACGCCACGTTGATGAATGCGCCCGAAGCCCGAACCGGACGCTGTGGGGCAAACACTGCCGTACCGCTGCTGTTGGTGGCGAAGAGCACACTCGAACCGCCGTCATTGGACGACCCTGTGCAATACCCAGCCGTGGTCCCTGTCAGACAAGTCTTGGTCAGGCCTGCGGTATCGCTATAGTTGGAGAACAGGCCGCCCACGAAATAGAACCGTAGATCCGATCCGTTCCAGTACTTGGTGGTAACGGTGACCCAACGGGTCGGAAGCTGAAGTTCGCCTGTCCAGCCCGCGCGGTTGCTGGTGGTCTGCATCCCGTGCGGAAATTCCTCGCGAAAGATGGTGGTCGACGGGCAGATCGCGGTGTCGGGGTTGTTACAGAGCGGGACGTCGGTCGATCGCACCATCACTTTCCGCTGACCCTGCACGCCGCTAAAAATCAGCTGTGCCGGCGCAACGCCCGGGGCCTTGTCGAGTTGCCACTGCGTCACAATTCTCGCCTGTACTTCCGGACGCCCGGAATCGGCACCCTGCTTTTCACCGTAACCTAGCTGATCGGCCACGTTCGAGGGATCGTTTCCGTAGGCCGGCATGACGACGGCAAATTCAGGTTGGAAGAAGACGTTCCGCGATCCGCCAATTTTGTGGCCGATACCGAAGCGGAACTGCGGGGCGCGTTCGTACAACGTGCCGAAACCCAGTCCCAGACCGGTCGTCTCGAACAGGTTGGGAAGCGTGGAAGAACCAAACGGCGTCCAGTCCTGCCCAAACAAGGCGAACATGCTGGTCTGGTCGTTGAACTTGTGGTCGATGCGACCATATGCGAGACGAATGGAAGCCATGTTCGACCGGATGGTTGAGATATTGCGATTCAGAGCCCGGCTGAAGTTGCCTTCGAAATCGAACTCCAGTTTTCCGGTGATGGCATTGTTGCCGCCGACATCGGGCCACTCGAAGTTCGTGCCTATGCGGGCAAATCGCGCCTTGGCGTGAAACTCGGGACTGCTGTCCGGGCCGGGATCAAATGCGGTACCCGAGGCGGTGATGAATCCCGGCAGCGGCATGTCGGTCCCATACGGCGAAGACGTGTCATAAATGACGCTGGTTTTGACCATGCCATAGATTTTGAGCCTGGCGCCGCTTCCCAGCTTCAGATCGGGAATCATTCCGTCTGGTTTCGAGGGCTCGAGTTGAAGAACGCGCAGGGGCGCTACCGCGGGAATTACCTTGGGAGGAGCCGGTTTCGCAGGTTGGGGCTCAGGTGTGGGATTGGTAATGGCTGAGGGAAGAATCGGTGTGGTCGAAGCGACCAGGTTCGGAGCAACCTGCGCCGCGGCCGACGGGGTAGTCAGCGCGGCATAGTCGGCTGCGCTCAGAATTCCTTTTTGCCGCAGGAGTTCGAGCAGACGCGCGTTCTGTTGCGCCGGAGTTCCGCCCAGCGATTTTGCCTCTTCGGCACTTAGCACTCCCTTGCTTACGAGCAAGCCAAGCAAAGCCCCGACATTTGCGTCGCCCGCGGCCACAGCCAGCTTTGGGCTGGGATCCGAGGTTGTCGCAGCGACAGACCCTTCATTGGTGGATGGATTCGCTACCGTGGCATCCTCCGTTTTTGCGTCGTTGTCTCCCGCCATTGCGGGCAGGGCCGTGATGGCCAGCACTAGCACGCTCAGCAACCACCCTTTCACTTTCAACATAGACGGTGTCCTCCTCGTTTCCAGCTCAGCTGAAACGCTGGGTTCAGAATATGGGGCGCTACGCTATGTGGTTTTCGAACTGATGTCAAGCGACTTGTGTAAAGGGCGAAACATGTGTGACAGGGGTCACATACTGGGAGTGATGTATGTCATAAACACTGATTGTTTCTCTTAAGACAGATGTTCTTGTGATCTGCGTCACTGCCAACGATCGGTAGGTAGAGCAAAATCCACGCCGTCCATTTTGCATTTCCGCCGGAGGTCAGCATGAGCGCTCTTACCGCCACAAAGCCCGAGAACATCTCCAACCTGCTGGTCATGGATCAGGAATACGCGGCGCCAGAGATCGTGGCTCGTAACACGATTCAGAAGGATTGGCTGGGCGAATGTGCGCGCGCGCGGAAAGATCCGGAAGGTTTCTGGGGAGACTATGCCGGCCGCTTTACATGGTCACGGAAGTGGGATCGCGTGCTGGAGTGGGACGGGGTGCATCATCGCTGGTTCGCGGGCGCGAAGACCAACATCACCATTAATGCGCTGGACCGTCATGCTGAGTCGGATCGATGCAATCGGGCTGCCTTCATTTGGCTGGGCGAAGACGGCAGCGAGCGCATCGTTACCTACGGGCAGCTCCACCGCCTGGTCTGTCGCTTTGCCAACGGCCTGAAATCCCTGGGTGTGGTGAAGGGCGACCGCGTCGTCATCTATATGCCGCTGACGATTGAAGGAACGGTGGCGATGCTGGCCTGCGCCCGTATCGGTGCGATTCATTCCGTCGTGTATGCCGGCCTGGGTCACACCGCACTGCGGGATCGCATCACCGACGCACAGGCCAAGATAGTAATTGCGGGAGACGTGGGCTATCGGCGTGGCAAGACGGTGGCCCTCAAAGCCATCGTCGATGAAGCTCTCGACAAGTTGGAGTGCGTGGAGAAAGTTGTGGTGTTTGTCCGAGGCGGGGCCGAGCTTACGGCTCCTCGAGAGGTCGATTTCAACGACTTGCTCAAGTTCTCGCCGCATTGTCCCGCCGAGGAGATGGATGCGGAGGACCCACTCTTCTTGCTCTACACATCGGGTTCAACCGGCAAGCCCAAGGGGGTGGTGCACGTACACGGTGGCTATATGGTGGGGACGACTTACCACCTGGCGAGTTACTTCGATGTGGGCGAGCGCGACGTCTTCTGGTGCACGTCCGATATTGGCTGGGTTGTGGGCCATTCTTACATCACATACGCGCCCCTCTGTGCGGGGGTGACCACGCTGTTCCGCGAAGGGGCGATCGACTACCCGAATCCCGGAATTGCCTGGGAGATTGTGGAGCGCTATGGCGTGACGAAGATGTTCACCGCGCCCACGGCTCTGCGAATGTACATGCGCTACGGGGAGAGTTATCCAGCAGCGCACGATCTGACCAGTTTGCGTGTGATTGCTTGCGCGGGAGAGCCGCTGAATCCCGAGGCATGGCGATGGGCACAAACTCACCTTGCGGGCGATGGCAAGTGGGGCTACGTGATCGACAACTGGTGGCAAACCGAGTTGGGCGGGCCCGCGCTCGGCACGCCGCCGTCGATGGCGATGCGTCCGGGGAGAGTCGGCGTAGCGGTGCCCGGAGCCGAGGCTGATGTGCTGGACGAAAACGGAAAATCCGTCCCGCCTGGAGTTGGAGGCCGGCTGGTGCTGAAACGGCCATTTCCGCACATGCTGCGGACCGTCTGGCGTGATCCCGCGCGCTACGAACGCGATTGGCAGATTATTCCGGGTTGCTATGTGACTGGCGATATCGCGACCCGAGACAAAGACGGATACATCGCCGTACTGGGCCGATACGATGACGTGCTCAATGTGGCCGGACACCGCATCGGCACGGCCGAAGTCGAAAGCGCCCTGGTATCGCATCCTGCGGTGGCGGAGGCTGCGGCGATTGGCGTGCCCGACCCGATGAAGGGCGAGACCATCAAAGTGTTCGTGCAAGTTCGTTCTGATCATGTGGCATCCGACGCGCTGGCCGCGACGCTGATCGAACACGTGCGCAGGGAACTGGGGCCGATTGCGACTCCATCTTCATTGGAATTTGTGGCATCTTTGCCCAAGACAAGATCCGGCAAGATCCTGCGGCGCATTCTTAAAGCGAAAGAAGCAGGCACGGACGCGGGAGATGTCTCTACGATGGAAGGTTGATCGTCCGCGAAAACGTTCGCATGTAGATGGAGATTAGCCGCTCTTGAGTTCTCCGCGGACGGGGCATGTCGATATCCCTATCAATCAACTTGGCGCGATCCCCTGCGAACGCAGGAGTCCGCCGGCGGTGGGTTAATTTGCGAACTTAACCACAAAGGCCACGAAGGTTCACGAAGAAAACCTCTGAGACTGAACACCTTCGTGAACCTTCGTGGCCTTTGTGGTTCATGGTCTTGTGGGTTGCATCGTGGAACTGCGCCACTACCAGTCCGCCGCAAGGGTAGCACTCAAGAGCATTCGATGTTAAAATCATTGTTTCCCATAAGCGCACCGCTCCTGTGGGGGCGTTCTCGGCGGGGACAGCTGCCGTGGCCAGCAAATCGGTTCAGCGCGATGGATAGCGAAACTTGCCCAAGCCTTGTCTCGCGAGGTAATTCGGCAAGTGGTTGTGCAGGTTTGGGGACGTAGTTCAGTTGGTTAGAACGCTGCCTCAGCAAAGTCATCCTTTGTATTCAGTGGGTTCCCAAGTTCCTGTCGTTCTTCCTGTCGAGATAAAACAAGTCTAGTTTTGTCAATAGAGTCTCCTGAGTCCATTCCGTTCCCGAATTTGACCGAATTTACGATCCGATCTATCGTCCATCCCCTCAACCGAGGAGATGGAAATGCCAAGAAAACACAAGTATGCAAACAGGGTCAAGATTCTGAAATATGTAAAGGCAGGTGAGAAGTGGCGGTTTGCCAATGTTGTCGAGAAAAGCGGCAAGCTCGTGCGCGACCACGTTCTGATCTCAGGTTTCGATGAACACCACCCGGAAGGGACCTACTACATAGAGTGGTATGAAATTGGCAATCGGCGGCGCCGCAAAGCCATACCCGATTTTGGTGCGGTGGTGGAGGAGGCTCGGCGCAAAGCGATTGAGGTCGAGGCCATGCGTGCAGGTCTTGTTGAGACTCGGTCAGCACCGGCCAGCATTCCCTTCGCCCGATTAGGCGTCGGCACCGCGATCGACAACTATCTTGAATTTATTGAGAACCACCGCTCGCCACGCACATACCTGACCTACCGCTATACTCTAAACA
>JAIQFA010000110.1 GCA_020073525.1 Terriglobia bacterium
GGCGGGTGGCCAACATCTGCGGCGGCTAAGTGTAACGCGGTGTTGGCAGAGATGAAAAGGGGGGTGCCCCGCTTCTCGCGGTTTTCGAGAAGCGGGCCGCCGGACAGCCGACACCGAATAGGCCCCGTTTTAGGCGACGGTGGTCGATTGCAGCTATGCCGAATGTTGATCGACCGTTCCGACACAATCCCAAGCTTGACGCGTTTGCGGAATCCCAGGTCTCGAAAAGCGCGAGACCTGGGGCACCCCCGGGATTTCTCCCTGTCAACATTTGAGGACAACTCGCGTTATACTCGCGCCGGAGATGGTGGCCACCCGCCGTCCGATTACGAATGAAGTACCCTGAGGCCGTGGCACGAATGCAGGATTCACCCACACCACTTGCGAAAGCTGTAAACATTTTCTTGTGGGTTGGGATTTTCGGCTTTTTCGGATACGTGCTCTATCAAATTCTCGGTTGGCTGCTGTTTGGAGCGGGGTTCCAAGTTCTCATCCTTGCAGCGTTCGTTGGTGTCGTTTACGTCATCGGGTCGTTTCCTGACTGGATAGCGAAGCGAAGCGGGCAAACAAGATGGGAAGCCGAGAGAAGCTTACAGCTATTTGTTCTATTTCTGGTGGGTGTAGTGATGGGCACCTATTGGATTCCGAAGTACATGCATTTCAACCTCACATGGTATTGGCGAGTGCTCTTAGGTTTGGCTATGGGATGGTTCGCCTTAGCGACTCGTCGTTATCGCTGACGGGCCGACTTTGCTCACTTCAACCCAAGCAGTTTATCGTGTACATTGCCAGTCCGAAGGAAGAGGGTCACAATGCCAACCGCTGATGAGTTTCGTGAGGAACTTTTCAGGATGATGCACGCGGCATTCAAGCAGCACGGCCACGTTGACATCAACGCTGGCGAGCTTCACCGTCGTCTGGGAGACTATCCCGGCCCGAATCACCGAATGCCAGTCTGCTGTGAAGTGATGAAAGCGGCGATGGCAGAGGATGCAGGGGACAGAATCTTGGAGCAGCCTGAGAGGGGCGAAGGTGCGAGCCTGACGATACGGTATGTATTGCCGCGTCCCGCCTAGACCTTTAGTGGAACAATGCCTTGACTGATGCTGGGGCTGTCCATTGATGTTGCGCCAGCTGTCGCATTGTCCAGCGGACGCCTAGCCCAGCAAGAACTACGCACAGACACATTCCGCTCACCCAGATAACCTGAAGCGTCTTCTGTGTAAGTTTCCATTTTGAGCGTTGTACAAAAGCCAGAAATAGCTTTTTGAAGATGAACACCAACAAGGCACAGTACACTAGCAGCCAGAGAATCAAGGTGAGTAGGACAAATGCCGGAACCCAGATGATTTTGAATGTGCCGAACCAATATCTCCCTACGGTGAAGAGAATGCCAACTAGTACCAGTTCAAAGACCATGAGTCTCCACTGACGTTCGGGCACTGGCGGAACCTTCAGGAAAAGCTCAAGGGTCAGTACCAACGCACCCAGCAGTGTGATACCCGGCAGGATTGATTTGACGCCGAAATCATCTATATGGGCAGAAAAGGCGGTCAGTGCGACAAACAGACCAATGGCAGTGATGAGTTTTGAGTGCTCATCAATGAACGCACTGAGCGTGTAGCGAGTAGGGGCGGCCTTGCTGTTCTCTTCGGCCATTGAGCGACCATCCGTAATCGCATGTTACTCGTGAATTGAAATCCACGTAAAGAGACAGGGCGGGTGGCCAACATCTGCGGCGGCTAAGTGTAACGCGGTGTTGGCAGAGATGAAAAGGGGGGTGCCCCGCTTCTCGCGGTTTTCGAGAAGGCGGGCCGCCGGACAGCCGACACCGAATAGGCCCCGTTTTAGGCGAGCGGTGGTCGATTGCAGCTATGCCGAATGTTGATCGACCGTTCCGACACAATCCCAAGCTTGACGCGTTTGCGGAAATCCCAGGTCTCGAACAGCGAGACCTGGGGCACCCCCAGGATTTCTCCCTGTCAACCTTTAAGGACAACTCGCGTTATACTCGCGCCGGAGATGGTGGCCACCCGCCGGTGGTCATTAGTTGAAAGCATAGTACGGAAGCGCATGCGGTCCGGTGATCGTCCCGGTCTTCAAAACCGGCGGGCGGCATCTTCGATGTCGCCGGTGTGTTCGACTCACACACGCTTCCGCCAATTTTTCAACGACTAACAGACCCACGAAAACACTTGGAAATCAGTTTACCGCGGCAAACACCAGGCGAACGACCTTCGAGTGAGCTTGCTCCATCTCATCCGCTACCACCTCGCCGTACACGTTCATCGTTGTGCGAATGTCCGCGTGCCGCATGAAACCGGTCGAACTGCGGACCGAATGAAGCGTCTCGACTTGGGAAGATGTGGCACAGGGCGTCCTACCAAAGCTTCGAGCCTTTCTGTGGGCGCAGTATGGGATCGCCTGACGACGCGGGTTGTCGCGTGTCTATAGAATCACTCTTGAGATCCTAAACCGCACATCATCCTTACTAAGGAGCATTTTCATGTCAGCAAAGCGCATTGGTATTCTCACTGGAGGCGGCGACGTCCCGGGGCTGAATTCGGTCATTAAGTCGGTCGTCTACCGGGGGGCGGAAGTCGGGTGCGAGGTCATTGGCATCCGCCGGGGCTGGGAAGGATTGACGCACGTCGATCTGAAAGATCCGGCGAGCCGGTCGCGATATATCCAGCCGCTCAACCGCGAGAACACCCGCACCATCGATCGCACGGGCGGGACGTGTCTGCACAGCTCGCGCACCAATCCCACCAAGATGCAAAAGCTGCCGCCTGTGCTCGAGGGGCAGCAATTTGCACGTAAGGAATCCACCAAGAACGGCGTAACGAGCACGGTGTTCGACGTGACGCCGGCGGTGCTGAAGAATATCGAGACGCTGGGGCTCGATTACGTGGTGGCCATCGGCGGAGATGACACCCTTAGCTATGCCGCCGAACTTGACCGGCACGGCGTGAAAGTGATCGCGGTGCCGAAGACCATGGATAACGATGTTCGCAACACCGAGTATTGCATCGGATTTTCAACCGCTATCACGCGCGCCATGGACGCGATCGAGAGGCAGCGGACAACGGTTGGCTCGCACGAGCGCATCGGCATCTTCCGGGTGTTCGGCCGCGACGCCGGCTACACCGCTCTCTACACCGCGTACGTGACATCGGTGCGCTGCTGCATCCCCGAGTACAAGGTGGATTTGAAACACCTGATCGAAATCCTGATCACCGACAAGCACAACAATCCCAGCAACTACTCGCTGGTGATTCTTTCCGAGGGCGCAGAGTGGGAAGGCTACACGGTGAAGGAATATGGCCCAGCCGATGCCTTCGGCCACCGCAAAAAAATGAGCGTGGCGGAGGATCTGAGCAACGAGATCAAGGCCGCCACCGGCGAAGAGACCGTGGTCAGTGACTTGACCTACGATTTGCGCTCCGGCAGTCCGGATTTCGTCGACAGAATGGTGGCCAGCACCTACGCCGGGATGGCGATGGACGCTTTGGAAGAAGGAAAGACCGGCCTGATGACAGCGATCAGCAGCGGCTGCTATGCGATGGTGCCGATCCCCGACCCCAAACTAGGGCCGCGCAAAGTGGAGATCGCCACCATGTACAACACAGAGCGCTACCGGCCGACGTACGATCACAAGCTGGGCCTGCCTATTTTCCTGACGCGAGCCTAGTTGCGCCGCTTGGCTCATCCATCCTTTGCACCCTGAGTGTCCCAGGTAATATTCCCCAGCCCGAGTGTTCTGGGTAATATCGGGCTAGCGGGGTTACTGCCTGGTGGATAGCGTAAGAGAGTGTTTGGCCCAAGTCCGGGAGCTGACGGTTACGTATTATCCCGAGGACGGCGACCCCGTTCGCGCCTTGGATGGCGTCAGTATCGACGTTCACTCGGGAGAGGTCGTTGGGATCCTGGGAGAATCCGGTTCGGGGAAAAGCACGTTGGCGAGCGCCCTGCTGCGGTTGCTGGCGCCGCACGCTCGATGCGAGAGCGGGACGATTCTGTTTCGCGGGTGCGACTTGCGGAATTTGTCCGAAACGGAATTGCGTGCGATCCGCGGGCGAGAGATCTCGCTGATCCCGCAGGATCCGGCACTGTCGCTGAATCCGGTCATGACGACGGGCTTGCAGATTGGTGAAGTGCTGCGTGCGCATTTGCCACTCAACGCCCACGAGCGCCGGCAGCGAGTCCTGGAGTTGCTTCGCGAGGTCGGCTTTGATCATCCCGAGGAAATCTATTCCGCTTATCCACATCAACTCAGCGGTGGGCAGCGTCAGCGGATCGCAATCGCGCAGGCGGTGGCGTGCCGGCCGGCTCTCTTGATCGCCGATGAACCTACCAGCAAACTTGACGCCACCCTGCAGACGGAGATTGTCGCGCTGCTGTCGCAGATACGGCGGCAACACGGGACGGCGATTCTGGTCATCAGCCACGATCCAGCGCTCTTTGCAGGATTTGCCGATCGCATCGCGGTCATGTATGCCGGTCGTATCGTTGAAGTTGGGAGCAGCACCGAGATTTTCGGGCAGCCGCTGCATCCTTATACACAGGCCCTGGTGCGAGTCGCGACATCTTCCGCGCTCACAAAGTCACGCCCGCGGGTTCGGCTTCCCGCGATCGAAGGGGAATCTCCCGATCCGACTTGCATCCCGGTTGGTTGCCGCTTCGCGCCGCGCTGCTCGGAACGAATGGAGGTCTGTTCGCTTCGCTATCCGCGCGAGTTCGTGCCGGAACCTGCGCGGCCCGTGAACTGTTTCAAGTATGGGGAGTAACGTGCCGACACGCGCGCCCTCCGACTTGTCGAGCGACCACGCGCCAATCCCGAGTCTGCTGTGCGTAAAAGGACTCTCGAAACAATACGTCCGGGGTGGCCTGTGGCGGAAACGCGCGCCTGTGGCCGCGGTACGCTCGGCGGATTTCGAAATTCCACGCGGGCAAACGCTGGCGCTGGTGGGAGAGTCGGGGTCGGGAAAGTCGACCGTGGCGCGCTGCGTGACACGTCTGGAAAGGCCAGACTCTGGACAAATCCTCATCCAGGGGACCGACATCGCGCAGCTTCCAGCGCGCGACCTGGCTCCTTTTCGTTCGGGCATCCAGATGGTGTTCCAGGATGCAGTTACTTCGATGAACCCGCGCTTCTCGGCGCTCGAAGTCATCGAGGAACCTCTGCTGATCAATCGTCAACAGGGGCAGGGCCGCCAGAATCGCCGCGATTTCGCCCGCGCGTTGATGGAGGAGGTTGGGCTCTCTCCCGCTTGGATCGACCGATCGATCCTTCATTTCAGTGGCGGGCAGCGTCAGCGATTGGCGCTGGCGCGCGCACTCGCTTTGCGCCCGCAACTTCTGGTTCTGGACGAAGCGCTTTCGGGTTTGGATTTGTCTACCCAGGCACAGATCGCCAACCTGCTGCTTGACCTGCAAGCGGCGCACACGCTGACTTATCTTTTAATTTCTCACGATCTAGCGCTGGTGGCGCGATTGGCGGACGTAATCGGAGTGATGTCTGGCGGGCAAACCGTGGAGGTCGGTCCGACCCAGCAGATCATCTCCAATCCCACCCACGCAGCAACCAAGAAACTGCTGACCTCGGCGAACGCCGCCGCATCGAACCTCGCGGCCATGACGGGAGCGTCGGCGTGAATTACCTTGGCCGCAGGCTGGTGCGCGCGGTTCTGTTGCTGATCGGAGTATCGGCACTTTGCTTCTTGTTCACGGAAATGGCGCCGGGAAGCTTTTTTGACGAAATGCGGCTGAACCCGCAAATCTCTCCGGAAACGATTGCAGCACTGCGCTCGCACTACGGATTGGACCAGCCGCTTGCCGTGAGATATGGGCGCTGGATGAAGTCTGCCCTGCACGGCAACCTTGGATATTCCATCGCCTACAACACGCCGGTGGCGCCATTGTTGTGGAGCCGGACGAAAAATACACTGTTGCTCACCACAACCGCGCTGCTTCTGACTTGGATGATCTCCGTTCCGTTGGGGGTGTGGACGGCGAACCGGAGTGGCGGGTTGCTGGATAAGACGATCAACCTGGCGTGCTCATTGCTTGTTTCCATTCCAGAACTCGTGATTGCGGTGGCGCTGCTCGCGATCGCGGTTCGTTGGCGAATCCTGCACGTCGGCGGAATGATGTCGACCGACGCTGAAGGTCTCTCCGCGTGGGCGAAATTGCAAGACGTCATGCTCCATTTGGCGCTGCCGGCATTCATTCTGGTGCTTTGCGAAACCGCGGTGATTGTCAGGCACGTTCGTGCCAGCGTCCTCGAAGTGCTGGGCGCTCCTTATGTGCAAAGCGCGCGCGGTTTGGGGATTGGCCAGGCCAGACTGCTCTTCCGGCACGTGCTGCCAGTCGCCGCAAATCCTGCCATCTCGCTTCTGGGATTTTCGTTGGCTGGTCTGCTCAGTGGATCGCTGATGGTTGAGGTGGTTTGCGGCTGGCCCGGTCTCGGGCCGCTGATTCTGGAGGCGACGCTCTCCCGCGACTTATATCTCGTGATCGGGGGAATTATGTTCTCAGCGCTCTTCATGGTAGGTGGGAACCTAGTTGCCGACGTAATGCTGCTCGCGTTGGACCCGCGCATTCGCAGAGAGGGACGGGATGCGCACTAAGACCGCCATCTTGATCGCTGTGCTCGTGGGAGTGCATGGGATCCTGCTGCTCGCGGGTTTCTTTGCGCCCTACGATCCGACCGCGCAGGACCGCGAGTTGCCGTATGCTCCACCCACCCATCTGCATTTGAAGGATAGATCGGGGTTTCATTTGCGTCCGTTTGTGTATGGATGGATGCCGGTGTTGGACGGTGATCAGGCCGGGAGTTATCAGGAGGATCGCAGCCGTGAGTACCCCGTGCATTTCTTTGTAAGTGGGCCGAGTTACGAACTGCTGGGTATTTACAAAACGGATTTGCATCTGTTCGGAGTTGCGGCGCCCGGTAAACTTTTGCTGTTTGGAACCGACGGTTACGGGCGCGATGAATTCTCCCGCGTCCTGTTTGGGGGACAAATTTCGGTCGCCGCTGGAATCACGGCAACGTTCCTCACGCTGCTGGTGGGAAGCATTCTCGGAATTATTGCCGGATACTTCGGGCGCTGGATTGACGAGTCGCTGATGGGCGTGACCGAGCTGTTTCTCTCGCTGCCGTGGCTCTATTTTCTGCTTGGGGTGCGGGCGTTCCTGCCGCTCCATCTGAGCACGATCAGAACCTTTTTCCTTTTGACGGGCGTGATCGGGTTGATTGGCTGGGCGCGGCCAGCCCGCCTCGTGCGGGGATTGGTTCTCAGCTCGCGCAACCGGAATTACGTTCTGGCGGCGCGCGGCTTTGGTGGATCGGATTTCTACCTCCTGCGTCGACACATTCTGCCGGAAGCCTTTGGCTTGCTGCTTACCCAGGCGGCACTGCTGGTTCCGTGGTATATTGCCGCCGAAGTGACGCTCTCGTTCTTCGGCCTGGGAGTGAACGAGCCGGTTGCGAGCTGGGGCAATATGCTCAGTACCCTGCAGCAATACAGCGTTTTGGTCTCCTATGGATGGCTTCTGGCTCCGGCCGGCGCTCTGGTCGTTACTTCCGTACTCTATAGTTCTCTCGCGGACCTGCTTCATTCCCGGTTAAAATCTCAGTCGACCTAGAAAAACAAAGTTCTGTGGGGTAAGGGGTCTTTTATGAAAGTGATCGCTGGCCTAACCCTACACGTGTGCCTGCTCGCCGCTGCATGTTTTGCCGCAGCGCCCACTCCTGAAGCGGCCAACCCCGGTGAAGAACTTGCTCGCCTCGCGGACGTTTCTGGCCACTACGGCGGGCACCTGACCATCGGGCAACGCTCCGAACCCAAGACGCTCAACCCCGTGACCGCCACGGATGCGGTTTCGCGCGAAGTGATTGGACGTCTGATGGGCGATCTGGTCGAGATCAACCGATCCTCGCAGCAGACTGAGGCGGCGCTGGCGAAGTCGTGGAAGATTTCTCCGGACGGTCGAACGTTTACCTTGCAACTCCGCAAGGGAATCCGTTTCTCCGATGGGCACCCCTTCGATGCGGACGATGTCGTTTTTTCGTTCGCGGTTTACATGGATGAGGCAGTCGATTCCCCACAGCGGGACCTGCTGATCATCGACGGCAAGCCCATCGTGGTTACTAAGCTGGATCCATACACGGTGCGATTCACATTGCCGCGTCCCTATGCGGCGGCCGAAAGATTATTCGATGGCTTGGCGATGTTACCGAAACATCTGCTGGAGAAGCCGTACCGCGAAGGCCATTTCGCACAGGTCTGGTCGTTGAATGCGCAGGCTTCCGAGGTCGCTGGATTGGGCCCGTTTCGACTCAAGCAGTACGTGCCGGGGCAGCGCGTGGTCGTGGAGCGCAATCCTTATTACTGGAAGGTGGACCACGAGAACCAGCGGTTGCCCTACCTGGACGAACTTGTCTTCCTGTTCGTGGGAACCGAGGATGCGCAAGTGATGCGCTTCGAGGCAGGTGAGACCGACATCATCAGCCGGCTCAGCTCGGAGAATTACAGCCTGCTTTCGCGAGAGAAATCGCGCGCCGGTTCGCAGCTCGCCGATATGGGGCCCAGCCTGGAATACAACTTCCTTCTGTTCAACCTGAACGACCTCAGCGGGAAGAAGCTGGATGAAGTTGCCGGCAAGCAAGCGTGGTTTCGCAATTTGAAGTTCCGCCAGGCAATCTCGGCAGCGGTTGATCGCGAGTCCATTGTGCGCCTGGTGTATGGAACCCGCGGCGCGGCACTATGGGGCAATGTCGGACCGGGGAACAAGCTCTGGATCAATCAGACCCTCCCGCATCCGGCGAGGTCGGTGGAAACCGCGCGCCAGATTCTAAAAGCTGCGGGATATTCGTGGAACCCCGCGGGCCAGTTGCTGGACAGCCGGGGGCGGCCGGTCGAATTCACCATCATCACCAGTTCGTCGAACAGCCAGCGTATGAAAATGGCGACCTTGCTGCAGGACGACCTCTCGCACCTCGGAATGCAAGTGCATGTGGTTCCTCTTGAATTCCGCGCTCTGATCGACCGCGTGTTTCAGGGCTTTGACTACGACGCTGCGATCATGGCGCTGGGCGGCGGTGACGCTGATCCGAATCCGGAGATGAACGTCTGGGCCTTCAACGGCACGTCGCATTTGTGGCACATGGGCGAATCTCAGCCGGCAACCGACTGGGAGCGCGAACTTGATCAACTGATGCAGCAACAGATGGTCACGCTCGACTATGCCAAGCGCAAGCAACTCTATGATCGGGCGCAACAACTGATCGCCGAAAACCTGCCTTTTATTTTCCTGGGAACTCCCAACATTCTTGCGGGCGCGGACGCGCGAGTCGGGAACTTCCATCCGGCAGTGCTCGATCCCTACACGTTGTGGAACGCGGATGAACTTTACGTCCGCAGTCCGGCCACACAGAACGCGGGAGTGCGATGACGGGAACCGCGACAGGCAGGGCTCCGGAACGTCCTGATTCCACTGCAGATGAGCGGCTGATTGGCCTCTGTCTGAAGGGCGATTCGGAGGCCTGGGCAGCATTGATCGATAAGTACAAAAACCTTATCTATTCGATTCCCATCAAGCTCGGAATGCATCAGGATGCGGGCGACATTTTCCAGTCCGTCTGTGTGGACCTGCTTTCGGAGCTGCCGCGGCTTCGTGAACACCGCGCACTGCCCAAGTGGCTGATGCAGACCTGTTATCACAAATGTCTTCACCACCAGCGCGCGGCCGACAGGCTGGTGGAACTTGAGCCCGAGGGCACTGAAAGCGACGCCCCGCTTCCTGCGGGCAGTAACGACGAACTTCCTGAGCACATGCTGGTGCAGATCGAGCAAGAACAAATGTTGCGTGATGCCATCGGCGAGTTACCCGAAAGGTGCGAGCGGATGGTGCGGCTGCTCTTCTACGAGATTCCTCCACGACCCTACGAAGATGTCGCTGAGGAATTGGGTATGGCCACAGGCTCGATCGGAGCGATCCGCGCCCGTTGCCTGGCGTATCTTAAGAAACACCTGGAGAAGAGGGGTTTCTAATGAGCGTCCAAGCGGTACAGAAGACCGAATCCGACGCCACTATCGAACGCTTGCTCGCGCTTGAGGACGCCCAGGGCCGCGCCCAGTTGGTCACGCAACATCCGGCGATTGCTTGGGATGAAATTGTCAATACCCTCACCGAAAAAGTCTGGCAAGAGGTGCGTGTCGACACGCATCAGGCCAAGCGGCTGGCGGACGCGGCCCTGGATGTGGCGCAATCTCTCGGCAATCCAAGCCTTCTGGCGCGAAGCTACCGCGCAAAAGCGAACGCCATGTACGCGCTCGACGAGCATCCGGAAGCCGTTAAGCTTCACCGGCAGGCCATCGCCCTGTTTGAGCAAACCGGGGAGGAGGCGGAACTTGCCCGGACTCTGAGTGGATCGATTCAGTCGCTGTTATTGCTGGGCCGGCACGAGGAAGCGCTGGCTGCCGGGGAGCGTGCGGGTGCAATTTTTCGGAAACAGGGAAACACCCGCCGGCTGGCGCGGCTGGAAATCAACCTCGGGAATATCTATCACCGGCAGGATCGGTTCACGGAAGCGCTGGCGTTCTACGAGCGCGCGTACGAGCAGATGCTGGCCCACGATGATGCCGAGGGGCTGGCGGCGGTGCTCAGCAACTTGTCACTCTGCCACATCAGTCTCAACGACTTTCCCAAGGCGTTGGAGTTGCACCGGGTCGCGCGCCGGCACTGCGAGCAGAAAGACATGCCGATTCTGGTCGCCTACGCCGACTACAACATCGCCTACTTATATTTCTTGCGCGGAGAGTACGGGCGTTCGATTCAGATGCTTCGCGATGCGTCGGTCAGCGCCAAGAAAGCAAACGATACCTACCAGTTGGCACTCTGCAATCTCGACCTTTCTGAAATCTATCTTGAACTGAATCTCAGCGCGGAGGCGGGCGAACTGGGACGGGCGGCGAACGAAGGCTTTCACGAGTTGGGCTTTGGCTATGAAGCCGCGAAGGCCCTGGGCTTTGCCGCCATCGCGGCCAGCCGCCAGGGACAAGCCTTTGAGGCGGTCAAGCTGTTTGCGCGGGCAAAGGAAATGTTTGTTCGCGACCAGAACCAGGTTTGGCCTTCGCTTATTGACCTGTACGAGGCGCTGGTACTTTTCACCGAAGGGCGCTTGTTCGAGGCGCGGCGTCTTTGTGCGGCAGCGCACGAGTTCTTCCGAACATCGTCCATGCGTGGGAAGGCAGTGCTGGCCGAGCTTTTGCTGGCGCGAATTGCTCTGCGGCTGGGCGACACCGGGCTTGCGAGACAATACTGCAGGGCGGCGCTGACGGCTTTGGAGAATCTGGATTCGCCCACGCTCCTCTACCAGGCTGAGTTCCTGATGGGCGAGATCGAGCGCGTTACTGGGAATGAGGACGCAGCTTACGAATCGTACTGCCGCGCGCGTGTAGCGGTCGAGCGATTGCGCAGCAGCTTGCGCGGAGAAGAGCTGAAGATCGCTTTCTTCGAGAACAAACTCGAAGTCTACGAGAGCCTGGTCGACATCTGCCTGCGCCGCCAGAACAGTTTCGAAGAGGCGTTTGCCTACATCGAACAAGCCAAATCGCGCACCCTCATGGACCTTCTGAACCAGCCGGTGCATGTGCCGACGGCTGCTGATCCCGGGCAAAGCGAATTGGTGCGTTCAATCCGGAATCTGCGCGAGGAGCTGAACTGGTATTACAACCTGATCGAGCGCGAACAATTGCGGCCGGAAGAACGTTCGCAAGAGCGGGTCCAGCAACTCGAGCAACAGGCGCGATCGCGGGAATCTGACTTGATGCGGGCGGTGAAGGAAGCCACGGTTGCGGAAGCGAATGAGGCGGGCATGCAGGTTCCCTCCAACCTGTCGCTGGAGGAGATCCGGTCGGTGCTCCCTGCCGATACCGCGCTGGTTGAGTTTTTCTGTACCCACGATCGCAACATTGTGTGTGTGCTGACCCGCGACAAACTGCATATTTGTCCAGTCACGGTGCAGTCGCGAATTCAGAAACTGCTGCAGTTCCTGCAATTCCAGATGTCGAAATTCCGTCTCGATCCGAAGTATGTGGCCACCTTCAGCGAACCCTTGCTCGAATCGACCCAGGCGCACCTCAAAAGCTTGTATCAGGAGTTAATTGCGCCCATCCGTCACTTGCTCGATGCCCGGCACATTGTCTTTGTGCAGCATGGGCTGCTCCATTACGTTCCCTTTCACGCGCTGCACGACGGCCAATCATACTTGATCGACCAGTTCTCCATTTCCTACGCGCCCAGCGCCAGCGTGTACGCACATTGCCAGACGAAACCCGTCAATGCCGACGGCGACTCGCTGATCCTCGGAGTCCCGGATGAACGAACGCCCGCCATTCGCGAGGAAGTAAATGCACTCGCTCGAATCCTTCCCAAGGCGAAACTTTTCGTGGGCGACGATGCAACCGAGGACGTCCTACACACGCATGGGCCACGGAGCAAGTCGGTCCACATCGCGACGCATGGATACTTTCGCCAGGACAACCCGATGTTCTCCTCGATTCGCCTGGGAACGTCGCACCTCAGTCTTTACGACATGGCGCATCTGCAACTGCCGGTCGAACTGGCGGTGCTGAGCGGATGTGCGACCGGGCTCAATGTAATCACGCCCGGTGACGAGTTGATGGGCTTGGTCCGGGGCTTATTGCAGGCGGGAGCGCAGTCGCTCGTTCTGAGCCTGTGGGACGTTCACGACGACAGTACCAAGGAATTCATGGTTGAGTTCTATACCCAGTTGCAGCAAGGCTGTTCCAAGGCGGAAGCGATGCAAACTGCCTCCCTCCGCCTGCGGGAGAGCCGCCCCCATCCTTACCATTGGGCTCCTTTCTTATTGATAGGAAAGGGGTAACGGGCCAACGAATTTTTATTGCCGAGGCTGTATTTTTTGAGATCCTGCCTCCCCTTTTGTAGTAGAGACGAATCCCCCCGGATGAGCTGGACCTGGTCTCAAATCCCCCGAAGCATATGAGGAAAGAAATGGAGCATTTTTCAGAGCAGCCCCTGGTTGATTTTGTTCGCGGAGTCAGCGGTCCCGAACTCGGTAAAGACATTCGGGCCCACCTGGCCAAGGGATGTTTGAAATGCAAGACCGCTCATGACGCGTGGAGCCGGGTGCGTAGGCTGGCGGCCGAGGATAGCGTATATGCACCGCCGGAAAATCTGGTGCGCCTGGTGAAGCTGGAGTTCAGCAGCAAGGCGGCGCGTCGGCCTATGAAATGGACTCTGGCCAACCTGGTATTTAACAGCTTGGCCCAGCCGCTACAAGCAGGAGTGCGTAGCGGCGCCCTCAATGTATGGCAGGTCATCTACGAAGCCGAGGGGTTGACGGTGGATTTGCGCTTTGGCCGTCGTTCGCCATCCAGGGAAGTTCACGTGGTGGGCCAAGTGTTCGACAAACAAGCGGTGCGAGCGTTGAAGAACAACGCCACCATAGAATTGTCCACCGAGAAGGACCAGTTAATCGCGACCACCGCTATCACCGCCTTGGGAGAGTTCCATATCGAGTTTGAACCGAAAGAGCATTTGTGGTTGTCAGTTAAGACGTCGGGCCGCAATACAGTGCGGATTCCGCTGACAAACCCTGCATAAAGGTAACTAGTTATGACTTACCAAAGGAACCAGAATGGGTTACTGGAGAGAGTACCGGTGTAATTGGAAAGCACTAAGGTTCCAACCTACACTTGCACCTGGGGACAAGGTCCAAAAGGGGAAAGCTATGGGAAAAACTAACTCGCGAACGAGTCTTCGGCGTGCAGGCATGGTCGTTAGCCTGCTGCTATTGCTGGCCGCTTTTTGCGCGCCGGCGGCACAAGCGCAAACTCGTCTGATTGTGCGCGACTCGCTCGGACTGCCGGGAATCAACCTGACATGCCTATTGACCGGCTGCAAGGTGATAACCGGCCTCGGCGATCCCAACGGGCAGTTGTTCCTGGTGACTTTCCCCCCGATCCTCGATCCCATCACGGCCCTGCTCCGGCTCAATCTCCAGACTGGCATTCTCAGCGTGGAATTTGATCAGACTGTAAAGACGCTCCCGACATATGCCGGCTCCGATACATCGTACTTGACCGACGAAGCGCCGACACCTTACTACGGCGCCACCGTATGGCACGGCTACCTGGCGCAGCCCGCGAATCAGTTGGTTCGGACCGCCCAAACCCAATCGGCATTCAACGTGACGGGTGCTGGAACGACCGTCGCGGTGATCGATACCGGCGTCGATCTCACCAGCCCGGTATTGCATAACGTTCTGGCGAACGGGTACGACTTCACCCGCAATATCAGTGGCGGTTCGGAAACCGGCGACGTGCAGGCGAATCCCAACCAGAGCCAGGCGACGATCGCAACCGTGAACCAACGGACGGTCGCGGTGCTCGATCAGCGCACGGTCGCGGTTCTGGATGGCGGCCCGTATCAAGCCTTCGGACATGGAACCATGACCGCCGGCATCGTGCACTTGGTCGCGCCCCAGGCGAAGATTATGCCGCTCAAGGCGTTCCACGCGGACGGTACCGGGTACGACTCCGACATTCTGCGCGCCATCTACTACGCTGTGAACCACGGCGCCAAAGTAATGAACATGAGCTTTGACTATTCGACATACTCCTCGGAACTGGCGACCGCCATCAAATACGCGAACAGCAAGGGTGTGATCTCCGTCGCATCCGCTGGAAACGATGGCCAGTACACAGTGGTCTATCCCGGCGGACTCCCCGGGGTCATCGATGTCGCGTCGACTTCAAATTACGATGTCCAGTCCTCGTTCACCAATTACGGCGCACCGCCAGTGTGGATGGCCGCACCCGGAGAGGGCGTTGTCACCACGTATCCGTGGGGAACTTACGCCGCCGGATGGGGCACATCCTTCAGTACTCCACTAGTAGCCGGTACCGCCGCCCTCATGTTGGGAGCGAACAGCAACTGCCCCAGTTGGAGCGTTCCGATTGGCTTGGCAAATGCTGACTACCTCGGGAATCTGAATCTCGGATTCGGGCGCTTGGATACGTACCAGGCGCTGCAGACCTGTCGTCTCCTGTAGAAAGCGAGCCTCGCGACGACATGTCAGCAACTCTAAATCCGGCCTTGGATGTGCCCGGGCTGGTGCTCCGCGTGAAGGAACTGGAGGAGCAGCATCTCGCCTTCCGTAACTCGCTGGTTTGCGCTTTTAACCAGATGCTCGACCTGAAAGACATCAGCACCGGGGTACACAGCACGCGATTGGCAGAATGGGCGCTGCGCGTGGCCCGGAAGATGGATATCCCAGAGGACCGCCTTTACCAGGTGGAGGTGGCCGCGCTGCTGCACGACATCGGCAAGATCGGTGTGCCGGACTCCATTCTGAAAAAGGCTGGCCCGCTCACGCCCGAGGAACGCACTCTTATCAACCGACACCCGGAATATAGCTGGTCCATTCTGCGCTTGTTCCCTGGGCTCGAAGAAGCCAGCCTCTACGCCTTACACCATCACGAGAGCATCAACGGCAACGGTTATCCAGCAGGGCTCAAAGGGAACGACATTCCGCTGGTCTCGCGAATCATTTGCGTCATCGACGCTTTCGATGCGATGGTCTCGAATCGCTGTTACCGGCAAGGGCTTCCGCACTCGGAAGCAA
>JAIQFA010000111.1 GCA_020073525.1 Terriglobia bacterium
ATCTGCAATTTCATTTGCGAATATTTCTTGAAGACTTGCGCGTCTCCCTGGCGGAGCATTTGAGTCATCCACTCATCGGCTACCCCTCCGGCACTCAGCCGTGTGGCATAAGTGGATCGAAGGGCGTAGATCCGGAAGTAGGGAACTTTGGCCCGCCGAAGAGTCTTGTGCCAAACCGTCTTGAGCGCGGTTTGGTGTCCGCTCCGATTCAGGTCGCTCGGGAATACAAACGGACTGTCCGCCGCTATGGCCATCTGCCCCCGAAAGGCTTCAACAGCCAGTGGAGTGAGCGGCACCTCGGCGGTACCGTTCGGAGTTTTCGAGTCTGGGATCCAGACGACCGCATTCTGAAGGTCCACTTGATCCTTCTTCATCGGAGTCAGTTCCTTGTAGACTCGCAACCCCGTCTCCGTGATGATCCGTACGGCATTTTTCAGATACTCGGGACCGTGAAATTCGATCCGTTGCTGCTCCGACCAGGTAACGTAGTGCGGCCGGAACAAGCCTTTCACGGCGACCGGGAATTCCACACCCGAACAGGGGTTGGCCGCGAGCAACTTCTTACGGACTGCCACATTTAACATGCGCCGGAGAACCCGAAACTCCTGGTGTACCGTGGTCGATTTGAGGACTCCTTTTTCTCGGTAACCGCGAGCGAGTTTGACACGAACACGCTGTCGAAGACGCCGGCGAAGGTAGTCTTCGACTGCATCGGCTGTGATATCCACCGGCTTTCTGCCCGGGAACGCAGCTTTCAGATGGGTTGCGCAGCGCATGTTCGCCTCGTGGGTTTTCTGGGCTCGTATGGGTGGTTTTGAATAGTTCTCAAGAAACGAGTCCACCCACTCTCCAAAACCCAGTGCCTCTCCTTTCCGAATTACCTCTAGCAGATTGCCGTCCCTGGCTTGCAGCCGCTCTCGAAGCTTGCGGTTTGCCTCCTTCCAGTCCTCGGTCTGGGTGGACTCTCTGCAGTATTTCCCGCTTCGATCCCTGTAGCGAATCCACAGAACCTTGCCATCCTTGCGAGAATAGACAACCCCGTCCTGCTTTCGTTGTTTAGACATTCACCATCTCCTGTCTGAATGAAGCGCGGAATGACTCGAGATCCGATTTGAGGAACCGGATGTTGCGACCCATTACGCGGAGATGGGGAATCTGCTTTCGTTCAACCCAAAGATACACAGTCTGCGGACTCACTCCAAGGAATTTTGCCGCCTCCTTCACTCTTATCGGAGGTTCAGGTTCCGAGGGGGAATGATCCGGCAAGTTTGACTCGTCACCCGGGCGCCGGGCAGGGTCCCCTTGACTTGCGGTGGTCAGCAGACTCGTCGCGGTCCGCATTTGGAGCACGATTTGCGATGGCTTCCCTTGGGCTGGCAAAGGCCGCCTCCTGGCTGGCTCCAAGTAGCGATGTTAATAATCCACCCCGTCAAATCGGTCAAAGTCAAAGGGGTTGTGACGTGTCGGTACGAAGCCGCAGCATGGGATCTCCCGAGGAGGTTGTCTGCGTTTCCGCTACTCTCACGTCCCACTCTTCACCCCGCAATCAGCCCTCAGAGCGGAAACACATTGTCTGCTGTCAGATTCACCGGAATGCCGACCGGGAAACGAGCATCCACGAGAGTTCGAAAACTGGCGTACCCATTACCCGTCCCAGTAAGCTTTGCATAGGTTTCACCCAAGGTGGATGAGCCGGCCGATATAATCGCATCCCAAGGAATGTTCAGTTGGAATCTCATCCAATTCAAGAAAAGAACTCCACAACCTATCGAAACATAGTCCTGGTCCGTGTTCTCAGTATTGTCGACCCAATCGACACGAGGAGAATTTAGCCAACACCCCGCCGATAGATAATTGATCGGCTTTTTCCATTTGACGAGGTCATCTGGAATCACTCTGGAAAGCGCTTCACCGTGGCTCTGTGCGCAGCCCCAGCCATTGCCAAGGCTCGCTTCCATCACCTCCACCACTTCGCTAAGGACTAACATTCGGAAGAAGGTCGGATCAGGTGGATTGGTTGAGAGTGCACCCACGGAAATTGCCGTGTTTGTACACGGCTCGTCATGCCAAGCCCCCCCGCTGCTGTAGACCACCCTCACCTGAAACGGAAGACCAGCAGGTACAACTCCGAACAGTGGCTGCGTCTGCCCGTAGTCATATTCACATGCACTAACCAGATAGTTCGCTATCACTGCGCCGGCTTGTCCTAGCGATGAATCGTAGGAAACCACGAAGTTCGGCGACGACCCTTGCTGTACAAGATTGTCAGGGCTCCGATCAACTGAACTCGACAACAGTGCATGATCAAAGGCCACGTGAACCCGGCGAGTCGCAGCTCTGGTCTGCGTTTGAGAAACTCGCAATGAACCCCGCGTCTTCGGGCCGCGAGCCTTGAGCTTGGTGCTGGGCTTCGCTTTTCGCGGCCTGCTCCTATCAGATTCGATTTTCTCTTTTCGGCGCTTTTGCCCCATCCTGGGTTTGCCTCCTATCGTAGCTTGACTATTCACCTTATTTCGTCGTGCCCTGTCCCTTCGTCGAGGTCGAGGTTGAAGGTGTGCCACTCTGCGACGAATCACCCGAGTTTGTAGTAGTTAAGCTACTCAGGTCCTTTCCTTTGAAAGTAATCGAGATGGCGAATCTGGAAGTCCAACGATTGACTGCTGAGGGTGTGCCGGCGTTCGGGGGGATCACTTGTCCGGGAGCGGTGTAACCTTGCGGGAAGTCTGCAAACTCGCCGACGTGAATACCGGGCGTAATGAAAAGACGATTCCAGAAGTGGACCGACGCCCCAACAAAGACTCCGAACTTCGAAGTATCAGCTTTGCCTTGGCTAATGTCGAATGTTGGCCCCGCTGACAGGGCAAAACCGAAATCTGGTCGGTTTAGGGCCCACCGAAACGGATCGTGGTAATTGAAGAGCGCAACAAGTGCCGGACGAAAGCTAGAATTGATGTTGCTAACCGCCAGCACGTTCTGGCTCCCTCCACTTCCGGAGGGCGCAGCCACAGATGTATAGGCTCGCGCCTGAATTTCTGTTAACAAGAAGCCCCCAGAAAGAGTCAACACCTCGAAGCCCTTGTTCAGATGGAACGCAATTGCCTTGGCATCTGTAGGCGTGCCATTGAAATTCTCCGTCGCAGAAATATTGTAGTCGCTGGTTCGGTTCAGATTGTAGCCGACATCGAATACGTGAGGAGCATCGACTTTGCTTTGAATTCGGATCACGTTTTGCTGCATCTCCCGAAAACTTGAAATCAGCTTCTCTGCTTGCTGACTCAGGTCCTTCTCGGTGTTGCAACTGGGCAGATTCTGCTGCACTTGTCTGACCTGACTCTCAAAGCCATCAAAACTGTTTCTGATCGGGGTCCATCCTTGTACCGTCTCGGCGACCGTGACGCTCTTGTACTTGCCGTTGGTAGCCTTCGGAAGAAACGAATCGAGTTGAGTGTTCAGTGCTTGGAGGCTCGATTTCGCATTTGGGAGCAGGGTGCTCAAGGTGCAAGCATTTCCTACCGGGGCCGCATGTGCGGCGGCGCCAGGCAGTATGGATGTGACTTCTCCGATGATCTGTTTCCACCCTGACAGATCGTCATCGGCCCCTTTCACCTCGGCAACACTAAGCTGATACGTGTACAGCACATTGTTGATGTTGATCAGGCGGAGAGTCTGACGCCCTGATTTCTCAACTGTGTTGGGTGTAGCGACGCCTTGCGACCAATCCATGACGTAAACGCCAGGCTGGGGAGCTACGAGGGCTTGATCGCTCTGCGGATTCGGTGCCGGCGTGTTTGTGATTGGAGCCAAGGCCTTCCCATACTCCGGATCAGAGGTCACTGCATCACCGGGAGTCGCTCCACCTCCTCCTATCGGGGGAACCTGAGGAGGCGCGGGCGGCCCACTGGAAGGGTTTGTTTGTGCAATAGGCGGGTTCTGGTTGGATTGCGGCGCATTCTGAACGATGGGCGCAGGCTGCGCCGGGACACCTTGGGACAACCCGGGGGCTGGAACCGATGCTGACAACGGAGCACCACGTCTGTAAGAAGATTCCGTAATCGCATGAATCAGCTCGAGAACCCCCGAATCTGCTTCAGACGGAGCGTATTCTCGGATTTTAGAGATCAGCGTGGAGAGGTCGGAGAACTTCGTACGGTTAACTTGGACCCGGTGTGCAATTGCACTTGCTGATTCCTTCTGCGCGAGCGATCGGAGTACGTCACTATCAGTCACGACACTTTGCTCAGGACTGCTAGGTCTCTTTTTGGGACCGTTTACCCCGGGCTGTTGGGCGGCCATCCCGACCGATATCGTCAGCACGACCAGCACGATTGTCAGCCTGATGGGCCGACACGACTTGGTTACACGAGACATGGCTCCTCCGTTCGAACTGAATTGACGATTGCGAAATAGTGGACCCAGAGCGCAGCGGCCTGAAGGACGCGCTCGACCCAACCACGGTTCTATGAGGTTCCAATCGTTCCCACAGCTTTTTTCGTCAGGTACGCTCCGTGACCCAGCCCGAACGCTGCGAGAAGCGTCGTATCCAGATCCGGCAGGCTGACTATCTTTGAGTAGTCGATTGTGCCGAGGAAGTTGAACACCAGAACTATGTAGGTCGCCAAGGCAATGAGCGTGATGATAAGCATTTGAAAATCACCGAAGTCGAGTCGTGGGGGCACAGCTGACTGATTGCCAACTGCTGCTTTGCCATCGTTGTGGGTCAGATCACGAAGGAAGTTTGGCGTGGCGTTCGCCGAATTCTTGGGATCATTATTCCCCGCCGCTCTCTGCTCGTCACTCTTGCTCGTAGTGATCGCTTTGGCACCTCCGAATGTCAGGACGCTCATGCCGGAAACCAAAAGGAGATTCTGAGGGATATTTACACCGCCAATGAAATCCCACCCTGCCCAAAGCACTCGAAGCGAGAGCGTTGCGACATACGTCGTGATGACTGTGAAGAACCATACCGCAATCTGGAATTGCGAATTGCTATATCGGTTGTCCTCTCCAATAATTAGCTGCAGAGGTTTGAAGCCAGAGAAAATGCAGTACAACAAGAGACACCCGGCTGTCGATGCGAATAATACCCACGTTCGGGAGAACAGGGTGGGTTGCCACGTGTCAACAGAGACAGCCTTTAGAGCACTCGGACTTTTTTCAGTCGAGTAAACGACTTGAATATGGTCGCCCTTGTGGAACTGCTTCAGCTGATCCTTTACGACTCCATCCGTGACGACTAGGTGCGTCCGGGTACAGTCGGTTGTTGGGCACATCGATACGTCGATAGATGATTGGTCGCTAGCTACTGCCTGGACCAAGACGTGCCCACGCTGCTCGGTCCCACTCTGATCTGCCCAAGCTAGGGCTGACAGACCCAGAATCATCCAGCAGATAAATCCAGTCGTCGCGGCACTTACCATCATTCTCATAGGTTCACCTCTTGGCGGAGCTCCACAATCCCCGCACAACTTTCCATCAATCTGTTCATAAGTACGAAAGTCAGGGACAAATCCCTTCGCAGGCCGACTCTCGATCCGTGGATTCGTCCTTTATATCGGGGCACGCCGGAGTCTTATCCGTCCGCGCAGGTTCTTCGACTGCCAAATTGATGACTCGTTGGTCGCGGATTCGGTCGGTTATCGAAGGGCGCGAGGATAAGCAGGTCTCGGGCCAGATGGCGGTGGAGATGTTGTAGAATTCCGGCACGAGCCGTAGGAGAGTTTGTGGGGCGCTACTCGTCGACACCTCCAGAGGAACTCGTGCGGATTTGCTCAGCCTCTGGCGACAGAGAAGCATGGGAGGAATTCGTCCACCGATTCCAGCGGCTCATCGCGACGGTTGTGCTGCACACTGCGACTCAACTGGGAGATCCGTCACCACAGACTGTGGACGATCTCATTCAGGAGACCTACCTCAAGTTTTGCGCCGACGGCTTTCGCTTGCTGCGCAGATTCAATCCACCTCACCCCGAGGCCATTTTCGGTTACATCAAAGTAATAACTGCGAATGTTGTTCGCGACCACTTTAAGTCTTCGTATTCACGAAAACGTGGCACTAGCCAAATTCAGGAAACTCCGGAATCATTTACGCCGGCCGCTGACACCGACAGCCCCGGAGGACCCAGCGCCATTGAGCGACAACTCCTTTTTAAGGATATCCAGCGTCACTTGGAGGTTTGCACCGCAGGCCCAGAGCAGGATCGCAATTGCAGGATATTTTGGCTTTATTACCGTGCTGGACTTACGGCAAGTGCAATCGCAGCTCTGCCTGAGATGGGCCTCTCCACGAAAGGTGTGGAAAGCTTGCTTTTGCGCATCACTAGAGAACTTCGTGAGGGTATGACCATTTCGAGACAAGGCGTCGCCGGTTCCACGTCGGACCCGGCAAAAGGGATTCGCCCCGCAGAATCGTACTAGAGAGGAGAAGCAGTAGTGAGGCCGCACCTCAACAACGACGAGATCGAGCAGCTATTCTTGTCTGCCCACGACTCTGCGGGGCAAGAACTAGCCAATGAGGCTGTTCAAGCTGATGCGCTTGAGCACTTAAGGGCGTGCGAGAGCTGCCAAATGAAGCTGCGGGTGCACCGGGAGCTTGCCGAAAGGTTGTCTCGGCTGAGGTTCGAGAACATTGTCCCGCGCACTCCGCAGTGTCCGTCTGAGAGTGTGTGGGTGGAACTGGCGGCGGGAATTCCGTTGCGGAATTCTGGGACCTACTTGCATCATGCAGCCCAATGCGAACACTGCGGCCCCCTGCTTCGGCAGGCGACTGCTGGTTTCTCGGAGCAACTCACTCCCGGTGATGAGGGGTTGCTCGGGCAATTGCGCAGTCAGAACCCAGAGTGGCAACGAGACCTTGCCCGAAAGCTCATGATGTCATCTCAGCCACTGGTTGTGTCGCCATGGTGGAAGCCACGCTTCATACTGCCGCGTTTAGCGCTTGCCGGAGGACTCATGAGCATTGTTGCTCTTGTGCTTTGGGTAAGCCTCAGTCTTTCAAAATCTCCATCTCCAGACCGCTTGTTGGCTCAAGCCTATACCGAAAAACGTACCGTTGAGATGCGGATCGAGGGTGCACCGTATGCACCGCTGAGCCAAGAGCGGGGAGTGAACACGGCGCAGAACCACATGAACCGTCCTGCATTGTTGCGAGCAGAGTCTGAAATCGCTCAACGGCTGAAATTGGACCCGGATGATGCCATCTGGCTGCATGCGCGTGGCCGAGCCAATCTACTCGAGGGCGATGGCGACGCTGCGATTGCCTCTCTGGAAAAAGCGAGACAATTTTCTCCTACCGATGAATCAATTGCCACAGACCTTGCGAGTGCCTATTTTCAAAGAGGAGGATCCCTCAATCGGCCCGACGATGACGGACGGACGGTGGACATCCTGGGAAAGGTGCTTGCTGCCAATCCGGCGAACGAAGTTGCGCGGTTCAACTATGCAATTGCCTTGGAGCGTATCTCTCTCTACCAGCAAGCGATAGAACAGTGGCAAACGTTCCTGAACTCATATCCAACCTCCGCGTGGGCTGGTGAGGCGCGTATACGTCTTTCCCAGTTGCAGGAGAAAGTACAGCAGCACGAAAAGCAAAGCCAGAGCTACCTAGACAGTGCCGCAGAGATCGCTGGAACCCAGCAAAATCGGCGCGAGGAGAGTTTCGACAGGATTGACGCTCGTCCGGAAGATTACCTCGGCACCGCAGTAACCGAGTGGTTGCCCGTCGCCTTTGCCGGTGACGAGAGCGCTTCTTCAAGTTCTCGGTCGGACTGGATTGCGTTGGTCGCCCTCGCCGAGATCCTCGGAGTACGTCACGACGATACCTGGTTACAAGACCTCTTGAAGGCCAATCGGCACTCACCACAAGTTCAAAAAGCGTTCAAGCTGATGGCCGACGTCAAACGTTTGATCGAAATCTCCGACAACGACCGGGCGGTGAAAGAGGCACAGCAGGCCGCGTCGCTATTCAAGAGTTCCAATGTTCATGCTGGAGAGCTGTATGCAAGGTTTCAGGTAGCGTATGCCGATCAATTGAGCCATCGAAATGCTGACTGCTCGGTGATCGCACGTGGCCTACTTGATACCCCGGAGATACGCTCTTATGCCTGGCTCCACATTCAAGCTGAAGTAGAATCGGCAATCTGTGCCAGCACGAGCGACGAGAAGGCACTGGCGTCGCTGAAAGAGGCATTCAGTCTCGCAACACAACATCACTACGCCAACATTCGGTCCCGGGCAGCACAGGTTCTTTCTGCGATCTACTGGACCATGGGTGACACGCGTGAGGCCTGGGGAACAAGCACGGAGGGATTGCGAGAATACTGGGCCGCGGACCTTCCGCCACTCCGCGGCTACAACATACTGACGAACTTAGACTATCTCGCGTACGACGAGCAGCAGTGGTTCTTGCAAGTCGCGGTGCTCAGAGAATCCATCCCCATCATCGCCAGCGATCCCGATCAGGCAATGCGAGCTTTTGAACAAGCGCGTTTGGGGCAGGCCCTCTTGATGACCGGCGATCTCGCAGCCGCAGAGGCGAGTTTTCGCGAGACTCAGCATTTGTTCCAATCAGTCCCGGATGGAAGTCGCAGGGACAACTTGGCTGCGGAAAGTGAGATCGGCCTGGCGAAGATAGATATTCAGCGCGGACTCGCAGAGAAAGCGGCTGCACGTCTAGGAGCGATTCAACAAAGGGTGAACCGCATTCCCGACGATGATCTCACTCTAGAGTTCTTCCAAACATATGGTCTGGCTTTGCTGCGTGCGGGCAGCCTGAAA
Source organism: Terriglobia bacterium (assembly GCA_020073525.1). Lineage (GTDB taxonomy): Bacteria > Acidobacteriota > Terriglobia > Terriglobales > Acidobacteriaceae > Acidiflorens. Next base: position 8,772 of record JAIQFA010000111.1, read on the forward strand.
GTAGCAGAGGAAAACATAACTTCTGCTCTCGAATTGGCCGAAAAGGGTCTGCGCCTGATCCGTGGCGAACGGGACCGGCTTAAGTGGAGCCGCCGGAACGAGCCAACGTACCGCGCGATGGTTGACCTCAAGCTGCAAGAGGATCCTCGGAGGGCCCTCGCCTATTGGGAATGGTACAAGGGGGCGTCGTTGAGGGAACAGGGTGGTCCCTCTGGTACTAAATCAGTAGGGCCGCCCGAAGATTCGGGTGATGCTGCCAGAACGATTGCAACGCGCGATGACGTGACGCTCGTATCCTTCTTCATTCTCCCGCAAGGAACAGCTGTTTGGGTCTCGGACGCCACTGGTACCCAAGAGAGTTGGATTGCTCTAGGTAGGGACAAACTGGAGTCCCTCGCGCAGCGCTTTAGCGAGCACTGTTCCGAACCAAGCTCGAATCTCGAAAATATTCGTCGCGAAGGAACCGAGCTTTACCAACACCTAGTTTTGCCGATTGAGCCTCTCATTCGCGGGCGCCACGCCCTAGTCGTTGAACCAGACGGAGCGCTGAATCGAGTTCCGTTTGTTGCTTTGGTGGACCGCGATGGTCAGTATCTGGGAGATAGGTACGCGATCAGCATCTCTCCTGGGTTCAAGTATGAGGCTGACACTAGGCCTTGGCTGGGTGTCTTTCCCCAGAGCCAAGCACTGGTGGTTGGAAGTCCCACTGCTCCGGGATGGTCCCCCTTGCCGGACGCTGAGCGTGAAGCCCGGAGTGTAGCTGCGGTGTTTCAGCATGCCCGTCTGCTTTTGCGCACCGAAGCGACCTACCCGAATATCGCGCGTGAGCTGCCTGACTCGGATGTTTTTCACTTCTCCGGGCACGGTACAGCAGACCCGAATGCTGCCGGTGTGGTCGTGAATGGATCGGATCTATTCGATGTATCGAAGCTCGATCAGTTGCATCTGTATCGCACTCAGCTGGTTGTGCTTTCCGCCTGTTCCAGCGCGCGAGGTACGGCTGGATTGTTCGACGACGAGGATAGTTTAGTCCGTCGTCTCATAACTGCCGGTGTCCCCGAGGTCATTGCCAGTCGCTGGACAGTTGACTCTGTCGCAACCGCTACCCTAATGCATGACTTCTATGCCCGACTTCTTGGTGGTGGGACCGTGGCGGATTCAATGAGTCTAGCCGTCAAGGACCTTCGGAATCAGGATGGATATTCCCACCCCTTTTATTGGGCTGGATTCACTGTATTTGGAAGGGGTTAGTACGCAAATTAGAGGAGAAGGCAATGAAGAGAACACTCGCTTTGACGTTTCATGGGCCGTTCGTATTTGACGTACAGCCCAACGCGGTTAACGTCTATGCTCCGATCTGCGCTGGTCATCGAGCTGGTATATTCACGCCGAATGACGAGTATCCCCTCTGCGGACGCCATCGACGAGGGGGGGACTACGTCTACGTCTTTGACGCTCCGGTATGCAACAATCTCGGGAAGATCATCTATCTCCCTAAGTCCAAGGATTCCAGCTCAAGCACCAGGATCTTGAACGGTCCGTCGAACACGAATGTTGACAAGTGCCAAGCCAGCTTTTGCATTAGCGTTCCTCGCCCCCGGGAGATCTATGGACTTAACTCAAGTCATACTTCAGTGATGAAGGACAACGCTGACACGGCACCATGGGCCACGGGTCTGCGTTTCTACTACGATTGCGACTTCTCTAGAGATCCCTATGTCGTACTTCCAGAGAAGGGGACGCTCCCTCTGCCCTTAGCAGATCTCCCGTCTTTACCCGATTACGCCGACATTGACATCCAATATGTGGGTCCCGATGCAGACGATTCCGAGCACCAGGATGCGATGTCCTGCTTTGATCAAGCGATGAAGCTGCTCAATCTGGGGTGGTGGCTCTACTACGGCCAGCCTGGCGAGATTACTACGAAGGCTCGAACAGGCGCCGACTGCAAGAGTCTCGCAGTCGTGCTGGATCCCGATAACAATTCCTGATCGATCTGATGACTATCTCTGCGTACACATAGCGTGTAAGTGTGCTGATGCGAAAGTGCACCCTACCTTCGCCGACGGAGAAAGGAGCGGAACAGCATTCCGTTAAACTCGCAGCAAGCCTCACGGTGCTGGGATCCTACCGTATTCAGTTATCGTTATTGGCAGCCAATTCGCGTTGCGAGGCCCCGCGCGCCGCACCACTCTAAGGTCGAAAAGGACCGTGGCAGTCGAGCTCTCGATTCGCGCACCAAGCGCCGGGCCTAACTTGAGACTAGTTACGAATGCGACCGCAAATTCCCCGTGCCGGGCGGGGAACAGCCGAGCCGTTCTCGGAAGTTTTGTTCCTGGATTCGGGTATGAGTTCGAGTCTGAAAGACCGCGATACCCAAGCGAAAGATGACGTTAGACTCGGAGTTGGCAGCGGAAGCCAAGAGCATTGTCGCGTTGGCGTTCCGCAACGGCCCCATCGAAGATGTTCACGGAGGCAGAGAGGGCCCCACTTGTACTGGAAAGTCCGAATACTTGCACATAATGCAAGCCGAGATGAAAAACGTCATGAAGCAGGCGGTGGACACGATCTACAGTTGTTCTGGCTGAAATAGAACGATCCGGAAAAGTACTGGGCAAAGCTTGAGTTTGGGGACCGATACATGCGGTCTTGGGATGAGCCGAAAACGGACGTTGGCTAGGTAATGTGCTCAATGAATTGGCCGCAGATGAACATAGACCAAAACCAACTTGTGCGCTCTGGTTCAAGCCCACGCTCTCGTCCTATTGACACGGGTCCTCTTCATGCCTTAAAGCCTCAGCCTTCAGCGAGTTGGCTGGGCTGAAAAGCGGAAACTTTTCGGTTCGAGGGGGCCTCTGCTCGCTGCTTCCCCTCGCCACGGAGTGTTGGCGTGTTGATGCGATGACGGAACTCCTGCGGCCGGATGTCTCCCACCAGATGGGCAGCCTTGTTGGTGTGGCCGTTGACGTGACAATCGAAGCAAGCCACGCCCGTGCTGGGACGCTCGGAGCGGCGGTCTTCGGTCGCATTGAACTGCTGTTGAGGAAAAGCTGTAAGCAGGAGCCTTAGTCCCTCCAGTTGCTTGGGATTGAGGATGCCATTGAAGAGTTGATAGTAGTTGGTTAGCTTCACGAGCTTTCCTTGGGAGACATCACCGAGGTCGGGCTGTATGGTGAGATAGATCGGTGGTGGGAACTCGGGTAAGAACTGGTCGGGAGTGTCAAAGTCGAGATCGAATCTGGTAAGGTCGCGGCCTTCCAATTTCTTGACTTCGTCGATTGTAGGTTGCGGGAACACCATTCCGCCCTCGGCATGGTTGGGATGCGGCAGTGGCAGGAAGCCGGCAGGAAAGAGGGTTCTATCTCTGATTTCTTCCGGCGCCATGGCTGCGAGTTGTTCCCACGTGACGCCCTTCGGAAGCTTTACCCGTACCCCTTCCTGGACAGGCTTGCTGCGGCTCATGGCCATGCCTGCTGCCGGACGATTGCTGAGGTCATAGCGTTCGTTCAGCAGGTCCAGATGACGTTTCATAACGTCAGGCTTGGCTGCCTTCATCCGGCCCATGACGGCGGCGAAGTCCTCGTTGAGGTTGACTGGCGCGTAACTGGATGGAAGTTTTCCGGACTCTTGCGCAAAAACCATGCCGAGTAGAACCATCGCGGCTGCGCCGAGAGACCCGATAACCGACCATCGAGGTACTCTACGTTGTAATTTCATCTTGTCCCTCCGTGTCGATGACAACGAGTTGCTTTGGACGTGTAGTTGAGAGGAATAACTGCGAGAGCATTCTGACGAGATGCAAAACTCTCCCGGCGCAATTAGGCAACCGGCCTCCATGCGTGTCTGTGACGCTGATCATTCCTGCCGAGCCTCTGGACAGGTGTATTGTACATCTAGATGTACACAGCCATAACAATGTATCGCCCGGCCCGTTGTTCTGGATGGCCGAACCTGCTTCGAGCCTGGGTGCTTGCGAGGTGAGCATTCCGGAAAGATTGGGGCTGGACCGTTCTGCAGTCTTGAGTTTTGCAGTTGACGACGATGTAGAGATGCATAAACCGCAAATTGTTTACTTGTTAGTTCGACTGCTCACCTCGAAGCCATGGGCCGCCAGTTGGTCAGCGGCGGCAGCACTCTTGAAATAGGAGAGGAACTGTTGCGCGATCTCCCCGTTCTTTGGACGAACTCAGGATCACACGGGCCTGTTCAATTGGCGGGTACTCGTCCGATGGGATCTCCTTGTACCGCCCCTTGTCGTACCGCCCCTTGTCTTTCATGTTTGGAGACAAGGCCTTCTTCTAGGAGATTTGCTGCCCCACAAAAAGGGACGAGCGGAAAATGGGAACCGGCAAATGATGAGTGGGTGAAAGCCAGAGCCATCGTCAACAAGAAAACGACCTGCACAGAATTGGAGTGGGCGCTGGTCACTCACCGAAGCCCGTTGGCGCGTTCAGTGTCGCCGCGTTCCAGATATTGAAATATGATATTATCCACGCACTTTGAGGCGGTTTAGTGCGATGGCATTTGCATAGTCACGGCATCCGCAGAGGAGGGGCATTTGTTTCGGAGCATATCCCCGGGATCCGGCGCGAAAGTTTCCGAGGAGAGCCTTTAAGATCAGGCCCCTGCGGCTCGACGTGTCAATTCTGGGAACAAACGTTGGAAGTTGGGCCTTCGAGTTTGGCAGAAGACGACTCGTAGGATGGAACATGCGGATGTATCAGCGTGTTTGTTCCGCTGACGCGTTTATTGAGGAATCGAAGACGAATAGTTGCGACGAGCGGACAAACGCGATCATTCGAAGCACTCACGGTGCTCGCGCCTACGGAGTTGATGATGGGCGATGCGATGAAGTCATGGTGCTCCACCCCTTTCAATCGGATAATCTCACGACCTCTCAGGGCCAACGAACGATGGATAGGTTTTCGCGGGCATCATCGGCTGCCTTCGGGACCGGGGTGCGCCTGGCGAGCCCAACGATTGAATTGACGCGCACCCCTTGCCAAGGACCTCTCCGCTCGCCCGACCGGGAGATATCACTAGCATGATCGTCGATCTTCTGTACGGGCGGAACCTGCTTCCCGTTCGGTTTCCTGAGCACGCCGAGGTTACAGTCATTCGCAAGCGGTCATTGCCCAAGTTGCCCGACGAGCAAGGTGCCATTCGCCGGGCCCTGAATGCTCCGATCGGCTCACCCCCGTTCCATGAACTTGTGAAAGGACGTCGAAGTGCCTGCATCCTGATCTGCGATATTACTCGACCGGTCCCCAACCGCCTCTTCCTGCGGCCGATGATTGAGGGCTTGATTGCGGGAGGCATTTCGGCCGATAAGATCACCGTGCTCGTCGCAACTGGCCTGCACCGTCCCAACGTAGGCGCGGAGCTGGAAGAAGTCGTCGGTGACCGCTGGGTATTGTCGACTGTACGTGTTGTGAACCACATGGCTCGAGTGGACGCCGATCATGTCGATCTCGGACGAACGGCTTCGCGCGGCACACCGGTCAAGATCGATCGGCGCTTTGTCGAGGCCGATTTGCGCATCGCGACCGGCCTGGTCGAACCGCATTTCATGGCCGGCTACTCGGGCGGAAGAAAAGTAGTCGCACCCGGGATTGCCCACGCCGACACGATTCGCACTCTGCACAGTGCACGATTCATGGAGGACCAGCTTACCGTTCAGTGCAATCTGACGAACAACCCTCTCCACGAAGAGCAACTGGAAATCGTCGGCATGATCGGCGAAATCGTTGGCCTCAACACCGTCATCAATGAAGATCGGCACCTCTCGTATGTGAGCTTCGGCGAGATAGTTCAAAGCCACCTGGCTGCGGTGGACTTCGTGCGCACCAGCACAGAGGTCCCGGTGCCGCGAAGGTTCAAGACGATCGTGACCTCGGCGGCCGGCTATCCACTCGACAAGACTTACTATCAGACAATCAAAGGCATGGTGACGCCGCTTGACATCCTCGATCAGGACGGTACCCTCATTATCGCGTCCGCGTGCTCCGAGGGCATGGGGTCGAGTGAATTCTGCGAGGCACAGCGAAGACTCGTGGAGAAAGGTGCGGGCGCCTTTCTGGAGTCGCTGACCCCAAAACTCCTTGCCGATGTTGATGAATGGCAGACCGAGATGCAGTTGAAGCCTATGCGGAAGGGGCGGGTCGCGATGTACACTGAAGGCCTCAGCGACGAAGAGCGCCGAATGACCGGTGTTGCTTTGGTTGCTTCCATCGAAGATGCGGTTCACGACAGCATCACCCGTGCGGGCGACAATGCGATCGCGGTGATTCCCGAGGGGCCTTATGTCGTCCCGCACTGCACTGCGCCCGCGCATTTCGAGCGGTAAGAACTCGCTGACGCCACCCTGATCTGGCGTGCAGAAAACGGCCAAGCCCGAGTGCGCGCACTCCGAAACGCGGTCGTCACCCGCTAAGGTCAGGTCTCACCTCTTGCCTGATTCACTTTCGCACCGAGCCATTTGACCGATAGCAAAGACTCTCGCTGGGTGCGTGTCACTTTCGCCAATATTTACTTGACAAGGCAGGGCACGTTTCCGTAGAGTCCGTTTTACCACACGTTGCATCATTTCGTGCAATGAAACGGCAATGATTGAAGCGTCTGCGATACCCTGCGCTGCACGGGCACTTTATCGCTGGAGGTGACGTTCAGCAGTGGTCTCACACGATCTCATAGCGCACAACAATCTCGGCCTGGCGGACAGCATCATCATCGCTGGGTTCTTTGTCGTGATGTTGTGCATTGGGATCTATTACGCGGGGCAGATGCGTGACCTGAAAACCTACTTCAGTGGTGGGCGGCAGGTGCCCTGGTGGCTCTCGGGCGTATCGCTGTATGTGTCGTCCTTCAGTGCGTTCACCTTCGTTG
>JAIQFA010000112.1 GCA_020073525.1 Terriglobia bacterium
CTTGTGGAACGTAGTCGAAGAAGTCGATGGTTACACGCTTGTGATTCTTCGGCGTTGGATAGGAAGAAAAGTCTAGTCGATCCAGGAGCGTCACTTTACTGTCAGCAAAAGCCACAGCTGCGATATCTCCCATTCCACAGCCTGCGTCCAAGATTGTTTCGTCCGCCAAAGACCTGGCCTGTTGACGCAGGATTTCTGCTGCGACCCGGTTCTCGTCACAATACGTTCGCTTAAACACATCCACCATTTGCTTACTGTACACTTAGTGTCCTTTTTACATCCCCATTTTGGCTAAATGCTGGGCTCGGTGAATAGAAAGGGATTGAAGTTGGTTTTGCGGTCGTAGTAATCCTCATTCTCAACGCGTTTGAGGTGAACAGTGAACGGAAGAGTGATCGGAAGGGCTAGGATTTCCCATGCGACCTTTATGAACCAGGCTGAAGCCGTGATCGAGATCAGGTTTGGAACGCTGTACACACCGGTAAATGCGATTACAACAAAAGTCACCGTATCGACGAACTGGCCAATCACTGTGGAGAGCACAAACCTGAGAGACATGCGTCGTCCCCCCATCTTCACCTTCATCTTCGCAAGGACATACGAATTGCAGAATTCTCCCGCAAAGTAGGCTGTGATTGACGCGGCAGCAATTCGTGGCACCTGACCAAGAATGGCCACATATGCAAGTTGGTTATTCCAAAACGGCGCTGGAGGAAGCCAGCGAACAAGTTCGTACGCTAGTACCATGATCAGAAGCGAACCAAAGCCTGTCCAGATCACCTTTCGCGATGCCGCGTATCCGTATACCTCCGTGAGTATGTCCCCGAATACGTATGCAAGAGGGAATACCACGATGCCAGCTGGGAGAGCCAATGGTCCTAGCATGAAGATCTTGGTGTCCAAAGTGTTGGACAGTAGTAGCGTTGTTGTAAACAACCCCGTTATCACAGCTAGATATCGGTAGTTCTTCATATCTTCTCTCCAGTTGCTGAGCGAAATAGCAACGATCTCTTACGCACAAGCCTGCGGTCTAGAACCGAAAAAACACCGTCCCCGGGAGTGTCAACGAGTTGTTCCGCAGCATCTTTCTCACCTATCAGCGTAACTAACGAGAAAACACAGCCCTTGAGGTCCTCGAACCCCATATCAATGCCGTAGGTCGGCTTGCCGTCAGCTGAAATGACCAAATAGCCTTGCAGTTTTGGCGCGCGCGCGTCCCGCAGCAGGACATCAGGGTGAGCGATCACGAAACTCGTCACCATGAGCCTGATCTCACGTGGTTCCAAGAGATACCAGCGAACTTCGCCAGTGCAGCCCTTCAGAGCGTCGCTACCTCGAAAGAATGTAAGGAGCCGAGCAAACTTGCTATTCAACCCGACATCTTCTTCTCGTATGAAATATGTAACCGTGCAGCCTTTCTGAAGAAGTGCCACGACGGCGTCGCGGATGTTGCGATGCTGCGGTTCGGTATCGACAAAATTCGGTGCCACTATCCACAATGCCGATTCCTGCGGAAGATCTCTTTCCCATTTAGCCAGGCCGTCAACGTCGAGCACGTCTCGTTGCAAGAGATCCTGTACAACAGAAGGCAACGCAAACCGAGCCCCTAAATACTTCGCGCGAAAAAGCTTCAGATCCCCGTCGTAGGCATCAGCCAGCTTGGCCAGTGAAGTCTCGGACAGGGCCGGAATCCACCCGGCTTCCAGTTGCGAAATTCTGCTCTGCATCAACCTCATCTTCTTGGCCACGTCTTCCTGCTCCTTGTCATGGTCAAGACGCCACTTTTGAAGGAATGTCCCGAATTCTTTGATTCGCTCTCGAGTTCGCTGATTGCGCTTCTTTTTGTGCTTCTTCGGTTTTTCGCTCCCTCGTGTCGGCGCTGTAGGCAGGGAAAAGTTGGCGCGGACGCCAGATTCGGTCAGACGCGAAGATGGCTTCCGGGCTTCAGTTCCTTTGGGAGACTCTGACGAGCCCAAGGCCACTCCTTCGGGTCGAAGATGAGATCGCTTCATGAATTGCGGCGGAAGAGACTGCGCACATTTAATAAATACACAATTATATGCTTGTCGTCAATAACAATATGCATAGTCAATGTGTGCTACCAAGAACTCCGCGCCTCATGTATATAATACAAGTGCTCATTGACATTACTATTGGCTAATGCTATTCTGAAAAGGCTCCATGGAGGTGTACGCCATGTTGTTGAGGATCAAGGCAATCGCGATCATCTGCTCGGCGGCATTTCGCAGTATTGCCGACACTATCGACGCTCGAGTGTACGACCGCCAGGTTCGCCGAGATCAAAAAGAAGAGGAGTGCCGGCGACAGTATCGCGAATTACTCCGGTCAGGATCGAAACGATCAAATGGGGAGGCTTAAGATGCTACGGGTCCCATTGTTGCTCCTCGGGTTTGGCAAGATGGGTGGGGCCGCTTTCAGGTCATTTCTCAGTGTTGGGGAGAGCCTCCGCGGCGACGGCATCGCCGTGGATTTGCTCGGCATTCTCGAAGCCGATCAGAAGGTTTTAGAGGAACAGCGAGTGCCCCACGTCACGGGGAACGCTAAGTTGGTCGTGTCATCCGCGTCAGGCGGTGTTCCATTGCGCGAGACGTTGTATACCGCCTTGGGATTGCAGGCGCCTGACCGCTTTGTTGTCTTCGACGCCACACCCAGCCACTGTCACCACTCAAACTTAATAGAGATTTGCGAAGGTTTTCCCCATGCGCTCTACCTGGGTGAAAAGCCACTGTTCACTTCAAGAGAGCAACTCTGTTCGCTTGATCGCTTCGGGCAACGAGTTTGCTGTGATTTCGTTGAAAACCTGAGTTTGCCCATGATCGGAATTGGCAAAATGATCAGGGAAGGATTCTCAATTCGCACCTTGCGATTCTGGAGGCTGAATTCCTCTGGAGTGTTGAAGGTCCTGTTACCCGAGGAGCGTGTCGGCGTAACCGGGGGGGCACTACTCGACAAAGCGATCCACGACCTCTCAGCCACTTCCATGCTTCTGGAGAATTCTGCAGGAGCTTTCGTGGAAGACGCTGTGATTCTTTCCTTCATGCCATTCTCTGGCAATCCAATCTATGTCAACCGGTTCCTGAGTAGCCTGGGAACCACCCATAAGGAGATAGGGCTGCACGCAGACGGAAGTTGGACAGCTGATGCAGCCGGTTTTGCGAAAACACGATGGTTGACAGATTCGCACTGTGCGCGGGCTGAATATGCATACTCCTGGATTGGCATCGATCAGTTCGAGCAGCTAGCGATCCGATCTGGGTACCCGTCACTTCGCGGCGAAATGCGCAACTTCGATTTTGACGAGAGCTCGTGGCTTTATCGGGAACACAAAGATGCAGGGTTGTTCACGTCTTTCGAGCAGCAAGAGGTAAGACTTGCAATTATCGAGGGGCAGATGGACGGAATCCCCGTTCAACTGGTTGCAAATTTCCTTGATAGGCCTGGTATTGCACCTTTCTTGTTTGAAACACGCACGAAAACTTTCATCAACCTCGATGGCCCCCGTTACGGCGCCAACTCGCTCTGTCGTATCCTCGACCAGACAATTCGGTCGTATGCGCTTTCTGAACCTGAACTGAATTGTTCGATTTCAGGACGAGTGATTAACCAAGCCCATAGAGCGGCGTTTGACATTCGTGACTACGCCTTTTCGCGTGGTTTTTCAGGCCCAGCCTTTGAATGGAATCGATCAATCGAGACTATCGGCACGCAACTGAAGACCAGATACAGATCGTCCCTTCGGCAGGAGCTGCTTACAGGAAGCCGTGACGCCTCCCCTGCCTCAAAGTTCGTCGCTGTGGGGCTCACTTCGGAGTGAGCTTTCTGCAACGTTCCCGTCGATAGTCGTGGCCTCAGGCGAATAGAGACAGAAGGAAGCGAATAATGTTGAACCACGTCCGGACAACCTTCTTGAAATGATGTTCGCGAGCGAACGCAAATCCCCTGTGATACTTCAGTTTCTCGACGGCGTACTTTACCCACCAATCCCGGTTGGGCTCGCCTATCCTGCCTCCATTGGCCCCATTACCGGCAAGTTGTTCCCATTGTCACAAAGACTCAGTTCGCGTATGGCTCTTTCGAGCTTTGTGTCCAATCCAGGGCGAGAGTTTGCGGGCAACAAAGGGAGATTCTACGACGCGCATGAGTAAAGCTGCGGTGGCCGGTTGGGAGGTTGCCGCTCGGCGATTGCCGTTTGAAGCCTGGCAACTCAGGCGGACAGCGACAATTCCATTTGCTTTGGTGGCAAGATTTGGGGTTCATATCTTCGGAGGAAGGAATTGCCCGATCCCGTCATTCCGAGGATCAGCGTGTGGGCGACCTCGCCGTTATGCAGATTCAGAAAGTACGGTGTGCTGTTTTCGGTTTCGAGTACGGCCAGGTACTCTGTGCCGAGATGGGCGTTCGTCGTCTCGCCGGGAAGGATCGTGAATAGAAAAGACAGGTCGGCGCAGTTCGTGTTCAGGAGATACATCTTGCGGAGGTTCAACGCATAGTTGCCCGGCACGGTGGCGAAGTATGCGTTGAGTTGGTTGTAGGTCTCCGAAAACAGGCTGCCGTCGGCGTTGGTGAAGATGCCAGCGAACTCAGCCCCGAGCTGCTCCAATTCGGCTTTGGAGTGGCCGTACAGCACAATCGTGAGCGAAAAATCGCCGAGCGATTGCCCGTCGCCCAGAGCGCGCAGGCAGTCGCCGAGATTCTCAATGTCGGCCTGCTTCGACTCGTCTACCAGAACATCGCGTGGGTTCGTCTTCGTGCTGTCGTTGCCCATCTGCGAGACAAAGCCGGTTTTCGACATGTTGAAGTGGCGGCGGCGCTTGTTGACTTCCTTGCGCGCTTTGTCCGCTGCGAGCGGCGTCCATTCCGTTATGACTCGGAAGTTGGCCGGGATCTTCAGGAGCGCATCGAGCGCGAGGGGCCGCGTCTCGGTGATGGCCTCTTTCATCGTCAGCACGCGGACGATGTGATCGCCCACGCGCAGGTGATCGCGTTCGGCTTCGATGTTGGAGTTGACGACTTGATAGTCGAGAAACTGCGTAGACTGCGGCTTGCCCGCAACGCGCCAGTCGTCGTAGTTCAGCAATCGGCGGAAAAACGTGAACTGCCGCTGCCGGTTCAAGACTTCGATCTGCATGAAGTCCGCGAGTTGCCGAGCGAATGTCTGCACGCGCTGGTCGAGGCGCGCAAGATCGCGCTCGATCTGGCTGCGCAGTAGTGTCTTCATGTTGTCGTTGGTTAACTGCGCCTTCAGTTCGCCGATGGCCCCGGCAGGATCGTGAAGAAGTTGGCTGAACGCAGCGCCCACTCCGGTTTTCGATCGCGAGCCTTCGAGCAGAATGCAGTAAAAGATTTCCACCTGATAAAGATGGTCGCGTTTCGCTTCAAAGAACTTCCGTCGTTGCTCAATCGCCGCTTCCACAATCGGATCGCCATATTTCGCGAAGGGTATGTCGGGCCGGTTCGACTTGAAGAGATACTGGTAGACGTGAAAGCCGGGGCCAAAGGCTTTCAGAGCCGCCTCCAACCGCTTCACCGCGTATTCCTGCTCCGAGCGATCAAGGCTTTCGTAGTCCACGCCAGGAACGCTGAGCACCATGCCGACATCGCCGGATTTCGTGAGAAAGGCCGCCTCGTTCCAGAAGCCGTAGAGATTGATGTGGTCGTTGAGAGCTGAACTCTCTTTCCACGGCTTGATGACCTTATCGACTCGCAGCATCACAGCACCTCCACGCGGGGAACTTGCTGTTTAGCTGCGTCGTAGCGCACGTTGTAGCGTTCGGACTTTGCCAGGATGCGCAAGAATGCCGGATCGCTGTTCGTCACCCAATGTCCGAAGGCGAAACCGCCGATAAAGACGGCGATGCCGGCCAAGATGGAATTGAAGAGATTGAATGCTCCCACCGCTCCAACACAGACGAAGTAAAACAACGTGCGCTCGACGCCCAGATACGTAAGAGGCTTATGCAGGCTCTTGAACACGCGGTTTGTGCGATGCGTCTGTCTTTGGTCTGCCATAAATCTCTCGTCTGACAAAGTGTGTTTCGTGAGGAGCCGAAAGCGGCTAGGAGCGTCGCTAAACGCCCCAGAGCCAACTCAGGACATTGACGGCGAGAACGGCAATGCCGGTTCCGGCCGCAACTCCGGCGAGGGCCTTCTTCGCGCCTGGTTCGCCGTGGGCGAACCCGTAGCCTCCGATCACGATCGCGACCAGGCTGGCAACCTTGGCAATAGTGCCGGTGAAGAGGGCTTGGATGGCGGCAAAGCCGGAGTCGAACGGTGATCCGCCCTGTGCTAGCGCGACCACGGGCATGAGAAAAAGCAGAGTGAGAACAGCGGCGGTTGGACGCGCCCACTTCGACCGAAGAACGGATTGGAGTGGGCGAACGAGATGAAGTTGGAACCAAAGGGATGACATTTGCGCCTCCGGGAGCAGCGAAAATCCGCTGCGTGTGGCGCAAAACTAACTTGACTCAATCGGGATGTCCAACAACTTCTCGTCCGCGAGATATTCCTGGGAGGAATAACAGGTGAACATTGTGTCGCCGGTCAAGTGGAGCATACCGCTTGGCCTCCAAGGACTTCGGAGCAGGATTCGTTCTCGCAAAACACTGTTTGGCAAGGCGGCTGGGAAATCAGCAGACCTTAGCTCGTGCTAGTCATTGTCCACCACAAGGTTTTGCCCAAGTGCCGGCTACTGAAGTAGATGAGGCTGTCGCTGTCTGCTTGACTCGACCCCTATGGAGTGGCTGCTCCGCATCCGCAACGCGATTTGCTCAAGGAAATGTGAGGTCACGAATCGGCAGAGTGCCGTCTGACATTCCCAGCTGGAATATCTCGCGGACGAGAAGTTGTTGGACACGGCGCCAGTAATCCATCAAATTTGCGCCCAGGAGAGGCGATGGGGCCACGTGTTTGTTCCGCTCCGGACTGAGTTACAAGAATGGCCGCTATTTCGAGGATGATCGGACCCGTGAACGATAGGCAGGAACAGAATGCTCTGTTCACTACGCTGCCGGTTCGTTTGCCGCGGGCTCAGAGCCATGTCGCCGCCATCCCTAACCCGTTGCAAATAAGCGCCATCGATACTAAGGTTTTAACTGCGACACCAGTGAAGCGGAGAGGAAAGAGCATGTTCCGTAGAACTGGTCAGAGCGGTCACATTGAATCAAGCGGTAGATGGTGGGTTGTTCGGTGGTGGATGGATACACCGGGACGAGAAAAGAGAAAACACATGCGGGAGAGAATTTGCCCGATCTCAGGCCCCGGTAGCTTGTCCAAGACCGTAAGAGAGCGCCGCGCTCGTGAAATCATCACGAAGAGCGGAGCCGACACCGTGGAGTATTTCAACGAAGTGGTGAAGCAAAACAACGGTGTCACGTTCCGTGAACAAGCAAAATGGTGGCTTAATCACGTCCGAAGTCGGAAGCGCAAGCCCATTGCAATTTCGACCTTGGAAGTCTGGGAGGCCTGTCTCAATAACTGGCTTAACCCAAACATTGGAGATTTGCCCCTGTCCGAAATTAACAATGCGGTCTTGAAGTCCGTCATTGCGAAGATGTCGGAAAAAGGCTTATCTCCAAAGACCATCGACAACTATGTTCCGGTTGTGAAGATGGTCGTGGCTTCTGCCGTCGATGAACAAGGAGAGGAAATTTATCCTCGAACATGGAATCACGAATTCATCGACCTGCCTGTGGTCGAAAAGGATAAGCAGAACACGCCGTCCTTTTCGTCTGAAGTGATGACAGGTTTAGCACGGTGGAAGAAGGAGCGGGAGCGGATGATTTTCGTTCTGTGTGGGGCTGGTGGTTTACGAGTCGGGGAGGCGCTTGGGATCGAGATTGACAAGCACATCTCCCCTGACTTTCTGACTATCTTTATCCAACAGAAAATTCATCACGGCAGGGTCGAACAACGGCTCAAAACAGCAAATGGTTGTCGCCAGGTTGATCTCCACCCGACGATCGCCACTTTTCTCAAAGAGTTCGTTGGCAAACGAGCATCGGGCTTCCTGTTCTGCACTCGACAAGGGAAACCCGTCTCTCCGTCAAACATCATCCGCCGCCATTTGCACAAGGCCCTTAAGGAACTGGGCTACATCAATCCGTTTACCGGAACGCACAAAGCTGGGAACCATGCGTTCCGTCGTTTTAGGAATACGTACCTGCGGAACTATGCGGAATGTCCCGAGGGCCTATACAAGTACTGGATGGGCCATGCTGGAAAGGACATGAGCGACCTCTACGACAAGATCAAAGAGGACGTTGCATTTCGTAGGAAGTGGGCGGAAAGATGTGGCTTTGGGTTCCAACTACCCTCAGTTGTACCGAGTGTACCGAAATGTGCCGAAAAAACTGAGGCGGCATTAGCCGCCTAAACGATTGAAAGAGCGAGAGAAAGATTGGTCGGGGAGAGAGGATTTGAACCTCCGACCCCCTGGTCCCGAAGTAAGGAGTTTAGTCTGTAACTGATTGGTCTGGTTGCGCTTACGAATCAGTGATCTCAGCTCAAGTGCGCCCTTGCGCCCTGGCAGTGCGTTTCAATGGGTAAGCGTTTGACCAACAACAACGGACGCCTTTGACGAGGCACCCACTTTCCGGTAGCCGCTAACGTAGCTCATCGCAGCGGAGAAGTAAATGGGGTAGCCACCACCCCCACGCGAAAATCAACGTGTCATGTAGAATGCGCAGAGTTTCGGTTGGGGGAGGCAATGGCATCAAGGAAGGGAGAACGAACCGCCGCAGTAACCGCCGCGTACATCGGCGCGGCTGGCCTGATTCTGGCCGCCGCCCTGACCGCGCTGTTTAATCCTGCTGGCCAGAAGTTCGTCGATTGGCTCTGGCGCAGGGTTGCTGGTGGTCAGCAACCGACTGTGCCCGCAAAGCCTGAGACACTTCGCACGGACGAGTCCTTGAAGGCTGAGGGATGTAGTAGCCCGAAAAACGGTGAATGCTTTGCCTGCGAAAAACCGATCGCATTCAGTAACGACAGCGCAGGAATCGTCATTGACCGTCTAGAATGCGCCCATATGTCTGAAGACCATGACATCCGTGCAGTGTTCGATGGCTATGTGGTTACAAACCATCCGCAAATTGCCGGCAACGCGTTCAATACGGACGTACACTTGGCCATTGGGTTCACGGATTCTCCTAGGGTCTTACAAAGACGCATCGCTCTAACTGAGTGGACCCTTTCAAGGTCGAGACTACCGAGCGAGCGCCGCACCGTAAGACCCCTGAAGCGGAGCTTGTCCTCGTTACATGCCAATCAGGAAGTACCCCCGATTCATGCTCAACCTACTTACGTCCGGCAACGCTCCGAATCGAGGTTGTGTCTCCCTAACTGAGCCCCAAATCCGTAGGCTACGTTTTGGTGCTACGCTTGGCGGGATGAAATACCTCATCCCAGTGTTTATAGGTGGGGCTACAATCACTGCGGCCATTACGACAGCTGTGGCTCAGGCGCATGGAGCATTCATTGGAAATGTTTCACGAACGCCGTATTTAGTCTGTTATGGAGTCTCTGCTGTTCTGCTCTTGATCGCAGTTGTTTTCGGAATAAATGCTCACAGGCAGGAGTCTCCACATGTTGTAGGCACACTTCTTCCTCTTAGCGCCTCACCACCTCCAGCACCCGCGGACGCATCAAGGGATTACGCAATCTCGTTCGTGGAAGGGTGGGCTGAGGATGGCATTCTCTATGTTCGCGTGGGAACGGCATCTGGAGCTAATGTTTCTAACATCACTGCCCAGATTTCGTACTACGATTCCCAAGGTCGTCCGTATCGCGTGATGGAAGGAATTTGGCACGAGTCCGGCCAACCTCTTTTGGAGGCAATGCCAACTGTCGGAACAATGATCTTGGCTGCGACAACAGATGGGAAAACGGCCTTTGCACCACGACCAAACACTGGGGTGGTCGATTTGAAATCTGGAAAAGGGTTTATTGCAATCCGGTTGCACTTCACTCTGTACGGAAGTCAAACATGCGACCTGCCACCTCTGTTGTTCTCTGTTCGTCTGGGCAAACAGATGAGTGTGAGCCTGACTGACTCCATACCAAAATGAACTGACCAGTCAGCGTAAGGTTTCTCTGCTGCGTTGAGTCCATGCCCCAGTGCGCTTGGTTCCCATGGGGATTCTTACCTAGGGCCCAATCCTGTGGGCGGTATTCAGCGCTATACTTTGGTTTCCCGGATTGAGGGGGATAAAGAGCGCGCGCGGTCGGTTCATGGCGCGCGCCTTTATTTTCCATTATGTTGCGCAGAGCAAAGGAGTTACACGTAGTCCGTCGCTCACTGTTCGTCGTCGAAGAAAAATGCATCCTTTCGAGATGGTGCAGCATCTGTTTACGTGTATGCCGAACTAAGCGTAATATCGAAGCCGGGCATCCCGATGGAGCTTCATTTTGCTGGTTCTTGAGGCTTCAGCGTCGGGATTTTGTCCGTGCGGTCCACGCGCGACTGGGTCTGGCGTGTTTCTTTCGTCGTCTTGGTGTGACCTTTCTCCAGATACCCAACCAAATCGCTGACATCGTCGAGTTCTGCTCCAGAAGCCTTAATTTTGATGAACTCTCCCGTTGGCCTAATGATTGTCAAATCCACCTTATGCTTTTTTGCAAAGTCTCGAATTGCCGCGGCCAGGACGAGAAGTGCTCCTGAGCTGGTGAGAGCAAAAAATACTTCGGACGGTATCAGACGCTCAGTTGCGTCTTGCGGGCCCACAGTTGCGCAACCGCTGTCGTGAATGGTTTTCGCCAGTTCTGCAGCGAGGACTTCCTTACGGGCCGGATTGTCCACATGAATTTCTACCTTATTCTCTGCTTGAGCGTTCATGGCTTAAGCTCCCTTCGATTTCCGAAGCAATTTGAGTAACTATCGCGGACGTGCCTAGCACGACTTTCAGATCATCGAATATTTGTCTAACTGCCAAAACATTTTCGCCCACTGACGCGAGACGGAATGCTTTGCGAATCTGGCTGACGCCTAGGTCGATGTCGCCGCGTAACAGACGCAGCAGACCTTCGTTCGCTATGCTGTATATGTCATATTCCTTGTTGCCGGCTGTCAGTACCGCCGCCTTTGCGAGAGCCTCTCGCGCCTTGTCCAATTCGCCGCGATAGGCATGGAAGGTGGCGAGCGTGTTCCATACCTGCATCTGTTGCATGGCGCCCTGCATATCTGGGTTCATTCCGCTCAGACGAGTGTAGTAGAAGACCGCGTCCTGCGAATCCGGACCATAGCATCGCATTGTGGTAGCCAAGAGATTCCGACAAATCTCCATCTGGTCGGTGCCGTTTCCACCTCTCGTAGCGAGGTCCTCCGCTCGGCGAAGAGATGCCAGGGCCTCACTGTGTTCGCCGCCCTTCCACTTTATTTCTCCACGGTTATTCCACGCGATTCCAAGGCCAACCCAATCTCGGAGCAATTCCAGTAACTCGACTGCTCTCAGCAACTGACGATCTGCCTCGATTGCATGAATCCCCCGTATACCGTTGGTAGTTCCCAACATCATCAACGCCCAAGCGTATGACCTGGCGTCCTCCGTCGTTACTTGCTGTAAACAATGGTTCGCTTGTTTCCATTCACCTTCGAAGAAATAGGCAATGCCCGTTTCCAAATACGCTCTGCTCCACAATTGTTGAGTTCCAGACTCTTCAAGAACCTGAGCCGCTAGGAGCTTGGCTCTTTGGTAATCACCATGCCACCAGGAGGAGCGCGCTTCACAAAGGTGCTTCCAGTGCTCCGTATGCTCGTCGAGTTGACGGCCCGTGAGCAAGGATGTCGTTTCATTGGCGGAATGAAATTCACCTCTTTCTGACTCGATTTCCAGACAGGTCATCAGAGATTGCACCCAGACATCGTGATCGACTTTTTTCAGCCATTCACTCACCTGCCTCAAATACGTCCATTGTTGCTCGCGATAGAGAGTGTTTATAGCAGACGCAAGCTCCCGGTCCAGGTGTTCTCGATATGAGCCGGCCAACAATATTGCATCAACAAAGTGAAACAGCTTGAACATGCTGTGGTAGAGTTTCAGCTCTTTGTGCCAATATTCCGCACTCGCTTGCTTTTCGGCATTGGACCATGGGAGTTCGTTGGCGATTACGATAGCGACCAGTTGATCGTGCGGCACAGTTTGATCTGGAAACCGGTTCGCCCAGCCCAGTTCCGCGATTGCGTCGACATCGTCAGCGCTCAAACCAAAATGTGCCGCAAACAATCGGATATCTGAGTAGCCGTTTGTCAAGACTAGAGCGCGGACAGCACGACCATATCGCAAAAGGACACTTTCGCCAGTTGCCGCCGGCTGAGTGTCGCCCGACTCCTTTAGCGCCTCGGCAATCTCCATGGCCTTGACGTAATTCCCTCGTGACAGGCTCAACAACTCGTTAGTATCGACGCGGAGAGGTTGCGGATATGAAGACAAGAGCAACTGAGCATCTTCGACAGTAATCTCGGGACACGCTGAGATCTCCCATTGTTCTTCGACCAAGGGACGCACCCGGCTCACCACGACAGCGGACATTCCTCGTTGTACGCAGGCCGTGGCGACCTGCTCCAGAAGGGCCGAAGATATGCGTTCGCCATGATCAAGTATCAGGGTCGATGTCGGGTAGGCATCCGCCATCAGGTCAAAGATTGAGTCGAGGCTAGCGGTTTCCGCCCAGGATGTCGAAACCAGACCAAGCTGCTCAATCGCATGTTCCCGAATTGTTTCAGTTAGCATTCTTTCTGCCCGCGCATGTTCTTCGAGTGAGATGTACACGGATGAGATCAAGCGACGATGTACTTGCCAAAAAAGGACAGTCTTGCCGCTTCGGCTGGGACCATGGAACCACAGCGGCTTTGCCCTATCGCTGAGTATTCTCTCGGTCACAATTGCGACTGCTTGCGGGCGTTCGATCAGATCCATTTGGCTGCTAGGGGTTTGCAGATGCAGATTTCGTTCTTCGACCAACCAAGGATCGTTCGTTCCGTACACATATCGGGAGAACGGTCTGAGGTCTGGGTGATCTCGCCAATGTGCGTTCAGATGATGGAGCAGGAGATGCACTGAGGGACGGGAAGACTGATGCACTTTAATCAGTGCCTGCAGAAGCTGGTGGGTGAATAATCCACCTCGGACGTCATCCGATTCCTTCGCAGGCAACGATGGACCGCTGGCCAGGCACATTATGTAAGGGCGGCGAAGTGTGTCGAGCAAACCCCGCTCATGATCTCCGACGAGATCGAGAGATGACGTATCGCCGATGTCGACGTAGCAGGCGTCGAAGAATAAGAAGAGTTCGGTGACATTCAGCCGGCTGATAGCAGAAATTAGGTCAGCAAACGTGAGCCCAGTGCCCTCAAGATCCTCTCGCCGGGAGTCGGACGTCAGGAGTACCGACGACGCCCCCTTGTTGCGGTTGTTTGGATGTGTGCCGTGCCCGGCAAAATAAAAGATGAGCCGTTCGATGTGGTTGAATTCCCTATACGGCGTTACCCGAATGGCACGCAATATTTCTGCGCGGGAGGCCTGTTGATTTTGGAAAACAAATACCCGCGCAGATGGAACGCCTAACGAGGTAAGTATTTTTGCGAATCGCGAAGCATCCTGCGCGGCATACCGTAATCGCGGGATGGTTGGGTCCTCATAATCATTCACTCCTACGCAGATCGCGATGGAGGACATACTCTAGGTATGCGACAGGAACCTCATTAAGGTCTTCTGAAACTGTTCGGGAGCTTCTGCGAAAACAAAATGTCCTGCGTCGTTAATGAATGCACTTTCACGAGCCGCGCTCAGGATCGCATCAAGATTTGTGGGCTTGATGTAGTCGTCGGCACCTCCCACTACATAAATATCGAACGGGCTCCGACCGGTCAGATTTGCGAAATCAAAATTCCCAATTGTTGCATTCACGCTGTTGAAGACGGCGAGAGAGTAATCAAAGTCGAGAACGGGTAGCCGCCGTGTCGATCCGGTGTACGCAGGAAGAGCGATCTGCATTATTTCATTACCAGCGGAGATCTTAGCCGATTTCATTAAGTCGCCTATGGCTGTCAGATCATGAGGAGCGACACGCGCCTGAAGCGCACTGCCAACTCGGGTGTAGTGATCGGAGTTTGTGGGTGTCGGATTAAGAAGAATCGCCTTTGCGATGAGCTTGGAAATATCCGGATGCCTTGACATCCCTCTAAACAGCACGTGTGAACCCCATGAATGAGTCAGAAGAATTACCTTGCGGCCCGAAGACAAGTCGATCAACAGGTCGACGAAGTGGTCCGCTGTCGAGTCCGCTGTAACGGTCCGAGGATCTGTATGATCGTTCCCACATCCGGGCTGGTCATAGAACACACACTTATACCTATCCGCCAGGAACGCGAAACCGGGAAGCATATAGGAGTTGGAGAGGCCTGGTCCCCCGTTCACGACGAGCATTGTTTCATCGCCTTGCCCGAAGCTACGGATCGCGAACGTCGTAAGAGATTGGCAACCTTCACTCATCTGCTGGCCTCGCGCGGCGGGAAAAAACACTAGCAATCAGTCCGTATTGGGCCGATGCATTGGGGTCAAGAAGCCACCTTACCAGTTCGGCCGCGGTTTCTGAACGGGGAGTAGTCCGCCCTCCGTAGCAGGCGGTGGCGATCATATATGCAAACATCTGGCTCTTGTCCGTTGAAGTCGCTGCTCGCACGACGATTTCCAGCCTTTCCACCTCTGTGAAGGCATGTGCTCGCAGGGTAGCTGCCATTTCGTCGTGGATGTCTCGCCGCTTGCGGCCCGGTTGGCGGAGTTCTGCAAGGTCTGCCAAAAAATGCTTCAGCTCGGGGACCAAGTGAAAATGGGTGTCACAGGGATTGACGATGTATACGTATTGCAATTGTTTAAGATTGGAAACGAGAGTTGATAGCAGACCGGCGGGATCGGGATTATGATGCAAGATCAAGCGGAGAACAAGCGCATCGGCACCGAGGGTCTGAAGTTCTGCATCATCCATTTTAGAGGTGAAACTCGCCACATTGCCGAACGTTGCCCGGGCCGTATCAATGAACGCATCGTCGACATCGAAGCCAACAAGACTTGCTTGAGGGAGAAGTCCGCCGAGCAGACTGAGGTAATATCCATGGCCGCATCCGTAATCCAGAATTTTGCGGACCGATTTCCATCCCGAATCAGACAG
>JAIQFA010000113.1 GCA_020073525.1 Terriglobia bacterium
CAGGGCCGACGCATATAAATGGCTATATGCGGATAGGGGGAAAAGGATGAGAAGGGGACATGGAGAATCCCCTGCAGTATTTCGCTGAGTTGACGGACCCTCGGGTCGAACGCAACCGGGAACATTTACTGGAAGAGATTCTGCTGAGGGCGATGGCGGCGGTGTTGAGCGGAGCGGAGAGTTGGAACGACATTGAGGAGTACGGCGAGGCCAAGATCGAGTGGCTGAAGACTTTCTTAACCTTGCCAGCGGGCATTCCCTCGCACGACACGTTCAATCGGGTCTTGGCCGCGCTCGATCCCGCGCAGATGGAAAAGGGTTTTGTCGCATGGGTGGGATCGATCGCCAAACTGACGGCGGGCGAGGTGGTGGCCATCGATGGCAAGGCGCTGCGCGGCACGTATGCGGCGGGCAAAAAGCCCATCGTGCACATGGTTTCGGCGTGGGCCGAGAGCCACGGCCTGGTTCTGGCCCAGCGTAAGGTGGACGAGAAGTCCAACGAGATCACGGCCATTCCGAAGTTGCTGGAGGCTCTGGAACTGAGCGGGACGGTGGGGACCATCGATGCCATGGGCTGCCAACGCGCCATCGCCTGCCAGATCATTGCGAAAAAGGCCGATTACGTGCTGGCGGTCAAGGAGAACCAGGGACACTTGCACGAAGAGATTCAGGACTCGTTCCGGATGCTGCCCGCCGACGCGGTAGCGGAAGAAGTCGATTGCGGTCACGGGCGGGTGGAGCGGCGCACGTGCTCCGTCATCGCCGACTTGTCGTTGCTGGAGAAGGCTTCCGAATGGGCGTCGTTACAGGGTGTGGTGCGCATCCAGACCGAACGCTATCATAAGGCCACCGGGCAAAGCGAAGGGCAAACGCGCTACTACATCACCAGTCTTGCGCCCGATGCCGTGCGGCTGAACCGCGTGATCCGCCAGCACTGGAGCATCGAAAACCAACTGCCTTGGGTGCTCGATGTGGGCTTCGGCGAAGACCTCAGCCGCAAACGGCAGGGCCACGCGGCGCAGAATTTTTCCATCCTTACCCGCATCGCCCTCAACCTGCTGAAACAGGACAAATCGTCCAAGCGCGGAGTCAAAGGAAAGCGCCTCAAAGCGGATGTGATCACTCCTATCTGCTCAATTGCTGGGAATTTAATATGCGTCGGCCCTGCGACGTCGCGATTTACCGCCACCTACTACTGACTATTTCGGATAGCGGAAGCATTCGATCGCATGGTCATTCACTATGCCAACGGCCTGCATGAAGGCGTAGCAGATGGTCGAGCCCACGAAGTTGAAGCCGCGTTTTTTCAGGTCCTTGCTCATCGCGTCCGATTCAGCTGTGCGCGCCGGAACGCTCTTTCCCAGCCGCCAAGCGTTCACCCTCGGTTTGCCGCCGACGAACTGCCAGACGTAGCGATCGAATGACCCGAACTCTCTTTGCACGGCCAGAAATGCCTTGGCGTTCCGGATTGCCGAAGCGATCTTCAGTCGGTTGCGGATGATGCCCTCATCGCGCAGCAACTGCTGCGTCTTTCGCCGGTCATAGCGCGCGATCTTGTTCGGGTCGAAGCCGTCGAAGGCAGCGCGATAGTTTTCGCGCTTGCGCAGAATCGTATCCCAGCTGAGGCCGGCCTGCGCACCCTCCAGAATCAGGAACTCGAAGAGCACGGGGTCTTCGTGCTGCGGCACGCCCCATTCACGATCGTGATAGAGAATTGACAGCTCGTTGCTGGCCCAGGAACAGCGGACGATTTCTTTCTTCGAAGGTGGATTCATGTGCGCATTTCAGTCAACTGATTGAACCTCGGCATGTCGATACGGCTCGATCTTCAGTAGTGAAACGGACTGTATGGCGAATTCGGCAAAGACCGATCACCACGGGGTACACGGAGGAGCACGGGGGACTTCCGCGTGACGTGGCAGGTCTCATCATGAGTGCTTGACCGCCAGGATGCTGTCGATTTCAGTTAGCTCCTCGGCCGAGAACTTCAGATTCTTGAGTGCGGCCACGTTGTCGTCCACCTGAGACACTTTACTGGTCCCAACCAGTGCGCTGGTGACGCGCGGATCGCGGAGTACCCATGCGACCGCCATTTCCGCTAGTGACTGCCCGCGCTGTGCGGCAATTCCATTCAACGCGCGAACCTTGGCGAGCTTGTCTCCCCCGATATCCTTTTTCTTTAGAAAGAAATCGCGCGCGGCGCGCGAGTCGCTTGGAATCCCCTTCAGATAACGATCCGAGAGGAGCCCTTGCGCCAGCGGGCTGAAGACGATCGATCCCACTCCTTCTTTCTCCAGCACGTCGAACAATCCCTGCTCCGGATCGCGCACGAACATTGAATACTTCGGCTGGTGAATGAGGCACGGCGTTCCGAGATCGCGCAGAATCTTGACCGCTTCGGCGGTCTGCTTGGCGTTGTAAGCGGAAATGCCCGCGTAGAGCGCGCGGCCCGAGCGCACCGCCGTGTCGAGTGCGCCGAGCGATTCTTCCATCGGAGTGTCGGGATCGGGACGGTGGTGGTAGAAGATATCGACATATTCGAGGCCCATGCGTTTCAGGCTCTGGTCGAGGCTGGCCAGCAAATTCTTGCGCGAGCCAAGATTTCCGTACGGGCCGGGCCACATGTCCCAGCCCGCTTTGGTCGAGATGATCAACTCGTCGCGGTAGGGAAGGAAATCTTTCTTCAGAATCTGGCCGAAAGTTTCTTCCGCCGATCCGTAGGGCGGACCGTAGTTGTTGGCGAGATCGAAATGTGTGATGCCGAGATCGAAGGCGCGGCGCAGCATGGCTCTCGAATTCTCGAAGTTATCGATGCCGCCGAAGTTGTGCCAAAGTCCGAGCGAGACGGCGGGAAGTTGAATGCCGCTGCGCCCCGAGCGGCGATATTGCATGGAGTCGTAACGCTTGTCATTTGCGACGTGCACGATGGCTCTCCCTCGGCGCCTGAAGGCGCATTCAAAATGAAGCACTAACCGCAGCGCTGAAGCGCTGCGCCACCCAAAACCGACCGTGCCACCGAACACCGACCACCTGAAGGACGCAAGGCCGGCAACCATTCTACGAGTTCAGTCGAATTTCTCGTAGCGGATCGAGGTGTGATCCCAACCGAGGCTTTTTAGCAGTTCGCGATTCGCCTTGACCATTTTGTCCAGGCCGCAGATGTAGGCGTGCATATCGGTTCGCATACCCACGATTTCTCCGAGATGTTGCTGCACATATCCGCGCAGGCCTTTCCAATCGTCAGTTGCCCGGCTCAGTGTGGGGAGAAAATGAAAATTGTCGTGCTTGGCGGCTAGCCTATCGAACTCCTCGCGATAATAGATGTCCTGTTCGGTGCGCGCGCCGAACAGCAGCCAGAATTGGCGGCCCCGATGGCGGTCGCTCTCGGCGAGCAACCAGTGGAGCATCGAGCGGAACGGTGCGATCCCGGTTCCAGTGGCAATGAATACGGTGTCGCGCGGGGGCGGGCGCAGAATGAAATCTCCGAATGGCCCCTGAAACGTAATCGTCTCCCCTTCGGCGAGACTGCACAGATGATTCGACATGAATCCATCCTGCACGCGGTTCAGGCAGAACACGACGCGGCCGTTTTCGGACGGCGGGGAGGCGATGGAGTAGGCGCGCGTGATCTCCTCGCCATCCGGAGTGGTGGCCTTTACCGAGAGCCATTGTCCGGGAACGAACCCGAAGCGAGGCACGCCGCTCACTTCGAGTTCAATATGCTTCGTGAAATCGGAGAGCGGGATGGAACGCATGACGCGGGCGTCGAAAGTTTTGAACTGAGCCATCAAAAATATAGATGACCCCGGGCCGGCGCCGGAACTTGGATTTGTTGGCTAGTAAATCCTTCGCTCGCCGAG
The DNA here is from genome assembly GCA_020073525.1 of Terriglobia bacterium. Classification (GTDB taxonomy): domain Bacteria; phylum Acidobacteriota; class Terriglobia; order Terriglobales; family Acidobacteriaceae; genus Acidiflorens. The sequence continues at coordinate 3,861 of JAIQFA010000113.1, forward strand.
ATTACGGAGGCTGTACCCACGTTGGCGTCCAGAGGACGGGCGCGAACGTGGGGTGCCGAACGGAATTTCCCCACCACCCGCTGCGGCAGCCAGGAGAAAGCGGCGAAAGGCTCTCGGGGTGCCGGCGGGCTCTGGGCCGGCGGGATAGGCGATGGAAAACTTGCGCGCCAGACGAAGGCCCTTTACGTGTGCCAGTCGAAGATTTCCGAGGGCGAGTTGATTGCGCACGGCCCAGCGGGATACGAAGGTCACGCCTAGTCCTGCTTCCACCGCGCTGAGCAGGCCTTCGGTCGAATCGAGTTCCATCGCAGTTTTCAGGTCCTTCTTCTTAAGCCCAGCCTTCGCCAATGCGGCTTCGACCACCCGACGCGACCCCGAACCAAATTCGCGGATCAGCAGAGGCTCGTTGCGGAGTGCATCGATGTCGATCTCCTGGTCCGCCCACTCATGACTGGCTGGTACGACCAACACCATGTGGTCTTCCATGAAGGGCTCGACGTGGATATCTTTACGGAGGCCCGGGCCCTCAATCATCGCTAACTGGATCCGGTGCGCGGCGAGGGCTTCCAGCATCTCGTCGGTGTTGCCACTGATCGCGGTGATGGAGACGCGGGGGTTGTCGCGGAGAAATGCCGCAACCAGATTTGGCAGGAGGTATTGCCCGATGGTTTGCGATGCGCCCAGGGCTAGCTTGCCGGAATGGTTGCCAGCGGCGCTGGTCACGATTTCGTAAGCCTCATCGGAGATTGCCTTCAACTTCTCGGCGTAGGGCAGTAGAGAGTTGCCGGCTGGAGTGAGGGCGATGCGGCCGCCACTTCGATCGAATAAGGAAACGCCGTACTCGTCCTCGAGCGCTTTAATTTGCTGTGTAACTGCGGGTTGGGTCAGGAGAAGCTCTTCCGCCGCGCGGCTGAAATTGAGATGGCGCGCCACTATGCGGAAGACTTTGAGCCGGAAATTTTCCATTACCACCTCAATGTAAATTGCAGAGTTCTGACTTTTTCAAAGAATTTGCTTTCCAGAGAAGTATCTTCCCGCACGGAATAGCGTGGCAAATGCCCGGCTTTCGCGGGCGAGGGCGCCCGCGCCACACTTCTGGCTATAAGAAAAGACAATCGGGGATAAGAACTTCCACTTGGACACAGCCGGCTGCGGTCGGCCACACTGAGAGTACAAAAAAAGCGGAGCAGAAAAAAACGAATGAATGCGAAGAACGTATTTCTTATCGGGATGATTCTGACGGCTAACGGCGTCGTGTCTCCACCGTTCGCGTTGCTGGCTGGAATCGCTTATGGATTCACCTTTACCCATCCTTACCATCTCGAGAGCAAGAATTTGTCGCGCTTCCTTCTACAAGCGGCCGTGGTCGCGCTCGGTTTCGGAATGAACCTGCGGCAGGTACTGCACGCCGGGCGGGCGGGATTCTTCTACACCGCGATCAGCATCGTACTCGCCTTGCTTCTGGGCTGGGGGTTGGGACGGATGTTGGGAGTTTCGCAGAAAGCGTCTTTTCTGATTACGGCGGGAACCGCCATTTGCGGAGGGAGTGCTATCGCGGCGATCGCACCTATCACCAAACCGAGCGAAGAAGAAATGGCCATGTCGCTGGGGACTGTATTCATGCTCAACTCCGTGGCATTGCTGCTGTTTCCGGCGATTGGACTCCTGTTGCACATGAGCCAGACTCAGTTCGGGCTCTGGGCCGCTTTAGCGATTCATGACACGAGTTCGGTGGTGGGGGCTGCGGCGAAGTACGGGACGCAGGCGCTGCAGATTGGAACCACGGTGAAGCTGGCGAGAGCGCTGTGGATCGTCCCAGTGGCGATGGTTACCGCGTATGCTGCGAAGAGCAAGACGCGCGTGCAGGTGCCCTGGTTCATCCTGTTGTTCTGCCTGGCCGCCGTGGCTAATACCTACCTCCCGGCGGGGTCGACGATGTATGCGATTTTCAATCACCTCGGCCGCATCGGTCTGACGGTCGTTCTCTTCCTGATTGGAACCGGGTTATCGAAAGAAACACTGCGCCGCACCGGCGTTCGGCCATTTCTGCAGGGGGTGATGCTCTGGGCGATCATAGCGACTGCATCGATGCTTGCGATTCGGGCGGGGTGGATCAGTGTGTAAAGGATAGCGTTGTTCATTTCGAGGCCGAGATCCTTGGTAAACTCTGAGTGAAGGATCGAAGCACACGCCTGTTTTTGCTGACGTGACTTCAGGGGAGCCGGGAAATGGGTCATCGCGTCTGCCCTTGGTGGCTGGGGTACGTACTCGCGAGTCCCTTGCGGCGCCTTCTGCAGGACCCGGTCGCGATCGTCAAGCCGTATGTCCGGGAAGGGATGACCGTCCTCGAACCCGGCCCGGGAATGGGATTCTTTACTTTGGAATTGGCCCGCCATGTGGGGCCAAGCGGCCACGTGGTCGCGGTAGATATTCAGCCGCACATGATCGCTGGACTGAAACGGCGCCTATCGAAAGCGGGGCTGCTTCATCGCACCGATACGCGAATGGCATCCTCCGATTCTCTTGGTTTGCAGGATCTGCAGGGCAAAGTTGATTTTGCACTTGCCATGGCAGTCGTACACGAAATGCCCAGTTCACGGCGCTTTTTCGCTGAGGTGGCAGCGGTTATGAAACCGGGCGCAATGCTCTTGCTGGCAGAACCCGCCGGCCACGTCAAGAACGACGCATTTGAAGCTGAATTGCAGGACGCTGCGGCGGCAGGTTTGGAAACAATTGACCGCCCTGCAATCGGTCGCAGCCAGGCCGCGTTGCTTAAGAAAATTGCTTCCCAAACTTGAGCCGGAAATACCGTCCTCGCGAGGGTTGTGCTGACGTTTCTACTCCACCGTCACTGACTTTGCGAGGTTTCGCGGCTGATCCACGTCGCAGCCTCGGCGGACAGCGATGTGATAGGCCAATAATTGCAGAGGGACGATCTCCAGAATCGCCGATAGTTCGTCGGGCGCTGGCGGAACGAAGAGGACGTGATCGGCCTCCTCGGTGATCTCTTTGTCGCCTACAGTGGCTAGTGCGATGACTATGCCCGAACGCGCCTTTACTTCTTTCAGGTTTGACATTGTCTTTTCATAGCGGACCATCGACTGCGGGCTATTCACGTCACGGGTGGCGATGATAACCACCGGGAGATTTCCGTCGATCAGTGCGTTCGGGCCGTGCTTCATCTCTCCGGCGGGATAACCCTCGGCGTGGATGTAGGAAATTTCCTTAAGCTTGAGGGCGCCTTCGAGGGCGATGGGATAGTGAATGCCGCGTCCGAGGAAAAGGAAGTCCTGCGCACGCACGTAAGTTTTCGCAAGCTCGTCACAAGCCTCGTCGTGCGTGAGAATTTGTTCCAGCTTGCCGGGAATGTGGGTGAGTTCCTGCACGGCAGCTTTCGCTTGTTCGGGTGTCATGGTGCCGCGCACTTGCGCAAGATACAAGGCGAATAAATAAAGGGCGGTCAGTTGTCCCGTGAAAGCTTTGGTGGAAGCCACGCCAATTTCGGGGCCCGCGTGAGTGTAGACGGTTCCGGCAGCTTCGCGCGTGATCATGGAGCCGACCACGTTGCAGATGGCGAGCGTCTTCGAGCCCTTGGCTTTAGCTTCGCGCTGGGCGGCGATGGTGTCGGCGGTTTCGCCGGATTGCGAAATCAGCATCGTCATCGTGTCTGGGCCCAGGATCGGGTCGCGATAGCGCCATTCGCTGGCATAATCGACTTCGACGGGAACGCGGGCGAGATTTTCGATCATGAACTTGCCGGCGAGCCCGGCATGCCAACTGGTGCCACAGGCGGCGATATTGATTTTCTTGAGCGCTTTGAATTCGGCTTCGCTGACCTGCATCTCGTTTAGGAAGATGGTGCCAGTGTCCTGCGAGACGCGACCGAGGGTGGTATCGCGGACCGTGCGGGGCTGCTCATAAATTTCCTTGAGCATGAAGTGCTTGAAGCCGCCCTTCTCCGCCATGATCGGATCCCAGGTGATGCGCTGCGCCTTCCGCTCCATGGGGTTGCCGTCGAAGTCGGTGACCTTCACTCCGTCTTGCGTGATCACGGCCAGATCGCCGTCGGCTAAAAAGAACAGGTCACGCGTGTGATCGAGGAGTGCGGGTACGTCGGAGGCTACAAAGTATTCGTCCTTGCCGAGGCCGATGACGGCGGGCGGGCCATTGCGGGCCGCAACGATCTTGTTGGGTTCGTCAATCGCGATTACCACCAAGGCGAACACTCCGGTAAGTTGCTTGACCGCTTTGCGCACGGCCTCTTCGAGCGAGGGTCGCTTGCCGTTTCCTGTGTTGAGGTAAGCCTTCTCGATCAGGTGGGCGATGATCTCGGTGTCGGTTTCGGTGGTGAACTTGTGGCCTTCCTCGATCAGCTTGCGCTTGAGCGAGAGATAATTCTCGACAATGCCGTTGTGTACGACCACGATCTTGCCGCTGCAGTCACGATGGGGGTGCGCATTTTCTTCGGTGGGGCGGCCGTGCGTGGCCCAGCGGGTATGTCCAATGCCGTAGGTGCCATCGAGCGGTTTTTGACGGATGACTTCTTCGAGATTGCGCAACTTGCCTTCGGCGCGGCGGATCTGCAAGCCTTCGCCATTGCCGGCGACCGCGATCCCCGCCGAGTCGTACCCGCGGTACTCCAGCTTTCTGAGGCCCTCGATAATGACCGGGACAACCTGCTTCTTACCCACATAGCCCACAATGCCGCACATTGGATTCTTAGCTCCTTGACAAATGTTTCCGTGGGGGGACCGTTGACTGTTCGGGGCACAATCATTGCCCATCGAGCGCGAAACGGAGATCTAGTCTTCGAGGGAGAAACGAAACTCTTCAATGACCGGGTTCGTCAGGACTTCGCGCGCGATCCGCTCTACTTCCGCTTGCGCTTCGTCCTTGGAAATGCCGCCGTTGAGAGTAATTTCGAAATACTTTCCTTGCCGCACATCATGCAGGCTCTTATAGCCGATTTTTGTAAGGGCGCCGTGGATGGTCTTACCCTGCGGATCCAGAACGCTCTTCTTCAATGACACGTAGACGTAGGCTTTCATCAACCTCTCGATTATACGTCAGGCGGCAGCGAGGAAGGACAGTCGTTTTCGTTATAGAGGGTATGCGTTCAGCCCATTCACGTTTGTGAGGTCGAGTCTGTAACCTGTTCAAGAGACAACAGTTGTTGGTCGAGTTCCGCGATGGACTGCTCCAGCATCTGACGGTGACGCGGGTTGCTAGCGGCCTGGAATTGCTGGGTGAGACGTTGGCGGGAAAGAAGCAAGCCGTCGCGTTTCCGGTTGCGTTGTTGTTCAGCCGGTGAAATGGGGGCGCGAGCAGGTTTTCGCTGCTTCGACATTTCCTCCTGTTGCTGTTCTACGGACTTACTCTCCCAGCCGCGTGCCATTTGGGGAATCTTACCTCGAAGTTCGGGGGAGATGCCAAGAAACAACTTGCCTGTGACTTGGCGACGGAGTATGAATATGTTTCCCGGAAGGCACATTCCGGAAATCGGTGCCGCAGAACCTGAGGGGGCTCCCCGATCGGGGAGGATGAGATAGGTTCCCAAGTAGAGGAACCGACGCCTGCGGCTCACGAACTGAAGTCTCGCGGCTTGGCAAGCTGCGACGACCCCGTACTGCTCAAAAATAGGGTGTCCAATACTTGCGCCTTAGGTGCAGGAAGGTGTTTGCATGTTCGAAACCCGAGTCGAGGAAAATCCTACGTCGGAAGAAAGCCGGTTCCAAGTTCTCCTGGAGATCACCGACTTGGTCGCTCGAGCCAAGAGCCTGACCGACGCATTCAAAGACGTGGCCCCGCCGGTGCTGGCCCTGACGGGAGGCGTATTGCTGGATTTTTCTGTCCACGACCCGTACCGGAATTGCATGCTGACTCAGCATTGGAAGAGGAACCAGGAAAATGGAGAGTTCGAGGCTTCTCCGGTAGACGAAGCCGCCACTGGGTGGGCATGGAAACATCAGGAGCCGCTGACCATTCCCGATACCGAGTGCGAACAGCGCTTTTCTGGATGCGTGCCCGCATTGCGCAGTCACGGCGTCCGATCGTATACGGTCATCCCCATGAGCACCGCGTCAACCCGCTTTGGAGCCATTGGCTTGGGCAGGGACGTTGCCGATTTCCCGAGTGGCGAGGACGTCGCATTCCTCTCTCGCATCGCTCTGATGGGAGCGATCGCTCTGCAGAAAGAGAGAGCCAAGCGCGTTTTTGAAGAACAGCAGAGTCTGTTGACGATCGGCCGGGAAGTGAGTTGCAGCCTCGAGCTGGAAAAACTACTGCCGGCTATTCTTTCCAGCCTGCGAAGCCATGCAAGATACGACCGATCGGCCTTGGCGCTGCTGGACGAGGATGGCAGAAATATACGTTTATATGGAGATGCGCAGGAATGGGAGCCTTTCGTCAGCGAGGGAACTACCGTTCCTGTGGAGCAAACGCTGTCCGCACGAGCGATCCAGACCCGCGGCGTGGCGTTTTTCACCGCGGAGGACTTGAGCAACTTACAAGCACCCCTGCCGCAAGCTATGTACACACTGGGAATTCGGTCGGTCTGCAGCGTGCCCCTCATTGCCGGCAATCGGGTATGGGGAGCACTGAATGCGAGTACCGTGATGGAGAATGCCTATGGCCCGCCGGAGGCTGAATACCTGCAACAAGTAGCTGCCCAAATCGCGATGGCGCTTCACAGCGCGCACGCCTATCGCGAGATCGCACAACTCAAGGAACGGCTGGCGCAGGAAAAGCGGTACTTGGAGAGCGAAATCCGGAGCGCGAACCGGTCTGACGACATTGTCGGCGACAGCCAAGCCTTGAAACGAGTGCTGGATTATGCTGCCATCGTCGCCAACACCGATTCCACCGTCCTCATTACCGGCGAAACCGGGACCGGCAAAGAATGCGTAGCTCGCCTGATTCACAGCATGAGCGGGCGCAAGGATCGCAACTTCATCAAGCTGAACTGCGCGGCCATTCCCACGGGACTGTTGGAAAGCGAACTGTTCGGCCACGAAAAGGGAGCATTCACAGGAGCGATCAGTCAGAAGCTCGGGCGCCTGGAATTGGCGGATAAGGGTACGTTGCTGCTCGACGAAATTGGTGACATTCCTTTGGAGTTGCAGCCCAAGTTGCTGCGCGTGCTGCAGGATCAGGAGTTTGAGCACCTGGGAGGCACGAAGACGATCCATGTGGACGTGCGGATGATCGCCTCCACGAATCGCGATCTGGTTCGCGCCGTGGCAGAAAAAGAATTCCGCGATGACTTGTTCTACCGTTTGCACGTGTTTCCGCTGCATCTGCCGGCATTGCGCGACCGGCGCGAGGACATTCCCGTGTTGGTGCGTTACTTTGTCGAAAAATGCGGGATTCGGCTGCACAAGCGGATCGACGTCATCCCCGAGGAGGCCATCGAAGCCATGATGCAGTGGAGATGGCCGGGAAACATCCGCGAGCTGGAGAATTTTATCGAGCGTTCGGTGATCCTGTCGGAAGGCAACCGGTTGCGCCCACCGCTGGCGGAGTTGCGCGAGGTGATGTCATGGCATCCGTCCGACTCCGATGGCACCCTGCGGGATAAGGAACGCGAACATATCATCGATATTCTGCGCCGGACCCGAGGCACCCTGTCGGGTGCGGGAGGGGCGGCGGCTCGGCTTGGGCTCAAACGTACGACCCTCCAGTACAAGATGCGGCGACTGGGAATCTCACGCATGGATTTTCTGCCCTAAGATGTCTGCCAAAATATCGGCATCCGGGACTAGGGCTCCGGCAGTTCTTCTCGCGGGCTCCTCCTTCAAAACCTCCTAAGCATCGAAGTTATAGCTACTTAGTCGATTTTGACCATGTGGCAATTGGGGTGCAATGTTTACTCGGTTGGCGCGTTCACGCTCCCCCCGGCGAAAGATTCCGCCAGCTAAAGTTTCGCCGTCCGGCGGGAGTGTGGTATGAGCGTACTGCGGCGTTTCTCGGTTCCGAACGACTGTCCCAGCTGCAGCCTACGGCGAGACGGTGATTTCTGCAATTTGCCTCAGCCTTTGATGAATGACTTTAAAGCGATGGGGCACCTGACCCTGTATCCCGCCAACGCCACCTTGCTGACGGAAGGTCAGATTCCACGGGGCGTTTACATTGCCTGCTCGGGCCGCGTCAAGCTTTCGGTCGAAGCCCGCGATGGCAAGACCATCATTCTGAAAATTGCCCGAGACCGTGCAGTGCTGGGTCTGAGCGCGGTCGTCTCCGGAGGACCCTCTCTGATTACGGTTACGACGATCGGACTTTGTCAGATCAAGTTCGTGGAGCGCGAGAGCTTGCTGCGTCTGATCGAACAGGACGGCTGCGCCGCACTGACCTGCGCCTCCATACTGGCTCGTGAGGTCACAACCTCTTTCGACGATGTGTACGATCTGTTGCTGGCCCGCAGTTCGACGGAGAAACTCGCGCGCCTGCTGCTTTCCTGGGTCTCAGACGAACCCCGCAACCGGGAACTCCGGGTAGCCACAGAATTCACGCACGAAGAAATTGCCCAAATGATTGGATCATCGCGAGAAACGGTAACCCGCTTGTTGAGTGATATGAGACGCAAGGACTTAATTCGACTTGAGGGTGCGACACTGGTGATTCCCAACCGGATTGCCTTGCAAGCTATCGCGTCGTGAAAGATCCCTCCCCGGGCGGACGAAGCAGTCTCGCGTCCGCCCTTTTTTCCCTCGTACAAACCCAACTCACCACGGAGGCACGGAGCCACGGAGAACAATTTTGCAATCGGGTAATTTGGTAATTTGAAAGTCAGAATGGCGCGGGAAAGGGTTCAAATTGCCAAATTACAAATTACCAATTGTCTTCAGAGGTTGAAGAGTTCGCGCAGGCGACGGGTCTGGGCGCGGCTCACGGGAATCTCGGTCTGTTTCTTGTCGTCCATCCTCAATTGGTAGGAGCTTTTGAACCAGGGCACGACTTCGCGGATGTGATTGATGTTGACGAGAAAAGAGCGATGCGCGCGCCAGAACAAGTTGGGATCGAGATTTTCGAAAAGTTCTTCCAGGGTCCTGCAGTTGGAGTGGCCTTCCATGCCGGCGTGTCCGGTGGTGGCCACCGTGATCACACCATCTTCGATGGTCGCGTAACAGATATCCTTCGGGTCGGTCAGGAACAACCTTCCCGCCGCTTTGATCAGAATCTTCGCCGTCTGCGGCTTTTGAGACTCCAGCATCCGCACCAGGGTTTCGAATTTTTCTTCCGGCCCAGCGCCTGCTTCAATCTTGGCGCGTGCTTTTTCGATCGACTGGGCAACCCGCTTCTTGTCGAATGGCTTCAGGATGTAGTCGACTGCGTTCACCTCGAAGGCTTTCACGGCGTATTGATCGAAGGCGGTCGCGAAGACAATCTTGGGCAGGGGGACTTTGCGGTCGAGTAGCTTCTTGATGACGCCGAAACCGTCGAGGCCCGGCATCTGGACGTCGAGAAACACGAGGTCGGGATTGTGCTCCTTGATCAGGTTGACGGCTTCCAGGCCGTTCTTGCCCTGCGCGACCACTTCGACGTCACCAGCGTTTTTGAGCAAGTACGCGAGTTCATCGCGCGCTAGTTGTTCGTCGTCGACAATGATGGCGGAAAGAGGCATAGGATTCCGAGCAGAACTGGTGACACCGGTATTTACTGCAGCGATCGCCATATCCTTAATGATGAGTATAGCTACGGCAGTGGGCACGCCGCCAGCCTCAATTCCTTCAAGTCGCAGGTGAATTTGCGGAACCTCAACCGCAAGAGCACAAGTCGCGCGAAGGAAGGCCAAGACTAAAAACCTTCGTGATACTTTGTGTCCTTAGTGGTTCAAGATTTTTCCCAGTTCTACCCACTACCTTTCCCTACAAGGAATTTTCGATCGCCAGCGCCATGCCCATGCCTCCGCTGACGCAAAGCGTGGCCAGCCCGCGGCGGGCTTTGCGCTTGAGCATTTCGTGGAGCAGCGTCACCGTGATGCGCGTCCCGGTGCAGCCGATGGGATGGCCGAGGGCGATGGCGCCTCCGTTGACGTTGAGTTTCGCGCGATCGAAATGCAACTCGCGATCGCAGGCCAGCACCTGGGCGGCGAAGGCTTCGTTGAGTTCGACCAGATCGAAGCTGCCGAGATTCAGTCCGTGTTTCTGCTCCATCTTGCGGATGGCCGGTACCGGGCCGATGCCCATGAGGCGGGGATCGACGCCCGCGGAAGTCGCGGCGAGGATTCGCGCCAGCGGTTTCAGGTTGTGCTGTTGCACGAATTTCTCGCTCGCCAGAACCACTGCCGCGGCGCCATCGGTGATGCCGGAGGAATTTCCGGCTGAGATTGTCCCTGTCTTGGAAAACACCGGAGACAATTTGGCGAGTTTCCCCAGGGTCGCGTCGGGGAACAGGTGTTCATCGCGGGAGAAGACGGTTGTGCCTTTCTTGCCTTCGATGGTGACGGGAGCAATTTCGGCGTCGAAGCGTCCACCGGACTGTGCGGCCGCGGCCCGCTGCTGTGATACGAGAGCGAACTGGTCCTGTTCCTCGCGCGAAATCTTGTACTGCCCGGCAAGAATCTCGGCAGTTTCACCCATCAGCATCTTCGCCATTGGGCAGAAGAATCCGTCGCGATACATGCCATCGACGAGTTCCTGATTACCCAAGCGGTATCCCCAGCGCGCGCCCTCAAGATAATAAGGAAGGCGCGACATGGACTCCGTTCCGCCCGCCAACACGCACTCCAGGTTGCCGGTAGCAATCTCCTGAAAGGCGAGCGCGATGGACTTGATGCCGGACGCACAGGCCTTGTTCACCGTGTAAGCGGGAACTTCCTGGGGAATGCCGCTGCGGATAGAAATCTGGCGTGCGGGATTAGGGCCGCCTCCCGCTTGGCGCGCATTGCCAATAATTGTCTCTTCCACCTGCTGCGGCTGTACTGCGGCGCGTTCGAGCGCTGCCTTTGCGGCGACTACGCCCGTGTCTGCGGCGGAGAGTGTAGCGAGCGAGCCTCCAAACTTGCCGATGGGTGTGCGGACGGCGGAAAGAATGTATACGTTGTTCAACGAGGCCTCCCTAACGTTTCAGTCTAGCAAACTGCAGAAAAAGGCATCACCACAGGGGA
>JAIQFA010000114.1 GCA_020073525.1 Terriglobia bacterium
GCAGTCGTGGAAAGACAAAGAAGCCGAAAAGGCGTTCCAAAATCTGATCCGAGCAACTCTATTTGAACTCCGCGTATCAACTGCGCGCAGGAATTCCAGCCGCTCACCGTGAAACGCTTTGCCGGAGCCAAGGGCAAAGTGGAGCAGGAAGGTTCAGTATTCGTCTGATCTTGTCCCGGAGAGGCCGTTTTTGACACTAACTTTCGCTAAGAATTGGTAGCGAATGAAAGGCGAATCTGCTAGGATTTATTGAATGGAAATTAGATCCCTGTCCCACAGAGGCGAATTACGAGCATTAACCAACGTTGGACTTGGTTACAGGTTTGCCTTGCTATGGGAGAACCCTACGGCTAAATTTGAAACTGCTCCGGTCGAATCTTCGCTCTCTTCCCCCGATGCCACAATGGCATGAGTTGTTGCGTGCAATCGAGGACCAACAGCCGGTAACGGGGCTCACGCATAATTTCTATCGGTATCCTGCTCGCTTCTCACCAATCTTTGCGCGACAAGTTATCCTTGCCTTCTCAAAACCTGGCGATTTAGTTTTCGATCCCTTCATGGGTGGGGGCACTACGCTCGTGGAGGCACGTGCCATGGGTCGAAGGGCTGCGGGCACGGACATCAGCAGCTTGGCAGTGTTCCTCACTGAAACCAAGACTTCAGTTTTCTCGCCAGCCGAATTGCGCCGAATCCAAACGTGGGCCAAGAGATATATTCCCAAAATCAACTTGCATGCTCCGGCTGCTCGACAAGGCGATTGGGAAGATTCTGGCTACCACCGGAACATCGACGGGCGAAAAACTTGGGCTGTTCGAAAAATGCTCCAAGTTGTGCTGAATGCTGTTTCCCAATTCGATGGTCTACGTGAGCAGAAACTGGTCAGATGCGCACTCCTTCGAACCGCACAGTGGGCGCTCGACTGCCGTGAAGACGTTCCACCTGTTCGCGAAGTACGTGCTCGATTTATGGTCGCCGTAAACGAAATGGTAGAAGGTGCCCGACAATTTGCCAAGGCAGCACGGGAAGGTGGATGCACGAACGCCGATAGTCTTTGTTTGCTCAGATCGGCAGTTGGAGTTGAAGATGAGCCGCGCATTACAGAACTTGGCCATCCTGCGCTGATCTTGACGTCCCCGCCTTATCCTGGTGTCCATGTCCTCTATCATCGCTGGCAGGTTCTCGGCAGGCGCGAAACTCCAGCACCTTTCTGGATCGCCGGAACGCTCGACGGAGCAGGTGCGTCCTACTACACATTTGGTGATCGCAAGAACGTCCCGCGATACTATGAACACGCCCGCGAAGCATTCGCTTCCGTAGCCAGGGTGTCCAGCCGCAAGACCGTTGTTGCACAAATGGTTGCGTTCTCTGAACCGGACTGGCAGCTACCCGCTTACTTGGAAGTCATGCACGATTGCGGCTTCATCGAGCAGAAGCATCCTGCGCTCGCTAACGAACAGGACGGCCGCGTGTGGCGATCAGTCCCGAACAGGAAGTGGTACGCCGACAAGGGCGGAGCCACGAGCGGCAGCAAAGAAGTAGTCCTCTTCCACAAAATCCGCTAACCATCTGATTATGTGGTATTTCCATATGGAAGCCTTTAGTGGGCTATGGGATATATTTGCCAGCGGTTTAACACACATTTGTGCACAATTAAACTATTTAGTTGACTATATTAATACTTGCGTGCCAATATCGCTCTGTGATTATCTGCATAGATGTTTCCCAGCGCACTAAGGATCAACTAGAGAAGCTTCTGGAAGCGGGAGCCTATCGTGACTACTCGGAAGCAGTCGCCGTGGCGATAGCAAACCAAGTTCTTCTTCATTCGTCGCAGGTTTCCGGGAAAGTAACGACGCCTGAACTTCTTCCGCAAAACCACAGCGTGACGGAAACGACGAATGGGACTGCTTCCCAGACTGCCCAAAGCCATGAATCACTTTCGATTCCCAATCTGTTCTCCCAACTAAGACCGTCAGCAAGAGCTCCCAGATTTGCGCCCTGTCCGGAGAACAACTCCGCGCATGGTGAGGACATATCGGTTGATCGCTGGATATTCGGTCAACACAACAAGCTGTTGCCGGTCAAGGCTACGTGCCGCGCTCTCGCACGCTTGATGAGTGCGGAGGGGCAAACCAATCTTGCCTTGGCGAAAACGGCTTCGGAAATCGCATCGGAAGCAGTGAAACTCGGCGATTATTTCAGACACTGGGACGATAGATTGGGGGCGCACCGCGATGATGCGATGTCCTTCGCCTTTCCATTCTCGGACTCACCAAACGGCGACAAATCCAGATTGCGATATGCCAACCAGTTTGTGGCCAGCCTCACGAAACAGGGAACGCTTGCTGGTTTGCCGATCGAGTTAAAGCTCGTCAACCGGGATCAATCGCGTACGCCCCAAATCCTGCTTACCGAAGCAGGTTGGCTGTTCGCTACGATGCGAAATCCGATCCTTGACGATCACAACAACCAGACGTCGCAGCACCAATTATTCGGCGCGGGGGGAGTGATCCTCGAGCCGCGGCGCAAGTTTTCTGACGAGGAAATCGAATTTCTTCTCGCCCATATTCGCAGTCACGTCCCGACTGAAGCATTCGCTTACAAAGTGGTTCTAGAAGCAATTGCCCAAGGAGCGAATACCCCGGACAAGCTCGATGACGTGCTGGAGGAATATCTCCCAAAGAGAGACGAGAAGCCTTTCACACGCGCCTTTCTTACGACCCAAAGGGCTGGCGTCGTATCGAGAATGGCTGATCTCGGCCTTATCCACCGAATACGAGAAGGAGTAAAAGTGACCTACACGGCCACAGCACAGACTTTCGAATTCTCCCCTAATCCTTTACGCCAGGTCGGCTAAATGCGAGATGAAAATCTGCTTCAAGAACTTCTTGACGCCGAAAATGAGATTGCCGTTCTTGCCGCGCTCACAAGTCGTGAGCTGCTCAATGACGGCAAGCGATGGCAGAACCTCGGCAACATGCCGAACAACCAATCGATCGTCCACGCTCAACAAAGCTCGCCCGGAGCCGCACTGGTTGAGAAGTTTACCAATGGTGTCGATGCGGTACTTCTCCGCCATTGCAGAGCAAACGGCAACGATCCGCGCGGGCCAAAGGCTCCAGATAGCATGGCGGACGCGGTTAAGCAGTGGTTCGGAGACGATCTTTCCGAGAAGGACTCAGCCGACGTGCGTCAGATCGCGGAGACCAATATGGTGCTCTACGCGACCGGGTCGAAGCAACGTCCCTGCATCTCCTTCTATGACGCGGGCGAAGGCCAGCTCGCAGAGGACTTTCCGAAGACCTTCTGCTCGCTCATCTACGGAAGTGATGACGGCTCCTACAAAGGCGCAATCCCATTTGTACAGGGGCGGTTTAACATGGGCGGCACTGGTGTGCTGCCGTTTTGTAGCGAGCACCGCAAGCTTCAACTAATCGTGTCGCGTGTGCCGAAGGATGTCGCCAAAAGCGAAGATCACGAATGGGCATTCACGCTCTTCTGTTTCTTCCCGTCGAAGTCGAATCCTGCATGGCGTTACCTTGTCGGACCTGATGGCAAGATTCTGACAGCGGGAGCGAAGCTACTCGGACTCGTTCCGAAAACCGGAGCGAAGTCTGGCGAGGTTTGTGCGCCACGCGAACGCGACGTTGCAAGCGGTACGCTAATCAAGATGTATGACTACAAGGCTCCTCGCAGCAACATATGCGGCGAATTGTTCAAAAAGCTTGAAGATTATTTGCTGCGGCCCGCGCTCCCGCTCCGCCTTATCGAATGCCGGCCCGAGTACAAAGCCAACGTCATGGGCGTCACAGTATGGGATCGTCTTAGTGCATGGGGCAAAAGCAAACTTGAAGATGGGTTTGAGGAAGGCGCGAGTATCCAGATTAAACTCTCGACGGGAGAGACGATTCCTGGCGAGGTCAGAGTTTTCAAGAATGTTAAAGGTACTGACAGCGAAGATGATCTCCCACAAACCGGCCTTCGCGCCTTAATTAACGGCCAGTCACACGCCAAACGAGACAGTCAGTTCTTTCGGACGAAGGCAGTGGACAAGGAGCACATCGCCGGAAGCATGTTGGTGACGCTCGACTGTACCGATCTCGGCCAAGGATCGCGGAATGATCTCTTCATGAGCAACCGCGAGACGTTCCGCGAAGACCCTCTGCTTCAGGAATTATTCAAGAAATTGCAGAAAGAATTGCATGACCACGAGGGTCTGATACAGCTAAACCTCAAGCGGTACGAGGAAAAGATCGCGAATGCGGTGGACGACGAAGATGGTATCAATGCGCTCGAAGAATTATTGGTAACCGATCCCAGTCTGGCCGATCTGTTTGGCAGCATGTTGGCTGGCAAGGCAGCGGCGAAAATTGCTACTAACGGCAAGGGTGGGAAGATTGATGGAGAGCCACAGCCCTTCCATGGCAATGAATTTCCGACTTTCTTCCGGCGCAAGGATGGATCGACCTCGGTTGATGTCGATTTTCCACGTGGTGACACAACCCGTGTCTCATTCCAGACCGACGTTAAAAATAACTATTTCAGTCGCAAGAAGCATCGTGGAACATGCGAATTCAAGAACGGATTTCAGCCGACCATTCACCTGTTCAATGGTCGCCTAACCGTCACCTGTCAAGTAGACAAGAATGTTGCTGAGGGAACCCTACTAAAAACGGAAGCTGTGATCACGGATAACAAAGGTAGTGGGCCATTCAGCCTTACCATAAATGGTCACGTGGTCGCTCCACGAGAGACAACCGAATCCGAACACGAACCTAGGCCAAAGCCTGATCCCAAAGTGCAAGCAGGGCCGAGCCGTCCAAACATCACCGAAGTTGATCACGGGCCGGACGCGCCGCCAATCACGCTGGAGAAGGATCCAAAAACTGCACGCCTGAAGCTGCTTCTTAATAAGGGTTCGCGTCTACTATCGGAGGCCAAGAGCCTGCGTCCAGGCGAAGAGGGACCTGCTGTCGAATTTGTCTTCAAGTACGGTCTCGCACTAATTGCAATGGGTTTGCTGGATGCGATGAAGAAAACTCCAGAGTGGGCAAGTGACGAGGCTGGTTGTCGGAAGCGCATTGAGGAGAGCGCGGCGGGCGTCGCTCGTGTCATTGTTCCACTCTGTCTGTCGTTGCCGAAAAAGCTGCCAAAGCCTGCTTATGCGTGATCGCAATGAGCCTCACGGAACTCAATTTGCGCGATGCTCCGAAGCCGAAGGCCACCAATTTCGGTGATCAGAATTCAGTAGAGGAGTTTCTCAAGGATAAGAAATTTCGGCAGCACTGCGTAAACCTGCGGTGCTCTCCGGTACAGCTGCAACATCAGCGACTGTATATGCCCATGTGCGATGAAGGCAGATTTGACAGGCAGGGAATTGCAGAAGCCTTCGAGATGCCAAGCACAAGAGTGGGCAGGTTAAGCCCGGTGACTTACATGGTGATCCCGAGTTGGGCACCGTTCATCAGTTGCCCGCTCAAATGCAAGGGATACAAGAACCGGACGGTGGCGAAAGCCGAACGTGTCGGCAAGGAGGCCGCAGGCTGGGTCTTTCACCACGTCCTGAAGCCAGCGGAGATATTCTGGGCAGCAATTTGGGCTTGGTTCTTCAAGTGATCGGCGAGAGCGACAGGATTATGACTTGGATCATCGGCGCAGCGGCGACGTTGGGGTATGCAGTCGGCATTTCAGATATCCGGGTAACATTTGCGGATGGACGCGAAAAGGACTGCTTACAAAAACTTTACCCTATGAGTCGCTTCATCGCCGCAGGGTTTGCAGGCTCTGTAAGGATTGGATTCGCGATGTTAGATGCGCTGGCGTATTTGTTGCAAGACCTGCCCGAAGCTTCAGCGTGGCTTCCAGATGAGGTAGCAGACTCTTTTCAGGATTTGGCAAGACAGGTTTTTCAGGCTGCGCCACCGGCAGAACAGGCACTGCACTCACATCTCATGCTGTTAGGTGCGCACCCAACGGAGGATGTGGGGATACCCGGATACGCACGCTGTTCCGTTCACATCTTGCGGTCGCCTGATTTCGTTCCGCGATTATCGCGGCCCGGAGAAGTTGTGTCAATTGGTTCTGGAAGTACCATCGCACCCTATCAGAAAGTGCTTGATGGATTCTCGTCGAATGTCCTATCGCTTTTGCAAGGGGAGGTGATGGGTGCTGGAATGGGCTTTCTTACCTTATCTATGGTAGTGCAGAAAACGATCGAGCAAAATCCTACTCCGGGTATCAGTCCGCACGCGCATATTTGCGTGGTGCGCCGTGCATCTGTAGAGGTGGGCACAAACGACGAAAATCGATACCCGCCATCAGGTGAAGTGATAGAGATCAGGATGCCACCAGTTGCAACCACATGGAATCAGTTCGTGCGACTGGCCTCTTCGAGTACCGGCTCTGCCGACGGAGCAGTTTGCTAATCCTCAGCGAAGGCGCACTGCGCCGACACGCAAAAATCCAGCCCGTCGCGGTTCAACTCCGTCCCTGGATCACGGCGGACTTTAACGTCTTTGACGGATTCCAAAGCTCAACCCCGCCAGGCAGGGCAAACTTTCGTCGCGAAAGCCACTTCCGAGAAACACAGCTTCAGCCTGTCTAGTACAGACAGAACTGTCAGGCAGACACTCCGCTGGCCGACTTGCCTACCTGAGAAGCCATTCCTCTCGATCCAAAGCGGAATTGCCGGCCTGACCCGCGATCAGCCGATTTTCACCCTATGCCGATCCATTGTCACGTACCTGGAATGGAAGGGCGACCGAACCATGCCATCAGTGGCATCAAGCCTAGCCCTGTGATGCCAGTTGGACAGACTCGCAGCAGAACACGACTGACGGTAAGTCACCAATCCCATGCGTCCCCCGTCTCAGACTCCCCGAGTGTGCCCATTGTGTGCTGATTCTATGCTGATTCCGATCAGTTCTAGTACCCATATCTGACCCGCCTGCCTTTTCCGTTCCAGTTGCCTGACTCTGCAAGGCAAAAGCAACCCCTCGGAAGCGCTTGGCCGCGCGGCATTTCCTCACTCCCACGAACGAGGGTGACCACTTCACTTCGCTCCGGGACGGCCCTTCGGGACAGCACGGCTGCGCGCCAAACGATAAGGCTGTTTGGCACTTGCCCTGCCCGCCTCTCGGTCCTTCCCCCTCGCCCTCTGTCGTTCCTCTTCGTCTCCCGGTGGTCCGTTTTTTCCTTCGCTTCGCTCTGGGTGAAAGAAAAAAACGCCCCACCGGGCAGACAAAGGAAAAAACAATGGAATATCACAGCAACAACAACACCGACCGCGACGGCTCAGCCGCCGTCCATGCGGCTTCCGGCAGTAAAAACCGGAAGCCAGCCACCGCACAGCAACTCATCCGCGAAAACGTCAAGTTTCTCATCGAGCAGTTGGAAGCCGGACACAATGAGACGCTCACGGCCTTTCTCAACGCGATGGCGAATTTCCACACGTATTCGCTGGGCAACGTCCTCCTAATAGCGAGGCAAAAGCCCGACGCCACCAGAGTCGCCGGGATGTTCACTTGGAACCAGCTTGGCCGTCGTGTCAAGCGCGGCGAAAAGGGCATCGTCATTCTTGCCCCGATGATCGGCAAGCGCCGCAAGAAAGAAAACACGGACACCGGGACAGAAGAAGAAGCGAACAAATCTACGCTGCTAGGCTTCCGCCGCGTGCATGTGTGGTCTGAAACTCAAACCGAAGGCGCACCATTGCCATCCATCGGCGAGGTCACCGGAGACGCCACCGTGTATCTCGACCGCTTGCGGAAGTTTGTTCAAGGGCAAGGTATCACAGTCGAGTTTACCGGCGACATCGCCCCGGCCTTGGGCACGGCATTCGGCAAGACTATTCGTCTGTTGCCAGGGCAGACCGAGGCGGAGGAACTAGCCACGTTGGTACATGAGTACGCTCATTTGAGACTTGGGCACTCCGAGCGCCGCACAACCACTACCAAGACGGTACGCGAAACGGAAGCCGAAGCCGTGGCTTTTGTGGTCGCGAAAGCCATCGGGCTGAATCCGAATTCCAGCGCCAGTTACATCCAGCTCTATCACGGCAACGCCGAGTTGTTGATGGAAAGTCTTGAGGTTGTGCAGCAAACCTCAGCCGTGATTCTGGGGGCAATCACGATGGAAGAACCCGCCCCGCCGGAAGCGCAGGAACAACAGTCCGCGCCTGACACCACGCCCGAAGCCCAAGATGCGGGTTACTCGCCCGCCCCCGCAGACTTCGCCGAAGCAGCAACACCAGCCGCCTAACACATGCACACGCAAACCGGCGCGGACAGGCGAAGTGTGTCTGTCCGCATGACTTCCACCACAACTCAGGCAAATCAAATAAGGAGAAGCATTTTATGGAAACCGCAGTTCAAAGCAGCAACGAATATCGCAACTTGCCTGTGGCACAGTTGCAGGAATCCGCCACCAACCCACGCCGACGTTTTGATGAACACAGTCTGTCGGAACTGGCGGCCAGTTTCCAAGCCCAAGGCGTTTTGCAGCCTTTGCTTGTCCGCACGATCGAGGATGACAAGTACGAGGTCATCACCGGAGCGCGGCGGCTACGCGCCGCCAAGCTCGCCGCGTTGGAAGAAGTTCCGGCGAGGATCGCGGAGCTATCGGACATTGAAGTCTTGGAGTGTCAGCTAGTTGAGAACGGACAGAGAGAGGACGTGCATCCTTTAGAGGAAGCATTTGCCTACAAAAGAATGATCGACTCTGACGGAGCGCACTATGATGTTGCGCGTATCGCGGCCAAAATCGGCCGTACTCCGGGACACGTCGCCACCCGGTTGCGCTTGACTGAATTGGTCCCCTCCATTGCGGAGGCGTTTCTGGCCGACGAAATCGGTGTCGGCCATGCGCTTGAAATCGCCAAGCTGCCGCAGCAGGAGCAACAGCGGGCGTTTGAGGCGGCGTTTCACACCGCTTGGAACGGCGGAAAGGAAACACGCATTCTGCGCCCTGTTCGTGACTTGACGGCGTGGATCGAGCAGAACATTTTGCTTTCGCTTGAATCCGTGGCGTTCGACAAAAACGACGAGACGCTTGTGCAGGAAGCGGGGAGTTGCGCGAACTGCCCGAAGCGCACCGGCTTTAACACCCTACTCTTCGATGCAGCCTTGCAAGATTCTTGCACCGATAAGGACTGCTACAACAACAAGCTGACGAAACACGTCGAGCGTCAGATCGCCGAGAAACCGCAATTGGTGCAGATTACGAACGAATGGAGAGCTCCCGGAAACAGCGCAGTGCTGGGACGAAACCAATACGTTGCCTTGAATCTCACCGCCAAGTCTGCGAAATCCAAGAAGCCGCTCTCGCCCTATCAAAAGCCATGCAAGCAGATGACCGAGGCGATTGTGGTAGACGGCACCGAGCGTGGACGAACTGTAAAGGTCTGCGCCGAACCAAACTGCCCGGTACACTTCGCCGACCGCCGCGCTCCTAACCCGGAGCAAACAGCGAAAGAACGCGAACAGCGCCGGAAAGAACTGGAACGCCAGAAGCTCGAAGCCACGGTGCGGCACCGCGCATTGGCCGAGGTGCTCAAGCGCATCGGCGCACCGCTTGACCGCGCCGATCTTGCGCTGGTTGCGAGTACGCTTTTGAGCAAACTCGATCCGTTGCGGAAGGAACTGCTGGCGCGGCGGCACAAGTTAGTCGAAGGCACGGCCAGCGAGGTTACCCACCCGCAGGTGCAGCAGGCCATCGCTCGGATGTTGCGGCAGCCGGACGAGGGTGCACTTTCAAAACTGCTGATCGAAGTCGTTTTGCTGGAATGCACGGATCGGGCGCCGACCACCGACCCGGACGTTCTGATCGCAACGGCCAAGCGGCATCGCGTGGACGTGGACAAACTCCGCAAAGCTGTGGAGCAGGAATTCACCGCGAAGCGTGCGAAACTCGCCGTCAAACAGAAAAAAGCTGCGAAGAAAGGTACGACGAAGACCGCAGCGTAGCCTACTGTGAAACTACTCAGGCGCTCGGAGAATTACCCGAGCGCCTTCTTTATTTGGACCGTCATTTCTTGATCGCCAGCGTAGAGGTCGTTTCTTCTGTCGCCAACCTGCGCCCAGCCCGAGTCCCGCCCTTAAAAGGTGTCCTGCTGACGCAGGAGGCTTCTTTTGTCCCGCCCGACGGGCTGCGCGCGTCCGCGCCTGACTGGTTGACCAGTTCGACTCGGGGCGGAGTGGCTCCATCCATTCCGCCCTCTCCTAGTCCTATACTGTCCCCATGTGCGGTCGCTATCGCCTCGCCCGGAAGAAAGAGATTCTGGCCGAGACGTTCGATGTTGACAATGATATCGAGTGGAGCCCCCGCTATAATGTCGCGCCCAGCCAAAGTGTGCCCGTCGTCCGCCAGGACGCGACTCGTCCCGTTCGATCCTTTTCGCTGATACGTTGGGGCCTAATCCCGTTCTGGGCGAAGGACGCCAAAGCCGGCTACAAAATGATCAACGCCAGAGCCGAGACGATTGCCGAGAAGCCTGCTTTCCGCGAACCCTTGCTGTCTCGCCGCTGCCTAATTCCCGCCGATGGGTTCTACGAGTGGTCGAAATTCAGCAAGGGGAAGTCTTCCTTTTGCTTTACCCTCGCGGACGACTCGGTCTTTGCATTCGCCGGGATTTGGGACCGATGGAAGGACCCGGATCGGAAACTGGTCGAAACATGTTCGATCATTACGACTTCGGCGAATGCACTTCTGTCCGACATTCATGACAGAATGCCGGTCATTCTCAAGAGTGAAGACCATGATCGGTGGCTTGATCCGCGATTCAAACAAGTGGATGACATACTCGACTTGCTCAAACCATATCAGGCGGATTCCATGCGGCGCTACCGCGTGAGTCCACGAGTCAACTCAGTACAGAACGATGACCCAGCTTGCGCCGAGGGATACGTTCCGGAGATGTTGTTTTAGAGAGGGACTCCCGTGAATAGCCGCCGAGTCGCCGCAAGCGATGCGAAACCTGGAATTCGGCTGAACTCCCCAGCGGCGCAAAAGGTTCACGACAAGCTTACCTTAGAGCAAGTCCGATGGTCTCGCGAGAGCACCTATCAATTTAATTGCAGAACCGCAGGCGCGTCTGTCGGGACTCGTCCCCGGCCTAGCGATTTTCCAGCTAGCCTGCGGGCATTGTGAGTTGCGGAGGAAAAGTCTGAATCTCAGTGGCCGGAATAGTAAGGAATTAGCGGTGGATGCTCAGCGCTTCCCGCTATCATTAGGCGCTCGGTGAAATCAATTCCGTTTTTCGGAGCAGACAATTCTGTGTCTATGATGACGAGTTGTGTCTCCTTCATTGATGTAGCCAACAAACCATACAGGTACTGATAAAACGCGATAAAGATGTCCTTGTTGACTTCTGTTCCAATGTTCTTCATGGGTGAATCTATAATCAGAAACCTCGGCAACGGAAGGTCCATCTCTTCGACTAGCCTGTGGAGAGCGACTGCATAGCAGATATTGAAAAGTGTCTTCTTCCCTCCCGATCCCGCTCCGCCCAGCGTATAAGCGAGAGACTCGTCGCCATGGGGAAGAATGTAAGCCATCCAATTGCGACGATTGATACGTACTTGGTCCCCAGAATTCAGTGCGGGGAACCCCGAAGCCATCAGCGCCTCAAAAACGTAATTGGCCAACATGCCCACAAGATTGTCCCGGTCAGCGAGTGCAGATCTCTCGTCCTTGATCTCGCGACGAAGCCTCTGGGAGTTCGCAAGGTGAATATCTGCTTCGCGTTCCAACTCCAGGAGCGCGTCTGGAATTCTCGAATCCCTTCGCAAGCTGATAATCTCCTGCCTGCCACTCGCAATCTCGCGCTCAAGATTTCGAACCTGTGACAAAAATGCAGAATCGTAGTCGCGCATCTGCCGGGACAAGTCAGAGTCCAAGAACGCCTTTCGTTCCCTCAGCGCCCCTAGTCGCCGGTCGTCTTTCTTCAATGCTCTTTTCCTCGACGATATTGACTGCTCGATGTCCGCCAACCGCGCGTCTAAGTCAGGCTGCTGAACGCTCGCGCCTCTTCGTTCCTCGTTCTTTTGTGACTGCTCCGGCGCTCCGCAAAGGGTGCAGTCCGTCCCGTTCCGATCAAGTTTGGACAGTTCTGTGCCGCACCGCGGGCACGCCTTATAATCGACCGAACCGAGCAACATCGTTGCACTGCTCAGCCGATTCAGCTTAAACTTTGCGGAGATAATTTCTCCACGAAGAGCTGTTTCCTGCGCCAAGAGCCTTCCACCTTCCGATAGACCATTTTCCGTTGCGCCGATCTCACGAGACAGTTCTCTGAGTTGCGCGCGTAGATCATCAGTAAAGTGGGTTGTCGCCTCGTGACTAAGTTGTAGGTCATTCAGCTTCTTCGCTCTTCGTTCCTGTTCCCTCTCCAATTCGCTAATGCGAATTCCCATCTCTAACGCCGATTCGTATCCGAGTTCCGCGAGGAATAGCCGCATGCGCTTGGCGGACTCAAGCTTCGTTCGATGATTCTCCACTTCCGCGACGAGCTGCTGTTCGAGCTCGTTCAAGCGTTCTGTATAGTAACCAAGAACAAATCGCATGACGTCACGGCTTTTGGGCGCGCGAGGGTCTTCAGGCTCGAGATGAAAGAAGGTGGAGTCAAGCTCATCCTGATCCAAATAGCAGTACCACATGAGGTCTCTGAA
Source organism: Terriglobia bacterium (assembly GCA_020073525.1). Lineage (GTDB taxonomy): Bacteria > Acidobacteriota > Terriglobia > Terriglobales > Acidobacteriaceae > Acidiflorens. The sequence continues at coordinate 12,666 of JAIQFA010000114.1, forward strand.
GCTAAGGGGAATAAGCGGAGCGTCTGGGTCCGACTTGTTTTTTCGGACACGCATCGGGCCTACGCCGGCGAGCTCAAAAATAAGATCGCTCAGACCGAAGACCTTATCCCCCCATATTGGCGCTTCGGCGTTATCGATGGGAGCTACGACCGACGCGCCCTCCCCATTAGAGTTGATCCAGGTTACCTGGACTTGCCGGGAGCCTGCGCTCCTCTCAAAGAGAACGTCATTCGATCCGATGGTTGCGGATAGCTCAGCGGAAACAAACTCCTGCTTGAATGCGGGAATCTGTGGAAGGCTCCCACCGAGACAAGCATCAATTACCTTCGCTATCGTGCTCTTCCCGGACGATATCTTTCCGTGAAAAATGGTGACGTGATGGCTCAGGTCGATCTCTTCACGAGATCTGCCAAACTGGAGTACGAGGCGCTTTATGCTAAAGATCACTAATCACCTCGCCAAGTGCCAGGTTGCTGATCTCAGGAAAAGTCTTATAGATAAAGTGCATGAGGTTGGTTGCGCTAAGGTCTAGATGACGCTTCAGAAGCATCGCCCTCTGTTGGAGGCTGTAGAAGTTGCCGTCTCGTTCTAAGATCTCGGCGACTTCGCGCCCAGCTTCTGTTATGCCCAGGTGGACAGTCCGGCCCTGCACGAAAACATGGGCAAGTCCTTTGGCGACAAGAAGGTTGATGAATCGGCGGTATCGAAAGTCCCATGGCCCATACCTATACCGGATCATTCTGGCCTCCACATTGGTCCTCTCATAATCCATTACACGCGCTTCCTCAGGTTTAGCCCCCCTCGCGGCTAGGGCGCGCTCCAGATTCGAAGGATATCGAAGGAGAAAGTCTAGTTTCGCCAGCTTTGTGAGGCCCTCGATTGATCCCTCTCGGGAAGCACTGGCAAATGCATTGATGAGCAGCAAGAGCCTACTCATATGAAAGAGATCGTTGTCCTCGACCGCGGTGGTAGCTGAGAAGAGCGACATTAGGTCCCCTCCTCAAGATTGATGCGGTCGCTCCACCACGTACGGCACTCTTGAGTGGCAATGCTTGCGAATCCTAAGAGGTGCTCGTAGGCTACCCCGTAGGTCTCATCCTTCTGTGTTGAGAGGGCTTGAAGCTTGGAGCGTACGCTTGCGAGCATCTGCGGTCCGAAGGTGCTCGATTGAGAGTAGGTCTCGTCGTGGGCTTCCGCGCAGCGCGTGCGTACTAGGACATCGAGGTGTCTCATTCGTTCGCTGGCAGCGGCTGTGCCCAGTGTGTGAATCCAAGTCTGAAGGAGAAATTCTGCTGAGGCCTGATGATCCTTAGCACTCTCTATGCTGGGGAAGGAGATTCCACCAAGCGCCATCTTCTTCTCAAGCAAGTGGTGTCCCGTTGGCAAGTCAGCGGCGCTCCGGGCCTCACTCGTTTTGAGCGCCGGGGACGCTGTCAAGGACTCTCCCAAGATTTGCTCTATCGTTGCTTTAGTCAGCTTCTTGTGTTCAATAATGCTCCGAACGCGCTCTTCTACTGGACTGTCCGCAAAGACAAAATGTGTTCGTGCAGGCAGGTCACAGGTGAGGGCGGCCCGTTCGAGAACGTGGTTGATCAATGACACTGCGCACGCAAATAAGTCTGGAAGAGTCCGATTCTTAAACGCCTCCGATTGACCAATCTTATAGGCGACGTTCATCGTGATGTCTTCAAATTTCGGAATCGCTCCGTCCAAGACGATCTTGGCGATCACTTCGCGAATGCGCTTCTTGGTGCAGCGCAAGCTGTTCTTGAGGTTGTCAATTACTACTTCCATCTCCGCTGAGAATTTTACGTTGGGATGTTCGCGCAATAGGCGAAGAACGTGGGGTAGGTTCGTTTCTGCTTCGTTGGTGTCGAGAAAATCGCAGTTAGCGGCGATAATAAATGACTCGAAGCAGTCAGGGAACTCCTTGTCGAGTTGGACGAAGCGCGTCAGAGCAGTAACGATCGGGGCATCGTTCGCGCGAAAGGGTCCGATGTGAGTCTCCCTGGTCTTCACCTGCACACCACAGTACTTTCCCGTAGTCTTCTTTACCAAGAAGTCTTCGTGCTGTTCGCAAAAGATCTGAACGTAATCTTGCTCATCGAGTAAATCCAAACAAAGGAGAGCCCCGTATGCTGCTTGGTAGCGCAGTCGGCGTTGCATATCGTCGCCAGGGTCTCTTTGGGAGAGCAC
>JAIQFA010000018.1 GCA_020073525.1 Terriglobia bacterium
CGTGCCGCCGACGCAATAGCCGATGGTATTGATCTTGCGTTCGCCGGTCACCTCTTCGACCAGGTCGATTGCTTTGATCACGCCTTCGCGCATGTACTGCTCGAAGCTTTTTTCGGCGAGCTTGGCGTCGGGATTGACCCACGAGATCACGAATACCGTCAGCCCTGCGATCCGGCAGTCGGAGGCCAGGCTTGCGATCAGACGCTGGTGTTTGGCTCGGCGGCGCAGCTTTCGACCATGGGTGGAACCTTTCGCTCGAAGTTGCTGGGGAATGCTGGATTTGTGAAGCTGGATCGCGCCCTGACGCCGCGTCAGCACCTCTCGGCGCGACTGAGCACATCGCGGTATTACGGCACGAACAATGTGTTCTTCGATCCGTCGAGTCCAGTCACGAATTATGCAATCAGTGGCAATGGCGAGGAGGATGTAAGGACAGAAAGCGCGTCGCTGAATTTGCTCAGCGAAATCAGGCCGCGCCTCACCAGCCATCTGCGGGCACAGTTTTCGCGCGACCTGCAGCAATCCTTTCCTAACTCGAGAGGAGTGCGGACAAGAATCTACAATTGGCTGCAGGATTTTGGGCAATCCTCAATACTGCCACGTGAGACGCGGGAACACCGTCTGCACCTGGCCGAGACCATGAGCCTGAGCCGTGGGCGCAACGAGTGGAAGTTCGGCGGCGACGCAATGTTCACCTTCGACTACAACTATTTCCCCTCGCTTTACGGGGGAGAATATTTGTATAGCAGCATTGTGGTGGATCCGTTCACATTTGAACCGATGCACGGGGGCCTATCGCTGACGCCACTACGAGCCTGGGCGCACGATGTGCCGCGTTATTACATACAGAATTTCGGGAACCCGGTGTCGCATCCGAACAGCAACGACTATGCCGGGTTCGTGCAGGACACGGTGCGGTTAACGCCGCACTTCACCTTGAGCCTGGGAGCGCGCTACGACCTGCAGACGTTCTCGAAAATGGGAATGGTGAGTAATTCACTATGGCCGGCGGCGGGGAAGATGCCGTTGCAAGAGAGGAATTTTGCGCCGCGCGTGGGTATCGGATACGCCCTCGGGAATGATCGGCCACTGATGGTGCGGGCGGGATTCGGGCTTTTCTATACTCGCATTCCTCAGATCTATCAGTCGTCGGTGATGAATTACAACGGGGTGAACAATAACTTTCTTTATCTCGACCGTACGGATCAGAACCAGGCAAGAGTGTTTCCAATGTATCCCAATGCGGCGGTGAACTGTCCGCGGGGGCCCGCGTCATGCACACTGCCCGATTCGCTGAAGCAGTATGCGACCAGCGATATCTCAGCATTTGCTCCGGACTTCAAAACTCCCCGCGTGCAGCAGGGAAGCCTAAGTTTAGAGCAGGAACTGGGGGGTGGGTTCACGGGAACATTGTCTTATTTGTATGTCCACGGAGTTGACATGCTCCGGGCAAGAGATGTGAATCTTCCGCCGCCGACGAACTACAACTATCCGATCTACGATTCCAGCGGCACTAATTTCCAAAATGAGTTTTATAACGTGGAATCGTTTGCGGCCTGGCAGACGGCTTACAGCATCAGTTGTCCGTTTCCGCCGTGCCTCAGCCCCATTGCTCGCCCGATCTCGCGACTGGGGGCAATCGACCAGTTTGAGGGTGCGGCCTCGAGTGTGTATCACGGTATGACGGTGTCGGTGCGTAAGCGGGTGTCGGGAGGCATGTATTTCCGGCTCGCATATACTTGGGCGCACGCGATCGATACCGTTCAGGACGCTGTGGCGGCGGGGTCACCGGCTACTGTACAGAACTCGTATTCGACGAAGAGTGAGCGGGCGTCGAGTGTGACCGATCAGCGACAACGCCTGACGATTTCTGCGAGCCAGGAGTTCAATCCGTTCGCGGTGGAGCAGAAGTTTCTGGCCACGGCCTTCAATCACTGGAAAATTTCCGGCATCATGACGTATGGCAGCGGCCGTCCAGCGAATGCAACGGTGTCGGGTGATCCGAATCAGGACGGGAACACGAGCAATGACCGTCTGCCGAAGTATGGACGCAATGGGTTGCTCGGTCCGGATTACGCGAGCATGGACCTGAGAGTGGGAAGGCAGATAAATCTGGGCGGACGGTATCATCTGGAGCTGACCGCGGAGTCGTTCAATCTGTTCAATCGCGACAACAAAAGGTATGGATTGGCAGACAATGGCTTTTACGATTCAGCCGGCGAGTTCGTGAAGTACTCTCAAAAAGCGGGCGGAACCTATTATCCGGCTTATTATCAGCAACCTACAAGTTTCATGAAGCCGACCAGCGCATATACACCGCGCCAGATACAGTTCTCGGTGCGTTTGAATTTCTGAGGTGGGGTGAAAATTCTTTCATAATCCACTTGACTTACAAGGCCAATGCTTGCCATAACTAACGAGTCCACTTAGGACGAGTTTGGGGGTGTAGTCCGTTGGCGGAAGTTCGACTTCAAGAGGGTGAATCCCTCGAAAACGCGTTGCGTCGCTTCAAGCGTAAGGTACAAACCGAGGACATCATCAAGGAAGTAAAGCGTCACTCGTTTTACCTGAAGCCCGGCGAGAGGAAGCGAGTAAAAGAAGCGCTGGCTCGCAAGCGCAGCCGCAAGAAAGCTCGCAAGGAACAGGACTAAGGAAGGACGGGTCGTTCACGGACGGGCGGCCCGTTCCTCACAGTGTAAGGTGTTCAAGTTTCCCCGGTAGTTGTTTCCAAGCAGTAACCGTGCGGTGCACACCGCATGGCGGGCCGAGTCCAAGGGGTCAAGCATGAGGGGGATGTAAATCTCCTGCCCACGTTGTGAACCGGATCCTTCCCTATTCGGGTCTCCCGTGTTGAGCAGGGCCGCGAAATGGGAGCGCCTCTTCAATGGAATACCAGGACAAGATTCTGAAGTGCATCGATTGTGGCACGGATTTCGTGTTCACGGCGGGTGAACAACTGTTCTTCCACGACAAGCAGTTCAAGAACGAACCCAAACGCTGCAAGAACTGTAAGGGCAAGCGCGTGGCCGTATTGGGAGCCACATCGCACGGGCCGTCGCGCGGCAATTCATACGCGAAGACGGAGACCCGGACGAACTGTTCGCAGTGCGGAAAAGAGACCACGGTACCGTTCCGGCCGACGCAAGGACGGCCGGTGCTGTGCCGCGAATGTTTTCAGCAGGGGCGACAGGTCGCAAGCGCCTGATTCTCCATTAATGTTCAGGGAACAGGGCCAGCGGGATGCTCATCCCGCCTGGCGGCCGGTTTCTTGCGCCTTGGCGGCGGCGTTGCGCTGGCGGAGTTGCCGGTCGGCGTGGCGAACGAGCAGGGCTTCCACCTGGCGCAGAAGATCGCCGGTGCCCAGCGGCTTAATGAGCAACGAGTCCGAGTTTTCTCCACTCCAATCCTCGCCCTCTCGGTGTCTTACGTGCCCACTCTTTCGGTCCCAATGCTCTCCGGACGGTGGGTAGGCAGTGAGCAGCGCGGTCGCAGGATCGTACGCCTGGCGGCGTGCGGTGCGGAGGACTTCCAGGCCAGCCTCTTCCGTCTCCATGCGCAAGTCGCTGATCACCATCTGGTAAACGCCGGATGCCATGCGGGCAAGGGCTTCGGCGGAACTGCCGGCGGTTTCGACTTCAAATCCGTGGAGTTCGAGAACAGCCTTGAGGGTCAGCAGGACGGCGAGATCGTCGTCGACAAGAAGAATGCGACGTTTCATGGTGCACCTCGTCACGTGGAGTTGGAGATGCAGTGCACTGCGGAATCAGCGAGCAACCGTCATCATGTCACGATCACACGAGCTTCAGCCGCAGCATCCACTCGTTTAGTATAGGAGCGTGGCTAGTTTCTACATAGAGAATTTTGGCTGTCGTGCTACCCAGGCGGACGGTGCTGCTCTGGAACGGCAGTTTCTGGAGCGCGGACTGGAGCGCGCCAGCGCGGCGCGTGACGCCGAAATTGTGGTGCTGAACACCTGCACGGTCACCGACGGCGCGGATAAAGACGCGCGCGCATCGATTCGACGCCTGCAGCGAGTGAATCCGGATTGCCGCATTCTGGTGACGGGCTGCTACGCTCAGCGGGCGCCGGAAGAATTGGCGGCTCTGCCCGGCGTGACCTGGGTGGTCGGGAATTCGCACAAGCACCAGGCGGCGGAGATTGCGACTTCTGCTTCGGCGGGATTTGTTCCACTCGCGCAGCTTGCGGGAGCGTGGCGAAACCCACCCTTTCGCACAGAACGCGAAAGAGTGGGGCACCCGACGGGCAGCGTGATCGTGGGAGATATTTTTGCGCACACCGAACTGCTGGCGGCTCCGGTATTTGAAGCCGCCAACGAGCGCACGCGTCCCAATCTGAAAGTGCAGGATGGATGCGACAACCGCTGCTCGTTCTGCGTGATTCCGTATGTTCGGGGACAGAGCCGTTCGCTTCCGATGGAGCGCGTGATCGCGGAAGTGCGCACGCTGGTAGATGCGGGCTATCGCGAAGTGGTGATTTCGGGAATTAATTTGGGGCGATGGGGAAGAGATCTGGAGATCAGCTCTCAGCTCTCAGCTGTCAGCTCTCAGCCTTCCGCCGCTGGTCGTCGGTCGTTAATCGTTGGCGAGCAAGAACCTTGCAGCTCGGAGATTTCGGCAAATGACCAGCCAGAGTCGAACCCCGAGCGACCAACGACCAACGACCAGCGACTCGTCGATCTGATTCGCGCCATCCTAGAACAGACGTCTCTTGCGAAATTGCGCGTGAGTTCGGTCGAGCCGATGGATTGGAGCGATGACCTGATCGGGCTGGTGGCGACTTCCGGGCGGATCGCCAAGCATGCGCACGTACCGATGCAATCGGGGAGTGACGCCGTGTTGCGGCGCATGCATCGCAAGTACCGGCCTTGGCATTACCGGGAGAAGATCTTGAAGATACGATCGGCCATGCCAACAGCTGCGATCGGTGCCGATGTGATGGTGGGATTCCCGGGCGAGACGGGAGCGGAGTTCGAAGAGACGCGCCGGATGATCGAAGAACTGCCGTTTACCTACCTGCACGTCTTCACCTATTCGGCGCGTCCGGGTACGCCGGCCGCGGACCAGTCGGGGCAGGTTCCCGTGGCTGTAGCTCGGGAAAGAAATCGCGTGCTGCGGGAAATTGCATCCAAGAAGAAGGCGGCGTTTATGCGGTCGCTGGTGGGAACGGTGGTCGAGGCGATCACGCTGCAATCGGGGGGAGCGGATTTCACCGAGGCGCTCACGGGTAACTATTTGAAGATGAGAATCTGCGGGCGCCATGAGCCGAACTACTGGTTGAATGTGGAAGTTGAGGGAGTCAATGGCGAGATGCTTGTCGGGAGTTCCAGATCCCGCTGGACGGGCGAGGTGAGCATTGCTCCAGTGGTAACTCCAAAGTGCACAGAAACGAACAAACGCATTGACCTGTAACTCTTTACCGCTTACGATAGTCGAAAATCCAGAAATGCGGGAGTGATCCGAACCCATGTCACAGTCAGCGTTTCGGTCTGCTGTGTGCTGTTTGCTGTCGATCCTGTTTCCGGCGCAAGTGATGCTGGCGGGAGAGACGGCGTCGGCCATGTTGTACACGAACGGTTCGGCGTGGCTGAATGGCAGCGAGGTGCCGAAGTCATCGGCCGTTTTTTCGGGTGACATGTTGCAGACCCGGCCCGATTCGACGGCCAGCATTCAATCGAACGGATCGAACGTGATGGTGCTGGCAGACTCACTGGTGAAATTTGAAGGACCTGCGGTGGAACTCGAGCATGGCGCAGTGCGTATAACCACTTCACGCGGCCTGGCAGCGCGCGCCGGCGACGTGACCGTGAAGCCAGCGGCCAATTCGTGGACCGAGTTTCAAGTGACCGACGTGGACGGGCGCGTGCAGATCGCGGCCAACAAAGGCGACGTGACGGTGCAAGATGACAAGGGCATAACAACCGTGACGCAGGGGCAGCAGACCACACGCGACGACACGACCGACACCGAGAAGAAAAAGAAGAAACGTCGGCGCTCTGGGGCAGCACCGGCGGCTGGTGGAGGAATCATGAGTTCGCAGCCGGTGGTCTACGGCGGATTGGCGGCTGTGGGTGGAGCGGCCATCTGGATATGGACGCGGTCCGAACCTCCGGTTAGCCCCTCATGCCCGTCGAAGTACTGCCAGTGATTTTAGTTTTGAGCGAGTTCTTCTTGAGTCCTTGCCCCAATTTCCGCCCCATGCTTTCTGGGGTCGGCTACTGAATCGATGTCGCGCTACGTTTCCTACCGAGATTTCGACTGGCTCCTGCTGGGCTTCGTGCTGGTGATCTGCGCGCTCGGCGTGCTGCAGATTCACAGCGCCACCGAGCACACCAAATTCGCCGGGGCCCACATCAAGCAGATCTACTGGATTCTGGCGGGCGTGGGCGCAATGTTCCTGGTCAGCCTGCTCAACTATCAAGCCCTTTTGGAACAAGTCCACTGGTTGTACATCGTATCCCTGGCATCGCTCATTTCCGTCCTTCTGTTCGGGCAGAAGTATCTGGGCGCGCGGCGCTGGATCAAGATGCCCGGCGGCAGTCATTTTCAGCCCTCGGAATGGGTAAAGCTGATCCTGATCCTGGCGGTCGCAAAGTACTTTTCGGATTTGCACGACCGGGAACTCTCCTGGTCGGACTTCTTGAAGGCGGGCGCGATCGTCGGCTTCCCGATGCTGATGGTGCTGGCGCAACCCGACCTGGGAACGGCGCTGACCTACATTCCGGTCGCGGTGATGGGGCTGTTTCTGGGCGGCCTGCAATGGAGGCAGGCATTGCCGGTCGTCTTGATCGGCGCGTCGCTGGTGGCCGTTGTTTTCTTCTCTGATCGCGTCCACGTTCTGAAGCCATACCAGAAGGAACGTTTGACCAGTTTTATCAACCCGGATGCGGATCGGCAGGGCTCTGGGTATCAGGTGAATCAATCCTTGATTGCGGTGGGGTCGGGCGGGATCTTTGGCAGCAGCCAAGGTTCGCAAACCCACTTGGCGTTTTTGCCGGTGCCGCAAACCGACTTCATTTTTGCCGCATTTGCCGAAGAACACGGCTTTGTAGGTGCTCTGGCGGTTCTGCTGTTATACTTTATAGTGCTGATGCGGTTGACCCAGAATGCACAGACGGCGCCCGACCGCGCCGGGGCATTTCTGGTGATGGGTGTGGTGGCTGTGCTTAGCTTTCACATTCTGGTCAACGTTGGCATGGTGGTTGGCTTTATGCCAGTCACAGGAATACCTCTGCCGCTCATGAGTTACGGTGGGTCTTCCGTTCTTTTCATGTTTTTGGCGCTGGGGATGGTAATGAACGTCAGGATGCGCCGCTTCGTGAACTGAGACGGTCGGCAGAAGTTGGGGCGCCCTTGAGAACGGCGCCAACGAAACAAGATCAGCTAAAGATCAAGCACGAAACAAGATTACGAAGGCCCTCGCGAAAAAGGAGGGCAGAATGCCGGCAGAAGTCGAAGCCGGACAGGATTGAAGCCAGTCAGGCGGGGAACGGCCCCCTCAGCGTGAACGCGAGAGAGTGGCCACAGACCTGGCAGAAGGCTTAACGCGATCAGTGCAGACGAGAAAGAACAATTCACTGCAGTGTAGGCCCCGGGAAGAACTCCGGGACCGCGCCCGCTCCTACCCGGAGCGGCGCTGAACGCTATCGATCCCTCGGTCCGCCTTGCGCTTCTGGTCCGGTGAAGAACAACCGGAGTAGAAATGAACAAGGAATTGTTTGTATCGACCACGCCCCACGAAACCAAAGTGGGGATCACAGAAGACGATCAGTTAGCGGAAATTTACCTCGAACGAGAAAACGAATACACCTTAGCGGGCTCGATTTATAAGGGCCGTGTGACGCGCGTGCTGCCAGGCATGCAGTCGGCCTTTGTGGATATTGGGTTGGAACGCGACGCCTTTCTCTACGTTTCCGATTTCATGGATCTCGAACAGCAGGACGAGGACCTGGATGAAGCGATCCCGGCCAATCGTCCGGTGACCGAGGCGCGTCCGCGCAACGGTTTGGAATCCGGCGGTCCAGCGCTAGAAGGACCGCCGTCGGAAACCGGAAGCATCGAGGGCGAGGTGGGACCGCCGGAAGCAGCGGTTTCGGAGGCGCCCGGCAGCGCCGCTGGCGGGTCCCGCGATTATCGCGGCCGTCGTCGCCGTCGCGGACGTCGTGGAGAGAACGAAGACCGGGGCGGGCGCGGGCCGAGCGCAGACCGCGGAGAAATTCGAACCGAGCCGCGCAGCGAACCCGGCAAAGAAGTGCGGAGCGAACCTCGAGGTGAAGGAAGAAGCGACCGCTTTAGCCGCGGTGACCGCACAGGCCGCAGCGGACCGGACTCGCGATTCCAGCGGTCGGCGCCGACTGTCCGCACCGGTCACGATTACGATTACGGACCGCCTCCGGGATATCAACCGATCGTTCTTCCCGGCGAATCGATTTCGAAGTACCAGCGACAAAGTCAGAGTGCGGCTTTGTCCACGGAGACTGCAGCACCGGAGCGGCCGGCGCCTGCCGCAGCCTCGGTCGTCGCCAGCTTTCCGGAAGATGAGCCCATTTTCGCGGCGGAGGTTGCCGAGCCCCTTCACGAGCAGCATGAGCATGTGCCGGAAGCGGAGGTTGAGGAAGAGGTGCATGGGACCGTCTCCAGCGCACCGGAAATGGCGGAATTCCGAAACGAGCCGCTGACGGTCGAGGAAACTCGCTCGGCGCCCGAGAAGATGAATCACGCAGCGGAAGTCGTGGCGACTCCAGTCATCACACAGCCGGTTGTGCACGAACTGGCCCACGGCGCGGTCGAGGAACAGGAGATCGAGGAAGAAGAAGCCGATCTCGTCTCTTATGGGGAAGAGCCGGGAGACGATGCGGGTTTTGAAGAGCTGGAAGAAGAAACACGGGCAGCGGGTGGAGAGTTGTCGGAATCTGTGGTGGGAGAGACAGGTCCGGGCCTGGCCGTTGGCAGTGAGCCTGCAACCACTGGCGAAGCCGTACCTGAAGCCGAATTGGAAGCCGAAGAGCGGGAAGCGGAAGAGTTGGAACTCGAAGAGGCGCAAGCCGAAGCGGAGGCCTTGCTCGAGGCTGAGGCGATTGGCGACGGCACCGTGGACGCCAGCGCGGAAGTTCGCGGCCCAGCGCCCGAGGCACGATTGTTGCAGCGGACACAGCGTCGCGGTCCCGAGCGTGGCCCTGATCGCGACCTCGACCGGCGCCGTGGACGGCGCGGCGGACGCCGCTTCCGCAGTCGTGAAAACACGGTGGTGCCGCAGATCAGCGAGCTGTTGAAAGAGGGGCAGGAAGTACTGATCCAGATTGCCAAGGAGCCGATCGCCAAGAAGGGCGCGCGCATCACCAGTCACATCGCGTTACCGGGACGCTTCCTGGTCTTCATGCCGACGGTGAATCACACTGGCGTGTCGCGCAAGATCGCATCGGAAGAAGAACGGCAGCGGCTGAAGCGCATCATCCAGAGCGAGCGCGAAAACGGCGGTGGCGGCTTTATTGTAAGGACAGCCGCGGCAGGAGCCACGGACGAAGAACTGCGGGCTGATATCCGCTTTCTGAAAAACCTTTGGACCGAGATCAAGTCGCGCTCCGATAGCAGCAAGGCTCCAGCGCTGATCTATCACGATCTGAACGTGGTCGAGCGCGTGCTGCGCGATCAGGTGAGTTCGGATTTCTCCGTCATCTGGGTCGATACCGAGCAGGAATACGAGCGCATTTTGCGGTTTGCGAATCGCTTCCAGCCGGCTCTGGTCAAGCGCGTCAAGCTTTACACCAAGGAGACGCCACTCTACGATCAGTTCGGGCTGAACGAGGAAATCAACAAGGCACTGAAGTCGAAAGTCTGGCTGAAGAGCGGTGGCTACATCGTGATCAATCAGACCGAGGCGCTGGTTGCAATCGACGTGAATACCGGCAAGTACGTCGGCAAGACGGCTCGTCTGGAAGACACGATCGTGAAGACCAACGTGGACGCGATCAAGGAAATCGTGCGCCAGGTGCGGCTGCGCGATCTGGGCGGCATCATCATCATCGACTTCATCGACATGGACGAGCGGCGCAATCGGCAGAAAGTGATGCAGGCACTCGAAGAGGCGTTGCGCCTCGACCGGGCCCCATCAAAGGTGCTGCAGTTTAACGATTTCGGTCTGGTAGCGATCACCCGCAAGCGCGTGAAGCAATCGCTGGAACGTACGATTGGGTCGCCGTGTCCGTATTGCCAGTCCACGGGCTTCGTGAAGTCAGTGAATACCATCTGTAACGAGATTTACGTCGAGATGCGCAAGATTTCGAGTCATCTGGAGCACAGCGACGTAATGTTGCGAGTGAACCCCGAGGTTGCGAAAGCGCTGAAAGCCAACAACGCGCAACTCCTGAACGAAATGGAAGAACTCACGAAGAAAACCATCATCGTGAAGTCGGATCCGGCACTGCACCAGGAGCAGTTCGATATTCACTAGGCCATAGCGCGGAGAGCCGGGCGTTCCGCCCGGCTTGTTTCCCGTTTTGTTGTCGTTGTGTTTTGTCTTCCCTGATTCGTCCTTTCCTTTCTTTCCCGGAACCGTCCAACGCAGCGCTGCGTATGTTCAACGAGAACTGAGGGGAGTGTTCCACCTATGATCCGTTTCCGCAATGGTTTCGGGATGTTGTGTTTTGGCGCCTCTTTGCTATCGTCCGCGTTAGCCGCAGACGCCGTGAAGACCTCTGCTCCACCTTGCGCCTTCGTACACGCGAATGTCATCCCCATGAACGAGGAACGCCTGCTCCCCGATCAGACGGTGGTGGTCGAGAACGGCACGATTACGCAGGTTGGACCGTCGAAAACGGTGGTCATTCCTCGCGGCGCCTGCAAGATCGACGCGAAGGGGAAGTTCCTGATTCCGGGGCTGGCGGACGCGCACGTGCATCTGCTCTCTCCGAACGAACTGCCACTCTACCTTGCCAACGGCGTGACCACGGTCTTCAATCTCGATGGGCATCCGGCGCACTTGCTGTGGCGAAAGCAAATTGCGCGCGGCGAGATGATCGGACCCACCATCTTCACCACCGGGCCGATTTTTGAGCGGGCGCGAACCGCGGAGGAAGACGTTCGCCTGGTGGACCAGCAAGCCGATGCCGGATACGACGGAGTCAAGGTCTACAACCCGGTGTCGAAGGCGGAGTATCCAGCGCTGATTGCCGAGGCGAAAAAGAGAAACCTGTTGCTGATGGGGCACGTGGCACGCGGGCCGGATTTCGAATTGACAGTGCAGTCCGGACAATCCATTGCCCACCTCGAAGAGTTTACCTACACGTTTTTCAACCCGCAGCACGACGACCACGATGCGCACATCGTGTACGACGAGAGCCGGATTCCGGAGGCGGTGAAACTCACCAAGGAGGCCGGCATCTTTGTCACGCCCACATTGTCAACTTACGCGACGATCGTGCAACAAGCGACGGATCTTGACGCTTTCCTCAAGAACCCGGAGATGAGGTACCTTCCGCCCTGGACGCAGGCTCTATACCAGCCTGCGGCAAACCGGTACAAGAATGGATTCTCGCCGGGCGAATATCCGCAGATTCGCACTTCGCTGGCATTCCAGCGAAAACTGCTCAAAGCCCTTTTTGACGCCGGTGTGCCGCTGATGTGCGGAACCGATGCGCCGGAGGTTGGACCGCTGCCGGGATTTGGTATTCACGACGAATTTCAGGAATTTGTGGACGATGGTTTAACGCCTTACCAGGCGCTGCAGACCGCGACCGTGAATGTGGCGCGGTATTTGCGGCATGCCAACGAGTTCGGGACGGTGGAGGTGGGCAAGCGAGCCGATCTGGTCTTGCTAGAGGGCAACCCGCTGGTTGCGATCGCCAGCACACGGCGAGTGCTGGGTGTGATGGTGCGCGGCGAATGGCTCTCGCAGGCGCAGTTGGCGCGGATGGTGGACGATGTTCCCGCCTCATACCAGCGCGAACTGCGAAGGGTAAAGGCGGAATTGCGTTCTAATCCGGCGGCAGCCGTGAAGTACCTGCAAGAGAACGACCCCTATTTGAATGTAGGTGCAACGGCGATTTCCGAGATCGTAACGGCAGAAGGTTTCGATCAGGCCCGCGATCTGGTGCGGAAGCTCAGACAAGCCGATCCGAAGTCGGAACTGGTTTCTGAACAAGGCATCAACCACCTGGGTTACGGCCTGCTCGGCAAGAAACGGTACAAGGAAGCGATTGCAGTATTCCAGATGAATACGGAGGATTTTCCAAAGTCGGCGAACACTTACGACAGTTTGGCGGACGCTCAGTTCAAGGCAGGCGACTTGCCGCACGCACTGGAAAATTACCGCAAGGCGCTGGGTGTGGATCCGAAATACCCGAATGCCGACACGGCGGCAAAATTTCTGAAGGACAAAAGCCAATAGTAGTGGGACGGAAGCGGGTTCTTACGCCAGGCCGACGAGTTTTGCCGCTTCGGTGGTGCGCTCACGCAGTTTTTCAAGCGAACTCCGGAGAGGCTCACTGTTGGCTTGCGTCTCCGCCTGCTGGCCGATGGTCAAGGCGAGCCGGTCAACGGCTTCCGCGAGGCGCTTTCCGAGGTCGACGAGGACGACCAGAGAATCGGCGTGCAGTTTCCAGACGGAACGGGAATTTTGTGAACGCTTGAGTTCTTCCATCTCAGTGGTAATGCGCGCGGTCACGGCAACCAGTCGGAGCAGCATTCGGGCAGCATCCGCGCGCGGGCCCGTTTGTTCAAGATAGTCGGCGGTGTAAGCTTCGACCTCGGCCGGAGTAAGCATCAGGTTGAAATAGCGCATCGGCACGATCTGCCGGAACTTCGGATCAGCGACGCGCACGAAGACGCGAATCGATTCTTCCACTCTCCGCAGCTTCGCTTCTTCGGCTGACAGCGCCTGCGGTGTGACTGCGGCAGGAGCATACTTGGGAGCGAGCGCCGGAGCCGCCGCCGCGCCGCCACCAACACTCACGGCGTGGGCAGGCGTGGAGTCCAGGTGGGCGCGCCGGATCGGCGGCCTGCGCTCCAACTCTTTCTTCAGCCGAGAAACGCGCCGGAATTTATCCAGCGCCGCGCCGTAATCGGCTTGCAGTAAGGCTTCCTGGTTGAGGGCGTTGACATGCTCGACGGTGACTTCGACGCCGTCCACTGTGCTGAGAATATTGCCGCCAAGTTCTTCCAGGCGGGTGGCAAAATCCTTGATTTCTTTGGTGGCAGCGGCGAACAATGTATGGAAGCGGTCGCCGAATGCGGCATTGTACGGCGCGAGGGTGGCCAGCACCCCGGGGTGATAAATCGATTCCCCTAGCTTTGCCTTCAACTCCCGAACTCGCTGGATGATGCCGGAATCCATGAGCGCGGTGAAGTCCTGGAAGCGATTCGCTTGGTCAAGCAAGGGGCCGAATTCCCGCAGCAGTTGCACATCGGCATCCGAGAGCGTAGGCGCTTCGGACTCCGACAGAATTTCGAGCAGTGCAATTTCAAATGGAGACAGAGGAATCGACCCGTCGAGGCCGTAGCCCCGCTGCTCCCACTGGCCGGTTACGCGTGGATGGCGAAACAGAAAGGTTGCGACCAGATCGGTCTTGTCGCGATTGGCGCCAGAATCGTCGCGGTGGCGCGCGAAGTAGCGCAGCAGCGCCTCGGCAACCTCGGGATCAAGATCGTTTTGCACGCCCAGCCGCAGCATGGCGGGAGTGATCGCCATGTCGAGCAGCTGAATCCAGAGGTACATGCGATCGAGGGTGGCACGCACGTCCGCGGTGTGGCTGATGACGTCCGGGGCGAGTTCGGCGGGCGCAGGGAGCTCGCCGCCGAGTTGGTCGCTGAGCAGCCGCTGGTAGAAGCTCTGAACCGTGGCTAGCAGCGCCAGTTCCCATTTGGGATCCTCAACCAATGTCCGCTCCTTCGAGATCGCGCCGTAGTGTGTCCAAATGGGGTCCGTCCTTTAGTAAAACCGAAAGGGAAGCGCGACGCAATTGGTTACCTGGTTACGGAAGTGACTGCACTACCACCCAGTTGCCAGTTCCCGGTTCTCAGTTCTCAGCATTCGGAAACCGAGTCGGAGAGGCCTAGGCAAACAATGCTTGTAAACAGCACTGGATAGGTCTTGAGAAGGGCACGGATTCATAGGCTGCGGAAGAACTCAAGCTTCACCACGAACAGGAAGGGCACGGCTTCAGCCGTGCCGCTCAGGGCTTGCAAGGGACGGGGGCTTTAGCCCCTGAGGGCCTCCGGTTAACAGTTGAGCGCGGCGTTATTGGAAGACCACAGTTTTGTTTCCGTACAGCAGAATGCGGTTTTCCACGTGCCAGCGGACGGCGCGCGACAGGACAACCTTTTCAAGGTCGCGACCTTTTTGGATCAGGTCGTTAATAGTGTCGCGGTGGTAGATGCGAACGACATCTTGCTCGATGATGGGGCCATCGTCGAGTACTTGCGTAACGTAGTGGGCGGTCGCGCCGATCAGTTTGACGCCGCGCTGGAACGCCTGGTGGTACGGCTTGGAGCCGACGAACGCGGGTAAGAAGGAGTGGTGAATATTGATGAGATTCTGTGAGCCGAGCGTTGCGATGAACTCGTTCGAGAGCACCTGCATGTAGCGGGCAAGGACGACGAGATTGCATTTGTGTTCGCGAACAAGCGCGATTTGCTCCTGTTCCGCTTCCCGTTTGTTCTCTTTCGTCACCGGTACGACGAAGTAGGGAATGTGGTAGAAGTCGGCGATCCGCTGGTTGTCGGGATGGTTGGAAATGATCAGCGGGATCTCGCAGCGCAGTTCTCCGCTCTGGTGGCGGTAGAGCAGGTCCTGCAGACAGTGGTCATACTTCGAGACGAAGATCGCGATGCGCGGCCGGTCGGCGGAGTGGGCGAGCCGCCAGTCCATCTGAAAATCGCGGGCGAGGGGGGCGAAGCGCTCGGAAAACTGGGCGAGGTCAAAATCAAATTCTGCCGGGTCGAACTCAACCCGCGTCAGAAAAAGGTTGGATGCCTCGTCGCCATGCTCGTCGTTAAAGAGAATGTTGCCGCCATGGCGAAAGATGAAGTCGGCAATTGAGGCGACGACCCCCTTGCGGTCAGGGCAGGAAACGAGAAGGATGGCAGAGTTGGGCATAGAAAACTTCGGATTCAGTCAGTTTGCCCTTGTGTACCTCTGTGTCCCCTGTGGTTCAAGACTTTCTTTACCACAGAGGTACACCGAGGAAATCCAGTGCCGCGACTACTTTTTCAGCGCCTTGGCAATCTCGCGCGCAGCGTTGGCGCCCGAGCCGCCGGTGAGACCCGTCCCAGGATGCGTTCCACTCCCGCACAGATACAGGCGTTCGATCGGGGTCTGATAGCGCGCCCAGTCGAGCAGCGGCCGCATGGTGAAGAACTGATCGAGTGCAAGCTCGCCGTGGAAGATATGGCCTCCGGTGAGGCCGTAAGTCTCTTCGAGATCCTTGGGCGTTATGATCTGATGCCGCAGGATGGTCTGCGGCAGATTCGGAGCGTATTGTGCGATCGTCTTTACCACGGTCTCGCCGAGTGCTTTGCGCTGGCTCTCCCAGTCGCTGCCCTTGAGCTTGTATGGCGCGTACTGCATGTAGATGGACATCACGTGTTGGCCGGCCGGGGCAAGCGATGGATCCGAAAGAGATGGAAACGTAATTTCAATGTACGGGTTCCGCGAAAAATTGCCGTACTTCGATTCGTCGAAGGCGCGCTCGAGGTAGTCGATTTCGGGACTGATCTGGATGCGGCCCTGCAGCAGGTTGCCGTTACCCTTTGCTTTAAGCGCAGGGAATTCCGGAAGCGCGGAGAGCGCGAGATTGATTTTTGCAACCGTTCCCATGCAGCGGTAGTTCTTGATCTTCTGTACGAAGTCCGGGGCGAGGTGCGTGGGATCAAGCAGGCGCATGAGCGTCCGCTTGGGGTCGGCGTTCGAGACGACAGCGCGCGCGGAAATCTCTTCTCCCGAAGTGAGCACGACGCCGGTAGCAACGCCGTCTTTCACGCGAATCTCGGCAATGTCAGCGCCGGTGCGAATTTCTGCCCCTGCCTGTTTCGCCACCGTAGCCATAGCGAGAGTGACAGCGCCAACGCCACCGATAGGGAATTGGACGCTCCCGGCGGGAGTTGGATCCGCCGCCGCGCGTAACAGAAGCACGAGCGCGCTGCCCGCCGACCACGGGCCCAGGAAGGTTCCGAAGATGCCACGGGCAGCGATAGTGGCGCGCAGCGGTTCGGTGTCGAAGAACTCAGCGACCAGATCTGCGGCAGCCATTGGTCCCCAGCGCAGGACCCGATACAAATCTTTCTTGCCGAGATTTCGTATCGACCGGCCCGTCTTTAGCATTCCCCAGAGATCGCTGCTGCTGGGGCTGTCGATGTTCGGCGGCGTAAGCAAAAGCGCTTGGCCGATGACCTTGCCGATCTTGCCAAGCGCCGTGCCAAAGTCCGCGTAGGATGCAGCGTCTTTCTGCGACCACTGCGCGATTTCCTGCGCTGCCTTTTTCGCATCGAAGTAAAGGACGAGCGCCCGACCGTCGGGCAGCAAAGAGGCGGTGTTCACATCAGGAGTCGTCAGCTTGAGGCCGTGCTTCTCCAACTGCATGTCGCGCACGATGTCGGCGCGGAGCGGGCCGGTGTTGTGCGCGAGCGTGGAGCAACGGAAGCCAGGATGAAATTCTTCGGTGATGGCCGCACCGCCCACCTGGGCGCGGCGTTCGAGCACCAGCGGTTTGAATCCGGCTTTGGCGAGATAGAAGGCGGCGACCAGACCGTTGTGTCCGCCACCGACGATGATGACATCGCGCGTTTCGGCCACAGTTTATGCCCCCCCGTCTTTCAGAATTTCGAGTGCCGCCAGACGTCCGGGCGCGCCCATGATGCCGCCGCCAGGATGCGTGGCCGATCCGCACATGTATAAGTTCTTGATGGGCGAACGGAATTGCGCCCACCCGGCCACCGGGCGCAGAAAGAACAACTGTTCGAGCGAGAGTTCGCCCTGGAAGATGTTGCCTTCGCTGAGGCCCCACTCGCGTTCGAGATCGAGCGGGGTGACAACCTGCCGGTGCAGGATGATGTCCTTGATATTTGGCGCATATTCGGCAATGGTGTTGACCACGTTGTCGCCGAACTTTTCTTTTTCCGTGTCCCAGTCGAGGCCGGGCGCTAGTTTATAAGGCGCGTACTGGACGAAGCACGAAAGAATATGTTTGCCCGGCGGCGCGAGCGATGTGTCGGTCAGCGTCGGAATCACCATGTCGATGTAGGGATGCGAAGACCAGTGCCCGTATTTCGCTTCGTCGTACGCCTTCTCCATGTATTCGACGCTCGGAGAGATCGACATCGCGCCGCGCAGGTGCGCACCCACTCCCGGCATGCATTTGAAATTCGGCAAGCCATCGAGCGCCATGTTCACCTTGCCCGAAGATCCGCGGAATTTGTAGCGCTTCACGCCTTCCATGAATTCATCAGGCAGATTGCCGGGCTCGATCATCTTGGTAAATGTGAGCCGCGGATCGACGCTGGAGGAGACCACGTCGGCGTAAATCTCGTCGCCATTCGTGAGCACAACGCCGTTAGCGCGTCCGTTTTTCACCACGATCCGCGCAATCGGAGCTTCGGTGCGAATCTCAACTCCAGCCTCGCGAGCCGCGTCAGCAATCGCATTCGAGATAGCGCCGGTGCCACCCCGCGCGAATCCCCAAGCGCGGAACGCGCCATCAATCTCGCCCATGTAGTGGTGCAGTAAAACGTAGGCGGTGCCCGGCGAGCGCACGCCGAGAAATGTACCGATAATCCCCGAGGCCGACATGGTCGCCTTGAGCACATCCGTCTCGAACCACTGGTCGAGAAAGTCGATGGCGCTCATGGTCATGAGCTGGACCTGGTTGTACTTGTCCTCGCTCGACATGCCCTGGAAGCGGCGTCCGATGAAGAGCAGCTTCATCAGTTCTTTCGGATTCAGCGTCGCCGGGTCGGGCGGGATCATGCTGAGGATCGGCTTGACGAAGCGGCACATCGCCTGCATCGCCTTGCCGAATTCATCGTAGGCCTCGGCATCCACGCGCGAGTGGCGGGCAATTTCGCGATGCGTCTTGCCGTGATCGTTGACGCGCCACAGATGGTCCCCGTTCGGCATGGGAGTGAAAGTGCCATCGAGCGGCAGGATCTCGAGTCCGTGGCGGGGAAGATCGAGGTCGCGAATGATCTCTGGCCGCAGCAGCGAGACGACATACGAGCACACGGAAAACTTGAAGCCGGGAAAAACTTCTTCCGTGCAAGCCGCGCCTCCGAGAACATGCCGGCGCTCGAGCACCAGCACTTTCTTTCCCGCTTTTGCCAGATAGGCGGCGTTGGTGAGGCCGTTGTGGCCTCCGCCAATCACGATTACGTCGTACTTCTTACCGTTTGAAACAGCAGGCATATTTTGACCTGGATAAGGTACAGCGGATAACCGAAACTTCAGAAAAAATGACTCGCCATTCTATCGAGAAACTGTCCTTTTGTCTCTACTTACGTGTGATTTATAACCAAGGGTCAATTCATTTCTGGGCTTGCCCTGACGCGGTTGCGTGCATATAATCCGGCGTCAGGCTCTTCCCTCGTGATCCTTCGTGTCCTTCGTGGTTTTCAGCCTTTCTTTACCACGAAGGACACGAAGTTTCACCAAGGAAAGAACACGAAGGAAGACGATACGAGGTCGCCTTGCCCATAGGAACAGCGTTTCACGAGAGAACGTTTGCCCTCTGCCACAGTCTGAATTACCGCGAGTGGTCGGGATACTACACGGTCAGCGTCTACGAAGTTCATCACGAGCACGAGTACAACGCGATCCGCAATGCGTGCGCGCTGATTGATATTTCTCCACTCTACAAGTACCTGATTACCGGCAAGGATGCGACCAAACTGGTGAACCGTGTGATCACACGCGACATCAACAAAGTTGCTGTGGGGCAGGTCATCTATGCCTGCTGGTGCGATGAGGACGGCAAGGTCATCGACGACGGTACGATCACGCGCCTCGAAGAAAACAAGTATCGCTGGACGGCCGCCGATCCCAGCCTGCGCTGGTTTCGCCAGAACGGCCTGAACATGGACGTTCAGATCGAAGACATCTCCGAGCAAACTGCAGCGTTGGCGCTGCAGGGACCGGCCTCGGCAAGACTTTTGAAAACGGTCGCGGAGGCCGACATCGCCAACCTGAAATATTTCCGCAAGACGAGCGGCAAGATTGCCGGCGTGTCGGTCGATATTTCGCGCACCGGATACACCGGCGACCTAGGCTACGAAATATGGATTCCACGGAATGACGACCATGAGGCTGTCCGAGTTTGGGACGCGCTGATGGACAAGGGCAAGCAGTTCGACATTCACGCCGCCGGAATGCTGGCGCTCGATGTGTCGCGCGTAGAAGCGGGACTGCTGTTAATCGAGGTCGATTACATCAGCTCGAAGAAGGCGCTAATTCCGTCGCAGAAATATTCGCCGTATGAGCTGGGTTTCGGCAAGATGGTCCATCTCGAAAAAGAGAACTTCATCGGCAAGCGCGCGTTAGCGCGTGACAACAAGCAGGGCGTGGCGCGGCAGCTAGTCGGACTGGAAGTGGATTGGGTGGAAGTGGAAGAGCAGTTCGACAAGTTCGGACTCTCTCCGGCAGCACCCAGCCAGGCGTCGCGCGTTGCCGTTCCCGTTTATTCAGGCGACAAGCACGTAGGCAAGGCCACGACCACGGCATTCTCTCCGTTGCTGAAGAAGTTGATTGCGCTAGCCAGCGTGGGTACCGAGTATTCCAAGCCTGGCACCAAACTACAAATGGAGTTGACCATCGAAGCGCAACGAATGAAGACAACCGCGACGGTCGTGCCGTTACCGTTCTTCAATCCGAAGCGCAAGACGGCAGTGCCGGTGTAGCATGGCGTTGTGCATTCGCCCCAGCCGCGAAGCGGCGGAATTGGAGAGCCCGGCACGTCAGTGCCGGGAAAGCAAGCAAACGAGACCCGAGTCCCGTTAGGGACGGCACCGCAACTACGCTACGGCGTGACCTGAAAGACCGTCCCTTGCCCTCCATTGCCCCCGACCGGCGTTGTGCCGTACAGATTGCCTGCCTGATCAAACGTCAATCCGTAATTTGGACTGGACCCATCCCGGCCCTTGCCGAAGAAGTGGACGATTTTCTCATTCCAACTGCCGCCAGCGAGACTGAGTTTGAACACCGTGCCACAGTCGCAAGACGGTCGTCCTCCCGTCGAGGTGGTGCCGTAGAGACTGCCTGCTGCGTTAAAGACGAGAGTGGTTGTGGGGAAGCTTCCGTCCGTCCCGCCCTGGAAGCTATACAGCACGTTTTCCTGCCACGTGCCGTTGGGGCCGGGCGTCAACTGGAAGATCGCGCCCATTCCACTCGCGCCACCAAAATAAGCGGTGCCGTAGAGATTGCCCGCCTTGTCGAAAATCAGCCCACCATAAGGATTTGCCGCATCTGGCATGCCTTTGAAGTCGTATAACACAGTGGTCTTCCATGGTCCACGTGCCGTTGGAGAAAGCTCATACACGGAGCCAGCTCCATTGGTTCCACCGAGTTCGGCGACGCCATAGAGATTTCCTGCTGCATCCATCAGCAGTGACCCGAGCGAGCCCACGGCACCATCCTTCCCGCCGGTAAACGTGTGGATCACTTTGTACTGCCAGCCGTGCGCCTGCGGAGAGAGTTCGAAAACGACTCCTGCCAAATGCGCGCCGCCGTCCGGAGTTGTGCCGTATAGATTGCCAGCGCTGTCGAAGATGAGTCCGCTACCGGGGCCAAAGCCGTCTTTGAGGCCTTTGAAACTGTAGAGCGTGGTCTGAGTCCAGCCCCCATCCGATGGCGATAGCTTGTAAATTACACCGCAACCGTCGCCGGCGCAGAGTCCGCCGAATCCACCCGCAACCGTCGTGCCGTAAAGATTCCCCGCACTGTCGAGTATTACGCCGCCGTGCGGATCCAGCCCGTCGCCGCCTCCCGTGAAGCTGTAGAGCACGGTCTCTTGTCCCGAAGGCGTCAGCATGAACACGGTGCCAAAGTCGAAATCGCCGCCTGCCGCCGTCGTGCCATAAGCATTGCCGGCACTGTCAAACGTCAATGGAGTCGCGGGATCGCCGCCGTCCGCACCTCCGGTAAAGTTGTAGATCCTCTTATAAGTTATTGCCGAGGAGACGTTCGCGAGAATTATGGCGAAGGCAAGAGCCGCGCAGGCCCTGCTGGTAAATTTGCTGTTCATGTGTGCCTCTCCAGTCAGACATCACGTCGGTCTGAGGCAAAATTCGGCGGGTCACCGCCGTGTGCGCCGGAACTATAGCACTAAAAGACTCTCCCAGCACGCATTCATGCAGTTTTGACGTTCTTTTTACAAATGGTGCCAAGCGCAATGGCTGCTGTCGTTCTAGTGTGTGAAGGCGTCGTAAACCCTCAAAAATCGCAGCGGCTGATAAGTCAAGAATTGCGCAGCCGTGGGCACGAATGTGCCGTTGATGTCGAGGAAGTTGTACACCGGGCCAAGCGCAGTCGCCTCCGCGTTCAATTGCGAGGCTGCGAGGCTCTGCCATTTCCCGCTGCGCAAGCGCAGGTCAAGCGTCTGGAAGGCGGCAATCTGTTCGGCGGGTGTGAATTCGCAGTGCCCCGCACGGTGGATGAAGGTCTCTCGCAACAGCGCATTGTCACCCGCTTTGTGGACAACCACTGAATACGCTTTCTCGTCTTCCGCCGGAACGAGCCCATCCGCGGTGGTGTGAAGCGTCAGTACCGGGACGGAGAGCTGGCCGGTGAAAATGATGTTGTCGCTCAAGTAAGTTAGAGCGCTCGGATCGGCGGCAATTCGTGAAGCCTTCTTCAGGGTCGCCAGGTCAACGTCGAGGGTCAGCCCGGCAGCGGCATACAGGGCTTGCACTTCTGCATAATCGCGCGAGCGCTTCAGTTGCTGGGCATAATTCACGCCGGTGTTAAAGGAAGGATTGCCCCCGGCGCGCGCTTCCAGTTCGGCGCGGTAATAAAACTGGAAAGCAAAATCGACATACGCGAGCCACGCGAATTGATTGACTTCCTGGGTGGTGTAGTCGGTGGGCGACGGTTCCGGCGAACTGGGATCGATCCATCCCGGCACGTCGGCAAGGGCCGCGACCAGAGCAATTCTCGCCCGACCTCGCGCACTGCTCTGGGCTGCCCCGAGAATTGCTTCCGCGGTGTTGAAACCATTCACCGGGTCCGTCAGGTGGACGACCTGGAAAGACCCACCCGCTAGCAGTGTGTTGAACGCAAACGCGGCGTCCAGAGCCTCATTCCACAGGCCGACGCTTCCGGCCACGACCCCACACATGGGAAGCGCGCCATTGAAGCGATTCGGATACTGCTGCACCAACGCGGCGGAAATAATGCCTCCCATGGAATGTCCCCAGGCAATGGTCTGCGTAGGAGTGCCGAAGAGGCTCTGAAAAACATCGAGCACCGCGATCTGGTCCGGGAGTGCTTCATGAATTGCCCAACCCGTCGTTGCGTAGGAGGAACCTGCCAGCGCGTAACCCGCCGTAAACACGTAGTAGCCCGTGTAGGGGTCGCCATAATCGTATGCGGGATTTGCCGATCCGGGCGCGACGAATCCGTGACTGTAGAGAAGTAGTTTATGGTTCCAGTTCGCCGGGACATCGATGACATACGTGGCGCCGTCGGCCAAAGTGCCGGTGATGTGCTGCTGCGCCGCAGCGCTTCCGCACAACAGGCTAATCAGAATGGCAGTCAGCGCGGAGAGGAGCGTGGTTCCCGTGATCTTCGACATAAGGAACTTCCTTTTGAGAGGTGTGAGGTCGTATCTCAAGCCGCATTCGGCGTGCGGCGACTCACAAGATCGTCTGAGAGTTTGTGCCGGGCTCGAGAGCTTGTCAACGCGAAAGATCGGAACTTCGGCGTGCTCTTCGTTTTCCCGCGAGGTACAGCCCCACCCCGATCAACACCAGCGCTCCGCAGCCGCCGACGATCTTGAAGACGGCCAGCGGCTTGTTTGGCTCGTCGGGTGGCGGTAGTACCGACAAGGCGATGGTGAACAGCGTCGTCGTGAAACCCAGAATCGACAGTGCATAAGCCGCTGGCTTTCCGCCCGGAACGCGAATGACTTCTTCTCCAGGGGGCTCGCTCTGTAGTTTGAACATTGCGGCGAACAGATACAGGTAGGGGATGAAGTAAGTGATGACACCCATGCTGACCAGTACGTCATAGGCGCCCTTGACCGAGGTGCCGGCCTGCCCGAGAAAAATGAAGATCGCGCCGATCACCGCCTGGACGACCAGCGCGACCCATGGCGTGCCCCAGCGCGGATGCAGGGCTCCGAACGATGATGGCAGATAGCGGTCAATGCCGGCGACGAAGGGCAGGCGTGCGACGGCGGCGAGATACGCGCCAGAAGCCCCGATGTTGCTGAGCGCAATCAAGAGCGCGGCCACCGGAAGAAAGCCAGGCAACCCGACGCGATCGGCGGTCTTGGCGATGGCCTGTACCAGGCCTTGCAGGCTGCTAACTTCTGACGACGGCAGGGCCAGCAGCACGCACACAGTTCCGATGATGTAACAGAACGCGACGGTGAGTCCCCCAAAGAACAGGGCCAGCGGAATGGTGCGGCGTGCGTTCTTGATCTCTTCGGCCATGAAGGACGCGGTTTCGCATCCGCCGAAAGCAAAGGTCAGCACCGACCAGAAGATGATGTCATTTAGGCGCACGCTGGGCGTCATGGTGTGCAGCGAGAACGTCGTCGCCGATCCGAAACGGTGATAGGCGAGCAGGCCCATGCCGATGACGATCAGAACGGGAATCCACATGGCGAGCGCACCGACGTTGTGCAGCCACTTGCCGACATCGAGACCAACGACATTCAACAACGTGGCGGCCGTAAGTGTCAGAAGTGCAAAAATGATATAGAACGTGGCGTTCGAGGAAAGATACGACCACTGCGCCTGCCGCATGAAAAGAATGTTGCTGGCCGCGAAATACAGCACGGCAGGGAAGTAGGGAAGGTTGCTGGTCCAGTAAGTCCATGCGGCCATGAATCCAGAGAAGTCGCCGAAGGCGCGCTTTGACCAGACGTACAGCCCACCTTCATTCGGATAGCGCGAAGAGAGTTCGATGACCGAGAGCGCCAGCGGCGTGTAGAACGCGAGCCATGCGCCGATCCAGATGACAATCGCACTGGGGCCGGCGGCGGCTGCGGTCGCGATCCACCGCAGGCTGATTCCTGTGACCACGTAGAAGAGGAGGAGATCGCGAAATCCCATTACGCGTTTGGGGCGGTTGGGATCACCCGCTTCGGCGATAGAGATGCCGGATCCGGGTAAAGGAAGTGGTCCGTGATCTGCGCGGATTTCTGGCTCTGGGTTAGTCACGCGAGAGTGTCTGCTCACCGAGCGGAAGGTGAGCGGTAAGGATTATCAGAGTGGCTGAGGATGAGCAAGGGCTTTCGGCGTCTGCTCAGGTGATTTCGGAGTGTGCGGAGGCGAAGAAGTCAGGGCCCTTGAGAAATTTCTCGTAGCATTCTGCGCAGAGCCACGCATTACCATTGGTGTACGCCGCGCTGCGGTCGGGTTGGTCTTCTGCATCAAACAGCTCCCACCGGCAGATGAAGCAGTAATCTTTCTTCCAGCCGTTTTGGGCCAGTCCAAATTCATTCGAATTTTCCGCCAGTTTGAGGTCAAAGGAAAACTGGCCCGTCGAACGATGAACTACGATATCCCGAGGTGACCACTTGCGTTGACTCCAGTAGCAGCGGCGGCACTTTTCGACAGCATCCCGGACGTAGTCGACATCCCAGAGCTGCCCATGGAGTTCGACGGTATTCGATTCGTTCAATACAGAGTTGAGGCGGTCTCTCTCGACACCAGCGCCCCACACGTTCTTCCCCCACGCACTCCAGGGAAAGATAAGCGGGAAGGGCTTTGCAGACTGCACACGAAGTCGGCTCACATCCAACCCGTGGTCTCGAAGAATTTCGGCGGCGAAACAGCCTTTCTCACGCAGCAGTCCGAGCAGAAGATGTTCGGCGCCAATATGCCGATGTGCCAGTCGCTCTGCCTCTTCTGCTCCATATGCCAAAACGCGCTTCGATTCATTACTCAACGGCAGATCGACTGAAGTAGACACGCCTTGGCGAACCGGAGTGCGGGCATCGATTTGCTTTCGAATTGCTTCGGAAGCTCCCGCAGACAACAGTTGAGTCAGTTCAGGGTACTCCCGCAGGATAGCCAACAATAGGTGCTCAGTCTCGATGAACGGCGAGCCATAGTGGCTCGCCTCATAGCGCGCGAAGAAGATGACTCGTCGCGCCTTCTCCGTGTATCGCTCGAACATAGCGCTACTCCGCAGCGCCTATTCTACGACTGCGTCGTTTCCAGAAGAGGTATCCCGGAACCCCAATCAGCACAATCGTCGCGCCCCAAAACGCTTCCGTTGGCCTCTGGATAATTGTGTTCAGCGTCCACGCAACGCCGACCAGAACGTAGATCCCGGGCAGCCACGGATATCCGGTGCAGCGATAGGGGCGGGGAATGTCGGGTTTTTTCCAGCGCAAAACAAACAAGCCTATGACAGTCAGCGTGTACGAGAGCACCATGCCGAAGATGACATAGGTGTAAAGCTGGTCGTAGCGTCCGCTCATGGTGAGCACCGCAGCCCAGATGCCTTGTCCAATCAGACTGAAGGCGGGCGTGCGCCACTTGGGATGGATGACGGCCATGCGGCGAAAGAACACGCCGTCCTGTGCCATAGCGAGGTAGACACGCGAACCTGACAACGTGCAAGCCGCTGCTGCGCTGAAACAGGAGACCGCGATCATCGCTGACAGCCAGATTGCGGCCCCCGGTGAGAAGAGCTGTGCCGCGGCGGCGTGGGCAATGGTTTCGTACTTGGCGACCTCATTTAGCGGCAGCGCGTAAACGTACACCATGTTCATGGCGAGATAGATCGTGCCTACCGCGAGTACTCCCAAGACCATGGCGAGAGGCACATTGCGCCGCGGGTCTTTGACTTCGCCGGCGACCCAGGTGATGTAGACCCAGCCGTCGTAGGCCCAGAATACGGCGATCAATCCGATCCCGAGAGCAGAGATCAATTGTCCCGGACTCAGTCCCATGGTCAGCCCGCCCGGCGCCTGCGCGCTGAAGTTCGACCAATGTCCTTTGCCGAGGGCGAATCCCAGGACAACGAACACGGCCATGGCGGTGAATTTCGTCCATGTGGAAATATTCTGCAGAAGCGCTCCCCACCGGAGTCCGACAACGTTGACGTAGGTGAGGATGGCGATCAGCAAAAGTCCGAACGCATGGGCGCGCGTGAAAACGACTGTGAATGCTGCCTCAACGATATGACCGTCCGCGAGCGTGGGATACGGCAGATTGATGTTGGCCATCACGTGTTGCTGCGACATCCAAGGAACGATGTTTCCCATGTACGCTGCGGAAGCGACCGACAGCGCCGCGATGGTGCCGCCATTGGCGACGGCGAAAAGCATCCAGCCATAAAGAAATGCAACCAGATCGCCGTAGGCTTCGCGAAGGTAGATGTATTGTCCGCCGGAGTCGGGAAACATCGAGCCGAATTCGGCGAAGGCGACGCAAGCGCACAGCGAGATCACGCCACCTAGGATCCACACCAGAAAAAAGAGCGTGGGATTTGGCAATGGTCCAGCGATATCTTTGGCCGTGAGAAAGATAGAAGAGCCGATGATGCCGCTAACCAGCAGCAGGACACAGTCGAGCAAGCTCAGCCCGCGAACAAGACTCGGCTTTTGATTCGATGATTCGGATTCGGAGGGCAGGGAAATGGGAGAGTTGTCCATTAAGGGTCCGTTGTTCATCCCATCCCTAGTTCGTCGGACGATTCCAGCGGAGTCCCGCAGCGTCGACAAATGACGGCGGAGCAATCCCCGCAGGTCAGAGGATCATTGACCTCCACGGCGCAGACAGGGCAGTAGAATGCCGCTACAGTCTTCCTGGCCTCCGGGGCCGCTTTGGGAGCGATTTCCATGACCACAAAAGGTAACACAATCTGCCGCCGACCTTTGCTCAGCAGCGGTTGTCCTGAGTGTGTTACCCCTACTCGGGCGGCTTCCGCAGGATCAGATCGCCTTCCGTCGGAGGCAGCGAGAAGGGAAACTGCCAGATTTTGTCTTTCATCCAGACGCTGAGAATGAAATCCTCGTGGTTTTTCAACGGGCCGATCCACTTGTTGCTGGTTGCGAAGAAGACCCAGCCATGGGCTTCGGGATTGCCCGGGCTCAGAATCACCGTGTTGGGTTCCAGGGCCTGCGTGCTCAGAAACTCGATGAACTCAGCAGCTTCCTTTTCATACACTCGCAGGCGAGCCGTCTTTTCGTCCGTGAGTTTGGGATTCTTCTTGATCTCGCGCTCGGTTTTGAAGACCTCGCTATCAATGTCGTTTTGCAATTTGTTGGAGAGTTCCGCAGGATCCAGGTAGGCCTCAAGAACGTCGTGATGACGAACAAAGTCGATTCGCACGTCCGCCGGAAACTCAAATTTGTCCTGACCGGTATACGTCACACTGATGTATGCGCTGACGGGATGATAGAAACGGTGGCGGCTCTTTGTCAGTTCCTGCGAATCCACCAGGAGGGTGACGGTGAGGTCAGGCCCGGTCATTGTCCAGCGATATTTGCCGTCATCGCGGCGTTCGAATGTGCACCCAGGCGCGCCCGCGGTCCAGCGTACTGAGGGCAACTCTTTTTTCCCTGCGTGCGCAAAGGTCGGCGATAGGGTCGCGCCAACCGCGAACGCAAAGTTTGCCCAAAACAGACGGGAACGCGCCATCAACGCCGAGTGTATAGCTTTTGTGCCAGCCGCGTCACGGGCGCCGGCGCAGACTGGGGGCGGCGCGTCGGAGTCTTCCGAGAAACTCCTGCCGAGAAAGGCGCCCAGAAAATGTGTTAGATTGGAAACTGGTGAGGGCGCGTAGCTCAGGTGGTAGAGCAACGCCCTTTTAAGGCGTGGGTCGCAGGTTCGAATCCTGCCGCGCTCACCATCCATTCAAAACTTCCAGAAGGCCCGCTTGAAAACTTCCGACCCGCTCTGGCCGTGCGGGGGTATGGAAGTGCTTGCTCTTCGCTCCCATCGTTTGGGAACTTGCCATTGCAACATTCCTAGTGATGTTTAAAGTATTGAACCGCTTTCTCGTGAGCCTCGGCGGCGCTTCTGCTCTTAAAAGTTCCGAGGTTGCGTCGCCTGCCAGTCTTGGCATCCTTCTTACGCGAATAAAGACGATATTGGCCTGATTTCAACTTTCGGATCATGGCATCCTCCAAACATGGCTTTGGATGCAGCCCGTCGTCGAGACGTATTCGAAATTGACGGAACGGTTCTGTTCCTAAAGGATTCCGGGTATGCGGCTACGGGTTAAGGAAGCACGCGGCTGAGAGCGGAAGGATCTCCGCCGC
Source organism: Terriglobia bacterium (assembly GCA_020073525.1). Taxonomy (GTDB): domain Bacteria; phylum Acidobacteriota; class Terriglobia; order Terriglobales; family Acidobacteriaceae; genus Acidiflorens. Next base: position 28,439 of record JAIQFA010000018.1, read on the forward strand.
CGACACCGGGTCGTCTGTGGCGGCGGTGCTGTATAGCAAACGTCCTCGCGGTGAATCGTCAAGATTCAATCGCGCTTGACCAAAATTTGCCACCAACTCCAGGCTCCCCCCTTGAACAAATGGCCAGCAAACACGAAACGCGGCGGAGTCCAGGACCTGATATTGCGCCCAACCCACCGCAAGGTCTCTGATTCTTGGCACAATCTCGCGCTGCCTGCATGCCAGCAACCCGCGATAGAATTCCAGCCAATCCTGATGGGTTCGCTGTTCTGGTGATGTCCAATCGATCTTCGAACGTAAGAAAGTATCTTCTTCATTAGGATTCGGTATTTGAGCCTGCGCCGCCGAAGAACTCAACTGGTCAAAGTGAGCGAACTCCGCTCGGCGCCCAGCGCTTACCTTCGCTGCCAGGTCAGGAGCGAAGTCGCAGAAGAACAAGAAGGGTGTACTAGCCGCGAATTCTTCACCCATGAAAAGTAGCGGTATTGACGGTGCCAACAGCAAGACCGCCGCGGCAACTTTGAGCGCGGCTGGGTCGATCAGGGCGCTGATTCTCTCTCCGAGCGCGCGATTTCCTGCCTGATCATGATTCTGCAGAAAAGAGACGAAGCTTGTGCGTGGCAAGTGACGGCTAGGCTCTCCGCGCAATTCTCCCTTGCGATATTGCGATGCCTCGCCCTGGTAACTGTAGCCCTCGGCCAGACACCGCCCAAGATGCCACGTCGGGTTCCGCGAATAGTCAGCATAATAACCGCTGGTTTCACCCGTTGTCAGAGCATGAACTGCATGGTGGAAGTCGTCGTTCCATTGCGCGTCGTACCAGCGCGGCTGGCCGTGAGCATCACGTCCGAGATAGCGGGCCGTGTTGCGGTCATTCTCCAACACTAAATGGACCCGGCGCTTGACTGGGAGCCTCTCTCGAACGGTTTCGGCCAACTCGGTGAGAATGTCAGGACGCGAATCGTCCGCGATAGCGTGCACCGCATCCAGGCGAAGCCCGTCGAAGTGGTATTCCTCCAGCCAGTACAGAGCATTGTGGATGAAGTAATCCCGCACCGTCCGGCTGTCAGGACCGTCGAAGTTGATCGCCTGTCCCCAAGGTGTATGGTGTCGATCGCTGAAGAATTGCGGCGCATAGAGCCAGAGATAATTTCCTTCAGGCCCAAAGTGGTTATAAACGACATCCAGGAACACCATCAGATCCCTGGCGTGCGCGCTGTCAATGAAGCGCTTCAAATCTTCCGGACGGCCATAGGAATGCGCTGGCGCATAGGGCAGCACGCCGTCGTATCCCCAATTGCGCTCGCCGGGAAAACTCGCTAGAGGCATCAGTTCTACGGCGGTCACTCCTAACTCAGCCAGATAATCCAATTTCGCTTCGGCGCCAGCATAAGTTCCCTGCGGAGTATAAGTTCCCACGTGCATCTCGTAAATCACTGCGTCATCCCAGGGTCGGCCGTGCCAGTTTGTGTCGCGCCATTCATACGCCTCCGGATCAATGACCTCACTCGTGTGATGGACCCCCGACGGCTGCCATCGAGACGCAGGATCAGGAACAGCCTGTTGACCGTCAACTGTGAATTGATACTGGGTGTCGCAATGCGCTTCGCACGTGCTGATTTCGAACCATCCATTATCGAGCCGCGTCATGGGAAAGGTTCGCCGGGGCGATTCGGCAAGAAGGAGTCCAACCGATGAAGCCTTTGGCGCCCACAGTCGAAAACGAACGATGCCGTCTTCGCGACATTCTGCGCCGAAAGGCATTTCGTGTTTGCGTTTCATGCCGGGGACGTGCTTCTCCGATCGGCTGCGCGGATCTGACTGGAGGTGCGTTCGACGAGCAGGGCCAAGGATCGAGGTTGCAGCGGATAGGAAATGCCGCCGCTGTAGAATTCATCGGGGTGTTGCATGGTCTGGCAAGAAGTATCGATCACCGCAATCCAGCCGGCATCGGGGGCTGGCGCCGGCAACACGAAAGGAATCTCCTCGTGATGGGCATTCAGGAGTAGCAAGAAATTCTCGTCGCGAATGGGCTGTCCCCGCTCATCCACTTCATCCACTGCTTCGCCGGAAAGCGAAACACATAGGCAGCGCGCAAATTCTTGGTTCCATTCCTCGTCCGTCATCTCTTGGCCGTCAGGCCTGAGCCAGAGGATGTCCTTGATCTCCGCTCCCTTGATCTTTCTGCCTTGAAAGAAATTTCGCCGGTGAAATGCGGGATGGTCCCGGCGCAGAGCGACAAGCCTCCGAACAAAATCGAGGAGTTCACCATCAACCTTCGCGGGGTCCCATGAGATCCAGCTAATCTCGTTGTCCTGGCAGTAGGCGTTGTTATTGCCGTTCTGCGTATGGCCGATTTCGTCGCCCGCCAGCAGCATGGGAACGCCTTGCGACAAAAACAGAGTTGCCAGGATGTTCCGCTTCTGGCGGGCACGCAACTGGTTGACCTCGGGGTCGTCCGTCGGACCTTCCACCCCGCAGTTCCAACTCCGGTTATCGTCGGTGCCGTCGCGATTCTCTTCTCCATTCGCCTCGTTGTGTTTGGAGTTGTAGCTGACCAGATCGAGCAGCGTAAAGCCATCATGAGCGGTGACGAAGTTAATGCTGGCATACGGCTTGCGGCCGCTGCGCGCGTAGAGGTCGCTGGATCCAGTGATACGGTAGGCGAGTTCTCCGATGACCCCGCCATCGCCTTTCCAGTATGAACGTAACGCGTCCCGGTATTTGTCATTCCATTCTGCCCAGCCAACGGGAAACTTTCCTACCTGGTAGCCCCCTTCACCCAAATCCCACGGCTCGGCGATAAGTTTTACCTGCGAAAGCACAGGGTCCTGATGAATGATGTCGAGAAATGCGCCAAGGCGGTCCACTTCGTGCAATTCGCGCGCCAGGGTTGCGGCCAGGTCGAAGCGGAAGCCATCCACGTGCATTTCCAGGACCCAGTAACGCAAGCTATCCATGATCAATTGCAGCACGCGCGGGTGGCGCATGTTCAACGTATTGCCCGTACCCGTATAGTCCTGGTAGTAACGAGGATTGTCACTCACTAATCGGTAATATGCGGTGTTGTCAATGCCGCGGAACGACAGCGTCGGACCAAGTTGATTGCCTTCCGCGGTGTGATTGTAGACCACGTCGAGAATCACCTCGATGCCAGCCGAGTGGAACGTCTTCACCATCGTCTTGAATTCATTGATGCTGCCGGTGGCGCAGTAACGAGCCTCGGGGGCGAAGAAGCCGATGGAGTTATAACCCCAGTAGTTGCGCAAACCCCGCTCGATCAAGTGGCGGTCGTCAATGAACAGGTGGACAGGGAGAAGCTCGACTGCCGTGACTCCCAGCCGGGTCAGATAATCGATGACCGGCGCCGTCGTAAGACCGGCATAGGTGCCACGCAAAGCAGGGGGAACATCCGGATGCTGAATCGTAAAACCTTTCACGTGCAGTTCATAAATTATGGTGCGGTGCCAGGGCGTCAGAGGCGGGCGGTCCGCTCCCCATGTAAAAGCCGAGTCGACGACGATCCCTTTTACCATTCCCGGAGCACTGTCGCGACGGTCGAACGAGAGGTCCTCGTTGCGATGGCCGACCCTGTACCCAAAATGCACGTCGTGCCATCTCAAGCCGTTCTGAATCTGCTTGGCATAGGGATCAAGCAAAAGCTTGTGACGGTTGAATCTCAATCCCTGTTCAGGTTCGTACGGACCATGCACGCGATATCCGTAGCGCAGTCCGGGCCGTCCTTCTGGCAAGTAGCAGTGCCAGACCTGGTCCGTTTGCTCCAGAAGTGGGATACGGTGAATCTCGCGCCGTCCGGTTTCATCGAACAGGCAAAGCTCAACTTTCTCCGCCCGTTCCGAGAACAGAGCGAAGTTCACTCCTTCCCCGTCCCAGGTAGCTCCGAGAGGGTAGGGTCTACCGGGCCACACAATCCACTCCATTTGCTTAGTCATTCAGTACTCGCACGCAGTACTCACACGAAGACCGTAGATCTACCCGTTACCCAGCTTACCTGCAATTAGTTGCCCGAACAATGCACTCCTGAACGCTCTTTCCAGGCAGGTTCGATCATTGGGGTGACTTGGTCCGAGCACAATACAGAGGTCTCCCTAGAACGTAGTTCATAGGGCTCTAGAATTGTCCTTCCCACGCTCGCTCGTACAAGACGACGCGGTTCTGACGGACACCCAAAAAAGACACTTGCTCCGCTCTTTTTCTCTGTCAGCGATGTATTCTCCCCAGGCTAAATTGGCATCTTATGCCAGCTTGTGCCGGGGGCGTAACATGATTCCTCCATTTTTACTAGCATTCCCTTGTCTTCCGTGTACTTGGATTCTCCCGTTCGGCGGATTTCAGAGTGGCCTACGAACGCTTGCTTTGATCGCATCGATTTCGATTCTCTTGGTTGGATGCATGACCCCCAAGCGAGCCACCTTGGTAGTTCCGAGTCGCTGCATGACGATCAATGCCCAGAGCTTTACCCGGCCGTGCACGCGCCGATCTGACGGCAAGTTGCTCTGCGATGCGGTAGTGGTGACCGCAACCTGTGTGGAGGTGTCCCAGCGTTGACAGCTAGAAGCTGCCACATATCCTTGTGGAAAAACATGACTTTACAGTGTGGAAAAACATGACTTTACAGTTTGCTGAAATACTCTATCCTGAGCTTGATTTGGGTGGGGCAGCGATTCATCGCTGCGATAACGGGCCTTTTTCAACCTAGGCTTTAGCCGCTGAGGTCGGACTGCTGCATGGAAGATACTTTTTCGGCAATCGGTTCCACCCGTGAAGACCCTAGCACTCTTCCCCTTCGGTCATTGCGAGATGGCCTCTAGCACTCTATGCCATTCGACACCCAATCTCGCTCTGTTCCACCGACAGCCAACCCCACTGCGAACGATCCCGTACAAGTGCCGATCACGACGTATCGACTGCAGTTTAACCGGACGTTTACCTTTCGCGACGCAGCCGCCCTCGTTCCCTATCTAGCCAGTCTAGGTATCAGTCATTGTTACTCTTCTCCTTACCTGAGGGCGCGGCCCGGCAGCATGCACGGATACGACATCATTGATCACAACGCGCTGAACCCCGAGATCGGCAGTCCCGAGGACTATGAATATTTCATTGCCGAACTCCACCGTCATGGCATGGGTCAGATACTCGACCTTGTTCCCAACCATATGGGCGTCATGGGCAGCGACAACGCCTGGTGGTTGGACGTCCTCGAGAATGGGGAAGCCTCCGAATACGCGGACTTTTTCGATATTGACTGGGAACCGATAAAAGATGAGTTGCAGGGCAAGGTCCTGGTGCCCATCCTGGAGGATCAGTACGGCAATGTGCTCGAGAGCGGAGAACTAAAACTGGCTCTTGATATCGAGCACGGTGAATTCAGTCTTTTCTATCGCCAGAATCGTTTCCCCGTCGATCCCAGAGAGTATCCCCGAATTCTCGGCCTTTACCTCGACGCCCAGCAGGAGAATTTGGGCGCAACTCGCGAAGACTTTCTCGAACTGCGGAGCATCATGACTGCGTTCGGGCACCTTCCAGGCCGGGGCGGCTTAAGCCCCGAGCAACGAGCCGAGCACAACCGGGAAAAGGAGGTTCAAAAGCGCCGCTTGGCGTCTCTGTTGCAGCGTTCTCCTTTGGTCAGAGATTTTGTGACCGGGAATGTGGAGGTGCTGAACGGAAAGGCGGGCGATCCTCAAACCTTCGACGCCCTCCACGAATTGATCAAGGCTCAGGCTTACCGCCTGGCGCAATGGCGAGTTGCTGCGGACGACATCAACTACCGCCGCTTCTTTGACGTCAATGAACTCGCGGCCCTCTGCATGGACAATGACGCAGTCTTTGCCAAGACCCATCGCTTCGTCATCGAACTGGCGGCACAAGGCAAAGTCGACGGCTTCCGCATTGATCATCCCGACGGGCTCTACGACCCCAAGAAGTATCTCGACCAACTGCAAGGTGAACTGAAGACCGCAACGGCCACAGGGAATGGCGCAGGGCATCCGGTCTACATCGTCGTGGAGAAGATCTTGACGGGAGAGGAACGCCTGCGCCCCGACTGGCCCATTCACGGAACCACCGGTTACGAATTCGCCAATCTTGTCAACGGGCTATTCGTCGATGCGAGGGCAGCTTCCAAGATGGAGCGCATCTATCGATCCTTTTCCGGTCGAACGATGGAACTTGCCGATCTGGTGTATGCCTGCAAAAAGCTCATCCTGAAAGTGTCGCTCGCCAGCGAACTGAATGTCCTGGCGAACCTGCTAAGCCGGATTGCGCTCTCCAATCGCCATACCTGCGACTTCACACTGAACAGTCTAAGAAGCGCACTAGCCGAGATTATTGCCAGCTTTCCGGTCTATCGCACTTACGTCAGCGGCAACAGCGTGTCCGCAGAAGACCGTCGCTACGTGCAACAGGCGGTCATGGAAGGGCGAAAAAGGAGCAACGCCGCGGACCTGAGCGTGTTTGATTTTGTTCATCGCATGCTGTTAATCGAAATCAACGGCTCCGGACCACAGTGGTATAAGCGCGCGATTACACGGTTTTCCATGAAGTTCCAGCAGTTGGCCTCCGCCGTCATGGCAAAAGGCGTGGAGGACACGGCATTCTACCGATATAACCGCCTGGTTTCCCTGAACGATGTTGGCGGAAACCCAGCCAAGTTCGGCACCACAGTCGACGAGTTCCATCGCGCGAACCAGCAACGTCTGCATTCCTGGCCGCATTCGATGCTCGCTTCCTCCACCCACGACTCCAAACGATCAGAAGATGTGCGCGCTCGTATCAATGTACTTTCCGAGATCCCTGCGCTATGGCGACTCAAACTGCGTCGTTGGCGCGATTGGAATCGAGGGAAAAGGCGTTTGATCGACGGTAGGCCTGCACCCACTCGGAATGACGAATATTTGCTGTATCAGACGCTGGTGGGCGCGTGGCCACTGGAAGCACTCGATGATGGCGGCTGGCAGACGTTTTCGGAGAGAATCGAGCAATACATGCTTAAGGCAGCCCGGGAAGCCAAAGAGCAGACCAGTTGGGCGAATTCCAATCTCGACTATGAAGGCGCGTTGCTGAACTTTACGCGGGCGGTACTGAAGCGGGATGGCAAAAATCGCTTTCTTGCCGACTTTTCAGAGTTTCAGGAGCAGACCGCGCGCGCCGCCATGTTTAGCAGCTTGTCGCAATGCTTGCTGAAACTGACCTCGCCCGGAGTGCCTGACATCTATCAGGGTAATGAGCTATGGGAACTCAACCTGGTGGATCCTGATAACAGGTGTTCCGTGGACTATGACCGGCGGCGGCAACTGCTGGACAGACTGCAACAGGGTTGCCAGTCTCCACAGCAATTAAGCGCTCAAGCCGCTGCCCTTCTCGCAAACATGGACAACGGATTGGCGAAGTTGTATCTCACCTGGAGAACACTAGGTATCAGAAGAAAAGAGCCGTTACTGTTTCAGCAGGGAAGCTACATTCCGCTTCAGGCTGTCGGCCAGAGATCAGAACATATCTGCGCTTTCGCCAGGGAATACGAAGGTCAATCAGTCATCGTTGCGGTACCCCGGCTATGCGCTACGCTGTTGGGCCAAAACTTCAGTAGCCCGTGCTCCGATTCGCTCTGGAGCGATACCCAACTCGAAATTCCGGACGCCAAAGGGGCGTTTTATCACGACGTGTTCACCGGCGAGTGCCTCCCTCTTGGTGGCAATCAACAGCGTCTCGTCACTGTGGCCAGATTGTTGCGGGACTTTCCGGTAGCTTTCCTATTCAGTGAGCCTTTGAGCTAACCAGCCCACCCCGAACTCAGTAACCGACTATTCAAAGATCAGTAAAACCTTGTATTGATGATGCCGGCCTGAAGGGGAAACTACTCGCGGAGATGAGTATGTCGATGCGATTGTTCCGTACCTTCAAGTCCGGAGACCTCGTAACCAAGTCAGGTCAGTATGCGGCTTTGCATTCGACGCCTCATGCGTTGATGGAGCGCGCTCTGTATGTCGAAGGAAGCCGCTTTGAAGAATGCAGGATGTGCCCGTCAGGATTTTGGCCGGCACACGGGTACGCCCCGATGGTCATCGGAGACGGTACAACCGCATTCCATCACTTGTTGCAGCATGCGACGGCCGCGGTGGAGCCGCATTTTGACAGTGGTCAGTTTCAATCCCAGGAGGTGGGCGATTTCGGCCGCGGTGAGTGAGTGCGCCTCGTGGAGGAGAATCACGGCGCGATAGCTGTCGGGGAGGAAATCGAGGCAGCGCTGGACACACGCGCTAGTTTCTTTGCGCTCAGTGACCTCCAAGCCCGAGGGAGCGGGTGAAACGGAGGATCGAGCCAGGGTCGCGCCTTCGTCGCTGTCAAGGGAAAGCGGAGATTTGCGCTGGCGCAAGCGATCAAGGCAAACGTGAGTCGCGATCCGATACAGCCAGCCGCGAGCCGCTTCGGGTTGGCGCAGTGAGTCGCGGCCGCGATACGCGCGGAAAAACGCCTCCTGCGTAAGATCCTCCGCTTCGGCCCGATTCTTCACCATGCGGAGGACATAGCGAAAGATCCGGTCGTGATGAGTCTGGAAAAGTGCTCTTGTGTCAAGCGTGTCGCCGATTCCCGGCATACGCCATTTATGCTGCGCCCCGCGAAAATATTCCGTGATCGCAGTCACGGGTGGCGGTGAGTGGCTGCTTTCAGCGACGCCCGGGCTCCCGTGCGGCGTGCCGTTCATTTGATCTCTACCTGGAGTCCTCCCACCCATTCGGATGCGAGGTTATACAGAAACGCGCTGATGATGGCCCCGATGCCGCCGATGAGCCCGTAAATGAGCGGGCACAGGATTAGAGCCAAGAGGCCTCCCCAGGGCGCGAACGGGATATGGGGATGACCGGCAAGGTGGATACCGGCGAAGGCAACGGCGCTGCAGAAGACGCCGGCAATTAATCCGATACATCCGTACACTGCCAAGCCTACCTTGAAAGCTGAAGCCAGGCCAATACGTTGAATGATGGTCATATGAGTACCTCCTCCGGACCGGAATCGCGAGGCCCGTCCTACTCCTAGGACGAAACGCAGGTGAAAAAGGATACAGGGGAGTGGGAATGAGAGTGGGCGCACGAACGCCTTCTCGTGATCCGGTGACGAAAATCACTGCAGAGCGACTTGCGGTGGCCTATCGTAGAGAAGGTCAGAGTGACCTCCATGCCGGGTTCGTCTGTCATCGTTTCGTCTGTCACTAGCTCGATTCCCGTTGGTTCGTCCCCATTGGGTTCGTCTCCCATCGAGGATGGTCTGGGGCAGCTAGCTCCGGAACAGTTGCGCTCTGCGCTTGCCGGCTTCCTGCCCAAAGACGCTACAGCTGCCGAGCAGACACGTGCCATTGAAGCCGGATTGCGAAGCCCAGTCGGTCAAGCCATGCGGGACGCAATGGCGCGGTGGATCGTGGACTCGATCGTTCCGGTGGAGAGGCTAGTTCCGCAGCCTTACTTGAAATGGCGTCCCCCGGTTCGTGACGCCATGATGTTCGTGGTGGCGCGTCTCTCGCCCGCACGTCTTGCTCCCAAACTCCTCGAACAATTAGAGCTTCCATTGAAAACCGCGGCGGAAGAGCGTTTGCTGCGGTTGATCGCAAAAGTACCCGGCCTGCAGAAACTGGGACAAGTCATTGCACGCAATCAGCACCTCCGTCCTGCTCTTCGGAACGCGCTCGCTCGGCTAGAAAACGGAATTCGTGATGTCCGGCCCGAGGACGTAACCGCGATCATTCGACAAGAATTGGGGCCGCGGATCGAGAAGTACTCCGTGGAAATTGCGCCCACCATACTCTCGGAGGCCAGCGTCAGTGCGGTGGTGCGCTTTACCTGGCGTGACCCGGAGAGCGGAAAGCGCGAACGCGGTGTTTTCAAGGTCTTGAAACCACACATCCCGGAGTACTTCGCGGAGGACATGGATTATTTGCAGGGGCTGGCGCAATACTTCAGCGACCGTCAACACAATTACGGATTTCCTGCGAAACTGCTTCCCGATACCTTCAAGAAAGTCCGGCGCTTGCTGCGGCACGAAGTCAACTTTGTCCGCGAACAGAAGACCCTACTCGAAGCTTGGAGCCTGTACCGGTCGATGAAAGGCGTTCGCGTGCCGCGGCTGATCCAGCCATTGTGTACATCGAAAATCACGGCGCTCACCGAGGAGCGAGGGATCAAGGTGACGAACGCGGCGGCCCGCCTGCCGGTCGAGCGTCGGGCGAAAGTTGCCGAGCAACTGATCGAAGCGTTAGTTGCGGTCCCGCTTTTGGCGGCGCAGGAAGGCGCCATCTTTCACGGCGATCCCCATGCCGGAAATCTGCTTTATAACAACCGTACCGGCGAACTGACGATCATCGACTGGGCGTTGCGGGAACGCTTAAGCCGCGATCAGCGCCGGCATCTCGCGCTCCTGTTCCTGATGGTGACTTTACGGGACCCGGTGGGCACCTACAACGAAGTCCTGGCGCTCAGCCAGCAGCGCATCAGAAGCGCCTCGCCGCGCGGGCAGATGGTTGCGGAATTGGTCACAAATTTTCTGCGCGAGTTGCCGGTCGCCCGTTTGTCCAGCGGCGTGGATGCGATGTTGCTGCTGGAACGCCTGGCCATGAAGGGCATCAAGTTCCCTGGACCTCTGATTATGTTGTCCAAGGTGATGTTCACGCTCGATGGAATCCTGGGTGACATTGGAGGATCGGCCAATGGCATGGGCTTCACCATTGCGCGTCACGTGGCCCAGCATTGGATACGCCACCGCGAAGAGTTCCGTTCGCCTCTGAAGACCAGGGACTGGATCACGCTCCAGTGCAGCGCGTTGCTCTACACCGGCCGCTTGTGGCTGCAGTGCGAGCAGGCAATATTGGACCGCCTGCTGCCCGCCGGTTCCACCGCCTCACGCGCGTCGACATGAGGTAGTGGGCAATTTGCAGAACCGCCAACCACAAAGGCCAGGAAGGTACACGAAGGAAACGCCTGAGACCATAAACCTTTGTGATACTTTCGTGTCCTTGGTGGTTCAGGGTTTTCGCTGCACCGCGGTAACCCACTACCCGGCATGATTCGGCATTGAAGCGCAATCGCTCCAATGGGTCTCTGTCGCTGGAGGGATGAAAGTCATAGCCCGTTCGGCCAGAGCGGTAATCGTGAGGCTGGGATTAACTCCGAGGTTGGCCGCCACCACAGACCCATCACAAATGTACATATTCCTGTAATTGAAGACACGGTGGTGAGAATCAACCACGCCGTGGCCGGAAGTATCAGCGATCACGCAACCTCCAATACAGTGTGCCGTGCCCGGAACATCGAAGAGGATCTCCGGAAGCATGCTCATGGCAAAACCTCCGGTGAGTTGCGCGTATTTCTTCGCGAACTCGTTGGCCTTCGGGATATAGGTCGGCACCTTGCCACCGCGGCTGACAAGAAACTTCCGGAACGGCCAGAACCAGAGCCGTTGCCAGTGCATCTCAATCTCTCCCTCCAGCGCCTGCATGCAAAGGAGAATCACAAACTCCCGCGCCCATCCCAACGGTTGCAGCACGCGCACCGTCCTGAACGGATGCCGCAGCATGGAGGCCACAACATTCTTCAGCCAGAGTGCAATGCGCTGCGGACCGGGACGGCCATCGGTCAGGATGGTGGTCAAAAACCCCATCGTGTCGGAGCCATTGGGATAGCGAACGGCCTCAATGTGAGTATGCTCGTCGATATAAATGCCAGAGCCGATGGCGATGCCCTGCGACACATCCTGGGAGCAGCCCGGCGTCCGCGCCCCGATCAGCGATTCGGAATTGGTGCGCACGTGTTGGCCCAGTTGGCCACTGATGGCCGGCAGAGATCCTCTTTCCTTGAGCCGGAACAGAAGTTCCATCGTGCCCAGCGACGAGGCGGAGAACACCACGCCGCGGCAGGTAAACCGTCCAGCCGGCCGGTGCATAAACGCGGTGGACCTCACCGTGGATACTTCGTACCCGGCGCTGCCATCGCCGATGCCAGCCAGCGGTTTGACATTCACTACCTTGGTTTCGGGAAGGAGCCGCGCGCCGTGTTTTTCGGCGAGGTAAAGGTAGTTGACATCGAGTGTATTTTTCGCGCCGTAGCGGCAACCCATCATGCAACCGCCGCAGCCGCGGCAAGTGGTTCGTGCCGGGCCTTCTCCGCCGAAGAATGGATCAGGGAAGGTCTGATTGCCCGGTTGTCCCTCCGCAGCCTGAAAGATTCCCACCTTCGTGCAGTAGAACGTGTTCCCGGAGCCTGCGACTTCCGCCGCTTGTTTTAAGAGAAGGTCGGCCGGTCCGAGAATCTTGTTCTCCGTCACCCCCAGCATTCGCGAGGCGGTTTCGTAGTGCTGGGGCATTTCCGCTTTCCAATTTGCCAACCCCGTCCAAGACCCCGTGCCCCACACTTTCTCGGGAGCGGGAAGCAAGGTGCTGCCGTAGGTAATGGATCCTCCACCCAGTGCGCAGCCATGGAAGATGGTTGCGTGTCTGAAAAACCGCATGCTGAAGAAGCCACGCAGACCCAGGTTCGGACGCCAGAACCAGCGATGCAGGGACCAACTGGTGTGCGGCAGATTGTCAGGCGTCCAACGCCGCCCCATTTCCATGACCGCGACTTTGTATCCCTTCTCTACCAACCGAAGGGCGGAGACACTACCGCCGAAGCCCGAGCCGATGACGATGAAGTCGAAATCGAATTGGTTATCGCAGTGCGTCATACAAGAACCCGTCAACTACGCGCACCGGGAAGCGCCGGAGGAAGAGTATGCCGGGAGGTTTAAGCGAATCGGTGGATCTGGCAGCGGATCCGCGACCACGGTTCGCACAAAGTTGTCTGCATTTTGACACCAACCATGGAAGACGTGGCCTGCAGTATAGCGAACCTGCAGTGGGCTCCAGCCATTGAGGTCGAATGAATCGGCGCGTGGTTTGACGATTACACATCGGGTGTCGATCCGAAGTCCCGCGCGTAGCGCTTTGAGCGCGCTTTCTTTTGCGCTCCAAAGCATGGCCAAAAGCTGAGGCCGGTCGGTGACGAATGCCCGCGCCACCAGTGCCTGCTCTTCGAGGGTGAAATAGTCGGCGACAAAAGCATCGCTTCGCGGCTCAACCAGTTCCACATCACAACCCATTTGCACGCCCGACATCGCCACGGCGCACATCGCCACCCCAGCACGGTGGCTGAGTGAAACCGTGACCGCCGCCGGTTGGTCGTCGAGAAAAACCTCGGGTGCGCCAGACGCCGCTGGACGTATTTCTATTTTCTGAAGGACCGGAAGATGAGGCGGCAGATCCAGATAGGCGGACACTGCGCGTTTGGCCGTCCAGCGTCCCAGTCGCCAGTCAGCACGGCGCTTCGGAAAATGCAGCGCGTTGAGACACACGGCTTCATTTGAGCTCAACCAACTATTTTCTGTGGGTACCTCTGCTTCGGTTTGTTGCAGCCAATACACGTTCATTCAATTCACTCCGGCCGACCTAGGCCGCTTCCGTCACTCTGATTTCCAATTTTGCGGTTTCGGATTCCTCTTCTCTGGCCATACCGCGTTCGACCGCATCGATGAGATAAGGCCGCAGGTTGGCAGGCGGAATAATGTAGTTGAGAGCACCCACGTCGAGAGCCCGCTGCACGCAGTGCACACGGTCAAACTCGGAGGCCATCTCGCCGAGCTTTTCGGAGTGCACAACCTTGAAGAGTTCGTCCCACTGGGTGCGCAGCCGTACTTTTTCTGCGCCGTCTGCCTGGGCCATTGCCTGGCTCAGGGCCTGCAGACGCGGATCTTTTTTAGCACGAGCCTCGACCTCGCCAGCGAACACCACGGCTGCCGCCGGAGCGCCACCAATGACCGAGGCATAGGTTCCTTCGAGGGCGGCCACCTCGACGCTTTCATTCAGCGCGCGAGAGAAAACTACGTAAGCGCCGCCGTGATAACGTGAGATGACGCAAAAGACGATGGGACCCTTGAAGTTGATGACGGCCCGTCCGATCTCGGCGCCGTATTCAAGTTGCAGCCTGCGCATCGACTCCGGCGAACCGTCAAAGCCCGACAGGTTGGCCAGGACGACCACCGGGCGATTGTTACTGGCGGCGTTGATTGCGCGCGCCACTTTTTTTGAGGACTGCGGGAAGAGCGTGCCGGAGGTCCATTGATCCGGCCCGTCGGCCGGCACGAATCCCAATCGGGTCAGCGGCCGGGATTCGATACCGATCAGGCAAACGGGATAGCCGCCGAGATGAGCATCCCACACGACCGCCGTCTCTGCCGCGCGCATCCCGGCCCAGCGCTCCAGCGGCGGGTGGTCCTGGTCGATGGCCGCCATCATCACTTTGCGAATATCAAAGGATCTCTTGCGCCCAGGATTGGTCTCGTCCGACAAGATCTCTCCGATGGTGTCGAAGCCGTCGTCGCCATTGCCATTTCCATTCCTGCCGTGAGGATGGACTCGCACATCTCGATCCAGAGGATCGGAAGTTGCCGCCCGCCGCGGGAAGCGCTCGCCGGGAGCCACGTAAGTGTGATCGTAGTGGCGCATCAGAATGTGGCAGGCTTCATCGATATCGCGAGCCCAGTACTGTGCCTGGCCGTTAATACCCATGATGCGGTCGTAGCCGCCGATCCCTTGATTGTCCTCGGCCGAAATACTGCCGGAGAATTCCAGCGCACGTTTGCCGGTCAGCACCATCGCCGCTTTCGGCGTCATGATCAGAATGCCCCGGGTGTGCATGAGCATCGTGGCCTCGGCGTTCCAGTAAGGTTGCGCGCCGACGTTGATTCCATTCACCACCAGATTCACTTCGCCGCCCCCCTGCGTGAACTCCACCAAGGCCCGCAGGACGCGGGCAATCCAATCCATATTCTCCACGCCGCTGTCCATGGAAATCTTGGCGCCGGCCGAGATGGGGAACCATTCCAGGGGAACGCTCTTCGCTTGCGCCAGATCCAGGGCGGCAAGGATGCGCCGGCACTCCGGTTCGGCAATCGCGCCCAGATCCTTGCTTGGGTCTCCCATCACCAGAACGCGGGTCATGCCCTCGGGATACTTGGTTGTGAAGTTGCGAATGACGCCAACGATGACATTGGCCTTGTTTTGGCCATAGGGACGATCAACCGCGACCAGACGTCCTTCCGAGTCCAGATCATGCTCGACAAAATCGCCGGTGGGAAATTCGGCCCGCGTATGTTCCGGAGCGGGTGTGAGCATCTTGATGATTTCGTAAGGGTAGATGAGACCGCGTTGGCGCATGCGGACGACTTTCTGGTCGTATTCGGTTAGCGGTTTGATGGGTTGCAGTGGGCCAGCGGGCCGGAAGGTAATGAGCATACCGCTGCCGCCCGGACTCGAGATGCGCACCACCATATCGCGCAGTTCTCCCGTCGCTGGATTGGGAATCCGGGCGCGCACGACTACTTGTTCCAACCCCAGACCTTCGGTTGCGGGCGCCAGTTTGTGCACGAGATCGCGCAATTCATCGCGGCCGAGACTGAGTGGTGGCCAGACGTTCAGTAGGATGCGATTCCAATGCAGACGCTGGTGAGTAGGCCGGCGCGACTGGAACAAGCGGATGCTGGCCATTGCTTCCATTAACATGCGCTCCAGATGCGGCAGTTGCACGATGCGACCCGCCTCGTTCCGAACCGGCGTTACGTCGCGAACTTCCGCACACGCAAACAGCCGCTCATCCTTCGGGTTATCGCGGGCAACGGCATGGATCAGGTACACATCCTCAACCGACGGCAGCCGGTCAATCTTGAAATTGCCGAGACGCCAGAGGTGCAGGCGTTTCCCCAGCATGGGATGAATTCCGCGATAGAACTTCTCCTCTTCGTAAGTATTCCCGCTCGGGCGGTAGGTGAAATGCTGCGTGCCCGCCATGCCATGAGTTGGACCGGAGCCGGCGACCGTCGCCACGATGCGCCGGATCGATCGCGGGAAGCTAACTTCGTTGAGCACCGAGCCCACTTCCTGTTGCGTGGCCTCCGCGTCGCCCATCCACCCGGGATGGAAAACGTAGAAATCGATCGTAATGTCGTGGTCCGCCGGCACTTCCGCGATCATGGGCAACAACGTCCGCGCTGAATCGGAGAGCCGGGAATACTCGGCGTAAGTGGTGAACACGTGAATGCGCTTTCCTTCATGATCGTACTCGGCCGATGCATAGCACAGCCCGTCCAATTCTAGGGTGCGAAAGTTCGTGAGCTTTCGAATGCGGTAATAGCGCCATGTCAGCGCCTCCAACATCAATCTGCGCAGGGCTATGTTGGCTCCCGCAAACCGGCCGGCGAATAGGCTCACCAGCGGCTGCGGACATTCGACCAGTGCGCGGAGTCGCTCGTGGCGGTCCGCGGCATCCGGATTGGCAGACAGGTAGGCGAGGTGTTCTTCGACCTGCTCGTACACTTGCTGGCGGGCCCGTTCAAACAGCGGCTGGTCAAAGTAGCGATAGCGCACTTCCCGCGCGAGGTCGGTAACCGCGGGGAAAAGCCCGTTGGCCATGGAGGCCATCCGGTCGAGGAGTGTCCGAAAGGATTCCACCGCAGGCGGCGGCAGCGTCTGGGCGTGCCGCAGGCGTCGTTCGAGGACTCCCACAATGGGCGCGATCTGCTGCTGCACGCGTTGATGCGATTTGTAGATCCAGAGCAAGCTCTCCTCGAGTTCGGGGGAGCGATCCAGTGTCTGCACGCCGTAGTGCGCCAGCGCGCGTTGCAATGCGGTGACAAAGGCTGGTGGAAGTCCCTGTCCTCGTGTCTCCAGCATGCGCAAGTAAGAAAACAGATAAGCCTCAGCGCTCGGCTCTTCCCCGCTCGCCCGATGGTTTACTTCTGGATAGCGTTGGAACAGGGAACAAATGTCCACAAAGATGTTGAGGATCTCATCTTCACGCTGTCTGATTTCGTCGCTGTCAACGGGGCAATTCTGGCTCCAGTCGGCGAGCAGGCGGGCAGTGTGTTTCGGATCGACGTCAAAACCCAACATGAGCTGGCGGAGTTCATCCAGGCTCTGACGGCAGCTGGATTGGGCGGCGCTTGCTTTTTCCTCGGAAGCGCATGAAGCGCCAAAGACCACTCGCTCGGCGTCCGCAATGGAGTCGGCCCCCGCCTCCGGATCGATCTGCAGGAGTGGGGCTCCAGTGTCGACCTGCACGTTGGGAATGATCATCACCTGCCGGATTTTTCCGGAAAATGGGGCTACGATCTGCGTCTCCATCTTCATGGCTTCCAGCACAGCCAGGCGGTCCCCAGCCGCAACCGTGTCGCCCGGTTTGACAGAAATGGAAACTACCACGGCTGGTGCCGGAGCGTGCACCACGCCCCCATCATCTCGATCAACCTGGTGCGACACGCCGTCGATCTCGATCCGGTAGCTGAGTCCTTGGGCTGCAGACACGACACGAAAACGCCTCCCGAAGACGGTGAGCCAGGATTCGTACTCACGCACGCAGTCGATCTGGGCATTGATGCGCGCGCCATTGACCTCAACCCGATAGCGTTGAGGGTCAAGGCGATAAGTTTTAGGCGAGTAGCCATGGCCTCGATAGCGTAACTCCGCCGTCAGACCGACTTCACTCCGCGCCTGCGGACGCCCGCGCAGTGCCGACGCATAAAACTGCTTCTGCTCCACTGCCAACTGGGCATCGTAGGCCTCGATCGCGGCTTGAATAAGAGCCACATCGGCGTAACTCCTCGGTAGGCGCTCACCCGTTGCTGCCAAGTGGTCGAGCCATCCAACATGGGCCTCTCCGCGCTGCACTTCGGGACGACTCAGCAATTCCAGCAGAAACGCTTTGTTGCTGGCTCCGCCTTTAATGACGACCACGCTTTCGCGCAGCGCCCGTTGCAGACGGGAAAGCGCTTCCTGCCGGTTTTGACCGTAGGCAATAATCTTGGCGACCATCGAGTCGAACTCGGCGGGAACGCCGTCGCCTTGCGCCACGCCGCTGTCTACACGTATCCCCTGGGCTGGCAGAATTCTGAACCGCTCAATCATGCCCGGAGCCGGAGCAAAGCCGTTGTCCGGGTCTTCCGCATTGAGCCGCACCTCAATGGCATGACCGGTGGTACGCGGCGCTTCTCCATCCAGGCGGCCGCCGCGCGCAATGTGAATCTGAAGTTTCACAAGATCAAGCCCCGTCGTGCATTCGGTCACCGGATGTTCGACCTGCAACCGCGTGTTCATCTCCATGAACCAGAAGCACTTTGTTTCCGGTTGATACAAAAATTCGACGGTGCCCGCATTCTGATAGCCCGCCGCCTGGCTCAAGCGCACGGCCGAGTCTCGCAATGTCCGGTCCTGTTCTGGCGAAAGCGCTGGGGATGGTGCTTCTTCCAGGATTTTCTGGTGACGTCGCTGGATGGTGCAGTCGCGAACTCCGGCCGCCCACGTCGTTCCGTAGTGGTCGGCAATAATTTGGACCTCGATGTGGCGCGCGCTTTCCAGCATTTGCTCCAGGAAGACGGTTGGATCCCCGAAGGCCTTGAACGCTTCGGACCGTGCGCTGGCAAAGGTTTGCGCCAGTTGCGCCGCCGAACGCACCAGGCGAATCCCGCGACCGCCGCCCCCGGCCGTCGCTTTAATAAGGAGCGGATAGCCCAATCGCTCAGCCTGTCCCTGTGCGTCAGTGAGCGTTTCCACGGGCCCATTGCTCCAGGGCGCGACCGGTATCTGAGTCTGCTCCGCCAATCGTTTTGAAGCGATCTTGTCACCTACCCGCCGCATCACGTCGCCATCCGGGCCGATGAACGCAACCCCTATCTCGCGGCAAAGGTCGGCGAATGCCGCGTGCTCCGCCACAAAGCCCCATCCCGCCCAGACCGCGTCCGCACGCGCCTGCCGCAGGGCGCGTTCGAGCCGGCCATAGTCGACATAACTGCTCTTGAGTTGATTGGTGTTTGAATCGAGGACTTGGGCGGGACCGAGACACACTGCCTCGTCGGCCTCCCGCACAAACATGCTGTGCCGGTCCGGTTCGGTGAATAGCGCGATCGTGCGCAACGATGTCCCGTGTTCTTGATTGAAATCGCGCGCGGCGTGGATGAAACGCATGGCCGCTTCGCCACGGTTCACGATGGCCACGCGTTGAAATTCATGTTTCATAAGTTCCTCGAATCGGCCATTCGTTTCTGGTGGAGAGCCATGCGTCCTCGCCCGCCCTCCACCTATGACTCTTCATGCGGCGACGGCTTCCAGTAACATCGCAGCCTGCAGCGCCTTCAACCGCTCGGCATCTACGACGCCGGCAACAGCCACCGTGCGGTAGCCACTGAGGTGCAAGTATCGATTTCCTTCTGTATCCACAACCTCCGCATCGAACTTGTCGCTAACGTGGTTCGGAGTGATTACGGCATATAAGCGGGTATCGACCGACTCCGGCGTTCGCAGTAATGAAGAAACGCAATCAATGTGCTGTGGCAGACCCACGCGTCCCTGTGCGCCCATCTCCCAGAGCCCGGCAGTTTGGAAGCACAGCTCAATCAAGCGCGGTTCCATTAGCGTTGGCAGCTCGGACGGCAGATGATTTGCGGGCAAGCCTTTCGTCATCAGCCCGATCATCCGGATTCCGTCCCACCACGCCCGCTCGACAACTTGGTATGCGGGTCCGTGGAAGTAGAGGTGATAGATGTCGGCGGCTTCGATGATGTGTCCGTTGAGCGAGCCCAACGCCGGCCCGATCTTGGCCAGAAGCATCTGTTTTGTGAGCCGCACCCGGGCGGTGAAGTGCGTGGTCACTTGCGGCTCGGCTTGATTGGGAAGATTCCGACGACCGGTCAAGCGGCAGTGGGCCACCAGAGCGTCGCCTTGCGGATGGATAGTTGCCTCAACCGCCACCGCGCGCGGTTCGTTCCGATAGAACTTGAATGGCGCGAGGAAATTTACGTCTTCGATCGACGCGACATGCCAGCCGGGAAGCAGACAGAGCACAGCTTCGGCGAATGCCTCGATGCCCATGACCCCGGGCAGCACCGGCGTGCCGTCAATTTGATGGTCATGGAGAAATGGTTGAGTCGCCGGGTCGAGCGTGGTTTCGATGGTGAAGCCATTCTGCACGCTCACGCTCGCGATCTTCCCGATCATCGGTCCTTGCTTTGCTGGCAGCGTGGGAGTTTGCGCGATGGAGGTATCCAGTCCCCCAGTGGCATCCCACTCGTTCAGCAGAACTCCGAGACGCTGGCCAATAACGATTTCTCCGACACCAGCGGATGTAAGTTCGCGGCGGATCAAAGGAATGCCCGCCTCTGGCGGCAGCATGTCGATCCTCGCCAGTTCCATCATCTTCGGGATAGAGCCGCGCGTGGCCATGCCGATGCCGCCCCAAGCCGTCCAGTCGATGACGATGCCGCGCGTCGCCGGTCGGGTGGTGCGGAAACTCGACGTGATTTTGCACAACAGGTCGTTGGCCGCGCTGTAGTCGGTTTGTCCGGCGTTGCCGAAACGCCCGGCAATTGAACTGAACGCCACCGTTACCCCGAGGGGCATGCCGCCGATGGCGCGCAGCAGATTAAACCAGCCGTCACTCTTAACGTCGAAAACCAAATCGAATTCGCGTTCGTCCTTGTCTGGCAGGAAGTGGCTGCGCTCGGTACCGGCGGCGTGAAGCAGCACGTCGATCCGCCCGCTGCGCTCCCGCACTTGCTGGATGATTTTGGTCACAGCGTTTGCGTCCGTGAGGTTGACGCTGAAGTAATGCGCGGTACCGCCAGCGCCTCGCACAGCGTCAATCGCACTGCAGGCTGCCTGTGCTCGCTCCAGCGCTGCCAGCTCTTTTTCCACGAGGGCCGGCGTGGCGCGCTCGCCGCGTGCCTGAATGCGCGCGAAGAGTTCGCGCTTGAGCCCGTCCTTGTCGGTCACGAAGCGCTTGAGATCTGGATTCGCGGGATCAGGCTCGGGCACCAGATCGAGCAGGTAGAACGTGCCTCCGGAGGCCGTGGCCAAATCGGCGGTGATCGCCGACACGATACTTCCGGCCGCGCCGGTCACGAGAAAGACGGTGCTGTGATCCAATCGCAAACTGGGCTTGCCAGCTGTGGCCAGTTGTTCCTGCAGGCCGACCGTCCAGCGCAGTCCTTCTTTGTATCCGATTTCGACGGCGCCCGGATCGCGCAGCGTTTCCTCAATCAGGATGTCGGCAACTTCTGACGGCTTTCGTTCCGTTTCAAAGTCGATCACCTTGACCAGAGCGTCCATCCGCTCTCGCTTGTACGTTTTCGTGAAGCCCGCGACCGCGCCGCCTAACGGCGCTGTCGCTCCGATGTCATCGTAGCCATGTTGACCGCCCAGTCGCGTCGCCGACACGAGGAATGTGCCCGGCGTGGCAACCTGCTCATACAAAATGCGCATGGTGGCATACAACGATTTGACACGCACCCGCAGGGCTTCATGCCAACGGGTCAAGTCCAGATCTCGGAGGTCTCCCTCGTTGTCGAGCGCGGGCAGCCAGTACACTCCATGCACCGGACCTGCGCCTAGCCAGCTCTTGAGACGATTCACGAGTGCGTCCGTTTCCGGCGCGTTCTCGATGCGGAGAACTGCTACACCCATCGTCTGTAACCGTTGCTCAAATACGTCTGCGACGCCAGAGCTGTCCGACATCAGGACCACCCGGCGACCGGACGCCAGAGTCACCCCGGTTGGCTTGCAAAGGGCAAGGGGCGGGCGCAAGTTGGGAACCGGTACGCGGCGCGGAATACGATTGGCCGCCTCGAAACTGGCGGGGATCGGACGCGCTGCCGGAATCTGCTGCGGGCTCGGAGCAGGAGCGGGCTCTTGAGTCGAAACGGGCTGCCGGTCGTGAGCGAACTTGATCACGTGGGCCAGGGTAGGGAAGTCGCGCAGCTTCAGATTCTCATCGCGCGGAATGTGATATGCCGCCCGGATCGCGGCAAACATTTCCGCTTGTTTCACGGTGTCGACGCCGAGGTCAGCCTCGAGGTCCAGATCCAAGTCCAACATGTCTTTCGGATAGCCAGTCTTCTCAGCCACGATCTCCAGCACCTTCTCCTTGATAGCGTCGTCCGTGGCCGCTTGGGTCGCAAGCGGCGGCGTGGGAGGTGGCGGCGCGGTGGGAATCGGCTCATTGCTGGTCGGTGACGATGGAGCCGCAGCTACCCCAACTAGATCGGGCCGCTTCTCATACACGAAGCGGATGACGTGCGCTAACGTTGGGTAATCGCGCAGCTTGCGATTCTCGTCGCGCGGAATGCTATAGATCTCGCGGATGGCCGCGAACATTTCTGCCTGCTTGACGGTATCGACACCGAGGTCCGCTTCGAGGTCCAGATCCAAGTCCAGCATGTCTTTCGGATAGCCAGTTTTCTCCACGACCAGTGCGAGAATGCGCTCCTTGACAAGTTCGCCGGTGCCTCTTGGCGAGGATGTCACAACGGACGCTGGTTTTTCGGCGACCGCGGCAGTTATCGGAGCCGCGAGTTTGACTTCTTCCCTCGCCGCCGCCGGGGTTGCGGCCAAGTCAGGACGTTTCTCATATACGAAGCGGATGACGTGAGACAGCGTGGGGTAGTCGCGCAACTTGCGGTTCTCGTCGCGCGGAATGTTGTAGATCTCGCGGATGACCGCGAACATTTCCGCCTGCTTGACGGTATCGACGCCGAGGTCGGCTTCGAGATCGAGATCCAAATCCAACATGTCTTTCGGATAGCCCGTCTTCTCCACCACCAGCGCGAGAATGCGTTCCTTGACCGCATCGCCAGCGACGACTTGCGCCGATGTCGTGGCGGGCGCTGGTTTGTCAGTGACCACAGCGAGTTTCGGCGTGGCGAGTTTAACTTCTTCCTTCGCGACCGCCGGGGTTGCGGCCAAGTCAGGACGTTTCTCATATACGAAGCGGATGACGTGAGACAGCGTGGGGTAGTCGCGCAGCTTGCGGTTTTCATCGCGCGCAATGTTGTAAGACTCGCGAATCGCGGCAAAGACCTCCGCCTGTTTCACTGTGTCGACACCCAGATCCGCCTCGAGATCGAGATCCAGATCGAGCATGTCTACCGGATAACCGGTTTTCTCGGCCACCAGGCCCAGAACCTTCTCTTTCACAGGATCGTCCGCCGCCGCCGGTTTTGGCGGCGCCGTAGACGCGGGAACGGCGACTTGAACTTTGAGCGGTTCAGCGACCGCAACGGGCGGTGGTGGCGGTGACGTCGGTCTCGTGTCAATGACCGGCTTCGCAGGCGGTGCTTGCGCCGCACGGGGTGGTGCCGTCGTTGCTGTCGTCGCGGCTCGTGACTCCCGAGCGGTTTCGAATGCCCGGGCAGTTGCCGCTTGATCTCGTACACGTAACGTGCGATGGACTACTTCCAGATCGGAGGCGGGATGGCCCGCGATGCTCGTCAGCCACGCACTCCACGCGGTGTCATCGGTGATGCGGTAGGCATAGCCCAGAGCATTTGCGCTCGGACGAACCCCGCTCTTCGGCTTGATCCAATGCAGCAGCGTCATGCTGATCTGCGAACCAAATCCTGCTCCCAGGTGAATTGCATACTCGACCGGATAGGCGCCACCTTTCGAGAGGTTCAACTGTCCCAGCTCAGGATCAACTTCCTTGAAATTGGCCACGGGGGGCACGCAGCCGGTTTCTAATGCCTTGACCGCGACGACATCTTCGATGCCGGTGCCCATGGCGTGGCCGGTGAAGCCCTTGGTGTTGGCGATCACGATGCGATCCGCTGCCTCGCCGAAGACGCGGCGTAGCGCATAGATTTCGGCGGAGGCGCTACCGCCGCGCGCGGGCGTGTAGGTTTCGTGGGAAACGAAAACTGTCTGTGGCGCGATCTCGCGACGAGAAATGCCGCGCGCTTCGGCCTTGGCAATCAGGGCCTCCATTACCTGGCCGATGTGCTGGACGTCGAGCCGGGTGCCGTGAAAAGCGCTGTTGGCGGTGACAGAGCTCAACACCTCGCAGATGGGCTGGATGCCGCGTTCGCGGGTGGCGTCCGTACTCTCGACCACAAGCGCTGCGGCGCCCATGCCGACAATCAACCCGTGCCGCCGGCGGTCGAAGGGAATGGCGGCATCTGCGACCGCTTCGTCGGTGGCGGCGGCTCCACTAGCCAGGAAACCGGCGCCCATCCAATCGATCAGATGGTCAGAGGTGACATCGTCAGCCGAGACGACAATCACGCGGCTGCACCGCCCGGCATGGATCCAGTCTTCCGCCAGCGATACGGCTTGGGTGGTGCTGGCGCACGCTGAGTTGATTTGAGTGTTGGGACCACGAGCGCCGATGAATTCGGCAAATTGCGAGTGTCCCATCGACAAGACTCGGAGCAGGAAGCGCCGGTTGAAGACATATGGTTCTTTGTCGATGGCGGCACGTAACTCCTCGATTCGCCGGCCAATTTCTTGCACAAGATTGGAATGCCCATTCCCCTCGACCGCGCGGCCGAGCAGGCTTTCGAGCGCGGTCAATTGCTCGCGCCGTTCGTGATCGGCGTAGTAGCGCGACATTTCATCCGCGAGCGAGTCCAGCCCGGGGAAAGCGGAAGCCATAATCACACCGGTATCGTCACGCAAGGACTCAGGCAATCCCCACCGCTCCGGCAATTGCGTGCCTTTGGTTGTGGTCTTGTAGCGCATGACCAGCGGAATGCCGGCATCGCGCAACGCGTCGAGGCCTGCGGCAATCGCCAGTTGCGTGACACGGTCGAGAGCGCCGACGCGGTCGGAGGAGATGCCGAATTCATTCTCCAGATCAAAAGCGCCTCCGCGGCCCGCCAGCTTGATGACGTCCGCGACGTCCGTGATGGTCTCGAACGTAGGCTCTCCGTTCTCGCTCTTCACCAGACGCGTGATGTGCTTGTCGAGCATGGCGCGCCGAAAACGTGTCGGGATCGAATCGATAAACTGATCGCCCCGCAGAATGCGGCCGATGTTTCCATCATCGAAGATGCGCTCGGTTCCGGGCAGGCCTAGCGCCGCGCCCGTGATGACCACAGGGGCAGACGTGGAGCGCCCATTCTGCCCGTGGTAGATTTCGTAGCCGCGATCGAGAACGTCGGCGAACAAACGGCCGAGCTCGTTGTAGCGAGCGCCATTTGACGGCGCGGCTTGCGTATTGGAGTTGTTTGTCTGCGACGCTGCGACCGCAATTGGTTTTGTATCAGGGTAAAGGGGTTTCGTATCAGGGTATCGCTTTAGCGATACCGCAAATCCATCGAAATCAAGTGCCCCTTTAGGGGCTGAGGTCTCGACCTTTTCAGCAATCCGTTCAGCGTCCGCGATCCCGTTCCCCAGCCCCGCCGCATACAGCCCGCACAGCGCCTGGTTGAACGCGACGATATCGCCAACCTTCGGATGATTGGTAAATAACGAAACCACATCGTTGTGGCCGCCGAGCACATCTTCGGCAAATCCCTGCAAGGCCTTCTTCGGTCCCACTTCGACAAACATGCGAGCGCCAGCATCGTACAGAGTGTGCAAGCCCTTGACGAACTGCACAGGAGCAGCAACCTGCTGCGTGAGAATGTCGAGCATCTTGGGCACTACATCGGGTCCCATCGGATAAAACTCTCCGTTGGTGTTGGCGACGATCGGCAAACGCGGCGATTCGAGATGCAAACGCTCCAGAACTTGCCGCAGCGGCTTGCTGGCTCCCGCCACAATCGATGTGTGGAAGGCGTGGCTGACAACAAGCGAGGACACGTCATAGCCAGCCTTCAGGAAGGCTTCCATGGCTTGCTCGACTGCTTTGCTCCCGCCGCCGATTACCGCCTGATGGTTGCTGTTAACGTTCGCGATTACAACGTTGCCGTTGATCGCCTTCAGGATGCGTTCGATTTCTTCCAGCGGAGCAAACACAGCGGCCATGCGGCCGTTGTCTTCCATTGCCACCTGGGTCATGCCGCGCCCGCGAGCGCTGACGGCTTCGAGAGAATCAGTAAAGGGCAGGCCACCGGCTGCGACCAGGGCTCCGTATTCGCCCAAGCTGTGTCCCATCGTGAAGTCGGGTTTGACACCGTAGGCCGCAAGCAGTCGAGTCATCGCGAGGTCAGTTGCCAGCACGGCTGGTTGAGTAATCGCGGTTTGTCGCAGATCGTCTTCGGCCTTCGCGACGGCGTTGGCATCGGTTTGGTCGACGAAGATGAACTTGCTGAGCGGCTTGCCGAGCAAGGGCGTCATCACGCGATCGGCTTCGGCAAAAGTTTCGGCCACAATCGGCTCCGTCGCTCGGAGCAGTTCGAGCATGTTCACGTACTGCGAGCCTTGACCGGTATACAGGAATGCCACCTTGGGAGCCGGACCGTGCCCGCGGAAGATGCCTTGTGCGCGCAGCGCCTTCCACAACGCCGGCTGATTGGCCGCCAGCGCTTTGATTGCGTTGCCGGTTTTGTCCGCCAGTTCGCTCGCGTTGGCATAGTCGATGGCCACGCGCTCGGGTGCGCGCAGGTCGGATTCAGCCGGGGCAGTTGGCGCCGGGGCTTGGCCCGCTTTGGCGGATTTCTCCACCGCGCGCAAACGCTCGACGAGCGTAGCGACGGAAGCGGCGCCAATGACCAGCGCACCGCGTAACGGAGCTTTGCATTGAGAAAAGGTAGAAGCGCGGGAGACATCTTTCGCATTCATAATCGGCTCTTTCGCTTGCGGAGGTATCTCACTGACCGCAATAAACCGTTTGCCGTTTCCGTTTAGCCTGCCGGGAATGTATTCCTCAAGCACGGCGTGGAAGTTTGTGCCGCCAAAACCAAAAGCACTCAAACCGGCGCGCCGCACGCCATTCGGAGGCATCGTCCAAGGTTTCAGTTCGGTATTGACGTAGAGGGGAGAGTGAGCAAAATCGATGTTCGGATTGAGGTGCTCGCAATGCACGCTTGGCGGAAGCACTTTATCCCGAAGCGCCAGCGCGGCTTTCAGCAGTCCGGCAGCGCCGGCCGCTCCTTTGAGGTGTCCGAAGTTCGATTTAACCGAGCCGAGCGCCACAGAGTGCGAGGGGAGATGAGAATTGCTGAGCACGTCGATCATGCTCTGTACTTCCACCACGTCGCCCACGGCGGTCGAGGTGCCATGGCCCTCGATCAACGTTGCGGTCGCCGGCGATAGTCCGGCATTCTCCCAGGCACGTTCGACAGCGAGTTTTTGGCCGGCCGGGTTAGGCGCGGTGATGCCCTTTCCCTTGCCGTCGCTCGCTCCGGCCATGCCGCGCAGCACGGCATAGATTTTGTCCCCATCCCGCTCGGCATCAGCCAGACGCTTGAGCAGGAAGATTGCGGTGCCTTCGCCCATGACAAAGCCATCAGCCCCTTCGGCGTAAGGACGAGTGCCGGTCGCCGACAGCGCTCCGATCTTGCAGAACTTGACGAAGGTCGAGGCGCCCATGTTGCGGTCAATGCCGCCGGTGACAGCTACATCGAAATCGTGTGCAACCAAGCCTTCTGCCGCGGAACTGATCGCCGCCATCGCCGAAGCGCAAGCGGCGTCACAAACGTAGTTGGGACCGTGGAAGTTGAAAATGTTGGCAATGCGGCCGGCGATGCAGTTCGCCAATTCGCCGGGCATGCTGTCTTCCGTAATTTCAGGAAGCCGCTTTCCCATCCGGTCGTGTAATTCACGCGTCATCTCGCGGCGCACCGCTTCTGGCAACGCGGCAAAACTCGCGGTCTCGGCCAGTTCGTGCGCGTATTCCGGAAAGAGCACGCGCAACACGGTGAAATAATGTCTTTCTCCACCCATAGCGTTGCCCAGAATTACCGCGGTACGATCCGTGTTGAGCGGTCGCTTGGGATAGCCGTAGTCTTCCAAGGCCGCGCGAGTGCAAGAGATGCCCCATTTTTGCGAACCGTCCATCGCGTCGGCGACGCGCGGCGGGATCGGCAAGCGCCATGACATGGGATCCCACACGTGTTCACGCACCCAGCCGCCGATCTTTGAGTAGGTCTTATCCGGAGCGCTGTGATCGGGATCGTAATAAGAGGCCGGGTCCCAACGGTCCGGCGAAACCTCACTGACGCTGTAACGGCTGTTCTTCACGTTTTGCCAGAAAGCGGCGACGTTCGGGGCATCGGGCAGAACAGCTCCCGCACCCACGATCGCAATAGCTCGATGCGCGGTGTTTTCCATGATGACGCTCCTGCTGAAATGAAGAGAGGGTATTCGGCCCCTGGGAGAGCCGGATGCCTGCACAACTTTTAATGAAACGACTAGGCGGCTAGTTCTGTGCGCTTGGCCGCGCGGCCGTACAGTACATCTGCTACGTAATCCAAATCTGAAATCAGGCCCGACTGTGCGCGGTGAATTGCGGGCAGTCCCAAACTTGTTTCAAACGTCGCGACCTCTGAATCGCTGATGCCCCCGGCTCCGACCACCCAGCGCAAACCTTCTTCCGCCACCTTAAGCGCAGCATCGCGAGCAAAGATTCGGCTGATCGCGGCTAAAGCCGTCGCGTCGAAGCGCCGGTTCGCTTTTTCGTGGAGCTTGCCTTCCGACATAAGCGCGGCGCGGCGGGACAAACTACCCGCGCACTCGGCATAAGCGATCAGCTCACCGAGCCGCAGGAGAATGTGCTGATAGCGGGTGAGGCGCGCCACTCGCGCCTTTTCCATCACCTCGGCCAATGCGTGGAACGCCAGTGCCGCAATGTCCGCGCCCACGTCCGGATGCCGAGCGTGCAGCGCTTCAAACGTCCGCGCCTGCTCGTGATAGTGCTGCCCGCGCGTCTTGAGATGAGACTGCCAGCGGTCGCGGCTGATCGTCATCTCCATGATCTCGGACGTGCCTTCGTAGATCGTGGTGATGCGAACGTCGCGGCTGATTTTCTCCACCATGTATTCGTGCGTGTATCCGTAGCCACCCAGCGCCTGGATACTGGCCTCGGCCGCCGCATTCCCGGCTTCCGTCGCCATGTACTTTGCGATAGCGCCCTCGGTGTTCAAGCTGCCTTCAGCCCCGGCGTCGATGCGTTCCGCGGTTTCCTCGATGTACGCGCGAGCAGCCTCAAGACGCACCACGTGCGGCACGATCAACTTGTGCGTGTATCCCTGCTTTTGCGAGAGCGGCGCCCCGGCCTGGATACGTTTGGTGGAATAGGGAATTGCCCTGTCGAGCGCGGACCATCCCGCCCCGAGGCCGAACGCCGCTACCATCAGCCGCGTGTAGCCAAACACGGCCTGCGCCTGATTCAACCCCTGGCCTTCGACGCCACCGACAAGCCGGTCAGCATCGACATAGACATCGTTGAACGCGAGAGCCGCCGTGTTGCTGAGGCGAATGCCGTGCTTGTCTTCCGGGTCGTCGTGCGTGAAACCCTTGGCATCTTTCTCGACGATGAACCAGCTCGGCCCGCTGGGTGTATTGGCCAAAACCGAGTAGGCGCCGGCGATTCCGCCGTTGCTAATCCACTGTTTGTTGCCGTTGATCTTGTAGCCAACAACGCGCCCGTCCTTGGTGACTGGGTCCGCCGTGGTTTTAAGCGCTCCCAGATCGCTGCCGGCTTCCGGCTCAGTGGCGCCGTAGGCGAACAGCAATCCCTCTTCCGCGATGCGCGTCAGCCACAATTTCTTTTGCTCGGGAGTGGCGCCGACCGTGATCGGGTCGCTGCCTAAAAACGTTGCCAGCACAGCCGTGGCCACGCCCAGATCGATGCGTGCCATCTCTTCGCAGACGCAATACACATCGAAAGTATTGCCGCCCATGCCCCCAAATTCTTCGGGGATGAACAAGAGCTGAATGCCCAGCTGGTCGGGACTGCACATGTGGTGGACAATCTCGAGCGGACATTCATCCCGTTCATCCAACTCTCGAAGTACTTCGTCCGGCAAACGTTTCTTGGCGAAGTCCTTGAGCGACTTCAAACTTAACTTCAGGGTCTTATTTGTAATCATGGGCGGTGCCTCACTTTGCTATGCGACGTGTCGCAATTCCCGAACTTTGTTGGTCATTTCCGGCAGGAATTCCAGGAGGTCGTCGACAATCCCGACGTCTGCCACCTGAAAGATCGGAGCCTTCGGATTCTTGTTGATGGCGATCAGGAACGGACTGCCTTTAATGCCAGCCAGATGCTGGAAGGCGCCACTGATGCCGCATGCCAGATAGACTTTGGGTTTCACGGTCTTTCCGGAGGACCCCACCTGGCGGGATTTCTCCATCCACTTGGCATCGACCACGGGCCGGGAGCAACTCACAGCCGCGCCCAACGCATCGGCCAGTTCCTGCGCAATAGCCACGTTGTCTTTTTCCTGGATGCCACGGCCGACGGAGACCAGCACGTTGTACTTGGTGATATCTACATCACCTGCCTCAGGCACGACCGTCTCCAGATAGCGGCGGCCTGCTGCCAGAACGCCAACGTCAGAGGATTTATCGACGATCACGCCACTGTCAGCAGAGCCGTCCAGCCCCTTGAACGCGCCCGGACGTATCGTGACCACTGCACCCGCCGAAAGGTCACAGCGAACGTGAGCGCTCACCTGTCCGCCAAATTCCTGGCGGACGATTTTGAGGTCGGGGCCTTCAACGCCTGCGATTTCCACTACGTCGGAGACAAATGCTGCATTCAACTTGATGGACAGACCCGGCGCCAGATCAATTCCGAAATGCTCGTGAGCAACCAGCACGATGCTGTCGCTCGGCAATACCTTTACAAGCGCTTTGCGGATTAATTCAGCATTGGGGTAGGCAAGAGCTTCATTGGCGATCTTCCAAGTTTCAGCGAAAGAAGTATCGACTGCCTTGCACGCCGCATCAAGGTCCGCGCCCCAACCGGCGAGAATGGCCGTCGGCGAAGCGGCGGGGTCGATCTTGCGTGCGGCGGCCGCCAACTCGAACGCGGTGTCGTCAGTCGCGCCGGCTTTATGCGCGATGTAACAGAAGATGCGAGCCATTATTTCAACCCTCCTTTGGCTGCCACTAACTCCAGAATCTTGTCGATGTTCTCTTCCCGCGTGCCGTGCAGAATTTCCGCGCCCTTGCCCAGCGTGGGAACGAAGTGGTCCACGCGTTTCACTTTCGCGCTAGCCTCCCCTACAGCGGCGGCGCCAAGTCCCAGTTCCGATGCGCCGAGAGTTGGAATAGGAATAGAGGCCACTTGCCGGATGCCTCGCATGCCGACATAACGGGGTTCGTTGATGCCCGTCTGGATCGAGAGCACACAGGGCAGATCAATCTCACTCATTTCTTTGTTGCCGCCCTCGATCTCGCGACTGATTTTCAGCTTTTTGTCGAGCACCTCAATGGAGTTAACCAGCGAAGCGAATGGGTAGTCGAGCAACGCCGCCAGCATCCCGCCGACCTGGGCGCCACCGTCCTCGGCCTGAACCCCGGTCAAAATCAAGTCGTAGCTATCCTTCTGGATGAAGGCTTTGAGGATGGTCGCGATGCCCCTGCCGTCCGACCCGCTGAACGCATCGTCCGTGATCAACACTCCATGATTCGCACCCATGGCCATTTCGCGGCGCAGGATCTCTTCGTCGTCTTCGCCGCCAACCGTGGCGACGGTGACGTGGCCACCGACTCTGGCGACAATCTGCAGCGCCTCTTCGACCGCATAGTTGTCAGGCTCGTTGATCGAATAGACCAACTCATCGCGCTCGATGTCATTTCCCGCGCTGTTGAGTTCGATCTCGTTTTCCGAAGTGTCGGGCACCCTTCGCACGCAAACCAGAATTTCCACGTTCACCTCCACAGAATTTCGCTTACTTCCAATCTCAATCGGGTCTAGTGGACGACGCCATCACGACGGCTTCGTTGATTTCGGTAGCAGGCTCTACTTTCACATCAGGGCACTCACGCGCGATTTGCTGGTCGACGAGTTCCACCAGATCGATGGCTGTCATCTTTGCTTCCAGCCCCGCGACCTTGATCGCATCTTCGATATTCACCATGCAGAACGGGCAAGCCGTCACGATCACATTGGCTCCAGCTTCGGCGGCCATCTGCACTCTCTTCACGCCCATTTGCTGCTCTTCTTTCGGCTCGTAGAACAGCATCAGCCCGCCACCACCACAGCAGAACGAGCGGTCGCGAGATCGGGTCATTTCGACTCTCTTCAATTTCGGAATCGCATCCAGCACATAGCGAGGATCGTCATAGATATGGTTATGCCGCCCCAGATAGCACGGATCGTGGTAGGTGTAGACGCTGTTTCCGTTCTCTACGGGATTGAATGTGATCCTGCCGGATTTCACCTCTCGGGCGATCACCTGGCTGATGTGCTCCACCGGCGGCACATCCTTATAGTCGTGTTTCAGCGCGTTGTAAGCGTGCGGGTCCGCCGTGACGATCCGCCGGACTCCGGACGCTTTGATGGCGTCCACGTTGTGGTCGCGCAGGGCCATGAAAAGCGTCTCTTCGCCGAAGCGGCGGACTTCGTGTCCGCTATCTCGCTCCGCCGCGCCGAGGATTGCGAAATTCTCTCCAACGTGGTTGAGGATCTTTGCTGTTGCCCGCCCGATCGACTGCATCCGGTCGTCGTAGGAGGTGATGCTGTCGACGAAATACAGAGTGTTGGCGCCATTGCTCGTACCAACGGTTTTGACCCTGCAGGTTTGCTGGAATTCTTTGGCGTTGGCCCAGTCGGCCTTCTTCTTCTCCATCTTGCCGTAAGGATTGCCGCGGCTCTCCAGCGCCTTGAGCGGCTTCTGCAGGGATTGCGGCACATTCCCGTTATCGACCAGGCCCCGCCGCAGATCTACGACCTTGTCGATGTACTCGACGAGCAACGGGCACTCTGCCTCGCAAGCGCCGCAGGTGGTACAGGACCAGATTTCGTCTTCGGAG
This sequence comes from Terriglobia bacterium, assembly GCA_020073525.1. GTDB lineage: Bacteria > Acidobacteriota > Terriglobia > Terriglobales > Acidobacteriaceae > Acidiflorens. Next base: position 61,161 of record JAIQFA010000018.1, read on the forward strand.
TAAATGCTGCCGGAGTCTTTGCTGCCGACGAGAGCCGTGCCATTGCTCGCGCGCCCAAGCACTGGATAGTGTTGGAAGCTGTAATCTCGGGCCTTGATAGTGAGGAATCTTGGCGACAACGGCCGTCCCACCGCATGGGACGGACAATTGTCCGAACACCGCCCGCAATCGGCGCAGGAATAGAAATCCAGCATGTGCTTCCAGGTGAAGTCTTCGAACGTCTTCACGCCGAAGGATTTCACCTGATCCAGATGCTCCTCGGCGACGCCCCATCGCACCGGCTTCAGAATCTCGCGGTCCAACTTTGCGAAGTAAACATTGAAGAGGGAGGTTTCCACATGGAACTGGATTCCAAAGGGCCGATAGCAGAGCAGGAAGTAGAAGGTCAGTTCGTGGACAAGATAAGCGCCGAAGTAGAACCTTCCGAGAGCGGGCAGGGAAGCTGAGACCAGAGCCTTCTGCAACATCCACGGGAGCGAAAATGCGGCCAATACTTCAACCGATTGACCTGCCTGCAATTGGGCAGCGCCCTTAGCGGCGGCAAAGAGGCTGTCGGCCACCATCAGGATTGCGATCAGCGACAGAAGGAAGATGGCGTCGGCCGTGTGGGCTTTGCCGTACCTTGCCGGTACCGCGTACCGCGCAGGTTTGAAAACTAGGCGGCGAGTCACGGCAATCACCATGCAGAGAAAAACGATGGTGGCGGCGTAATCAGTGACGATGTCGTAGATCGGGCCGGCTCTTCCTGCAAGGCCAGGCATAACGAAATTCTGGGAGACACCGACAATCAGCACCGAGAAGGCGCGAATGGCGAGAACCAGGAAGCCCGCAAAAATGAAGATATGAAGGATTCCAGCAGTGCGGTAGCGCGGATGCTTCCACTGGCCCAGCCAATACTTCCCAACCCTTCCCAGTCGCACCCATGGCTGGTCAAAACGAAAGTCGCACTCGCCCCGAAGGAGCGGGACCAGACGTTTCGCCACAATATAGGAGAAACCCACGACACCTAGAAGGTGAATGGCTAAGAAGAGGTCTCGGCCCGTGACCAACCAAGAGGTCACTTGCGCAGCTGACTCGATGCCTACCACGATCTCTACTCTCCTGCTTGACGATCCCTAGGCGATCAGCCGCGTCAAGACTTGTTCCTCCTTAACTGGGGCCCCTGGTGGTATTGCTGATTCGATGGAAGCGGGATGCGGAGCCGGACCGGATGCGCGAGCGGGCGCTGGTACCGGCGCCGGTCTCCATGCAACCTTCGCTTTCGCACGCACCCTCTTCTTGTTCTTCATTTCAGCTTTCTTTCGCGGAGGTGTGACACCGGCGGCTTCCCGCAGTTCTGTGAAGCTCCTTTGCAGGAGCGTTTCCAGACGCCGCAAATCCGGCGCTGCATGCACATCTCCGCTGAACCCGAAATATGCCGTGCCGTTGTAGGTCAGGATGGCGCAGTTGAGCGCCATCTCGCCGCCGACCGGGACATACGGGTAACAGTGCAGCATCTTGTGGCCGAGCAGGTAGAGCGGATACTGCGGTCCCGGCACGTTGGTGCACACCATGTTGAACGGTGTGAACGGCAACCGGCTCAGGATGTGACCGCCCAACGCCTGCGCTGAGGTTGGGAACATGCCGATCAGGCCGCCGGTCAAACTCACCAATTCGGCGGCATGTGCGCGCTTGAGAAACTCTGTTCTCTTATGGACGGCCGCCAGCAGTTTCCGCGGATTGCGGATATCCAGCGGAATGGTGACCGGGACCAGCGAAATGCGGTTCCCTAATTCGCGCGTAGTGTCGCTGCCGCGCAGGTTGACCGGAACCATCATGCGGAACAGCCGCCCCTTGACCGGGTCGCCATGCAGTTCGAGGTACCGTCGGACGGTCGCTGTCACCAACGCCAGAATGACGTCATTCACGCTGGTGCCGCATGTGTGCTTTATCGCTTTAATCTCCGCCAGTGGAACTTCGGCCCAGGCAAACTTTTGCGGACCGCGGTAGAAAACGTTAAACCGCAGCCGCTCGGTGGATGCGCTAAGTTCCGGGAGTAAACCTGTGAACTCGTCGGTGGCCAGGCTTCCGCCATTCGCGGCAAAGCGTTCCGCCATGCTCGACACGTCCGCCATTGCGTCGAGGATTCGTTTGACCAATTCGGAATAGGTGTCGACGCAGCCGTTCGTGAGCGAAGTCAAGACGCCACGCGGTGGGGGGATCTGGAGGCGAAGCTTTCGTCGGGGCAACCGCGGCGCCACCGGGCTCGCATCCATGAGCACATTCATGATCCCAACCCCGGCGATGCCATCAGCGAGGCAGTGGTGCAGGCGGAAGATGAGTCCGCTGCGATTGTCCTTCAGCCCATGCACCAGAGTCATGTCCCAGAGCGGGTGGCGCCGGTCCATCACCGTGCTCAAAATTTTTCCCGCCAGCGTCTTCAACTCCGCGTCGGAACCATACTTGAGCGTCACCTCGTGCACGTGCCGGAGGACGTCGAAGGTTGGGTCATATTCCCAACTGGGCAGGCCGATATTAAGCGGCGGGGACACCACCCGCTTGAGGTAGCGGGGAATCAACGGCAGTTTCGACTCGACAAACTGGATGCAAGCTTTGAAAGGGACTTCGCCCTCAAACACGCAGACACAGGCCACGTTGAGCGGCATACCTTCGCGTTCCAGATGGAGGAATACGGTGTCCCCCCAGGAAAGGCGGTCGCTTTGCTCGTTACTCTGCTCAACGTTCTGCTCATGGCTCGACATGGCAGCTACTCTCCTATTCAGTTGTCAAAAAATCGCATGTCTCAGCTCACGAACGAAAATCGTGACGCCAGCTTCACCAGCTTGAGCACTTTGTAGACACCGACGTTGACGCCGCGCAACGCGACGTTGACGCCCTTGACGTCCGCTATGTCCGCGAATTCCTCCATAGCTCTGAGAGCACTCGGATCGATCCGGCGCACGCAAGAAAAATCCAAGGCCACTTCGCCCTCGACGCTATCCAGTCTTTCTTCGGCTTCTTGCAACGCTTGCACAATGCGTTCTTCGTCAATCTTGAGCCACACTGCGGTCATTCCCATGCCACCACCTGCTAGACGGTTTGCTGCAGCGTTCCTTGCTGCTGAACTGCACTCGCCTTCACCGCGCCTCGCCCCTGATAAGCCTTCCAAAACAAGTCAGCCAACTCGCTCATCAATGGCATACGAGGGTTCGACCGCCAGGACGGATCGTCAAAGGCAAGCTTGGTCAGTTCCGGCATCGCCCGTTCGAATTCTTCCTTGGAGATTCCCAACTCGGCGATTGAACGCGGGAATCCCAATTGGTCAAGCAACTGTTCGGTCGCTGCCACCAGGTTCTTCACTTTTTCCTCGATTGTGTGGCCGCCCAGACCCAACAGATCGGAAATCGTCGCGTATTTCTTGTTGGCGACGTATCCCTTCTGGTACGGCGACGGCAAGAACTTCATGGGCACAGAAGCGTTGTAGGCAATCACGTGCGGCAACATGAGCGCATTCGCCCGGCCGTGTGCCACGTGGAAGTGCGCTCCGAAAGCATGTGCCAGGGCGTGATTCACGCCCACCGACGCGTTGGCAAACGCCATCGCCGCAATGCAAGCGGCATTGTGCATCATGGAGCGCGCCTCTTCATCGCGGGGATGCTCATACGCGATGGGCAGGTACCTGAATGCCAGCCGGATCGCCTGCATGGCGTTGGAGTCGGTATAGGCAGAGGCGTAGCTGGAGACGGCGGCTTCTAAAGCATGGGTGAGGCAATCGATGCCGGTGTCAGCGGTAAGGCCCTTCGGCATGGAGATAACAAACTGCGGATCGACGATCGCCACATCCGGGCTCAGCGAGTAGTCGGCGAGAGTGACCTTGCGGCCGCGTTCCTTGTCAGTGAGAACGGCAAAGGGAGTGACTTCGCTTCCCGTTCCGCTGGTAGTGGAGATGGCAATCAGCCGCGCCCGGTTAATCTTCTCGGTTGGGTACTGCACCACGCGCTTACGCAGATCCAGGAAGGGCGCGGCCAGTTCTTCCAGATCAGCGTCCGGCGACTCGTACTTGAGTTTCATGATCTTGGCCGCGTCGATCACCGAACCACCGCCGAGCGCAATGATCTGGTCCGCCTTGTAGAAATTGAGCGCCTCCACTCCTTGCATCACCACCTTGACCTCGGGCTCCGCATCGGGAATGACCGAGACGTGGACGTGGGTTCCCTCCGGAATGTAGCGCCGGACAAGGTCGACATGGCCGATATGCTCCAGGGCTGGATTGGTAACGATGATGGTGGAGCGCGACGGGAACTCGCGTATATTCTCCACCGCATTCATGTTGAAATAAATCTGGTTGGGCACCCGGAACCACATATGGGCTTGGGTCCTCCGAGCCACACGCTTGATGTTGAGGTAGTGATAGATATTGACGTTGTCGGTGGTGCTGTTGCCGCCGCCGGTGCCACATCCGAAGGAGAAGGTCGGTGGCAGATCGTTGTAAACTCCGCCTACCGCGCCTACTGAGCCGGGCGAGTTCACGAGGATGCGCCCCGCGTTCATCACTTCGCCGAACTTGCTGATGACCTCTTCATTGCGCGAGAAGATGACCGCGGTATGGCCCAGCCCGCCGGCATGATTCACGTCGATGCACACCTTGAGGGCTTCATCAACGGATTTCGCGCGATAGACCGCGAGCACTGGAAACAGCTTCTCCACTGACAGGGGATATTTGCGGCCTACGCCTTGAATCGGCGCAATCAGCAGTTTGGTGCCCGGCTTCACCGAAATACCCGCAAGTCTGGCGATATCACTTGCCTTCTGCCCGACTGCCGCAGGTTGCATGAACCCAGTCTCGGGATCGATGACCGTGCGCGCCAGCAGTTCCGTCTCTTTCTCGTTGCAGATGTGCGTGCCCAGCTCCGCAAACTTCTTCAGCACGACATCATAAATCTCATCGTCGATCACCGCGGTTTGTTCGGAGGCACAGATGGTTCCGTTGTCGAAAGTTTTGGAGAGGATGATGTCCGTCACCGCCGTGTTCAGGTCCGCGGTTTTTTCTAAATACACCGGCGTGTTCCCCGGCCCCACACCGAGAGCCGGTTTGCCGGAACTATACGCGGCTCTGACCGCCCCCGGCCCGCCGGTGGCATCAATCAGGCCCACGTCTTTGTGCCGCATCAGGTAAGCGTTGTCCTGTAGGGTGTGCGATTCCAGGCAGCTAAAAACACCTTCGGGCGCACCATGCTTCAGCGCGATTTCGTACATGATCTTCACGGCCTCGGAGCAACAACGCCACGCATTTGGATGGGGACTGAAGATGACCGCGTTGCGCGTCTTGATGGCCATGATGCATTTGAAGAGCACCGTGGAAGTGGGGTTCGTAATCGGCGTGATTGAGAAGATGACCCCGATCGGTTCCGCCAGTTCCACCAGGTCGCGTTCGGGAAACTCGCGGATAATGCCAACCGTCCGTTTATCCTTTATATAATTGTAGACGAACTCGGTGGCCACCATGTTCTTGATGACCTTGTCTTCCATGACTCCGACTTTGGTTTCCTCAACCGCCAGGCGGGCGAGATGTTGAGCTTGTTCCAGGCCAGCCAGGACCATCGGCTTGACGATGCGATCCACGTCCTCTTGCGTGAATTGCGTGAAGACGGCTGCTGCTGCTCTGGCTTGACCGACTAGCCTCTCCAGGTAGGCAATCCGTACTTCACTTAGGCATTCTGCGGCCAGCGGGATCTGAACCCGTTCCTGCACTGCTTCACTCGTCACCATCACTGCCCCCGTAATTACTTGTCGGAGTCTCTTCCCTGTGAGGAGCGTGCTTGCTTTTCTGGTCCCAGCTCTCTCGACCATCTCTCGTGACCATGAGGACAGTCGTCGGATCGCTGGTAAACTTCACGGTTCTTACGCGTAGTCGATCGGATGCTTGGTCAGCCAGCGCTCATCGCGCACTTTGCCCATGTTCCTCATGGCGCCACCAGCAACGCTCGCGGTGAAACGGCGGCTTTTCCATGCCAGGCTTGCGCCAAGACCGATTACGCCACCCAGCAAACCGTATGCTAACGATCTGATAATGGATTTCTGCCGATATCCTCGATAGCCGCCGAGCACACCGATGCACGCCCCAAGGGCGGCAGGCTTCAAGGCATTTCGAACCGACTCGCTAAGAAAAGGAGTGAGAGATTTTCCGTTGAGGAATGCTTCCTGGCCGGAACGCGCTCCCTGAATTCCGGAATCCAGGAGCCTTCGGCCGTACTCAGCGTTTGACTTTGACCACTCGCGCAAATCCACGGGATCGCCTCAGGGGTGCTCGATCGGAAATACCAAGATCACTACACCACTAAAGGGGGGGCCAAGTCGGTACCGCCAGTCACACTACCTTGTGAGCCTCACGACATCGTAATGTTCGTGGGACAGAACGCTGGGCGGTGGCTCAGCGTGGAAAGCGAGCCTGCATATTGCGGTGTGGTTTACAATGAAAGTTTCTGTGCGGTTCGTTCACTCTCCAATCACGGGGCCATCTGGCTCCCCTCGACTCGCTTTTTGCGGACGTGCAAAACTTTTTGCACTTCCGCGATCACAGTTCCGGTTTCATCTTTGACGTCTACGGAAAACGTGGGTTCGATCTTCTCTTGTGTCTGCAATTCCCGGCGGACTTCTTCGATCTGCTGCTCCGACAACCGAAAGGCTGCGAATACCTTGCCCTTTCCCGGTTTTCGAAAACGGATGTTCGCGAACTTGTCCCACACGATGTAATCGCGGCCCAGATTTTCGATGAGCATCAGCATGTAGAACGGGTCAGTCATGGCGTAGAGCGAGCCCCCGAAATGAGTGCCGACGTAGTTGCGGTTCCAGACGCGCAGCTTCATCTCCACATCGATGGCCTTCCAATCGGACTGCAGGCGTGTCACGCGGATGCCCGCCCCAAGGAAGGGCGGCCAGAGATTGATGAGCCAGCGCAGGTGCCTCTTCACGATTGTCATATCGAGTCTCGCCGCATGCAGAGTCACCCACGATTCCACATTGCAGCGCGCTACGCAACCGTGCTCTGCGACGATGTCCCATACTTTTGCCGCAGCTCTCGTTTCAGAACCTTGCCCGTTCCACTCTTCGGCAGGCTTGCGAGAAACTCGACCGAACGCGGACATTTGTAGTGCGATAGGCGTGCGCGGCAGAACTCCAAAATGTCGTCTTCCCTCGCGAGTGCGCCCGGCTTCAAGGTAACGAGCGCTTTCGGTACCTCGCCCCACTTCTCGTGAGGAACGGGAATCACGACCGCCTCATATACGTCCGGGTGGCCAAGAAGTACCTTCTCCACTTCCAGCGAAGATATGTTTTCGCCCCCGCTTACGATGATCTCCTTCTTGCGATCGACAATCTGGATGTAGTTGTACCGGTCCACCGTGGCCACATCACCGGTGTGAAACCAGCCGCCCTCCATTGCGGCCGCTGTGGCCTCCGGCTGGCGCCAGTAGCCTTCCATGACGACGTCGCCTCTCGCCACGATTTCACCCATGACCGCGCCATCGTGCGGTACATCTTTCCCGTCGGGTCCAACCACGCGAAGTTCCACGCCGGGAATCGCAAATCCGGTCATCGCCTGGCGGGCATATCGTTGTTCCCCTTCGACGGTAACATCCGATTTCACTTGCGATTTCGCAAGCGTAGGGCAGGTCTCAGTCAGGCCGTATCCCGAGATGCAGGTGCAGCCCAGCTTCTCCTCCACTTCTTTCACCAAGGTAGGAGATGAGGCCGCTCCGCCAATGATGACGATCTGCAGGCTGCTTAGGTCGTAGTTCCGTCTCGCCGGAGAATTTACCAGGGCTGTCACCATAGTGGGCACCATGGCGCAGGTAGTCACGCGCTCCTCCTCGATCAGCCGGAACACTTCCACCGGATTAAAGTGCTGAATCATCACGTGCGTACCGCCGACAACGGTAATGGTGTGGGCAGTGCCCCAGCCATTCGCGTGAAAGAGCGGAATGGTTTGCAGCATCACCGTCTTGCACGACATTTCTCCAATCGTGCTGGTGGAAGTCTGTCCTGCCGCGATCACGGACAAGGCGTGCAGATACACATTGCGATGCGTGAGCATCACGCCTTTGGGGCGGTCGCTGCTGCCGCTGGTGTAGAAGAGTTCGGCGACCGAGTCTTCATCAATTTGCATGAAGTCACACTGGAACGGAGGAGAAACGGACAGAAGGTCGTCGTAGTTCCTTGACGCCAGCCAGTTCGCTTGCGGTTGACCGTCTAAAAGGAAAGAAGTCTCGATCGAAGCGACAGTCGTCCGAAACGATTCCACTAACGGTACGAAGATCGATTCGACAAACAAGAATCTTGCCTGCGCATCATTCAAAACGAAAGCAAGTTCCTCGGCACCCAGGCGAATGTTCAGGGGCACCAACACGCATCCGGCTTCCAGAACCCCGTAATAGGCTTCCAGGAGCCGATGACAGTTTGTGCCGAGAAAGGCGATGCGATCGCCAGGTTTCGCCCCCGCGGTGATGAGGGCGCCTGCCAAGCGCGCTGCGCGGTCGGCGAATTGCGCATACGTAAACCGCTGTCCGCCGCATACTACTCCGACTCTGTTCGGAAATTGTTCACACGCATAGCGCAGGAAGCGAATGGGAGTTAGCGGGATTTTCATGGGCGCCTCGCGATGGATGATGGACAACAGAGTGCCCGCCGGCAGGAGCCCGCCAGCGCGATACTCAACCGGAAATGTCAATTGAGTTGACTGGTTGTCCCGTGCGGAGTCGAAGGACCCCGTGGCCGCGTACCTTTATGCCCGCCCCGCAAGGAACTTTCTCCCGTGCTGGTTTACACGCGCGAAACAGGCTTTCGAAGAGAACGCCCTTAGGCGCTCCCGGTACTCGGCCAAACGAGGGCCTTCGACTCGGCATGGCTCGCATTTGGCGCGAACCATTTGCGCTCGCCACCTGGCTTCACCATGACATCCATCAATTCTTTCTGGGCGTCGACATAGCTTTTCACGCCTTCCCGAGTCAGTTCCGCCAACGGCAGGAAGGGAAATGGCCGCAGGAGTTCGAGGGTCTTGCCCGCGGTCTTCACATTGGCATTCATCTGCCGCCCGGCTACATCCACCAGTTTCCGCTGTGCGTCGATGAACGACTCCGTGGCATGGCGCGCCAGTTGCGACAGTTCGGTCTTCTTAATCTTCTTAGCCCCATTGGTGTGGGCCTTGCTGCCGGTGGCCTTCGCTGTCTCGTCGGCGACAACGTCCATGAAGTGCTTCTGGGCTTTGACAAAATTGTCCATCGCCTCGCGGGCCAGATCCACCAGGTGCTCGGTCTGGTACGGCTTTCCCGCCTTGGCGGCCTCCACCCAGGTATGCGTTTGCTTGCTGGCAATCTTCAGGAACTCCTGCTGCATGTCGATAAATGTCTCCACGCTGCGCCGGAGCAGGTCGGTCACAGCCTGGGCCGCAGGCCACTCCCCGACACGTTCCTTGACACCCGACATCAGGATTTCGTTCTGCTTTTGTCCCAGTTCCAGCAGGACCTTTTGGCCTTCAATGAAGTTCGTTACGCCCTCGGCCGTCACTTCGCTGAGAATGGCCGTGGGGGAATGGTTAGGATCGGACAGTTGCTGCCGGAGCGAGTGCATCAGGCTTGCATTCTGCCGCATGGCGAGATCCAGGAGGATCCGCTGTGTGGCAAAGAAACTCTGGACACCCTGCTGTGCCCAACCCGACAGAAGGGAAACGAAAGAAGACTCCGCGGAATGAGTCCGGGGATGTACAGCGGTTGTTGCCATTTGACACCTCCACATATGCTGCATCGCAGCATCGATTAAAATATACGAGGATATGGGGTTTGTGTCAATATATATCTGTCGTATGTGCAGAGCAGCATAGTTGCGATCAGGACCGTGACCGAAATGAAGCCCAACTCCGTCGTCATCAAGAAATATGGGAATCGCAGGTTGTACGATTCCTCCAACAGCCGGTACGTGAACCTCGACGATATCGCCGGATTCATTCGGGAAGGCAGAGATGTTCAGGTTGTCGATGCCAAGACCGGCCTGGACCTGACCCGGGTCACCCTGACGCAGATCATCACTGAGGATGCCAAAGACAAACCGACGGGTCTTCCACTCGAACTGCTCCGCCAGTTGATCGTGGCCTCCGACGAGGTGCGGCAGGAGTTTGTCATGTGGTACTTGAAATCCGCCTTTGACACTTACCAGAAGGTGCAGGACGCGGTGCAGAGCCGGCTCGGTGAGGTCCAGTCCGCCATTCTGTCGCCCGTCGAAATGATGAAGCAACTGCTGGGCACTCAAGTACCAGCTCAGGGCCGAAGCGAGGCCGAACCGGAATTGGAGGCACTGCGTAAGCGAGTAGCGGAACTGGAATCCCGGCTGGGAAAGCCCGTGCGAGCAAAACGAGGCTTACGCCGGAAGCAAAAGCGAAAGGTATAATGCGCAGGGGGCAAGCTGCCGCCAGCTCGGCGCGCTAGCCCGATTTGGGTAAAATGCTGGGACAGAATTAGGACAAAAGTGCCGAGCAAAGAGAAAAAGACCACAGGTTCATCGAAGGCCGGGGATCGGCAGCAAACGCGCCGGGCCGATTCGGGAGCGGACATCTCACCCTGGACAGAGGCGCTGTTTGCGGCTGAAGTTCTCCTGCTGCACGCAACTCCTGTCTATTACGGGTTCGGCGTGCCCCGGGGAGATGGCTCGGCAGTGGTCATTATCCCCGGTTTTCTCGGTACCGATCTTTATTTGATGGAACTCCACTCATGGCTGGGGCGCATCGGATACCGGCCCTATTTCTCCGGCATCGGTATAAACGCCGAGTGCCCGAATCTCCTGGTCCAACGCCAACTGAGCAAAACCATCGAAGAAGCCCTAACCGACACCGAGCGGAGAATTCACTTGATCGGTCACAGTCTCGGAGGGGTGATCGCACGTTCGGTGGCGGGCCAGCGACCGGGAGATGTGGCTTCGGTTATCACGCTGGGCTCGCCCTTTCGCGGTACTGTTACCAGTGGAGCCGTTCTCCACGCTACCGAAGCCATTCGTCTGCGAATCCTGCAGGAGCATGGTCGAAAAGTACTGCCCGACTGCTACACCGGGCGTTGTACCTGCAATTTCGTGGATTCCTTGAAGCGCGAGTTTCCGGAAACGATGGTCCAGACCGCGATTTACACGCGTGATGACGGCATTGTGGACTGGCGCTATTGCATGACCAGGAATCCGGAAGCCGACTTTGAAGTTCCGGGCACTCATATTGGACTGGCATTCAACCCTTCGGTGTATTCCATCGTCGCCGAGCGCCTGGCGAAGGCGCAATCTTCCGAGTGAGTTGTTTCCGTACACGTTCCGTGCGGATGCCTTTGAGCGACCCGACCATGCCTGTACCATCGGCCTTCATGGATTCTTGAAGCTATCTCCTAAATCGTTTGGGAAGGGCGGGCTTCAGCTCGGGATCGGGGGTTGCGAGCCATGCCTTCGTTGTATATACGAGCGCTGCCTCATTGCTGTCCGCTCAAGTCGGCCAGCTTCCGCAACCTAACTGTCGCGTCATTGGCGATGTCCTGCTGTAACCATCCGAGGTGACCGGCCCCATAGATCACGAGAATCCTTTCGTTCGGAGATTCGATCAGCTTGACGATATTGTGATAAATGCGAATATTTCTCTGATACCACAGTGCCAGCAGGTCAGGTCCCGCATAGTCACCAGGTTCTCCGTAGGGCACGATGGCGTAATAGAAGGCCATGCCCTTTACCGCCATCGAATCGGAATTCATGTACTCCAACGTATCGAGCACAGTGTGCGATCGCAAGAAATCGTCCTGCTCCTTCACCAGCGTGCCCATGCCCGCCATCATCGCGTCGAACTTCTCTGCCCGGCCACTGGCTTTGGCGTAGTTGGCCACCCGTTGCATCGGGAATTCGCCTTCGACATCGATCGGGTAGATCGCATGATGGCCAAGTTCCTTGGCCAGCCGGTATCCGATTTGATCGATCTCGTTACGCGACAGCGTGTACTTTCCCGCCACGTAGTCGGAATACTCATGCCCCACCTTCTGGCTATCGATATCGGCTTCAATCGCAACCTTAGTCGGATGAAACCTCTTCAAAACTTCGATCAGCTGCGCGATTTCTTGCTGGCGTTTCGACGATTGGACATCGTCAGCTTGCATGTTGTAGATATCGCGTCCCGGGTTCGACATGTGATACGTCCCGAGCACTAGAATCTCTGGGCGAGCATCCGGTTGAGCCCAAGAAACTACCGATATTGCCAGTACCGCCAGAAACAGAAAAATCTTCCTCATGCATCCTCCGCTTCTGCATACGAATCTCCGCTGGGCAAAGTTCCATGTCACAGGGCGAAACAGCGCGGCTTTGTTCCCGGTGTCCGACTATCCACGCGGCGGAAGTTTCGCATCTGCTTGTGAATGGCTTTCCTACGCTGCTTTTCAGCCTGTCTTGAAAAGCCGCCAGCAACCTGAGTCACGAGGATGTCGCCGTGATAGGTGGCGATCAATCGCGTTACCACGCACAATATCAGTTTGAGACCCGACCAGATGCCATAGCTGCGGCCGCGGCAAGACCTCGCTGCGTGAGGTCTACTGCGACCAATGTTCGGACGGAATTGCGGCAGAGCGGGAAGAACAGCGAGCGGCACGTAGGGAACAACGACAGGTGGGCGGCGTACACCCCGGAGTTCTTGATCTTGAATCCAGCCGGGTCACAGGCCGTGCTGACACTTCCCACCGGTCTTTAGCCCCTGAGGGACCTGGCAGCGCACTCCTTCGGTTTCATTAATTCATGAGATGGGTTCTACTTACACTGTCGCGTCGGCCCGTGCTATCATCCCTCAACCCAGTGCGCTGTGGACCGAGTCCGCGGTGTTACCCGGGGTATGCGCGGGGCGTGCGACCGATACTAAGGAGAACCTGAACCATGGCTCCGCTTCCTCTCCATCCCGCTAGTTGTGTTCGCGCAGTTAAAACCTCGTTCATGAAACGTTGCCAATTGTTCTGCCGGCTCTTCTGTCTGGCGTTCGCTTTGGTTGCCGCGTTGGCGGTGCAGGCGCTAGCGGAGGCTCCTCCAACCGGCGAAAATGCCTATTGCGGCAAGGCCAATGTCGCGCGGTTTGGCGCCAAAGACGGCGTCGCCGAACTCCCCAAGACCTGTTACTACACCGCGCTCGATGGAACGCCATCGCCCGGAAAGCCGATACGCGTTGCCGGAAGTTCTAACCTGGCGGGAGCGATCGCGGATGCCAAGTGTGGCGACACGCTGCTCCTGGCCGCCGGAGGTTCGTACGACGTCAAAGAGTTACCCGCGAAAAAGTGCGACGATCAGCACTACATCACCGTGCGAACCGATACGCCTGACTCCCAACTTCCCCCGGAAGGCACACGTATTTCTCCCGCCTGGGCGGGGGTTGCCAGCCTTCCCGGGCGACCGGCTTTTGCCCAACCTTCGGGCGGACCAAGGAAGTTGATGGCGACGCTGGTGGTCCGGCGCCCTTCCGGAGCAACCGTTGGAGATCACATCCGCTTCATCGGTATTGAGTGGACTACCGCTCCCGATGCCAACGTGGCTCGCATCGCCTCAGCCGAACACTCCGACCACGTCATCTTCGATCGTAACTGGTTCCATCCCGCCGAGGGCGTGGAAGTGGGGCACGGCCTTGGAATCAACCAAGGCTCGAACACGATTGCCGTTATCAACTCCTACATCAGTGGAATGTATTGCGTCGCGGGCACCGGGAAATGTACGGATGCAACCGCGGTGGGTGGGGGCAGCGGTGACGAACCCATCTCCACCCTTAAGATCTACAACAACTTTCTCGAGTCCGCAGGACAGCAGATTATGTTCGGCGGCAGTGCCTCCACCATCAATCCCAGCGATATCGAGATCCGCCGCAACCATCTGTTTCGCCCCATGCTCTGGAAAGAGGGCGAACCCGGCTATACACCGAGTGCCTCGGGAAAACCCTTCGTCGTCAAGAACAACTTTGAACTGAAGAATGGGATCCGCGTTTTGTTCGAAGCCAATCTGCTCGAAAATACCTGGGGCGGCTTCAGCCAGACGGGATATTCCATCTTAATCACCCCCAAGAATCAGAGTGGCAGGTGCCCAGTTTGCCGCGTCAACGATGTTACCGTTCGTTATGACCGGATTCGAAACGTTGCCGGGGCCCTGCAGATTGCCAACGCGCTGGCCAGGGGCGGCGCTTCTGCCGCCGATGGCGGCCGTTACAGCATTCACGACATCTTCGTCGACGGTCTCCACGAACGCGATTTCAAAGGCGGAGGAACGTTTCTGATATTCGTCGTCGAGAAACCGCCCGTGCATGACGTGCAGATCGATCACGTTACGGCGTTCGTACCGGGCGTTCTGATGGCGATTCTCGCTCATGAGAAGATGCCGAACTTCTCGCTGACCAACAGCGTCTTTTCCGTCGGAGGTCGGCGGGAGCCGATTGCTTCCGCGGGCGGAGGCCCGGAAGCCTGCGCCTCCAAGAACCAGGTGCTGGGCGGCGAAGCCGTGCTGGCAGCCTGCTTTGAACCGTATAAGTTCGACCGAAACTTAATTATTGCTGGGCGCGGGTCGTTTCCTAAGGGAAACATTGTTGTTGGGTCGCCGGAGGCGGCGGGCATTCGCGACCTTAAGGACAACATCAGCAAGGATCCAAGGCTCTGCCATGCCAAGGGATCGGGGTGTTCGAAGGCATCTCCAGGAGTCGGCGCGGGTTCGGATGGGCGGGACTTGGGGGCGGATATTGACGGAGTGGAAGCGGCGATTGCAGGCGTGGAATAGGACCCTTGTTCTGATTGATAAAGAATAAGGACGAGTTTCAATACTGGGTTGTAAGGGCGAAGTCCCGGTCAGATCATCGGAAATTGGATCTATGACGCGGCTTTAAGCAATTTCGCAAGACTATCAATGTCAGCCGCACTCGCGTCACCAATCACGAAATAGCGCAGCCCGCCTTGACTCCACGTCTCCATGTTGAACATCAGTTTCTTCGGCCAGAGAGGGCTCTCATCCAAACTGGCTGGTAATGATCGCTCCTGGAACACGAACACCGAAATGTGGTGCTTCCGCACATCGTAGACGAGATGCGCGCCCGGCGTTTGGTCGAGATAGGTCATCCGTCCTCCGAGCAAAGTGAACTCGGTGTTCTGGAGTTCCGGTAAATTGAAGGCGAAGGGAATCTTTCCCTGGAACCAGGGCTTCACCGTGTGTCGATCGGTGGAGATCACATCCACTGGCGTCGAACTGGCCAGTGTGGCCACGTGCAAGTCTGCAATCTCGCTATAAACCCGATTTCTAACGGAGCGGGTTGCCACGTAGGTTGAAGTCAGCGCACCGACCGCTACAACGACCGCCACTGCAGCTAAAATCCATCCCAGGCGGAAACTGCGCCGTGGCTTGGGAGCGATGCTCTGCTGTATCCGTTTCCGGAATTCATCACTAGGAGTGAAGCGTTTTCCCGTGACTTGAATCGCGCGCTTCATCTGCACGCGTCCAAGGGCATCCGCCGCGCAAGAGGGACAGTTTCGCACATGAGCGTCGAAGGTGCCCATCTCCTCTTCCGGAAGCTCACCGTCGAGGTAAGTATCGAGTTTTGCCTTCCATAACTCACAAGCCATAGTTCACCCTTTGGCTCATCCCTTTTTGAGACCGTAGCCGCAGGCCGTCGCGCAACGTTTTTCTGGCACGCGATAAACGCGACATCACTGTGCCGATCGGAATGGAAAGAGTTTCCGCAATCTCCTGATACGACATCTCCTCCACTTCGCAAAGGAGAAGGATCTCTCGAAAGTGCAACGGCAGATCGTCGATGGCGCTCTGTACCAGTTGGGAATCGGAACGTTTCAGCAGAATCGATTCGGGGTTCTCGTTCTCCACCGGCAATTCCGTTCCGTCCTCCTCCGAATCAATGGGAACGGTAGAAGTCGCTTTGAGTCCGGTGCGCGAGGTTAGGAATGTGTTGCGCAGGATGCGATACATCCATGCCCGAAAATTAGTCCCCAACTGGAACGACGAGAAGCCTTTCAACGCCTTCGCGTAGGTTTCCTGAACCAGGTCTTCAGCCTCTTCGCGATTCTGCGTCAACCAGTGCGCGAAACTGTACAACTGTTTGAAAAGGGGCATTGCCAGTTCTGCGAACGAATCGGATTGAGGACCTGCTCCTGACATCCCCACAAGATTAAACCAGCGCGCCCGAGTTTTTATTCCCTTCGATCGCAATGATTTTGCGATGGGAATAAATCACTGTCTGGCCGGTTATCCGTTACGACGCCGGAACGACGGTCTAGGAAATAACAAGATTAAGAAACGGGGCATGGGGTGGCGAATCCTTTTGATCCGAAAACTGCACTCCTGGCGCGGCACGCACAACATTTAACAACGGTTGGCAAAATCGCAGGAGGAGAAAATGAACAATCCCGACAAAATAAGGGCCGACGCAACGGAGATTTCCAGCGGAGATGGCGTCGATCGCCGCGGCTTCCTCAAGTGCATGGCGTGGGCCGGCACTGGGGTGGTATGGACATTCGCCGGCGGCGTGCCTCTATCACAGGCGTTCGGCACGAGTTCGAAGCATGCGGGGGACGCTTCGTTTTCTTTCGTCCAGATCAGCGACAGCCACATCGGCTTCGATAAGCCGGCTAATGTCGACGTTACCGCGACCCTACAAGCGGCGATCGACAAGATCAGCGCGTTGCCTGTAGAGCCGGATCTGATTCTTCACACCGGAGACCTAAGCCATCTTTCGAGGCCGGGCGAGTTCGATACGCTCGACCAGGTTTTGAAGGGTGTCCATCCCAAGCAGATCTTTTACGTGCCCGGCGAGCACGACGTCGCCCTCGACAACGGGCGCCAGTTCCTTGATCGTTACGGCAAAGGAACCCAAGGGGGCGGGTGGCAGAGTTTCGATCATAAGGGTGTTCACTTCGTCGGCCTCGTCAATGTATTGAACTTCAAGCCGGGAGGCCTTGGCGTTCTGGGGCACGAACAACTGGAATGGCTTGAGGAGGATTTGAAGGGTCGCACCAGCAGTACGCCCATCGTCGTTTTCGCGCACATTCCGCTGTGGGCCGCCTATCCGGAGTGGGGCTGGGCAACTGAAGACAGCGCCCAGGCATTGGCCTACCTCAAACGCTTCGGCTCCGTTACCGTGCTCAACGGCCACATTCACCAAATCATGCAGAAGGTCGAAGGCAATGTCACCTTCCACACAGCCATGGCTACGGCGTTTCCACAACCGGTGGCGGGCACCGCTTCTTCGGCCGGCCCTCTTAAAGTACCGGCGGACCAACTGCGCCGTGTCCTGGGCATAACCAACGTGAACTTCGTCGCCGGCAATCATCCTCTTGCCGTGGTTGACGCTACGCTAGCCGGCACACCTCCCGAGGAGGTCAGCGGGATCCTTCGCAAGGCAGCAGCGGCACTACCCGCCGCGGCCGCGCAATCCCAGAGCAACCAGAGCCAGCCCAAAGCCGTTGCTACGGGAGAAACGATCCCCGCAGCGATCGATAATTTTTCCTTCACTCCCAAGGAGATGACAGTCAAAGCCGGGACAACCGTGCGCTGGACGAACAAGGATGACATCCCGCACACCGTCACCAGCGACAACAACGTGTTTGCATCACCGGTGCTCGATTCCAACCAGAACTTCCAGTTCACCTTTGCGAGCGCTGGCAAGTTCACGTACTTCTGCAGACTGCACCCAAAGATGACCGGTGAGGTAGTAGTGCGGTGAGCCTTGACGTTTGACTGTTTTCAGATAGTCGAGATCCGGCCAACCCAATTCGCCGAGCCCCAGCCGCGAAGCGGCAGAATAGGAAAGCCCGGGGCGTGAGCCCCGGGCAGCCGAGAGGGAAAAACTGAGCCCCCTTCACCGGACGGCACGAGTTTCGTAACCGCCGCCATCTAGGCCGGTGTGCAAATTAACTCCGATTCGTTTACCCTGTCTTGGCGGTTCGGAGCGTGGGGCTCCTTTGCTGTTTTGAACCGCATTCCTGTTTTGCGAGTCGCCGTTGGGGTCCGCGTGAAGTCCAGGTCGTAGTTCTCCCGGCGTTGTAACTCACCGCGGGGAAACGCTCGCCTCATCGCCATTCTGCAATCAAGGGAGTCAGGAATGGCAACGAAAGAAATCCCGGCGCAGCGATTCAGCGTGACTTCTTCCAGAACGTTCCGGGACGTCGTAGCGGCGTTCGAGGCGGCGGTTGGGCATCCCGACATGAACGCGTTTCGAAAGAATGTCGGCGCAGCCAAGACGTTTGCCGAACTCGAAAGTATCGTCCAGGGAGCGATTGGCCCCTCAGGGTTGATGGAGTTCGCGCGCTTTGACCTGGGCGAGGTGCTGCGCAAGCGAAATGGATCAGCAACACCGCAATCTCTGCGTTTCGTCGTGGGCAATCCCGTGATCATGAGCCAGATGGTGCAGCATGTGCCAGACGCTGGCTCGTACGCGCCAGTGTCAATCCTGATCGACGAGCGGCCGGGCGGAGTTCATCTGTCTTATGACCGGATGGCGAGTTTCCTCGCCCCGTACGGAAACGCCGATGCACTGCAAGTGGCGCGAGACTTGGATGCGAAGGTCGAGGCTTTGTTAACGGCCACGGCCCAGGGGCGGGTCAAATAGCGGAATAAATGTATCGGAATGAACGGAGCTGACATCTAGGTTTTGAAAGGAGAGCAACATGATCCTCGGCATGTCAACAGCAACCTTCACGTCCTTGCACGTAGTGATCAGTATGGTGGGAATCGGCTCAGGGCTGGCCGTCATGTACGGGTTTCTCGCCGGGAAACGGTATGACGGCATGACTGCGATTTTTCTGGTCACAACCGTGCTGACGAGCGTGACCGCATTCGGATTTCCCTCCGAACATCTTCTGCCGTCCCACAAGGTCGGCATCATCTCACTGGTGATCCTGGCGATTGCGATACCGGCGCGCTACGGATTTCATCTTGCCGGGGCTTGGCGTCCGACCTACGTCGTCGGGGCCGCCATGGCGCTCTACCTCAATGTCTTCGTCCTGGTCGTGCAGCTTTTCGAGAAGGTGCCGGCGCTAAGAGCGTTGGCTCCCACACAGAAAGAGCCGCCCTTCCTGGTCGCGCAACTTCTCGTGCTGGCGTTCTTTGTCGCACTCACGATTCTGTCGGCCAAGCGGTTCCACATCGAGCAGACGCGGACCACGTAATCACGCACCGCTTCTGTTGATCACAGGCAGCTTGCTGCGAGGGAGAAAAGTTTATGAGCACAATCACGACGAAAGACGGTACGCAGATTTACTACAAGGACTGGGGTACGGGACAGCCTGTGGTTTTTAGCCATGGCTGGCCACTCAGCTCGGATGCCTTCGAAGACCAAATGCTATATCTTGCCGACCGCGGCTATCGCTGCATCGCCCATGACCGCCGCGGCCATGGCCGGTCCGGCCAGCCGTGGGACGGCAATGACATGGACACCTACGCCGACGACTTGGCGACACTCGTCGAAAAGCTCGACTTGAAGGAAGCGATCCATGTTGGCCACTCCACTGGCGGCGGTGAAGTCGCACGCTATATCGGCCGCCACGGCACGAAGCGCGTTGCCCAAGCCGTCCTCATCAGCGCGGTGCCGCCGCTCATGGTGAAAACGTCGGCTAATCCCGGCGGCTTGCCGCTGGAAGTATTCGACGGTCTTCGCGCTAACGTCCTCGCCGACCGCTCGCAATTCTTCACGGATCTGAGCGCTCCCTTTTACGGCGCCAATCGGCCCGGCGCCAAAGTCTCCGACGGATTGCGACACTCGTTCTGGCTACAGGGGATGGTGTGCGGTCACAAAGCCGCCTACGACTGCATCAAGGCGTTTTCCGAGACCGACTTCACCGAAGATCTGAAGAAGTTCGATGTGCCCACACTCATTCTTCACGGCGACGACGACCAGATCGTGCCGATCGGCGCTGCGGCCATGCTTTCTTCGAAGCTGGTGAAGGGAGCCACGCTCAAGGTCTATCCGGGCGCTCCGCACGGCATGTGCTCGACCCTGAAGGACCAAGTGAACGAAGAACTCCTCTCGTTCTTCAAGCGAAGCAGCGAACAAGTGGCAGCGTAAACCAGTGGCCCGGCTTTTTGCTTAGCTGCGAAGGCCGGGCCTTCAAAGGGGAAGTGTCGGCTTGTGCGCCACTCCATATCCCGCTAAGCGTTCTCAGGTAAAACCGATCCCCTACTGCGTGACGTTCCCGTAAGTCGGAACTCCTCCCTGCACGAGAAAGAGCAAAGTTTGCCCGCGCGACGACCAGTCGCTTTGCGGGTATTGCGAGATCAGTTGCTGGGCGAGCGCGATGGCCTGGTTCTTGGCCTGGTCCGACTTCTTCGGTTGTTCTTCCGTTTTATATATCTCAATCAGCGCCGCTCGGCGTGAGGCGGCGTTGTAGAGCGCCTCGGGAGCGGCCGGAGAATCCGGATGTTCCTTCCAGTACTTTTCGTAGATATCGGCTTCCTTGTCCGGACACTTCGACGAACCCTGCCAGTCGCCGCAGAGTTTGTTGTCGATCAGATGGAAGGCTGCGAGGTGCGCCCACTTCGTGTTCGGAAACTTCTTCATCACCTGCTTCATGGCTTCCTCGTCGATGCCCTGACGAAGGCCCGGGTCTCTCTCGCGAGCGGACGGGCGAGACAGAACGTCTGCCCTGTCGACTTGCCACTTGATGTCGGCGGCCCGGTAAAGGGCTTCGCCGGCTAGGGGAGCGCTGGGGAAAAGATCGTAGACGCGATGATAGAGTCGCAAGGCTTCCTGGGCGGCGCCGCGGCGTCCATGCCGGCGGCTGGCTTCGTCTTCCGAATCGACGGCCGCGCCAAACAAGATGCGGTCGCCGTTGGGAGTGGACGCCCACACGATGCCGGTATCCAGCACCCAGCCGCTGATGGTCTTGCCTTCGTCCTCATCTTCTTGGACAAAGGCGGGATCGGGAGCCACGTTAGTGCCGAGAAGAGCTTCGACATGCAGCCAGTTGCGGCTTTTGTCGAGCAGAATCAGTTCGCGTCCGCGTTGCACCTCGCCCAGTTTGTTGGAAGAGGCGTCCGGAGACAGGTAGAGAATGGCCTCGCGGACCAGGGTGCCGCGATCGGCGGCCAGCAGCAGGGAGTTTCCCAGCACGATCAGGATGATCAAGTGCAATAGCTTGGTAATCGGTTTCACAGTCGTGTTCGTCTCCGGTTCGAGGGTAGCATGTAGGTTGGATGCGCGGAACTGGCGAAGAACTGGGCGGGCTACACGATATCCACAAACCCTTCAAGGCGCCCTGAGTAGCCCCACTCTGGCAAAAATCAAACTTGGATGTCGACACCATGTCAAGGACAGGCATCACAATGTCAAGTGAGCTGCGGTGCAGCCCTCTCCACCGCGTTCGATGGTAAGCTCCCCCACTGCGAGGCTTGGATTGAGGTTGACAACGATGCAATGGGTGCTGTACACGGTTGTGTTTCTGCACTGCCGGACTTTTGCGTGGAGATTGCCATGCCTTGGGAAAAGAACGGGAAGCGCGCGAAGGGCCACCCATGATGTCCCGCAGCGCCGCGCAACAGATCGGGATTCGCGACCTCAAGAGCATCGAAGACCTCAGCCAGTTGAAAGCCGTCGAAAAGGAAGTCTGGGGGATGGCGGACGAGGACACGTTGCCGCTTACGCTGGCCATCGCGTGCAAGGCGGCGGGCAACATTTTCGTCGGAGCCTTTGACACAAGTAAAGATAAGGACAAGCTCGTCGGCTTCGCATTCGGATTTTTCGGCCGCGAGCATGGCACGACAACGATTCACTCACACATGCTGGCCGTGCTCGATGCGTATCGGCATCTCGACCTGGGTACGCGCTTGAAGCAGGCGCAGCGCGAGCGGGCCATGGCCATGGGTGTTCATGAGATGACTTGGACCTACGATCCGCTGCAGAGCCGTAACGCGCACTTCAATTTTTCCAAGCTGGGCGTGGTTTCCGACATCTATAAGGTAGATTTCTACGGCCCGGAGACTTCGAGTATGCTGCATCGGAACGGAACGGACCGGTTGTGGGTACGGTGGATACTGAAGTCGAGCCGGGTTCGGGACCGGCTGGCGGGGAAGAATGCACGGATGGAAACGCTGGATGCCATGAAGCTGCTGGCTCCGCTGGTGCGTTTCGATCCGAGCGGACAGCCGGGACGCGCCGACTTGGCGGAATCGCTGGCGCGGCAACGCGTGTGCATTGAGATTCCGGGCGACATTCTGGAGGTCGAGCGCGCGGACATGGGATTGGCGCGAGAATGGCGCGACGCGACGCGGTGGGCTTTCCGCGAAGCCGTGAAAGCGGGATTCTATGTTGCCGAGTTCTGCCGTTCGATTCGCGGCCAGCAAGGCCCAGGAGCATACCTGTTGCAGCGGGGCACGGTGAACGAGTTTGTTCCCGAGGGTTAACCGAACTTGGTGCAGGTCCGATTTGTATCGGGGGACGCCTTCGGGTTCGTATCAGGGTATGCCTTCAGGCGCTGGTTTTTGGCGTCGAAATTTCACGCCTACGGGTAGAATTTGTTCGATCCCCAGCCGAACGCCGGGGCGGCGGCATAAATAAACCGATCCATACCGAGGATGATCCATGGCCGAAGCAACCGTACCGCAGGTAAATATCGATTCGATTCTTGACGAGCATCGCAGTTTTGAGCCCTCTCCCGAGTTTTCCCAGAAGGCTCACATCAAGAGCCTGGCCGAATATGAAGCGCTCTATAAGGAGTCGGTAGAGCAGCCGGAGAGATTCTGGGCTCGTGCCGCCGAAGAACTCCACTGGTTCAAGAAGTGGGACAAGGTTCTGGAGTGGAAAGCGCCGTGGGCCAAGTGGTTCCTTGGAGGACAGATCAATCTCTCCTACAACTGCCTCGATCGCCACGTGCACACGGCGCGCAAGAACAAAGCGGCGCTGATTTGGGAAAGCGAGCCGGGCGAAGTTCGTACCTATACTTACCAGCAACTTTGGAAGGAAGTGCAGAAGTTCGCCAATGTGCTGAAGACTCTTGGCGTGCGCAAAGGGGACCGCGTCGCCATCTATATGGGCATGACGCCGGAACTGCCGATTGCCATGCTGGCCTGCGCCCGCATTGGCGCGCCGCATTCGATTGTGTTCGGCGGCTTCTCCGCGAACGCGCTGGTCGATCGCATTCACGATTCGCATGCCGTGGCCGTGATCACCCAGGACGGATCCTACCGGCGAGGCGCGGAGGTCAAGCTGTTCCCGGTGGTGGAAGAGGCGCTGAAGTCCTGTCCGTCGGTGAAGCACGTGGTGGTCTACAAACGCACTGGGTCGGCGATCAACATGACGCCGGGACGCGATCACTGGTGGCACGAGTTGATGGCGAAAGCTTCAGACGAGTGCCCGGCCGAGCCGCTCGACGCCGAGCACCCTCTGTATATCCTTTATACGTCGGGCACGACCGGGAAGCCGAAGGGCATCGTGCATACTACCGGCGGCTATTCTGTCGGCACCTACCTCTCTACAAAATATGTTTTTGACCTTCGCGAAGAAGATACCTACTGGTGCACGGCCGACATCGGCTGGGTTACCGGACATAGCTACATCGTGTATGGTCCGTTGCAGTGCGGTGCAACCAGTCTGATGTATGAAGGCGCGCCGAATCATCCAGAGCCTGATCGCTTCTGGTCGATTATCGACCGCCATCAGGTCAACGTGTTCTACACCGCGCCGACTGCCATCCGCACCTTCGCCAAGTGGGGCGATGAGTGGCCAAAAAAACACAAGATGGAAAGCCTGCGCTTGCTGGGCACGGTCGGCGAGCCTATCAATCCCGAGGCCTGGATGTGGTATCGGGAGACGATCGGGCATAACCGTTGCCCGATTGTGGATACGTGGTGGCAAACGGAAACCGGCTCCATCATGATCACGCCAATCCCCGGCGCAATCGCGACCAAGCCGGGTTCCGCAACCAAGCCATTCTTCGGAGTGGTTCCGGAGGTTGTCACCATGGAAGGGAAGCCGGTGCCCGAAGGCTCCGGCGGTTATCTAGTCATTCGCCAGCCCTGGCCCGCCATGCTGCGAACCATCTACGGCGATCCCGATCGTTATGAGAAGCAGTACTGGTCGCAGATTCCCGGCGGCACCTACTTTACGGGCGACGGCGCGCGCAAGGATAAAGACGGCTATTTCTGGATCATGGGGCGCGTGGACGATGTTCTAAACGTGTCGGGCCATCGCCTGAGCACCATGGAAGTGGAATCGGCGCTGGTGGCGCACGAGAAAGTCGCCGAAGCCGCGGTGGTTGGGCGGCCGGATGACATCAAGGGACAGGCGATTTCGGCCTTCGTGACTCTGGAGCAGGGAATCGAACCGACGGACGCGCTGAAAGAAGAGCTAAAGAAGTGGGTGGCGAAAGAGATCGGTTCGCTGGCCAAGCCGGATGATATCCGGTTTACCGATACGCTCCCAAAGACCCGCAGCGGAAAGATCATGCGCCGGTTGTTAAGAGAGCTGGCGAGCAGCGGGGAAGTGAAGGGCGATACCACCACGCTCGAGGATTTCGGGGTGATTGCGAAGCTGAAGGAGCAGGACGAAGTCTAGCTTGCCGCCGAAAACTCAAGGTTCTCTACGAACGGGAAGGGCACGACTTCAGTCGTGCCGCGAAGAACGATAGACAGCGGCTTTAGCCGCTGAGGTTACGAAACTTCGGCCCCAGATTCAATGGTTGAGTTAGTTCGCGAGGCGAGGTGTCGCCCTAGTTGGTGTGCGACTCGACCGACTGCCGCTGTTCGCGCATTTGCTGCAGGAACGTATCCACCGGCACCTGAAACTTGTGCCGGAAAAGATCGACCAGGGCATCTTCGGTAGCCGGGATTTCGGCGCAGCCTTCAGGCGCAGAAGCCGCTTGCGTTGCGAAAACCTGGAACCTGGCAAAATCACCATCGGGAAATGACGTCTCCAGCCCTTGCGGTTCGACGAGAAGTTCGGGAGCCTTGTCCGGGTTCGTACGCAGAATCGTGATCATGCGGTGCACCTGATCCCGCTGCTCGGTTGTGGTCTGCAGGAACTCCACTCCCATGCCGAATTCGGGGTGTGCCACCAGCACGACTCCTCCCGCGCGGACTTCGAGGTCGGTGGTCTTGATCGACAGGACAACCCGTGTGCCCCTCGGAAAGGGCGAGACGGTCGTCAGATAGCAACCGCCCAGGCTGAGGTCGGTGAGGCGGCAGTTCACGGGCGGATCGTCCGGTTCGGACTCGGGAAGGTGGCTGCTCAGCCACTGCCGCAGAGCGTGGCGCTGCTCATCCGTGGCGTTCTTGAATCGGACTCCGGCCTGATGGCTGTTGCCTTCCCACGCCAATTCCCCATGGAGGTCGAGCTTGTTGGCCATGCCCGGCAATTCGAGCGAGAAGCGCAGCGATGTTTCTTTAGGGACGCGTCCCGAAAACTGAATCGCCATTCCGCCTTCGCAGAGGTCGATGGTCTTGGCGTTGTACAGACTGGTCCCGTAGCATTCGACTGGGATCTGCACTGGGACCCGCATCTGGACGCGCCGTTCGCGTTTCATCAAGGCTCGAACCGCCCGGAAGCTGGCTTTGGCCCGCTCGACCGCAAAGGGCTTGTGCAGGACGAAATGCGCCCCCATCTCGAAGCCGCCCTTGAGCCCGACCGAAGATTCCACGAGCACGATCGCGAGGGCTCGTTTGTTGACGGGAGCGGCATGGGCTCCACGCAGTACGCTGCTGGCGTCTCCCACATTAGCGGCGTCTACGATGATGGCTTCAAAACGTTGGCGGGTGATCCGCCGGATGGCATCGTCGGCGGAGGAGCAATGCTCGACGCCAATTTCCAGGTCGCTGAGGACCCGGCGCAGAATTCGCACCGTCTTCTCGTCGGAACTCAACAATAGAGACTTTAAATTCATGATTCCAATCGCAGTGCAGAGCGATCTGGCTACCCGTCTCGCTCGTGTAGAGACGGGGCTTGCCCCGTCTTAGGCGCGCATCGGCGGCTTTCGGGGGCGATCCCGAGCCCCTTTGTGCGATCCGGAGCCGTCCCCTCTCGCACTCTAAGTGTATGAGATTCCATGGTCAACGCCATGGCCCGATGTTCCGGTTACCGTAGTCACCTCTTGCCCAGCCGACCTCTCGGTAGGGGTCCTCCACCTCCCTCATCGGCGCAAGGGATATTTTCACCAGGGTGGGACTGGGGGGGAGAGGGATGGGGAGTGGTGTCGATTCCGCAAGTGGCTGTGCTCAAAGGGGATATACAAAAAGTTGTAGACGATCCAAGTTTTCTATTGACTAATATCAAAAAACCTATTATTATCAACAGCTTCCATAGATGCCGAGGGTTATGTTTCGTAGTACTTATTTTTCTTGGTGCGCATGAATCTCCTCGGTCCTCCATGGAATCAAAGGATATAGCGGCTGGAACGAATTTAGTCCTTATCACACATACAGGGGATACATTTTTCATGGCTAAGCGACGCGGAAACCCGAACTGGGGCAAGCCCGAACCTATCGGGCCGGTTACTCCCACAATCACGGAATTCGAGCAGGTTGTGCACGAGTACAAGCTCTCTCCCGACCAGTATTTGCGTTCTACGCGACTGCGGGAATGGGCACGCCGGAACAAGAATTCCAAGTACATCCCCGAGCCCTTGCTCGAAGCTTGGGGTTTTGAAATCGAATCCACCCTGTAAGACACAGGGAACAAGGGGTTTGAGAGGGGTCGCCATCCGGCGACCCTTTTTTGTTGTGTGCCGAACATGTTCGACAGCTTGAGGGTGGAAGTCCCTTTGACAACCGGATGGAGGTGAAGTCATAGCGAAGCGCAAGGGCGTCGTCGCGAGGCGGGGTCTGAAAGAAGCGCGGAGCAAAAGCGCGAGCCGATGAACAAGAACCGGATGAGGAGGCCTACGGTGCCGGGCGAGCTGGCAACTGACAGCGAAGCCCATCTCCATCAAGGGCACTGGTGGTAAATCCGGCGGTTGTGCGCGGAAGGCGGTCGAACTTACTTCGGGAGACCCGCCGCATGTCACGGAAGCGTGACTGAGGATGGAGGGATCCATTCTGACCGTGAGGCGGGAGTCAGCAGCGGGCATAGTAGGCCGGAAGGTCGAAGGCCCAAACAGCCAGGAGCGGCGAGTAGGACGCAGGACTCGATGAACGACAAGCGGCAGAACAACCAGCTACAGAAGGTGCTGGCCTTTACCGAGGAGGGGAGGAGTGAAGCTCCAAAGGCTCCGCGGAAAGGGACCGAATCGTTCACGGCGAACTGCACAACCGAAAGCCCGGCTGGAGAAGAGCAACTGATGGAAGAGGTCTGCGGGCGGGAGAACTGCCAGCAGGCCATACGGCGAGTGAAGGCCAACAAGGGTAGTCCGGGAATCGACGGCATGAAAGTGTCGGAGTTGCCGGAGTACCTGAAGCAGCACTGGCCAGCTTTACGGGAACAACTGCTAAGTGGGACCTATCAACCACAAGCGGTGCGGCGAGTAGAAATCGCCAAGCCGGACGGAGGGAAGCGCAAGTTGGGGATTCCGACGGTGCTGGATCGAATGATTCAGCAGGCGGTGATGCAGGTTCTGCAGCGCAGATGGGACCCGACGTTTTCCGAACACAGTCACGGGTTTCGTCCGCAACGCTCAGCGCATCAGGCGGTGGCCAAGGCGCAGCACTATATCGCCGACGGGCATCGCTGGGTGGTGGACCTTGATCTGGAGAAGTTCTTTGATCGGGTCAACCACGATAAGCTGATGGCGGCGATCGCGCGGCGGGTGAGCGACAAGAGGATGCTCAAACTGATCCGAGCTTTCCTGGAGTCGGGCGTGATGGAGAACGGGCTGGTGAGTCCGGTGGAGGAAGGGACTCCGCAAGGAGGGCCGTTGTCTCCCCTGCTGTCGAATCTCGTGCTCGACGAACTCGACCGCGAGTTGGAGCGGCGTCAACACCGTTTCGTGCGCTACGCGGATGATTGCAATATCTACGTGGCGAGCGAACGGGCGGGGAAGCGAGTGATGCGGAGTGTCACTGGTTTCATCAGGCGCCGACTCAAGCTCAAGGTGAACGAGGCAAAGAGTGCAGTGGCGCGACCGCAGGAGCGGAAGTTTCTGGGCTTTAGCTTCACCTACGGGACAGAACCAAAACGGCGCATCGCGCCCAAGGCTCTACTCCGCTGCAAGCGAAGAGTACGGGAACTGACGCGACGGACACGGGGCATCGGTCTGGAACAGATGACGAAGGAACTCTCCGCCTATTTACGCGGATGGAAGAGCTACTTCGGCTTCAACCAGACGCCCTCCGTGCTGCGACGGCTGGAGGAGTGGATACGACGCAGGTTTGCGATCCATGATCTGGAAGCAATGGAAGCGTGGCACGGTGCGGCTGGTAAAGCTGCGCCAACGGAACGTCGGCGCTGCCCTGGCGGTCCAAACCGCTGGCAGTCCCCACGGTCCTTGGCGTGTAGCCAACAGTCCGGCCCTGTCCTCCGCTTTTCCGATTGCTTACTTCGACGCGCTCGGTGTTCCGCGATTGCTGGATGGTGTCTAGCTCAACCGAACTGAACCGCCGTATGCGGACCCGCATGTACGGTGGTGTGGCAGGGGAGGAGAGGTGACTCTCCCCCTATGCCGATTTTGGGTTTACGATTTGTACTGTATTGGGGAGGCGAAGTCCGGGTATGCTGGCAGGCATGAAGTTTGGTGGCTCCGAACTCGTCGGCCTGATCGTGGCCGTAAGTTTCGCGGCGGGGCTCAACGTTTATGCCACGGTGGCCACCCTCGGACTGCTGGCCCATGCCGGCCTCCTCGGTCTGCCATCCGGGCTGCAGCTCGTTGCCAGTTGGTGGGTGATTGCCGCCTGCGGCGTGCTTTTTGCCATTGAGTTCTTTGCGGACAAGATCCCCGCTTTCGATTTGTTTTGGAATGCCCTGCATACCTTTGTGCGGATTCCCGTCGCCGCGTTGATTGCCTACGGTGCGACGTCGCAACTTTCGCCGGAAAAGCAGTTGCTGGCGGCGCTGGCGGGCGGGGCGATCGCCCTGGCGGCCCATGGAGGCAAAACCGCGGCGCGCGTAGCCGTGACGCCATCTCCCGAGCCGTTTTCGAATTTCGCACTGAGCGCAGGGGAAGACACGCTGGCGGTGTTCCTGACCTGGCTAGCTACGCAGCACCCGGTTGCCGCTGCCCTGATCGTCGCCGCCTTTCTGGTCGTGATCGGGGTCGTGATGCGCTGGGTGGTTCGGGCGATGACGCGCGCTCTGATGAATCTGTTTCGTGACGCCGAGAACGAACCGGCGCCGTCGAAGCCCCGCGATTTAAATGCCGCGTAAACTTGATTTTGGGTGGCCAGCGCTTCAGCGCTGCGATAACTGCACTGTTTTGAATTCGGCTTTAGCCGCTGCGGTTAGATTGCGGCGTAGACACAATACTTTCCGCAGCCCGTTCCGCCGCGCTATTTTGAAGAGGGGCCTTTTAGCCCCTGAGGGAAGCAGCCTCATATGAATCCAAACTCACCCTTTACCGACGTCCCCACCGCGATCGAAGAAATCCGCGCCGGCCGGATGATCGTCGTGGTTGACGATGAAGATCGCGAGAACGAAGGCGATCTCACACTGGCCGCCGAAAAGGTGACTCCCGAAGCGATCAACTTCATGGCCAAACACGGACGCGGCCTCGTCTGCCTGGCTATGACCGAGGAACGCCTTGACCACCTCCGCCTCGGTCCCATGACCAGCGAGAACACATCGCAATTCGGCACCGCTTTTTGCGAAGCGATTGACGCCCGCGAAGGCGTGACCACGGGAATTTCGGCCCATGATCGCGCCCACACCATCAAAGTCGCAATTGATCCAAAGACGCGCCCATCGGATCTGGCGCGCCCCGGCCACATGTTCCCCTTGCGAGCGCGCAAAGGGGGAGTGCTGGTGCGTGCCGGGCAGACCGAAGCCTCCGTAGATCTGGCGCGGCTGGCCGGCATGATTCCGGCCGGCATCATCTGCGAAATCATGAAGGACGACGGCACTATGGCGCGCGTGCCTGACCTGATCGAGTTCTGCCGCACGCATGGAATGAAAATGCTGACGGTCGCTGAGTTGATCCGCTACCGCATGCAGCATGAACGCTATGTGCATCGCGTGGGCGAGGCAATGGTCGAAACCAAGCACGGCGAATTCCGCCTGCTCGCCTACGAAAGCGAAGTGCACGGTGGAGAATCGCATATGGCTCTAATCCGTGGCGATATCAGCGATTCGTCGGTGCCGGTGCTGGTGCGCATGCACGCGCATTGCCTGCTGGGCGACGTTTTCGGCGCCACCGGCTGCGATTGCAACCAGACGCTCGAGGCTTCGCTGAGGATGATTGCCGACGAGGGGCGAGGCGCATTGATTTACCTGCACCAGACCTCCAAAGGCTTCTCGGCGGAAAAAATCGGCGACCAGTCGTTTCTAACGTTTCATCGCGAACGCCGTTTGCCCTCGCTACCCGAAAGCGAGCGCAAGATTCATCGCGAAATCGGCCTGGGAGCGCAAATCCTTTCCGATTTGAATTTGAAGCGGATTCGACTCCTGACGAACCACCCAAGAAGGGTAGCCGCGTTAGAAGGATTTGACATCGAAATAGTCGAGCAGGTTCCAGTGAAGTTTTCCGTTCCGAAGACTTCACTGTAGAGACGCGGCTTGCCGCGTCTCAGGCAGCGAGAAAACCCTCGTGCCGTAAGTCGCTGAAAGTGTGTGTTGCGCTTTAGCTCCCGTAAGCTCTTCGGCGCCTCTGAATAATTCTTCTGCAGGTTCTCTAGACGCGGTGCCCAAACCAGCTTGCCAGCAAGCAGAGACGCAGCAAGCCGCGTCTCTACGATCAAAACGGTTTCCGCGGCGTAATCTCTTCGTCCTTAATAAAAAACTGTGCCGAGCATATAGAAGAGCCGCAGATCGTCGGCAGCAACCCGGCCATTTGCTTGCGGGTAATCAACCCCAGCGTGCCGCACGAAGGGCAGGAGAGCACCGCCCAATAGGGGTCTTCTCTCTCTCCCACTTCGCCTGCGTTCTCCAGCACGAACACGGTGCCGGGCTCCATCTGTTCGGGAATCCATTCGTTAATAATGCTCAATTCGCCGATCATCATGTGCCTCCCCGCCTTCCGTTTACGCTCTTCGAGTCCGACGCAGAGGCCGAACCCGTTCCGACACCGCAGTTTTCTTGCGGGACTGAATCTCCGCTCGCACTCGACGGACTTCGTCGCTCAGGCAAATATCGAACATCGGCTGGCGCGCGTTCTTTAGCAGATCCACAACCTGTCGCGCCGAGGTGCGCAAATAAAGATGAATGCCGTCGGTCAGAAGGTGATACTCCGAGGACGCATTGACCGTAGCGGCCAGGCTGGTGCCGAATTCCTGCTGCAAGAAGCGAATCACCTTCCGCATGCGCTGCAGCGAGAAACCGCGCTGGCGAAGCTGGCAGATCACGGCTACTGCGACCAGTTCGTCCCAGCTGTAGATGCGACGGTGTCCCTGGCGGCCCGGAGCAACAATGCCCCGTTCGTCCCACCACTGCAGCTGGCGGGCGGTGATCCCAGTCAGGGCGATCACGTCGCTGGATGTAAACTGTTGTTGCATCTTGAGCCCGTTCTGTTTCAAACAAAAAACTGCGGAAATGTTTCGAACATTCTAGGCGGCGGAGGCAGAAATCCAGTAACGTTTCGTCACAGGTCGTGTTGACTACGCGGGTACGTCGGCGGCAGCAGGGGGAGGACGCCAACGTTCTACGGAAACCTCAGCGGCTTAAACCCCCGTGTTCCTTCGTGTCCTTGGTGGTTGATGATTTTCCGCGGTACTAACCATAAGGCTGTCTCCGTTTGTACGTTTCACGCTCCAGGCATTACCATTAGCGGACAACAAATTCTCTTCTCGGGGCCATTGAATTCATGATCCAAAAGGTGCGGGTGTGCATTGCTGTGCTTGCCTTGTTTGTCCTGTTTTCGGGTACGCTAACTTTCTCCCAGCAAAAAGAGCGGAAGCGCAAGTCGGAAGCGGCGCAAAACAGCGTGCCTGCCGCGTCGACACCGGCAGCGAAAGACGACAAAGACGAGAAGAACGAAGGCGACCCGCTCTTCAAAGGAATGAAATATCGTTCGATCGGGCCCTTTCGTGGCGGCCGCTCGCTTACAGCAGCCGGAATCCCCGGCGATCCGACTACCTACTACTTCGGCGCAACCGGGGGCGGCGTGTGGAAGTCGACCGATGGTGCCAATACCTGGTCTCCGGTTTTTGACAAGGATGGCGCTCCTTCGATCGGGAGCCTCGCGGTCTCTGTGTCCGATCCGAACGTAGTTTATGTGGGGACCGGCGAAGCTTGCATTCGCGGAAATATCTCACACGGCGATGGCGTGTGGAAGTCGGTGGACGCCGGAAAATCCTGGAAGAGCGTTGGCCTGAAGGATTCGCGTGCCATTGGCAAAGTGATCGTGAATCCGCGCAATTCCGACAACGTTTTTGTGGCGGCGCTCGGTCATCCGTTTGGTCCAAACACCGAACGGGGCGTCTTCCGTACGACCGATGGCGGCAAGACCTGGGACAAGGTTCTCTATAAAGACGAGAACACCGGAGCGATCGACGTCGCTTTCGATCCGCAGAATCCCAACATTTTATTTGCTTCGCTGTGGGAAACTCGACGCACTCCGTGGACGCTTTCCAGCGGCGGGCCAGGCAGCGGCATCTATCGCTCGACCGATGGCGGCAGCACGTGGAAGCACTTGGAGGAGCACGGGCTTCCGAAGGGACCCTACGGGCGCATCGGACTGGCGGTGGCGGCGAACTCCGAACGCGTGTACGCGATTATCGAGGCGAAGGAAGGCGGCGGACTCTACCGCTCCGACGACGGTGGAGACGCTTGGGATCTGGTAAACGGCAGCCATGGCCTCTTGCAGCGCGCATGGTACTACATGCACGTGATCGCCGATCCGCAGGATACCAACACGGTCTACGTGGCGGATGTGGAGTTCTTCAAGTCGACTGACGGCGGGCGCAACTTCAATAAAATTAAAGTTCCGCATGGCGACAACCACGGGCTGTGGATCGATCCCAAGAACACGAAGCGCATGATTGCTTCAAACGACGGAGGCGTCACGGTCAGCCTCGATGGCGGCAAGTCCTGGACGCGCGAAGACAACCAGCCGACCGCACAGTTCTACCATGTCATCACCGACACGCGGACGCCTTATTACGTGTACGGCGCGCAGCAGGACAATTCGACGGTGGCGATTGTCAGCCGCAGCGATGACGGCGCCATTGGCCGCGACAACTGGTACGCGGTCGGGGGCGGGGAAGCGGGCTATATCGCGCCCAACCCAACCGACCCGAACATTGTGTATGCCGGCGACTATCAGGGCAACATCACGCGCTTTGACCGGCGCACCAACCAGGTCCAGAGCATTGCCGTCTGGCCAGAACTTACCGATGCGCGCGGTGCGGCCTCCCTCGACCACCGATTTCAGTGGACGGCGCCCATCGTGACCTCTCCCCACGACCCGAACACGATTTACTACGGAGGCGAGCGCGTTTTCAGAACCACCGACGGCGGTACGCATTGGGAAACGATCAGCGGCGACCTCACCCGCAATGACAAATCGAAGCAGCAGCCTTCGGGCGGTCCCATCACGGTGGACGATACCGGCACCGAATATTACGACACCGTCTTTTCGATTGCTCCCTCGCCCCTGGTGAAGGGCCTGATCTGGGCGGGCACCGACGACGGTTTGATCCAGATCACCCGCGATGAAGGAAAGAATTGGACCAACGTCACCCCCAAGGGTCTTGCCGAATGGAGCCGCATCAGTTTGATTGAAGCCTCGCCGCATGATGCCGCCACGGCGTACGTCGCGGTCGATCGTCATCAGAATGATGACCTCGCACCCTATATCTACAAAACGAGCGATTACGGAGCCAACTGGAACCGGATCACCGCCGGAATTCCGGATGGAGTCTTTGTGCGCGCCGTGCGCGAGGACCCAAAGAAGAAAGGTTTGCTCTATGCGGGGACAGAGCGCGGTGTCTACGTATCGTTCGATGACGGAGCGCACTGGCGTTCGCTGCAAATCAACTTGCCGATCACTCCCGTCCACGACCTGGTCATCAAGAACGACGACCTGGTGGTGGCGACGCACGGGCGTGCGTTTTGGATCGTTGACGATATCTCACCGCTGCGCCAGTTCGCCGACTCGGTGGCTGCTGAAGACATGCATCTCTACCAGCCCGCGACCGCGTATCGCGTGCATACCGGCGAGGCTCCGGCGCACTTGGTCTTTGCCGGAAAGAATCCGCCCAACGGCGCCGTGATCTATTTCAACTTGAAGCAGGCGCCGAAGGAGCAGGAAGTAAAAATTGACATCCTGGACGCGGCGGGCACGGCCGTCCGCAGGTACTCCAGCAATAAACTTGAGCCTCTCGACGAACCGCGCGATCCCGACGACAAGAAACCCGAGAAGCAGATCAAGGCGGAAGAGGGCCTGAATCGCTTCGTGTGGGATCTGCATTACGACGAGGCGAATCGTGTCCCGGGCTACTATCTGTGGGAATACGGCGACGGCGCGCGCGGGCCATTGGCAGTGCCGGGCAATTATCAAGTGCGGTTAACTGTGAATGGTAAGAGCGCAACCGCTCCTTTCGCAGTGAAGATTGATCCGCGAGTGACCACTTCGCAGAGCGATCTGGAGAAGCAGTTCAAGTTGGAGATGGACGTGCGCGAGCAGTTGAATCGCGTCTATTACGCGGTGAACCAGATCCAGGACGTTCGCGAACAGTTGGAAGGTCTCAAGAAACGCCTGGTACCGGGCGATCCCACGAAAGCCCTGTTCGACGGTGCGAGCGCGCTGGACGCGAAGCTGATTGCGGTTCGCGATCCGCTGATTAATTTCAAAATCAGCGCCAGCGAAGATTCCTTGTCCTACGCACCGGGCATCGACGCCAAGCTGGCATTTCTTTCCATGGCGGTGGCGGGTTTCGCCGACTCGGCTCCGACCGCAGCCCAGTACCAGGAATTCGACAAGCTGAAAAAGCAGACTGATGAATTACTAGCACGCTGGGACCAGGTTCGGAATGCGGATATCGCGACGTTCCAGAAAGTAGCGGCGGAACAAAACGTCCACTCGATCTACGTGCCTGATGTGCAAAGCGAGCGAGTGCAGGGCCGCGGCGAAGAATGAAGAACAGCGAAGAGTAGTGTGGAGGCGGGGCTCGGCCCCGCTTGGACGGGGCGAAGCCCCGTCCCCACACATGAAACTAGATAAACATCTCGTCCTGCGGCACGCCCGCTCCATTTCTCGGATGGCGCCTTTTCTGCCCGAGGAAGACTTCGACTCCGGTGCTGAGCGCAGCCATGAGTCCGTTGACCTGGCGCAGCGGCGAGATCACGGTCTTGTGGACGACCTCGCTGGTCTCTTCGACTTTATCCATGGTGCGATTCAGCAGTTCATCGGCGCGGATGACCTGCAACCGGGTTCGGTCGAGCGCGTCGGTCAACGTTGCGTCGATGCGGGCGAGTTGATTACGCACCATGTTGCTGGACTCGGCGGCGTTCGTAGTCAGCACCTCGATTTTAGGGCGCAGTTCCACCAGCATGTTCTGCACCGTTTGCACCGTGGGCAGAGTCTTGCTGGTCACTTCGGTGGCCAGAGCTTCCATTTTTGCCGTGCTCTTGCGGACCGCAAGGTAGAGGCCGACGAGAATTCCGGCCTGGATCACGACGGCGAACGTCGTCACCGCGATGAAAATTCTTAGGAGATTGTCATCCATGGCTGCTCCTGAGGGCTGCTCTTGCCGCTAGAGATTCTTCTGCGGTTCGGTTCCGGCAGCGGTCGTCTCGTTATACGCCTGACGGCCAGCCTCGTAGGCAGAGCGGAAGCGCTCTTTCTGCTGGTTGAGCACGTCATTACCGCGATCCACCCATTCACCCGCCTGTTCGCGTGCCCGGCGAGCCGACTGACGCGCTCGCTCGCTGCCTTCCTGCGCCTTGGAGCGAATTACGTTGCGCATTTCATCGCCCGACTTCGGCGCATACAACACGCCCACCACAGCTCCCACGCCGAGACCTGCCAGGAACCACAAAAAGCCGTTGCCATCACGATCCGCCATAATTGCCTCCTCGAAGTCTGTCTATATCGGATGGTAGCACCGCGATATGTGAAAGACAATTCACCGCACCCACGCCTTGCCAGCCGCTTTAGAGCATTCTTCCCGCAGCGGGGTTGCTCCCAGGCGGCGCCAAAGAAACTCTTGTGCGAGGCGCGCCAAAGGCGGACAATGAGGCATTTTTCAGGAGGCACTTTTGTCCGATCGCAAGTACCGGCAACACGGATACCAGGATTCCGGCGGTGGAGCGAAGAAAGAGTTCGAGAAGCCGGCGGCTCCGAAAAGAGAGAATACATTCGGGCCGCGGCCGATCAACATGCCGGGAACGCGGACCGTCTCCCGCTGCGCGGAATGCGGCGCCCTGCTCCAGAATCTCTCAGACGCCGTCGGTAAGTGCCCGAAGTGCGGATTCGACCTGCACGCCTGCAAACAGTGCGAACACTTTGACCCGTCCAGCCGCTTCGAATGCAACCAGCCGATTCCCGCCAGGATCTCTCCTAAGGACAAGCACAACGACTGCTCGCTCTATTCGATCCGCGTGATGGTTGAAAAGGAAACGTCGAGCAAAGGCAGTCAGCGTCCGAATGATGCGCGCGCGGCGTTTGACAATTTGTTCAAGGATTGAAGGCAGCTCTTAGCTGTCGGCTCTCATCCATCCGAGGACATGCCTGAGACCAAGAACCTTCGTGATACTTCGTGTCCTTGGTGGTTCACGGTCTTGTAAGTTGCATCGCAAAATTGACCCACTATCTGACAGTCGAACGCGCCCACCGAAATGCGGATCGAATTCTGCCCGGACGTCCGCGATTAGCCCACCAAAAAAAGGGCCTGCCAACGTGGCAGGCCCGAAGTTTCGTACAGAAGAAGAGTCAGACAGCAGTGGAGCAACTAGGGCGTGCAACCACCCGAGTACGCGCAGTTCGCGTCGGACATCCAGAAGCTATACTTACCCTGGTTTCCGCCCGTACCGTAAAAGACCGGATACGAAATTGTGGTAGCGCCATCATCGGCAACCATGCTGATGATGTAGGTTTTGAGACCGGTATTGCCCGGAAAGAACAGCGTACCGGCAACGTCATACGCGAAGCTGTCATCGAAAAATTCCCAGACGTAGTTGCCCAGCGGGTACTCATTGCTCCCATTGCAGCAGGGACGCTCGACGATATACTCCGCGCTGCTTCCCACCACTCCCGGTCCTGTAACGTAGGTCAGCCCAAACGTGCCGGACCACTGTTGCGTGACATCTTCGACAAAGACAAATTGTTCGGAGGTTCCCGGAGCGGCGAAAGTGACTACTTCGAAATCGTCGCCAGGACCCACGGGGCAGGGACTGCTGCCGCAGTAGATCGCCAGGATTGGATAGCTTGGATACCATTCGACCCATCCGAAGTAGGAAATGGCCCCGCCGCATCCGCCGCCGTCCCAATAGGAGGAACTGCCGCCTTGTACCACATCACCATTGCTGAAGCCGTCGATGCCGTTCCAGGTCACTTCCCACCACGGGCCTTCCGAGCAGGGCAGGTTGCCAAATGGATGGTTCGCCACCGGCACGTTCCAGACGGACACAACTTCATCGAACGACGTCTTGTTGTTCCAGGACTTGAGCGCGTTGGTCTGAGCGATACCACTCCAGTTGTAGAAACTTACGGAGCGCGTGCCCTCACCGTTCAGTTTCTCGGTCTGTCCGGGGACTGCTTGCGCATTCCGGCTTGAGAATGGCATCGCTTTCACGTCGTTGCCGTGACATGCCTGGGCCGATGAGGTGGTCTTCGCATTGGATTGGGCGTGCTGGTTGCAACTCTGCAATGCCGACATTGCCTTTTCCCAACGGTCATAGCCGTGAGCGTCAGTCGCCTTGTCGGGACGCTGCGGCAAGCCATAGGTGAGCAGTTCGCGGTTGCTGGCGGTCATGATATTGAAGCCGCTCGGCGTATCCGGAAAAGCGTGGACTCCCGCAACACTCGTGTTGACTTTGGGTGCCGCGGCGAAGATGGCGTGCGCGTCTTCGCGCTGCGCGGATGCCAAGGTTGAGAAGCTCACTACCACTACCGTGGCCGCTGCAACGACTGCCCGGTTCAAGGATCGCCAATTTAATGACTGCCGATTTCGGTTCTGCACAAGGATTCTCCTTTTCCCCTGAAGGGAACATTGCTGGTGCTCAGAAGAGATTCCATTTTTGAGCAGAGGTCTCCCACAGCTTCCAGTCCGGGAAGGACACTCCAAAGGAATTTCCCCTTCGCAGTTACGGTCAATATTTCGAAGGATTCAAATCAGGGAATGCGGTGAGGTACCGTTGAGAATGGCGGTGACCTATGCCGACTGTCGCAGCATAGCGCATTTTCAAACGGAGTCAAGCGAAATAGTCGCTCATCCAGAAAATAAATATTGCACATTTTGTGAAACGAAACGCGCCTAACTCGCACCCACACAGCCGTTGTTAGTCGGTGGAAAATCGTGTTCCGAGAAAGAAACCAGGGGCGGACGGGACGTTTTCTGTTGCGCGGCGCCCATCCTTGCGCGCGTTCTTTGGTAAGCGTGAGATCCGATGCTCGTGTCCCGCTTAAACTTTTCTGCGATGTCGTAGTTCGACCGCGAACTCCAGAGCCCACCCTAGAAAGTGCAAATAGTTGCGCCAACCCGCGCCATTCGCCCCGTTTCGCGCTTGCATTTGTGCAGTACAACCGTCATTATTACCGACGGCAAAATTGCCGACTGCACACAGGAGTCAATGAATGAAACGTGTCTTTGGAATATCCATGATCGTCGGGGTTATGACCATCGGCGTCGCCTTCTTTCTCGGCGTGACCTCTTCTCCCGCTGCCGCCCAGGCACGTATGGAGTCCGTTTTTAACGGACACAGGATTATCTACCCGCAATCCAGCATTCCGCAGCCCGGCCGCCACCACACCAACTACTTTTTTGTGGACTCCGACAAACCAAATTCCAACGGGCCGTCTGCTGCCGACGAGACGCCGGCATCGCTGGCCTGCGTTTACCAACTCGTGACGGGACCTGCGGGTTGCCCGATCTCCGGCACCACCAATCTGCCGACCGGAGGATGGGGCGCGATTGCCATCGTCGATGCCGGCGACTACCCAACTGCCGCTGCCGATCTGGCTGCTTTCTCGAGTCAATATGGCATACCGCCTGCCGACCTTACCGTGACCTGGCCCGGCACGAAGAAGCCGCCGGTCTATTCGGATTGGCTGGTCGAGGAAGCACTAGACATCGAGTGGGCCCACGCCATGGCGCCACAGGCCAAGATCTTCCTGGTCGAATCGAAGCAGGTCAATACGGATCCGACCTGGGCGGCGGTGAGGCTCGCGGCCAATCTGGTCAAGGCAGCCGGAGGCGGTGTCGTGAGCATGAGCTGGGGCGACCCGGAAGTTAGCAATGAGCTCACTTGGGACAAGTACTTCATCAAGAAAGGGGTTGTCTTTTTCGCCGCCAGTGGTGATTCCGGCTTGGGCGTCAGCATCTATCCCGGGGCGTCTCCTAACGTCGTCTCGGTCGGCGGCACATATTTCAACCGCGACCATAGCGGAAAGTTTGTGAGCGAGGTGTACTACACCGGCGGTGGCGGCGGCGACCTGAGTCCCTACGAGCCCACCCCGAGCTATCAGAGCGCAGTGACTGGCGTCGTCGGAACCCATCGCGGATATCCTGACGTGGCAGCCGATTATTGCTGCGCTGCCATTTACCTCGAAGGAGGCTGGTATTCCGTCGGCGGCACGAGCTGGGCTTCACCCACTTTTGCCGGCATAGTGAATGCCGCAGCCAACAAGCAGACATCGAGCAAGAATGAGCTAACGATGATGTACGGTGAGTTGGCCGATCCAACTAAGTACCAAGCCGATTTCAACGACATCACCCAGGGTGATGCGCGCTGCATCGTCGGCTTCGACCAGTGCACAGGGATAGGCTCTCCGCGCACCTACGTCGGCAAGTAACCAGGGTTGAGACCGCTTGGTGGAGAGCCGGGCTTTCCCCCGGTCCGGCTGGGACGGGCAAGATGCCCGTCCCTCCATGCGTCGTCTCAAAGATAGTTGCGCACCGTGCGCAGTACCATCTCTCCCGTCAACCCGTAAACCGCGTGTGATGCGAAACCGTCAACATGCGCCGAAACCGGTGTTTCCTTCGGACTTCCAGAAAGCCCAAAAGCGGGCACCGCGATTTCGTCCGCTCCCACGAACAGCGCTCCCCATAGACGAGCCCCGGCCACGACCGGGTGCATTCGTCGCACGGACTTGGGCGCTACTTCGCGCAAAACTCCGTAAACTGCCCCCATGGCGGTGCCGAATCCGTAGTGTACGAACGGACTCGCTCTCTTCTTCTGTTCATAAGAGAGCCGATAACCGCCCGCCTCCGCTACTTTGCCGGCAGCCTTCATGGTGGCGTCTTCGTTTTCCTGCTCTGAGTGTTTACGGGATTCCTCGTTCGCCGATCCCCCGTTTCCTTCTGCTTTTAAGGCCTTGGACGCCTTCTGCCAGCCGTTCTGAAACTGGCTCATCACAATCGTTCCTGCCAGACCGCCTGCCATTCCGGCGACCAGTCCCTTCCATACTTGAGGCCGATGTTTCCGAGCAAACTTCAACATATTTCCTCCAGGCTTTCGATGCCAGATTCGAGGAAAAGGGAGGATTGAGAGGGCTACGTTATCTTCGGCCACGGCCCCTACAGACTTTCGCAACTAGTACTACGACTTCTGGTGCACATTGCCCTTACCAGAACTGCTAGACTTTGCGTAGAGCCTCCATGCCACGCCTCTCCTATTTCGGAGCCCTGCTGGCCTTCGCGATTTTGTTGTCGTGCCCGGTCTTGGGACAGAAGCCTGCGCCAACCAATGCGCCGCCAACTGCGCGCGTTCAGCGCGTGGTCGTGCGCGGAACGGGCGATGCCATGGAAGTCGAGATTCAGACCTCCGGCGCCCCCGTTGCTCCCAACACCCAAGCCATCACCGGGCCTGATCGCATTGTTGTGGATTTTCCAGGCGCGCTCCCGGACGCGGAATTGCGCGCCCTGAAAGTCAATCGCGGTGCGCTCAAGGCCGTACGCTCGGGACTGTTTTTCAGCAATCCTCCAATTACGCGGGTCGTGCTCGATCTCACCGGGCCCCAGCCGTATCAGATTTCGACGATGAACAATGTGGTTGTGGTGAAACTGGGCTCAGGGAAACCAGTTTCGGACAACCTAAGCTCGGTCGCCACAAGAACTGAAACTCCGCATGCTACGGCCACGCCCGTAGCCCGGCTTCAGAATGCCACGCTCGCCACAGCCCAGGGTGCCGCGACGCCGAGAATCTCAAGCGCAGTTTCCGAAGCGCGGGCGACGCTGCAACCTGCCGCCAGCGAGCCGCCGCCACCGAAGCCCGCCGTCACTGTGACCTTCGAAAATGGAATGCCTCTCTGGTCTCTGGTCTCTGGTCTCTGGTCTATTGTTCACTGTCTCGCAGCCCTTCCGCCCGCTCCTCGGCCAGCACTTCGCGCTGGATCGCGTCGCGTTCGGACCTCCATTGTGCGTACCACGCGCGCGTCACTTCCCCGGC
>JAIQFA010000115.1 GCA_020073525.1 Terriglobia bacterium
CCGGCATCCCTCGCGCTCCAAGAAGCTCCGGAGCTTCCTGGAGTCGTGAGGAGCGGTGGTATCATGAGCGACGGGCCCATAGGCCGGGGTTGGCACCGTCTAGCGCCCATCCCCATGCGGGGAATGGATAGTAGCCTGCCATCTTTCCATCACTACCACGCATGATCCAGTCAGGATGATTCGTCATAATGTAGCTTCCCTCCGAGGTGAGGGAAGTGACAAGATCGAGTAATACTTTGATGCCGTGCTGATGGGCGACCTTGATAAGTTGCGTCAGATCGGCAGCAGTTCCGTAGCGTGGATTAATCGTGTAGTAATCGAGAATCAAGTATTGGGCAGTGCCTGCGCACTGGAAGATCGGAGTTATGTAGAGTACAGAAATCCCGAGCTTCTGCAGAGCTGGGATGCGGGCAGTGATCTCATTCAACGAATGATTAGGGAAATATTCGGGACTCACCTCGTACACTGCTCCCGCTACCGGCCATGCTCCGGGGCCGGTGCCAAACGGCGCCGACTGGTCGCGAGAACTAGCTCCCGACATGAAGAGGGTCGACATGATTGCCAGTATTAACATCGCGCGCGAAATGCGCCGAACTCTGCGTGTGCCGGGACTTGCGAACGATCTTTGATGCAACGCCATAATCAGCCCTCCTGGCGAGCTGGCCTCATGTCTAATATGTGTGGTACAGCACCCATTCTCAAGATCTGTCCGTGTGCTGTTTTCTCTTTCACGTCAGTGGAGTTTGTCTGAATGGTTGCGCAAGAACCATCTCTGAGAGCGTTTGCCGCAGCGCCGACTGCATGGCAGCTTCGTAGTGCGGCACGTCGAGCAGACGAAAGACTTTCTGCTGTTTCAGCGCTCCTTTGAAATCCGGAGTGGCCCGCAGGTCCCGGTCGATCGAGATACGGGCAGGAACAAACTCATAGACTGGAGTTTTCTCGAATCCCGGAACAGAAGCATGCGATGCCACCCAGGAATTGCCTTTTCGGTAGAGACTGAGTCCCGCTGAGTCATAAATTGAGGCGGTACTCCACATGTGTCTGGTTTGCTTCCATTGATCGTCGCGCTCTCTCTCTTCCTGAGGCATTTGAAGAAATGCGATGGGATCCACCCGGGCTGCATCCTTATGTCCCAAGGCAAACAGGAAGTAGTTTTGCAACGGCGCTTTCAAAGCAGAAAAGATGTCCGACTGGCGAAACTTCCAATACACACGAGATGGATCAGGCTTCAGGTTCTCTGCCGCCATGTCTTCGAGAGTGTCTTGTTTTGCAAACGCAGGGCACCAATGGAGTGGCAGATCCGCGGTCATCAGTCGGATATAAGCCTGCGGATCGAGCAGCGGATTCCACTGAAAATTGCCTCCCCCGCTGTTTCCATCGTTGAAGTAAAGTTTTGCCACTTTGCGCTGGAACAACTCGGAGTCGCGATTGTATGCGGCAACGACGTCGCGTGCGCTGCCAGTGATCATGAAGGAGACCCGAGCCTCGGATTCACGCAGCACCCGCAGAATCAAATTGACTCCAGCCTGATAGTGAGAGAACTGGTTCAGGCCGTCGTCCTCTGGATAACGCAAAGGCGTTCCAAGGCCTGTGGCGTATGGGATTTGCTTTCCCGTCAAGGCCGCCATCTGTTGAATCGGAGTCTTTCCTGGCGTGGCGGCCTGCAACTGCCCCTGATCCAGGATTACAGCACGAACATCAAGCTCGGAGAGAGCAAAAATAGTCGCAAGATCCACGTGATCATCGGGGTCACCGGGAGGATGGAATAGGTCGGTACAGTGGATGAGAGGAATTTTCTCCGCGTCTTGTGAAAGACGTGCAAAGGATCCTCGATCAGATTTCAGTAAGGAGAGGAGGGCTGCACCGGCTGGTGAATCGCTATAGGGCGCGCCAGCGATTCCGGCAGTCACCAAACTTCCCACGCCTCGAATGAATTCTCGTCGTGATGCGCCCATACGCTGCGTGTCAAACGTTAGGTGGATCGACAGCAACTGTCAATTTTGTCAATTTATCAAATTGGATTAGATATTTATACAATTTGGCAGATTGATATGGGGTGGTTCTAGGGCATTTTTCTTTCGATCGTCTTCTGGCAAGCTCTGTCCATCCTCCGCGCAACCTCCTTTGCAGGATGCGGACGGCATAGTTAAGAGCTAGGCTTGTCATGGGACGCTATGATCGCACCTTGATGGCGGAGCGGGTGTTGCGAGCGCCGCCTCCGACAATTCCCGTTAGGGACGACACATTGACAATGCAGGCTCTGATGTAGTCGAGACGAAGATGGCCTTCCAGCACGGTCGGCGCCCGGCTATTTGTCTGCCGTTTCCGCATTGCGTGGGAAAATTGCAGCTTCGGTGCCCCCTTGTGCTACGCGGAAGGCCCGACCGATAGCAGCCTTTGGCTCGATAAGTAATTCCAAGCGTCTTCCGCTAAACGAGCTTTGGGACCGCCGCCGATCTCTGGATTTATGTTTGGCTCCGGCATTGTCAATCTTCAAGATTTGCTGTTTGTTGAAACTTCGTTGCACGACGATTTACGGATGAAAAGCTTTCAAGAGAGAGTCAGATGGAATAGGCAATCGGGCCTCAATGCTAAGCGACGATAAGCCGTCGCCCCGGGTCGAAATGCATAGCGGTGCATGCGCGCCCGACTAGATGGCGATCTTGATTCCGGAAAATGGGACGCGGTGCATTTGTGAATTGCTGTAAAGAAGTAAACAAATTGCGTAAAGCAGATCGGTTGAAGGTGACGGGGCTGGCGGCGTAGAACCTAACCTGTTTGCTTACGGTTCGCTGCATCGACTGTGGGACCGCAGCGCAGAAGCGATCGGGATTTCAGTTTCTATGACCGCAAATCGGAACGCCAGTTTATTGCGGAA
Source organism: Terriglobia bacterium (assembly GCA_020073525.1). Classification (GTDB taxonomy): domain Bacteria; phylum Acidobacteriota; class Terriglobia; order Terriglobales; family Acidobacteriaceae; genus Acidiflorens. The sequence continues at coordinate 2,879 of JAIQFA010000115.1, forward strand.
CGAAAAAATACGCTATCACAATTTTTCAAGCTCGCGCAGCGTTCCGAGATGCGCGATTGAGTTCGGTTGTCGTTTTTTGCGATTCCAATGAGTGTCCAAATGCGCCGTGTGGAGGGGATCATGAAACGTGCAGTTCTGGTTATGATTGCGGCATTATTAGTGAGCTCGGCTTGGTTGTACGCGCAGGTTTCCACCGGAACGATAACAGGGGAAGTCAGCGATAGTTCTGGGGCGGTAGTTGGAAACGCTCAAGTTCGCATCACTGACGTCGGGAAGAACGTCAGTCGAGTAGTCGTGACGGACTCATCCGGACTGTTTTCCGCGCCCGATCTACTGCCCGGTAACTACAGTGTCGCGGTGAGTCTGACGGGCTTTCAATCGCAATCAAAGCTGGGATTGGCGCTTTCCATCGGGCAGACTATCACTACGAATTTCGTGCTGCGCCCGGGTTCACAGCAGGAATACGTAACCGTCGTTGGCTTGTCCGCACAGCTCATCGATACTACGACGTCGAGTCTTAGCGATGTGGTCACCGAGACCGCCGTTCAAAACCTACCGCTAAACGGCAGAGATTTCCAGAACCTCATCCCGTTGGCTGCCGGCGTTGCACCGGCGGCACAAGGAGCCCTCGCTCCAGGTGTTTCGACCGGTCTGTACGACATCAATGGCGGACGCAGCGCGGGGAATAGTTTTCTCATCGATGGCACAGATGTAGTTCCTGCAGCCGCAGGTGCCGTAGATGTACTACCTAATCTGGAAGCTGTCGGCGAGTTCCAGGTGGTGACGAGTAACTTCAGCGCGGAATACGGCCGAACGTTGGGCGGAGTCATCAACGCGCACCTCCGCAGCGGTACGAACAGCTTTCACGGCAGCATCTTTGAGTATTTCCGAAACGATGTTCTGGATGCGACGCCCGCGTTCTCTCCCACGAAACTGCCATACAAATTCAATCAATATGGTGGCTCTTTGGGCGGGCCAATTCTCAAAAACAAATTGTTTTTCTTCGGGGACTATCAGGGTGAGCGCGTAAGACAGTCGGCTACGTCCAGGTCTTCAATTCCTTTGCCATCGCAAACTACGCCAACAGGCGGATTCTATGACTACTCCGCCGATTGTGCCGCGAACGGCGGAACTTTTGTAGGTGGTGTTTGCTCGGCGCCAGCGGGTCAGATTTACAATCCTTTTGATCCGGCAAGAGCGCCCTTTCCCAACAACCAAATTCCGGAAAACCTGGCGGATCCCACCACCGCTCTGATGTTCTCGCTGCTTCCTGCCCCGAACTGTGTTCGAGGTTCCGCAACCTGCCCCGCCAACAATTACATCACCTCTCAAGCGTCCCCATTGAATCAGGATTCGGTGGACGTTCACGTGGACTACAACCCCACGTCTAAAGATCGGCTGTCGTTCAGCCTGATCTATATTTCAAATTCCACCAAAGAGTCTCCCCTTTACGGACCGCGTTTGGGTGGCAGCCCCAGTTTGCTGACGTTGAACTTTATTAATAAGCAGCGTCTATATGCCCTCAACTACACTCGCGTGATTAGTCCAAGGGCGATAAATGAATTGATTCTCGCCTGCACGCGCGATCTCAACGATGGAACTCCCGGACCTGGCATGCAATATGAGCCGACGATCGCGGGCCTCGGCGGCTTGAACACTTCGCCCGACGATGGCCAAACAACCGGGTTTCCACTTCTCTTTATGCTTCCGGACGGGACCAACTTTGGTGGGGGACTAGGCGGGCCTTTCGTCCAACACAACAGCATTCCTCAGCTCGCCGACAACTTCTCCTGGATGAAGGGCCGGCACGCGTTCAAGACGGGATTTATCGGCCGTTTCCGTGAATTCAATCTGTTGCAGTCTCTCGCTTCCAGAGGCTTGTACGTGTTCTTTCCTTACGAAACAGGAAGTGCGTTTGTTGGTGGAGACACTTTTGCCAGTGCATTGCTCGGAGTTCCACTCCAAACAGAGAGGCAGATCATACCCCGGGAATTCGGCCAACGTATCAAGGAATACGGTGTATATTTCCAGGACAATTTCAAGGCGACTAAACGCTTAACCCTAAACTTAGGTGTGCGCTGGGATCTGTATGGTCCGGCCAGCGAAGCCCAAAACCGTTTAGCGAACTTTGATCCCACTACTCTAAAGATGGTCCTGCCCGGAAATGGGGCGTCTGCGAGCACGCTCGATACGAACTACCGTAACTTCGGCCCGCACGTCGGCTTCGCATACGCTCTTACCGAGGACGGCAAGACTTCCCTGCGAGGCGGCTACGGTATTTCCTATGTGCCCTTGGCAACGCAGGCTGTTGGAACCACAACCCAGCGATTGAATCAGAACACGCCGTTTGGATTTGCCGCAACATCCATATACATTGGCAATGCCTTCGGACCTCCAGGAGACACGCTGGTCTCGGATGGTGTTCCGGTGATAATTCCGTCCGATCCAACGGTTCCCCCCGTGGGCTCGAGCATTACGTACATTCCGAAGTCACAGCCGACTCCTTATGCCCAGCAGTGGAATTTGGACATTCAGCGCATGCTTCCAGGGGACGTGCTTCTCGACATGGCGTATGTTGGCACGACGGGAGTCCACCTCACGGGCCTGGCAAACATCAATCAATATCCTCCGGGGACTTCCCCGGCAGCCTCGCCCATTTCTCCGGACCTTTCTGTAGTAGGGGCTCTGTTGAACGTCGAGCAGTCGAACTACCACGGACTTCAGGTCAAAGCGCAACGCCGCTTTTCATCCGGCTTTGGATTATCCGCATCCTATACCTTCTCACGATCCATTGACAATGGCTCGGTGACAGCTCAACCGACCTCTGCCTCATCCGCTCAACCTCAGAACGCGTTCGATTTTCAGGCGGAACGGGGTCCCTCGGACTTTAACGCCACACATCGGGTTGTGGTCAGCTACATCTACGAGTTGCCTTTCGGGAAAGGCAAGAGATTCCTGAATGGCTCTAATCCCTTCCTGAGCCGAGTGCTCGGGGGCTGGCAATTGAACGGTATTACGAGCGCGCAAACAGGATCGCCATTTACTCCGGTATTTTCGGGTGCTGATGCGGCCATCAACGCTGGAAGCGGAGGTTCGGTCAGACCCAATATCATCGGCAACCCATACAGTGGCACTGACCCCAGCGGCGCAACCTTCCACCAAAGCCGGACCGAGTGGTTCAATCCAGCAGCTTATGCCATACCTGTCAATTCGTTCGGCAATGCAGGCAGGAATAGCCTGACGGGACCTGGCTTTGTGAACTTCGATTTTTCGTTGTTTAAGAGCTTCCAGCTCGAGCGTTTCAAATTAGAGTTCCGCTCGGAATTCTTCAATGTATTCAACCACACCAACTTGGGCCTGCCGAACTCCCAGGTTGATGCGGCCTCGGGCGGCGAAAATCCTGGTCAGATATTGAACGCCGCGGGGAATCCAAGACAGGTCCAGTTCGCGCTTAAGTTACTGTTCTAAGGGGATCGTTGACCCAGGAGAGGGGGCTTCCGCCTTCGTTGGCCCGAGCCGCCTTGATAGCGGGAAGCGCCTCTCTCTGTTGATGGGTAGGGATCCACTCGGGCTTAGGCGGGAAACAGTTTCATGTATATCCATTCAAGACGTGTCGTACTCGTGGTGGTGATGGCGCTTGTATCCGCTCACGCTCAGCTTTCCATAAAAGTCGACCGTGGCAGTCTTCAGATCCAGGAATCAACGGGCGCCACCTTAAGCAATATCAGCTTGCGTCTGCAACTGAAGGAGTGGACCGTTTCGGGTGCACTGGAGTCCGCAGGCGAAGAACACGGTAGCGATGCGGCCGGTAAGTACGACCTCCAGCGATATCGATTGCGGACCGAGGGCGCTGAGTCCATTCAGGCAACGCTCGAACTCCGCTGCTACCACAGCCCCGAGGTGATCGTCGCAACGCTGGTTTACGAAGGTCCTCCACCTGTTGCGAAAGACGGCGTGCAATTGGGGATGCAGTTCAATGAGTTTGCGCGGGGGATGGCGCTTCATCGGCTTAAATTGTGGTGGCTGGCTCCAACCTTTATCTCCGACCCACGGCTGCTCTCAGGCGCCAATCAACTGCTTCTTTGGCAGCAAATGCAGAGAGGCGGCTATCATCTGCTTGTGCCTCTAGCGGGCGACGGAATGGTAGGCGAGCTAAGCGTCTCGGACTTTGACCAGTTCCATGTTTCGCTCTCCAGTTACGACGCCACCTTCACGCCGCACCGCATCCCGCTGTTTGCATACGCTTTTGGTTATGATCCTTATCGGCTGGCTCCTTCCGCCTACACGGCAGCCTTCGCGGCTAATCCGTCATACGGAAGACTCCGCTGGCAAAAACCATATCCCGAGGTATTTCGGTCGCTCGGGTGGTGTTCCTGGAACACCTACTATGAAGATGTAAACGAAGAAAAAGTTCTGGCGAGTGTCCGTTCTTTGCGCGAGCGCAAAATTCCTTTGGGCTTCGTGCTGGTAGACGAGGGTTGGCGTTCAGCCCGCGACCAGAGGCTGGTGGGTTATGACGCCGACCGGAGCAAATTCCCCAACGGGCTCGCAGGACTGGTTCGCACTTTGCATGATGTCTACCACGTTCCTCATGTCGGCGTATGGCATGTGTTCCAAGGCTATTGGAAGGGTGTTGATCCTAACTCCGACATTGGGCGCGAGCACAATCTGTTCGCAGGTAATGACGGGCAATACTTGCCGGATCCGCGTGGTGGAGCCGGTAAGAGTTTTTACGCGGATTGGTACAAGTTCCTCAAGAGTCTTGGAGTCGATTTTGTGAAAGTCGATAACCAAGGAAGCAATCCAGGTTTCACCAACGGACTGCTTCCACTTTTCAGTTCGGGCGAAGGCGAGCAACAAAATGTCCAGGAAGCGGCGCTGGAACACCTGCCGTCAAAATCGGCTCACTCAAACGAAAACCAATGTGTGAACGTGCTCAACTGCATGGAAATGTCGCTGGAGAATGCGTTCAATTGGAGATATTCCAACGTTGCCCGCAACAGTGAGGACTACGACCCCAAAAGCCTGGCGGACGTTAAGGATCATGTCTTCTGGAACGCCTACAACGCTTATTGGACGGCGAACTTTGCCTTTCCCGATTGGGACATGTTCGAAACTCGACGAGACGACGGAGAGTTTCAAGCCATCGCGCGCGCCATCAGTGGCGGTCCGATTTACACAACGGATTCCCCCGGAGAAGAGCATGTCGATCATCTGCTCCCGTTGGTCCTGGCGAATGGAAAGTTGTTAATGCTGGACGAACCCGGCATGGTGACGCCGGATGGATTGCTCAGGGATACATCTCTGGAACCTGTGCCATTGAAGGTGTTCGGAACAATTACCCGCCCTGGTTTGAAGGCAGGGATGGTTGCCGCCTTTAACGTCAACAAGTCGGCGCAAACCGTAAGTGGCGTGCTAAGAACCCAAGATGTCTCTGGCTTGATTGAAGACCCGTCGCGAGAATCACAAGCGGAAATCACGCTTCCCCGATCCGGGGAAGAAGAGTCGCGGTCTACCAACGAAGCACCGGTGCCGTCACCATTTTGAACTCAAAGGACTCCGAGCTTGCGCTAAAGCTTGGGGAGTTCGGTCATGACTTGTTCACCCTCGTACCGGTCGACCGAGATGCCGCCATTTTCGGCTTGTTGGACAAGTTCCTTGGCCCCTCGGCAATCGAATCTGTGAAGCGTCAAGGACGCGATATTGTTGTCCACTTGCCTGAACCAGGGGATTTTGGCGCCTTCCTTCAGAAACCACCTCGTGGAGTGAAAGTCGATGGCAGGACATTGTCTCCTTCCGGCTACTCATATTCTGGCCGCTTACTACGCATTCCAAGAGCAAGTTTTGGCAACGGATCGAGTGAGCACGAAGTCGAGATCGTGCTTCCAAACTGATCGCGTCAGGCGGTAGAGGATAACGTGGTTTTTTCGGCCGAGATGTGACGCCGAAGCCCGACAACGCTCACAATTTTCTTATCGTAGGAGTCGAACTCTTGTCACCGTCCACAGCTCGGTTCAGAACTCTAGTAGCTCTTTATTGTCTCCTCTTCGTTACGCTGACAAGCGCTGCGGAATCGGAGCCGGTTCCCACAAAATTCAATGCGGCCGAAGCCTTTTCCGGAGCTGGCTGGAACACGTGGGATATCGAGCGCCCCAATGCAATGATCTATATGCCAGACGGGATTGTTCTGGATATGGCGATCTACAATTCGCGCACCGGACTGCCGCTGGGACGCCCGTTTCTAAGCGACGTACAACATTTTGGAACCCATGCTCCTGACGGGTCCTATAGCCACGCACGCTACGAACAAGCTGGGTTCGCCTATGAGATCGAATTTGCGACGCGCGGTCCTTATCTTATTGCTCATGTCCACCCTCTGAGCGCGGGCGACTACCTGCTGGTCGGGGACATCTCATTCGCATTCGGCCGGCAGGGAACAGTTCGGAAGGAAGGTGCGCGCCTGGTCGCCGCCGGAAAGACTTCTCGTTTCTATGTAGCCTCGCCCAATTCCGGGATGCAGCAGCCGGGTGTATCAAGCGAACACCGGCTGGCGTGGAATCTTGATGGTGATCGTTGGGTAGTCCTAACGACCGAACCGGAGCCGGTCATCTCGGAGGCGGACTGTCGAAAGCAAGTCGACGAACGTCGTGAAGTTTACGAGCGCGCCCGGGTGCGCAGCGGCGGCATCCTGGCGGATGGAGCCCAGGCAGCTGTCGACGCCGCGGCGTGGAACGTTGTGTGGGATGCGCGAGGCAACAATCCCGTCGCGACCGTTGCGCGGGAATTCCCGGCGGGCAGCGGAGTTGTGTGGGGAGGATACATTCAAGGAGGGTGGGACGCCGTGTTCCAGGCTCTGCTGGCTGATTTGCAATCCCAGCCGATGGCGGAGGCTAGCCTGCTCGGTTTGCTCTCTGACACAACTCCGAACGGTTTCGTGCCGAATGCTGGAACCGGTTGGGGAGTGACCGAGAATCGCTCCGAGCCGCCTCTCGTCGCTTATGCCATTCTCAAGCTCTACAAAAAACATGGGCACCGTGAATTTCTTGAAAAGATGTTTCCCATTCTCTGCCGTTGGCATCAATGGTGGCCGGCGGCGCGGGACGGAAATCACAATGGCCTCTTTGAATGGGGATCCAATCCCGTCGATACACCTACCTTTATCGATTTCACAAATAAAGAAATTGAGGGCCTGATTAGTGCCTACAAGCGGCTCGGTGTCCAACCTCCCCCGATTCAAGCATCCGACTTGGCAGACAACTTGGCGATCGCAGGTGACGAGAGCGGCCTCGACAATAGCCACATGTGGGACGGCGTGAAGTTCAACAAGCAGACCCACACCATGGAGCAAGACGACGTTGGTCTCAGTTCGATCTGGGCCCTTGATGCCTGGGCCCTGGCTGAGATTGCTCATATTCTCGAACGTAAACAAGAGGAACAGGCGTTGCGTCACGACTTTGATGCAATGAGTTCGCGGGTCAACGAACTGATGTGGTCCGAGGATGATGGCATGTACTTCAATAAATCCTGGGATGGAAGCTTTAACCGGAGAATTTCGCCAACCAACTTTGACCCTCTGATCGCGGGCATCGCCGGCCCGGAGAGAGCCCGGCGCATGGTCCAGCAGTATCTTCTAAACCCGCAGAAGTTCTGGGGCGAATACGTCATCCCAGCAACGCCCAGAGACGATCCTGCCTTTCAGGACCAACAATACTGGCGCGGGCGCATCTGGGGGCCAACCAATTACTTGCTCTATGAAGGTCTGAAACGAAACGGCATAGACGAACCAGCCGCCGAAGTGGCGACCAAGAGTACCTCCATGTTTCTCAAAGAATGGCAGAGTAAAGGTCACATCCACGAGAACTACAACGGCAAGAACGGAATGGGAGACGACGTCATCGGAAGTTCGGTCAGATATTACGCCTGGGGAGGATTGTTACCTCTGACGATGGTGGAAGAACTGATCGATGTCGAGCCTTGGGGCTCGGGATTACGGCTTGGATCGCTCAGCGATCAGATTGCATCCGTGAGTAACGTTCGGGTGGGAGAAGACTCTTATGACGTTTTTCTTGGCCCAGGACTGCGGGTTGTCCGAAACGGGCAGACACTTCTTGAGTCCGAGCATCCCGTCGTGCTGCGAAATATCGTCTGGACGAACGAGCGCGTAAGCTTCGACGTTACAGCCAAGAATGATGGACAGCTTAAGCTGTACGGCTTTAAGAAAGCTGAAAAAATACGAGCGGCTTCGGACCTAGCGGGACCTGTGATTTCTCGTAATGGCCAAGTCGCTATTACCGTGGGGCCACAGGTCCGCAAAGTTGACCTTGAGCGAACTAAACAATAAGCAGGCGATTCCCATCGGGGAAGCGGACAGTGATCAAGCCGCCTCGTTGTCGTCTTCAGAGCCACTTGTTATTGAGGTCCACTATGACCTACAGAAGCACCTACTTCCGTGCAGAGAAATGGCGCGCGCGGCGTTTTCATGAATCACGCCGGATGGAAACGTTGTCGATGGCCGTATCGATCCTAGCCACATTCCTGGGATTGCATTCCTGCGGCTTGCTCGCTCAAGTCCAGCCAAATTCGGAAACTCCGAACATGCAAGACATGTTCTCTGAGTTGCGGCAAGAGACGATTAGCCCCAGTCGCCTAAGTGCAGGGCGGCTTTTGAAGCAAAAGCCGCTCCCGGTCACTCTCGTGGTAAATGAAACAGCCGAGGGTCTACGGCTTGAGACTGACTTATGGCGAATAGAAGTGCAGAAAGCCAACTGGCAACTCCGGTTGACCAACAAGCATTCAGGGGCGATGTGGGAACTTGTTCCCGATGAAACAAATCCTTCGAGCGTTTGGTGGGAAGTCGGCAGCGATAAACAGAATCCTGCGTCGTTGTTCAGGCTGGTAGGAATTCGGGACGTCCGGAGGGAAGGGAACCGATGGACGATGCTTGGGAACATCGGTCCCGCGATGCAGCCAGTAAAGCTGGAAATCGCGGTTCTTACGCCAAATACCATTCGATTGTCGTTCGTGCCGCCCCCGCTCGGGAACAATCCTCGCTTGGGATTGAGTTTCCACGGTGCCGGGCCATTTTTTGGATTAGGAGAGCAGTTCACCAAAGCGAAACTCGATGGGTCGAAGGTCACGCTACGGACAGCCGATCATTTTGTGGCTGATCTAGACGCCATGAAGAGCCAAAGCCGAAATGCGGACCACTCGACCGCTTCGCGCCACAACTGGACCTACGTTCCTGTGCCTTTCCTGTTCAGTCCGCTCGGATTGGGACTCTATGTCGACACAGCCTGGCCCAGCACATTCGACCTCACTCGGGCCGAGCGGCAGAAATTCTCCGTCGAGTTGGCCGGTCCATCAACCGACTGCTATTTTTTCATCGCCGACGGACCGAAAGGCATTATCGAATCTTACACGGGGTTGACAGGCAGAACTCCGCTGCCTCCGCCATGGGCTTTCGGCGTGTGGGTCAATGTCACCAAGGGGCTTCACGATCTTGGGGCGTTTTACGACGAAGGTGTTCTGAGTGAAGCTCGTCGCCTGAGAGAACTTCGAATACCAACCAGCGCTCTATGGATTCAGGATATCGTCGATCCGTCCGCCAATATGGGTTGGCCCTTCTGGACGGTCGGCTACTACGGGCAGCCTCGTCAGGTCACGGAAGATCTCCACGGACTGGGGTTTAAGGTTCTGGCTTATACCAATCCATGGGTCTCGTCTATCCTTGGCCCCTATCTGCTTCCAAACCCCACGTATCAGCTTGGGGAACATGATGGCAATTTTGTCCTTGGACCCGATGGACGCGTTACCTCTCCGATCTTGTTTGAGGGCATACCTAGCGGGAACATAGACTTCACCAAGCCGGAAGCGGTCAACTGGTGGGGCAGGATGAAACAGAAGACACTCAGCGAACACGGCTTTGATGGTTGGATGGAAGATTTCGGTGAGCAGGTACAGGATACAGACCGGTTCGCCGTGGGCAAGACGGGCGCCGAGCTAGCGAATCTGTACCCGCTTCTGTATCACAAGACGAGTCGCGAGTTCGCTCAGCGAACGAACCCGAATGTAGTGGAGTTTTCACGTTCAGGCTACGCAGGCTCGCAAGGATACACGCCGATACTGTGGGGAGGCGACCAGTTTCCGAATTGGGACCCGGATATCGGACTGCCAACCTTGCTGCCCGCTGGTATTACGGCCGGACTTTCGGGGTTTGCCATCTGGGGGCCGGACATCCAGAGCGGCGGAACCTCGAAGGAACTCTGGATACGCTGGCTCGAACTCGGCGCCTTATCTCCGATCATGCGCGACCATAAATGGAACCAGCCGAAGTGGGCGGTGGATCTGTGGTTCGATTCCGAAACCACAGAGCTATTTCGCCGCTACGCCGGGATACACATGTCGCTGTTTCCTTACTTGTATAGCTACGCTCACCAAGCCACGCAGACGGGCCTTCCCCTCATCCGTCATTTGATGCTTGAATACCCGGACGATCCCATGGCCTGGAACGCGGAGAATGAATACCTGTTGGGTGAGAAAATTCTGGTTGCGCCCGTAGTCACACCAGGCGCGACTACGCGCACTCTGTATTTGCCCAAGGGGTCCTGGATGGATTACTGGACGGGAAAGCTGATTGAAGGAGGCCGTCTGGTGAAAATGCCGGCGCCTCTGGACCAAATCCCGATCCTGATTCGATCTGGCAGCCTGATTCCCCTGATCGACCCTGAAACTCAAACTCTGGCTGACGACTTGGCTCAAGGACAGTATCAGACCCTGGACAACAACTTAACGTTGCGCGTAATTCCCGCCGCCGTTCCATCCGACGACGACTTTGTCTTGGCCGACGGTACCCGGGCATCGGTGCGTCAACGGGACTCCAGCGTCGAGGTGCGCGGACAAGGGGCGCCACTCGCTCGGCAGTACGAAGTGGTCCTCTCCGCAACTGGAGTGCCGGCGCGAGTGCTGCTCTCTGGTGAACGTCTAGAGAGACTTGATGACATTGGCTACAGAGTACGCAGGAAAGGTTGGTGGATGAGCGTAGACCAACACACGCTCCACGTTCTATTTTCCGCCAGTGATTTCGCGCTGGAAGTGTTGAGTCGATAAGCCCATTGATAGCGCGCGAGAATCAGGATCACAAATCCGAATCCGGCGAATTCCGCCGGGTCGTGGCGCCGTACAAGGTATCGTTGAGGTCTCAGGTTCACGCTGTTTGACGCATGAAATTTTCCAGATGTGGAAAGCCACTATCACGCCAGAGTCTCAATTTCTTTCGACCTTCTTCCATGAGATCGACAACTGCCCGTTTTTCCTCGGGGCCCGGCGATGCAGCGTGCCACAGTGGATCTAACAGCTTTTGCAGAGGAAGATGGGGGTCGAACGCTGAAGGATTAAGCTGGGTCACCGCTGCCGCCGCTCCCATGGCATAACGTCGCATCGTTACTCCCTGTTGCAGACCGACCCGAATTGTTCCGACCAGACGGTCGTCCCATTCCAACTTTCGCGCGGGGTCGCGTCCTACGCGATCGACTGTGTCGCCTAAGTATGGATTGAACATGCGCTCCAATAGGTCCGTTGCATAGGCCCGGTAACCTTCGCGCGTAAAAATGGCACCGAAACCCCGGTGTCTTCGAATCAATGCATTTCCCGATTCCTCGTTCAATGCAGCTTCGAGAAACTCAGACACTCCTGGGGCGGTCTTGAGATCCGTAATTCGCAGTGCGCCCCAGACTGCCCCAATGTATGCAGCCAGTGCGTGAGTTGAATTGTGCGCGTACAGTTTCGCCTCTTTGAAAGGCAGGAGATTAGGTTTCTCTTCAAAGGTGGTAATGCCCCGCTGAAAAACCGGGTTTCCGGATCGACTGTCAAAATCGATGTTTGAAATAAGGATTCG
>JAIQFA010000116.1 GCA_020073525.1 Terriglobia bacterium
ACAATCTTTCGATCGCGAGTCTCGAACTTGTACCCATAAGCTTCCTTCCAAATCCCATGTTTCACGTGAAACGCGGTGACCGTAACGTTTTCATCGCGATACACCACTCCCGGATGAATCTCGTGCACGTTCACCTTGTATCCGGTAGCGTTCGCCTGCTCCAGTCCTCGCCGCCGAATCCGCACATCCTCCGTCCAAGCCTTCTCGATGTGCGAGGTCATATTCTTGAGCCCGTGCGGACCATAGGCCTCCAGTGCTTCCGCCCGTCCCAGCACCCAAGGAGAAAAGATCAGGTCTGGATAGCCCAGCGTGTGATCGGAATGCAGGTGGGTGATGAAAACGATCTTCAATTCCTTCGCTTTCAGCGCCGCTATTCCATTCTTCTCCGCCCCCGCAGCCCGCCGCACCACGCCCGGCCCGCAGTCGATCAGATAGGCCCGATCGTTCACCACCACCGCCACCGCCGGACCCCACCGATCCGGATCCGCACTGGGGTTTCCGGTCCCCAACATGACCACGCGAGTGTGTGCGCCAGTAGCGTCTCCAACCTCCGCAGCGCAAGAAGCTACGACCGCCATCCCGACGAGTAAAACCAGAACACTCTTCCTCAATGCATCCTCCCTGTCTTCCCCTGTGCGCCTCTGTGTCCCCTGTGGTTAAGCTTTTTCTTGAAGGTGCTCCCAAGCCCACGTAGCTTGACAGTTCTCCATCGTCCTGACTAAACTCCTTTCGCACCACGGCTTTTCGCCGCGCAACCCAGTCCTGACCCGCAACTCTGTGTACCAACACTTTGGAGGTTCCAGTGACTCTCTCCCCCGTTTCGAAATTCGTCGCCACGCTCTGCTCGCTGCTTGTCCTGTTCTCTGCCTTCGCTGTCGCTCAGCTCAAGATCGGTTCCGGCAATACCGCCTTCGCCGATCCGCCCGTACCCCACCCGCACACGACGCCGTGCAAAGTCACTCTCTACAAACAATTTGTTTTCGCCGATTTCAATCCCAAGAGCTTCACCTACACGCCGCCCGCTGCCTGTCCCGGCCCCTGGGCCAAGGTTATTCTCAAGGCCAACTTCTCCATCAACCAGGGACGCCAATTCGATCGCACTGCCAACATCTGGATCGGCCCCACCAACATCTACTTCGGCACCACCGCCGAACCGTCGCACGACGTTGCCCGCCACTGGAGCGTCGAGCGCGACCTCACCGACTACAGTTCTATCTTCACTGTCTCGCAAGCTGGTACCGTCGATCTCTTTAACCTGGTGAACCAAACCTACACCGGCATCCTCCACGGTTCCGCGAGCCTACTTTTCTATCCGCTGGAGCAGGGTCAGACTCCGCCCCGCACTGCTGATCAGGTCATTGCGTTCTCTGGCGGCCCAACCGGCGGAACCGTCGCCCTCAACACCACCACCGACCTGCTCGAACAGACTCTAACCCTTCCCACCAACATCACGAATCTCTATTTCGACGTGTTTGCCCAAAGCCAGTCGAACGACGAATTCTGGTACACCTGTGTCCCCAACGACGTGGCTGGAGAACTGTTCAGCTGCCCCGGCACCGCCTTCCGAGAATCTGAAGTCACTATTGATGGCACTCCCGCCGGAGTCTCGCCCGTCTATCCCTGGATCTACACCGGAGGCATCGATCCGTACCTATGGCGTCCCATCCCCGGGGTTCAGACCATGAACTTCCAACCTTACCGCGTCAACCTCACGCCCTTTGCCGCGATGCTGGATGACGGCCAACCCCACACCATCGCCCTCAGTGTTTTCAACGCCGACAGCTACTTCTCCGCCACCGCCTCGCTCCTGCTCTATCTCGATTCCAACTCCACCCAGATTACCGGAGGTTTGACCGAGAACACGCTCGCCGTCCCCGCGCCCAAGATCGTCGAAAATATTCACACTGCGAAAAATGGCAATATCCACGGATCCGTCACCACGCGCTCCGGCCACAACTTCCAGATCTCCGGATACGTCAACACTTCGTCGGGCCCGGTCACTACAACCATTGCCCAAAATATCAACTTCTCCAACTTGCAGAATTTCACCATCACTCCATCGACCTACGTGCAGAACATTAACCAGGGCACCACCATCAAGTCGGTGATCACCACGCAAAACGCCGGGGGCAAGTTCACCGACACTGTGCAGGATGAGTGGCCGTTGCTGCTGAACATCACGCTGCTCTTCAATCCCGACGGCTCGGGAAGCCAAGCCACCACCATCAACCAGTACTACGGAAGAGACCAGCAGACTCGACACAACGGACAAGCCACGTACTTCAGTCTGACGCAGAACCGCGTAACGCCCACCGACACGCTCGACTTCGATTCCGGAGGCAACATCACCGGCAACACGAACCAGACCAGCGCGCAAGACTATTTCAGCTCGAACTCCACCGGATACTGCTACAGCCGCAGCATCACCGCCGACACTGGAGTTCTGACCAGCATTACCGACGGAGTAGGCTGCAACTGAAAACGGGCTCGTGTAGGGACGGGCGCCCTCGCCCGTCCAAGCCGAGCGGAGCTCGGCAGGCGGGTCCGTTGCCAGGCAAGGTCGCAGAGTTTCAGTCGCGAGGTTTGTGCGAAGCAATATAAATTTTCAGTGATCCATACCCGCAACGAAATTCTTGAAACTCTGGAACCCCAAAACTTTGAAACTTCGTCTTCGAACCAACTGTTCTTAACCTGTGCACCCCTTGTGCAAATTCAGGCCGCCGGTCGCAACCGCGCCCCACGAGATTTTCAGCTCCACCCTCAAACCCCGCCGCTCGTGCGCCAACCGCAGTTGCCTTCGACCTCAACTTGATCCGGATTCATCACACCCATTTCGGGAAGAAGAATTCCACCGTTGCACCTTTCTTGTGTAATTGACCCACACTACTTGTGCGCGTACAGTCACTCCACTTGAAACAAAGAATTCGCCGAGCGGCGACCGTGCTCGGTCAAAAATCTGAAACCTGAAATGCCAGGCACTAACATCGGCGCATGCCGAGGATTGAAGAAAGTTTTATGAACGCTGAGAGCCCATGGACCGTCTATCGCACCCGTTTTCTGGTGCGCGCTCGTCAACTCACCGAACCACTCGTCTTCACCGACGCTCTCGGCCGCGAGCAATCCGGCCGCCCCGGCGACTACCTCGTGGAGACTTCTGAAGGCATAAAACGAATCACCACCCAAGCCCTCTTTGAAGACATCTACGTGCCTCTCGCCCCACTGCAACTGTATTCCGTCGATGCCAAGGGAGCGCCGGGCGTCCTGCCCCGTCCGGTCCCCCGAGCCTCCCCAGAAGACCATGCCCGGGCCACCGCCTGAAAACTCCAGTAGAGACGGGGCTTGCCCCCTCTCAGGATCTTAACGACCGGTGCCTGGCAAGTGAGCAATTTCCCAACTGGATACCCTTACACTTTCGGGCCACAAGGTATGGTGTTTCTCTCTTGACAGGCACCATATACGGGAGTACGTTAAGCATCCCAGAGCACTTTTACAGACCTCCGAAAAGGAGGCTACGACCGTAAACGCACCGGGGCGAGACTCAAAGTTGAGGTGACTTCGGGTCTTCCCCCTTCACGGAAACCATCCCTCCATAGTGGATGGAAAAAGCAGATGGAACTAGCGGTGGCTTCCCCCGGTCTGGCCTTGCCAGGCATCCCCTCGGGGGAATTCATCCACGGGTATTGGAATCAAGAATTTGAATTTTGCGGTTGAAGCTGCTCCCCGACCGGTCCAGCTTTCGTCGCACCATTAGGAGCCCCGATGGAAGGTTTGATCGAACTCGTTGCCGCCTCATTTGCCCGTCACGGCATAGAATGCCCAGCCGACGATTCTCCGTCGACCGGACCGGTCCCGACGAAGCCAGCCCAGGCGATCCGCCCCGCTGAGCCAATCCTCACCGCCGCGCTCCCAGAACACAATTTCCGTAAAAGCCTGCAAGGCGATCCAGCTCCGTAAGGAGCAGGCTTCGTATCAGGGTATCGCTTCAGCGATACCACAAGCTCTTCGAAATCACAGGCCCCTTTAGGGGCTGGACGTGGAGAAGCAGAGTTTTCCCCCGAACCCTGCTCTCGCCGCGCCGCCGTATGTATTTGAAAAATAAGCTCCAATTGCAGGACCAACTGCTCTTTGCCGTCATCTAATTATTAGGAGAAGGATATGGAAGTGCGCGACCAGGTCAAAACTCAAACCGCTGCCAGCACCACTGCTAAGAAGAAGGCCCAAGGCCTAACCTTCCGCCGCTTGTTCACCAAGCCCGGCGTCTCTCCGTACAACGAAGTCGAATGGGAACTCCGTGACGCTCAGATCACCGACGCCCAGGGTGGCATGATCTTCGAGCAGAAAAACGTCGAGGTCCCCAAAGACTGGTCGATGACCGCGACCAACATCGTCGCCTCGAAGTACCTCCACGGGCAGATCGGCACCGAAGAGCGCGAAACCGGCGTGCGCCAACTGGTAGCCCGCGTAGCCGAAACGATTCGCGACTGGGGCATGAAAGACGGATATTTCCGCACCTCCGAAGACGCCGCCACCTTCCACGACGAGCTAGTCCACCTCTTGATCCGTCAGCACGTGGCCTTCAACTCGCCCGTCTGGTTCAACGTAGGATGCGAGCGCGTAGAGCCCAAATCCGACGCCACCAACTGGCACTGGAACTCCACCACGAATCAAGTTGAATTCGGAGTCACCGGATACACGCGTCCGCAGTGCTCCGCCTGCTTCATCAACTCGGTGAAAGATTCGCTCGATTCGATCCTGACTCTCGCCAAGACCGAAGGCATGCTCTTCAAGTGGGGGTCCGGCACCGGCACCAATCTCTCCCCGCTGCGTTCTTCCACCGAAGTTCTAAGCGGAGGCGGCACCGCCAGCGGGCCGCTCAGCTTCATGAAAGGTTTCGACGCTTTCGCCGGAGTCATCAAGTCTGGAGGCAAGACGCGCCGCGCCGCCAAGATGGTCATCCTCAACATCGACCATCCCGACATCGTCGACTTCATTGACTGCAAGAGTAAAGAAGAAGCCAAGGCCCACGCGCTAGTAGCCCAGGGATACGACGGTTCCCATCCCGACAGCGACGCCTACAGCAGCATCTTTTTCCAGAACGCCAATAACTCGGTGCGTGTCACTGACGATTTCATGGTAGCCGTCATTCGCGACACCGATTTCTCCACCAAAGCAATCGTGGACGGCCGTGTAGTCAACACTTTCAAAGCCAAAGATCTGATGGCAAAGATTTCCGAAGCCACTTGGCAGTGCGGCGATCCCGGCATGCAGTACGACACCACGGTCAACCGCTGGCACACGAGCAAGAACACGGCGCGTATCAACGCCAGCAATCCTTGCAGCGAGTACATGTTCCTCGACGACTCCGCCTGCAACCTGGCCAGTCTGAACCTGCTGAAGTTCGCGCCCAACGGCACCTTCGACGTGGAAGCCTACCGCCACGCCGTCGACATCACCATCACCGCGCAGGAAATTCTGGTAGACAACGCCGGCTACCCCACCGAAATCATCGGCAAGAACTCGCACGACTATCGCCCGCTAGGCCTTGGCTATGCGAATCTCGGCGCGCTCCTGATGGCCGCCGGACTTCCCTACGATTCCGACGCCGGACGCGACTACGCCGCCTGCGTAACCGCCATCATGTGCGGCGAAGCGTATCTCCAGTCCAGCCGTGTAGCCGAACTCTGCGAGCCGCTGGCTCCCATCACCGACACCGTGCAAACGCGCCTCGGAGTAACCACCGCCGAAGCCATGCCCGGAGCCGCCTGCCCCGGCTGGTACATCAACCGCGAGCCGTTCCTGGACGTAATCAGAATGCACCGCGCCAGCGTCAACAACATCAATAAGGCGAATGTCCCCGCTTCTCTCTACGACGCCTCCAAAGCCTGCTGGGATGAAGCCCTATCCCACGGAGAAAAGCACGGCTACCGCAACTCGCAAGTAACGGTTCTGGCTCCGACGGGAACGATCGGCTTCATGATGGACTGCGACACGACCGGCATCGAGCCCGACCTCGCCCTGATCAAGTACAAGAAGCTGGTCGGCGGCGGCATGATCAAGATCGTGAACAACACCGTCCCCGGCGCGCTCTTCAAGCTCGGATACACCCACGAGCAGACCGACGCCATCGTGTCCTACGTAGACGCGACCGGCACCATCGAAGGCGCGCCCCACATCAAGGACGAGCACCTGGCCGTCTTCGATTGCTCGTTCAAGCCGGCCAAAGGCACGCGTTCCATTCAGTACATGGGACACCTGAAGATGATGGCCGCCGCCCAGCCCTTCATCTCCGGAGCCATCTCGAAAACCGTCAACCTGCCCAACGCCGCCACGGTCGACGATATTTCCGAAGCCTTCATCCAGGCCTGGAAGCTGGGCCTGAAAGCGGTAGCCGTCTATCGCGATGGATGCAAGCAGTCGCAGCCGCTCTCCGCCGCCGGCACCAAGACGGCGCTAAGCAGTGGTGTAGAGCGAGCGCCCTCGCCCGCTGCCGTAGAAGTTGAAGACAATCTCGACGCTCCTCCCCGAGCCGTGCGCCACAAGCTGAAAGAAGAGCGCATGTCGATCACGCACAAGTTCAACATCGGAGGCCACGAAGGCTACATCATCGTCGGCCTGTATCCGAACGGCGACCCTGGCGAAATCTTCATCAAGATGGCGAAAGAAGGTTCGACCGTCTCCGGCCTGATGGACAGCTTCGCTCTCGCCGTCTCCGTCTCGCTGCAGCACGGCGTGCCGCTGAAACTTTTCTGCGAAAAATTCGCGCACACCCGCTTCGAGCCCAGCGGATGGTCGAACAACGCCGACATCGGCTACGCCAAGTCGATCATGGACTACATCTTCCGCTGGCTGCAGCTACGCTTCATGACCGGACAGCAGCAGTTCCTGTTCGAAAACCTGCGCCCGAAACCGCAAGGTGCTCCAGAAGGGACCTCGAGCCTCGATTCCACCTCCGCTTCTCTGGGAACTGAGAACCGGGAACTGAGAACTGGCTCCGTCCATGCTGCCGATGCCCTGTCCGAACTCATCGACATGGGAGACGCTCCCAGTTGCCACGTCTGCGGCTCGATCATGGTCCGCAACGGCAGTTGCTACAAGTGCATGAGTTGCGGATCAACCTCGGGATGCAGTTAGTCGGAGCGAGCGTTTTGAAAGCGCACGGCTTCAGCCGCGCCGAAACAAGAACGAACCTCGACGGCTTTAGCCGCTGAGGCCAACAAGTGTAAGCAGTTCAGTAGACGTAAGTCGTGAAGCAGGGCACGGCAAACGCCGTGCCCGATTTTGTTTTGTGGGAGGAGTTTAGATTATGGCTGGCTTCGACACCGCCCTGTGGCGGGCCATATCCGAGTACCGAGCGAAGAGTGTGTCCCAAAGTTTCGAGGACTTACTGACGAAGTCGATTAACATTTCCGACGGGATGCGCAGCATGGCGAGCGCAAGCCACCAGAATCTGCGTGGGTTCCTCGAGGAGGAATACCAGCGCGATACCAGCTTTCCTCCGATACTAAAAACCACGGATTGTGACTTTCTCGGAGGCTCATTTGCTCGACATACGAAGACGTGGCCGCTCGACGACATCGACATCTACTTCCCCTTGGATGGTGCCAATCTCTCTTACTATATGAATGGGGCCGTACTTCCTTATGCAGTGGCGAGCGATGGCCTATCATGGAACCCGCTGCTCACGCCAAGATGGGCGAATGGTTCTTGGGTCTCGTCGTCGAAACTGATTGACGGATTTGCTGCTGTTTTGAAGCGCCGGTTCCCGCAGACCAAGATCAAACCCAACGGTCATGCGGTGACCGTTCAGATGACCCAGGGCGCAAGCGCCGTAAGCCATGGTCTCGGCTACGACATTGTGCCGTGCTTTTCATTGAGTCCTAATCAGCAAGGCGAGGGCGGCTTCTATCTGATGCCCGACGGGCGCGGGGGCTGGATGCGGACCAATCCGAGATATGACGGTGCTGTAGCCGACCTGCTGCAAAAGGATCACAATGGGCTATTTCGCAAGGCGGTGAAGCTGCTGAAGTATTGGAACGCCGAGCAAATGGAGGGCAAGTTAAACTCGTATTTTATCGAACTCTCAATAGCACGAGCCTTTTGGGACAAGGGATGCAAGCGCGAATCTATCTCCACACTGTCTTATGGCGTAGCCCTCGCATTCTGGGCCGTCCAGCAAGCTGTTACGCGCGGAGTTCAAGACCCTTGGCTGACGAACGCACCTCCTGTCTTTCCGGGTGAGGTCCTTGCTGGGTGCGTGATCGTGCTGAAGTCTGCAACCGATCTCGCGTGTGCGGCATGGGAGGACGAAAAGGCAAGCAGAACTGCCTCGGCTGCAGCGAAGTGGAAGCGAGTGTTTGGGGATGGGTTCCCAGACTGAAATGAATCTTGTCGCTGCTATGCGTGCCGAGTACCAGCGCGGCGAGAAGCTGCTGTGGATCGGCGTCTGCGTGAAGGCGGTGATCTACCTGACAACGCTTGCCACGGTCACATGGAACAACAGGATGGCCGACTCACTGTTCTTGGTTCTCGCGTGCGTGGGCCAAGTGTTTCTGTTCGTTTCGCGCGTTTCAATGGAAGGTTACGTCGTTGTTGGGGAGCGCCTCAGAAGGCTTGCTATGCTGCAGGATGGCACCGGGAGGGACCCGACCTCCTTTGAATTGGCCGACCTGCCAGAGAGGACATGGGATGTACCCGGTAACTCCGTTCCTAATCAGTACTACTCCTCCAAACTCCCCAAGGGATCAAAGAGGTTAGTCGATATAACCGCAGAATGTGCATTCTTCAGCAGCAAGATCGCACGTGCAGCATGGACAGTCTCCCTCGTCGTCAGTGTTGCCGCATCGGGCGTGCTCCTGCTCAGTCTTATCCTCGTTGCCGTTCTGGGCACTTCCCAGTCCAGACTCGAGCTTGTGGCAAAATGTTCGCTGATCTGCATTACATTCTGGATGACCGAGAATTTGATAGATGCGGCCCTCCGGTATCGATCATTGGCAAACCGCTGCGAGAGTATCCTGCAAGAATGTTTCCGACTGCTCAATGAGCTAAGCCCTTCCATCGAAGACGCCTATATCGCTCTTCATGAATATGATGCTGCCGTTGCGGGTGCTCCTCCGCTGCCAAGTCGTGTATATAGGCGACGCAACGAGGGGCTGACAAGAATTTGGCAAGAGGCCCGTCTGCGCCACGAGACGGATTGATGCACCGTTGCGGGAAGGGCGCGGAAGGATGCGGGTATTCCGCCCCTAGCAGAAAATGGAGGACGCTAGACCTTGGATAGAATCAGAAGCTACGCGCACAAATGCCACATTTTGCGACAGATTCAGTCTAATAAAGCTAGGAAATTCAGTCGTATAAATGCTGCCCAGAACATTGGAGTAGTGGTGGTGTCTTCGTTCTTGACGTTCATGGGGTTCTCTGGCATCGACAAGATCCACACCTACTTAGGGTGGATAGTCCAAATAGACAAAGATAAGGTGGAATTTGCATTTAACCTTCTTGTCTTCGTTCTTTTCGTCCTAGCAATACTCCATCTGGTGTTTCAGTTTGGGCGGAAGCAATCCGAAGCAGAGCGAGCCATCGTTTCCCTAACAAACCTGATCAATCAAATTGATGATCTGATAGCACGCTCTGAGGCCAGCTACGGGATGGTCACGCAAGAGGAGCACGAGATAATCCGCCAGAAGTACGAGATGCTAATCGCTGTAATCCCATCCAATTCCGATCGTGAATTCTTGGGCGCTAAGATTGATTACGACAAGAAGGAAACGAAACACTCTGGTCTCAAAATTCGCGCCCAAGACCTATTTGACGTAAATCGACAGAAAGCCGCCGTCGAACTGATAGTCCAAAGGTCTCCAGAGGTAATGGAGATTTTGAGCGTTCTAAGAGGTGCCGACAAGAGGCTCCACCTTGGTGGTGGACTCGTCCGGAACTTAGTTTGGGACTATTTACATGGATATCGCTCATCTACCCCTATCGATGATGTCGATGTTGTCTACTTTGACAAACTCAGTGACACCAAGGAGCACGACCGCGAGATTGAGAGAAAACTTGCCGGCATTATCCCGAATCTGCAATGGTCAGTCAAGAATCAGGCTCGAATGCATGTCGCGAACTCTGACGACGCCTACAGTTCGTTGGAGGACTCAATTTGCAAGTGGCCGGAGACGGCCACGGCCTTTGCTATTCGATTGGGCGATGGAAACCATATTGAAATGCTTGCTCCTTATGGCTTCTCTGATTTGTTTCGACTGTTGGTGATTCCTACACCTCATTTCCGAAATAGGATAGAGCGTATCCGTGAACGAGCCGCAACGAAGAATTGGGAGAAGCGTTGGCCCAACCTGAGAATGGTTTTGGAATGAGAGCCGCGTGCCCCACCTTCGCGCGCTTTTCGAAAGGTGGAATTCCACGGCCCTCTCCCTCTTGGGCGCTTGCGGACTTTGAGATGACCGACGGTGCTGGCACGCGGACAAGAGTGTCCGCGCCACACGAGCTCGGCGGGTGGCCCACATCTCGGATGAGCAAGGATTCGTTGTTGTGTAGGCAGAGAAACAAACGGGGGTGCGCCCCTTCTCGCGCTTTTCGAGAAGGGGCCTGCGAACCGCCGACACCGTTTCCACTCCCCTTCACGCGGCCGCAGCGCGGATCTTTCGCCCCCAGCACATCCCACCCTATTTCGCCCGGCAGTCTAACTCCCGATCTTTCATCACAAATCGTCAGTGCGCCCCATCACAGACACGCCCACCGGTCGGATGCGACAATCATCATCTGAATGGGGCAGTGCATGAGTGTGCCCGTCTCCCAAGACGCACCTCGAAACTGCCCCAAACCTATTTTCAGCGCTCTTTGACAACCTAAGTCCTTATTCCGGAATACTTTGATATAAGTCCTTTAAAATCAAAGACCGAACTGGATTCTTCTCTCTAACTCCATGATTCCAGGAGACAGGGGGGAGGGGGGTATCGGTACTAATTGGTTAACATCCGCGAGATTAGTGCAAGCAATCGGGTGAAGCCGGCTCCCCATCTTTCGCGCCGTGTGCCGTTCGAAAGGTGGGATTCCACGGCCCTGCCCCTCTTGGGGTTTGGGCCGCCATGCACCCAAAAAATCCCCCTTCGCAAAACGCGCGCGAAGGGGGAATCGAAGGATCGGACCAGGAGCCTTAGGCGGCTCTGGCCACGGGTTTCGGGGCACGGAATTGCGTCTTGTTGTATTCCTCGGAGATGGTGGTGGCGGCATTCTTGACAATCGCTTCTCCGGCTTCGCGGATGGCGTTGCGGGATGGCTCATGGTAGGTCAGCAGAGCCACTTCGCGCAGCACATGCGCCAGCAGCATGTCGTTCATCGCCGGAGTCATGAACTGCTGGCGATAAATGGGATCCGGTCCCGGATCCGGGCCGGGCCCCGGGAATGGGAAGTGATGATGCAGCCACCAGAGCAGACCATTGCCGCACCAGTCATCTCCCTCGTCCCACGCTTGCACTAGGCCCTTCGAGGCTTGCGTTGCGAGCTCTCTGCCAATCGTGTGCAGCTTGGAGGAAACCTCCGTCTTCTTCAGGTTGGCAGCCACATTGCGCACAATCTCGGAAACGAGGTAGTCAGCCACCGCCGGCCGCAGCGGCGTTCCCGGCTGGCCCGGGCGGCCATCGAACCACTCGGGATGAATCATGTGTTTCAGGACATCGACGCTTTCCAGAATCATGGGAGTATTCATCGTAGTCTCCTTTTTTCAGGCCGAGGATTTATAGCCAAGTGGCGGTGCGGGAGCGAGGAGGATCCACCGCTGCTGACCGCCGGCGAGCGCCGTGGGGACCAAGACAGATTCCCACGGGTTGAAAGGAGTTGACCGTGAATGGGTATTGTCCTCGGGGGTGTGCAGGCTTCGGTTGGGCCAGTGACTGCCGGAGTGATGCTCTTCGGAGAGGACCCTCAAATTCTCCTGCCGGAACGCAGGCTTGTCAAATCGGATTTGCACAGAAGAAGCGGTGGCCGTGTGTCCCGGCTTTCGCGCCTTTCGAAAGAGCCTGCCCTGAGCGAAGTTGAAGGGTGGGATTCCACAACCCTGTCCCGCTTGGGATTTTCGTTGTGCCCGGAAGATCATCCGCGGCACACAACCCACTCTCTTTTTTCATCACCATCAGCCCTGACCAGCATCACAGACTTCTAACTCTCCATGCGCGACAATTGTGATCGACCTGTTTCCCGGGGAGATGTGTGCCCGCTCTTTGACAACTTGAGATGTTCACCGGATGGGACCCATACCGCTCCAAATAATGGCTTTTGGCGAGCTAAGTCCTTATTCCGGAATATTTTCCATATAAGTCCTTATTCCTCAAAGATTTTGCGGGAATTTCTCGCTAACCCCATGATTCCAATAGATAGGGGGGAGGGGGGGGTACCCCCGGGTACCAACTAGTAAATAGCCGAGCAATTAGGAGATTTCCAAGAGAAATTTTCTTGGAACCGAAGCTCTGTTCCTACGAGCCCGCGTGCGTCATCGGAGTCGCGTCGGTGGCGATGCAGATCCACGACCCGTTGCGGTTGATCCAGGTATCGATGAAGCGCTCGCGGTGAGTTACGGTCTTGCCTCCCTTGGTTTCCTTGACCGCGATCACTCCGATCGCGATCGCCGTGTTTCCGAAGACGCGCACAGTCAGCGATTCGGGAGCAACCTGCTCCTCGTTGCCAGTGGAGGCTTTCACAGTCGCCAGGAACTCGGACTTGGTTTTCAGAGAGCCATCATCTTCGACCAGCACCAGCGAATTGTCGAGAATGGTGGAGAGGGCTTTGACGTCTCCAGCCTTGTAGGCCTGATTCCATGCCTTTTCCAGCGCGAGAACCTGGGCTCGCGCGGCAGCGTCGCTGTCTTGCGCCGACACCGGCGTGGCGGGCGTGCACAGCACAGCCAGGATGGAGAGAGCGACGACACAAAGGGCAGTCATCCAGCAGCCAATCCACTTCATTGCTTGCGAACCTCCGGTTCATTCGGAACATAGCAGAAAAAGGCAAGCCAGATTAGTCCCGCAGTTGGTGCAGGACGCCGTCTGGCGTTAAGCTTGGTGGCGATGATACGCAGCAGATTCTTTCTTCGGATTGAACTTGTCTTTGTGCTGGCCGTAATATTGGTGGCGATCGTGCAACTCGCCTCGGCGCAGCAGAAGCAGGTTGTGTGGAGCGCGGACCAGAAGCCGATTGCGGACCAGATCCACGGACTGCGCGGCCTACCGGACGATGTTCGAGCCGGAACTACGAAGGATCTTGCGCTGAAGATCCGGAAGCTGCCTGCGACCGAGAACAAGCTGCGGCTCGCGGTGGGTTTAGCTGGACTCTCCACCGAAGGCGATTTCGGGCACGACACGCTGCAGGAAGTGGCGACGACGCTGGCCGAGACCTTGCGCGAGCGGCCTTTACCTTGGGCCGAGAGGAAAGATGGGGAAGGGGGCAGCCAAGCCTCCTCCGCTCGCGAGCCTGCTTATGCGTATATGGAACTAGCCACGCTGGTGCGCTACGAGCGCGTGGCTGGGCCAGGCGAATTCGACAATGATGACGGCCAGTATCGCGCCGCTCTGACGCGGCTGGAGGCCGACGACCGCAAGCGCGAGCATCTCGACTTCAACTTGAAAGATCTCTCCGGCAAGTCGTGGGCGCTTTCGGGATTGCGCGGCAAAGTTGTGCTCGTGAATTTCTGGGCGACGTGGTGTCCGCCTTGCCGCAAGGAGATGCCAGACCTGGAGACGCTTTACGGGCGCTTCGGCTCGAAGGGATTCGTGGTGCTCGGGATTTCCGATGAAGAGGCCGCCAAGGTTGAGCCATTCATCCGCGAGCGGAAGATTTCCTTCCCCGTGTTGCTCGATCCTGGGCGAATTGTGAATGACGCGTTTGTGGTCGAGGGGATTCCAAAGAGTTTTGTTTATGACCGGGAAGGGAAACTGGTGGCGCAGTCCATCGATATGCGCACCCAGAAGCAGTTTCTGGAAATGCTGGGGAAAGCTGGGCTCGAGTAGAGACGGGGCTTGCCCCGCCTTCTTTGCACGCGACGGAGACGCGGCAAGCCGCGTCTCTACGGGAAAGCGAATGAGATAAATAGCGGAGGAATTAACGATATGAAGAAGCGAATCGTCAGCGTAGTTCTTGTTCTCGGGATTTTCGCAGCGCTTGCAGCGGCGCAGGAAACGATGAAGAAAGAGACGCCGCCGAAGCCAGCGGTGGGGCCGTCGCAGGTCTTGCTGGAGAACTGGAATGATGTCGGGCGGAAGTTGATCGCCATGGCGGAGGATTTTCCCGAGGACAAGTACGACTTCAAGCCAGTGCCGGCGCAGCGGAGTTTTGCCGAGCAGCTGTTGCACGCCGCGAATGCGAACTACTTTTTTACGAACCCCGTCATGGGGTTGAAACCACCCGCGGGCGAAGATCCCAAGCGCGAGCAGTACAAAACGAAAGCCGCGGTGGTCGACTTCGTGAGGAAGGCGTTTGCCGACGGCGCAGCGGCGATCAAGCAGAAGGGTGACAAGGGGATGAGCGATCTGGTCGTCGATCCGTTCGCGAACCAGCAGGTGCGCGTTTCCGACATGGCGTGGGGCCTGCTTGAGCACTCGGGAGAACACTACGGTCAACTCGTAGTCTATTACCGCGTTGCCGGATTGGTGCCGCCGGAATCACGTCCAAAAAAATAGCGGCTCAGAAAGTGGAGACCGGGACTAGCGCCCGCGCTGATACCATACCTTTCGTGCGCCCGCTGCTCGACGTCCGCGACCTGACCAT
>JAIQFA010000019.1 GCA_020073525.1 Terriglobia bacterium
AGTTTCCACGGATGAGTTTCTCAGATTGCATGCCCCGGTTGCAAACAAAAGCAAACCTTTAACCACAGGGGACACAGAGGAACACAGGGGAAACCGTTTCTCGATCGGGTTCCCCTGTGTTCCTCTGTGCACTCTGTGGTAAAGACTTTCGCCGGGCTTCAAAACGAACGTCAGAGTTGGGATTAGAACCGGCTCACGACGGCAGCATCGCTGAAGCCGCGCCAGGCAATTGCCCTTGCTCCTGCGCAAACCTGAGCCGCGCCTCGACATGCTTGGCGCGAAAATGGGCTCGTGCGCGCTCGCCCCACGCACGCACGAAATAGTAGTTCAGCGCGCAGCCGATCGCCGAGCTGGCAATCGGAATCAGACGTCCCGTCCACTTCTCCACCACCTCGGCGCCGGCCTGGACCGCGATACGCTGGATCACGCGCGGCACAAAGCGGTTGATCACCTCTTTTTCCAGCAATTCGCGGCTGATGTCGACCCCGGCGGCGCTGGCGGCCGCGATCCAAAGCTCGGCGATTTCGTCATCGGTGTTCAACTCGAAGCCATAAACCAAGCTGAGTTTCTGGATGGTGCGCATGGTGATGGCGGAGAGAATGCCGAGGTCCGGCACGATGGTGAGGATTCCGCCCAGCCCAAATCCTGCGCCCTCCGCCGCCGCCAGCTTCATACCGCCTCGGATCACCGACTCCGCCACATCGTCGAGACGCTCCATCGGTAGCGTGTACACTCCCTGAAAAGTGGCCAGGGGCAAGCCGTGTGCTACACGTAGCTGCATCAGGAAACGTCCGGGATCCACCTTGATAGTGTCATAGGTCCGAGTCAGGCCTCCGCGGATCGCGCCCTCAACGCGTCGCCGCATCCACGATTTTTTCTCGTCTGCCATTTCCGAGTACGAGTCTATCAGCCACTCCAGTTTCCAGTAGAGCCGCGGCTTGCCCGCCGCGCCCAAAAAGGAGACGGGGCAAGCCCCGTCTCTACGCGAATGCCGTGGTTGCCCTAGCCCAAGGCCAGCCCACCGTGTGCTAGCATCAATTCTTCGAATGCCAACAGGAAAACTGCACATAGTTCCGCTGGGCGGGATGGGCGAGTTCGGTATGAACTGCATGGCCATCCGCTTCGGCGATGACATCATCGTGGTGGACGCCGGCCTCATGTTTCCCGAGGCCGAGTTGCTGGGCGTCGACATCGTCGTCCCTGACATTTCTTACCTGCTTGAAAATCGCAAGCACGTGCGCGGCATCGTGCTCACGCACGGTCATGAAGACCACATCGGAGCGCTGCCCTGGATTCTCAGTGAACTGAACGTTCCCGTCTGGGGCACCGAGTTCACCCTGGCCTACGTAGAAGACAAGCTCGACGAACACCAACTCCTCGACGATGCCGACCTACGTGAGATCACCCCCGGACAACGCTTTAAGGTTGGGCCATTCACGATTCACCCCTTGCAGGTCACGCACAGCCTGGTGGATTGCGTCGCGCTCGCCATTCACACGCCGCTCGGCGTCGTGCTGCATACCGGCGACTTCAAGGTCGATCCGACGCCCACCGACAACCGCCTCTTCGATCTGCACGGTTTCGCCGAGTATGGTAAAGAGGGAGTGCTGGCGCTCTTGCAGGACTCTACCAACGTCGAGCGCAAAGGCTACACGCCGAGCGAACGCGCGGTTCATCGCAAGTTTGAAGAGGTGTTTGTCCGCACTAAGCGGCGCCTGTTCATCTCCTGCTTCTCGTCCTCGATTCACCGCATTAAGCTGACCGTCGACATGGCGCGTGAACACGGCCGCAAGATCTGTTTCATCGGCCGCTCCATGGAGAATTCCTCGGAGATCGCCGAAGATCTCGGGTACGTGCAGATCCCCGACGGCATGATGATCCATCCGGGCGAGATGAAAAACTTTCCGCCGGAGAAAGTGTGCGTCCTCATCAGCGGCACGCAAGGCGAACCGATGTCGGCGCTGTCGCGGGCGGCCGTCGATAACCACAAGCACGCCAAGATCGAAAAGGGCGACACCGTCGTCCTGTCCTCGCGCGTCATCCCTGGCAACGAAAAAGCCATCTTCCGCATGGTAGACCACCTGTTCCGGCGCGAGGCATTCGTCATCTACGACGACGGTTCGTACCCGCCGATCCACGTCAGCGGACACGCCAGCCAGGAAGAATTGAAGCTGATCATCAACCTGGTGCGGCCCAAGTATTTCATACCGATCCATGGCGAATACCGGCAGCTCAAGTTACATGCCGAACTGGCCGGGTCCATGCCGGGAGCGGTCGGCAACGTGATGTTGATCGAAAGTGGAGACATCCTCGAAATCGACGAACTCGGGGCGCGCAAGGCTGGTCGCATCAACGTAGGCCGTGTCTGTATCGATTCCGGATCACGCACCGACGTAGTCGAAGACCTCGTCATCAAAGACCGCCGCCACCTCAGCGAAGATGGCTTCGTGATGCCGATCATCGCCATCAACAAGCTCACCGGACGCGTTGAAACTTCTCCCGAAATTGTGACGCGCGGCTTCAATCCCGGCGAAACCGTCGAGATCGATCGCATCAAGGAGATCGTCACGGAGACCCTCGATGCCTCGAGCGCCGAAGAGAAAGCCGACTACGGCGTGATCAAAGAAAAAATCCGCACCGACCTGAAGCGCTACATCTCGCGGCAAACGCAGCGGCGGCCGCTGATTATGCCGGTGATACTGGAGATCTGAGTTCTGGCGTCATCCAGGACCGAGGCTTCCGTTTCCCCACAAAAGGGCGAATTTGGACCTTGCTTGCAGCGACTTTTCTCCATTATCCTGAAGGCGATGGAACTACATTTCACACCTGAGCAGGAAGCGCAGCTTGCGCAGATCGCCACCCAGGAAGGCACCGACGCCGAACGACTGGTGAAGGATGCCGCCCTGCGTCTGCTTGAGGAAGATGCCTGCTTTCGTGCCGCCGTGCGGGAGGGTATTGCACAGGCCGACCGGGGTGAGTTCATTGAAGAAACAGAAATGGACGCCCGATTAGAACAGATGTTGCGCTCATAGAAATGCGTATCCGCTGGACGCCAGCCGCCGCTGCGGACCTGCAGCACGTTAGCGATTACCTCAAAGACCACCATCCGCATTACTGGCAGCCGACCTTGCGCAAATTGTATGTTGCGATCCAATCCCTGAAAGAGTGGCCGCATCGTGGCCGTGCCGGACGCGAGGAAGGAACCCGAGAGCTGTTGTTCCCTCCCCTGCCCTACGTCGCTGTCTATCGCGTGAAGGAGCAGAGCATCGAAGTCTTGCGGATTTATCACGGTGCCCAGAACCGCGCTTGAATGCTGGCGAGCCTCAGTATTTCTAGGAGTAAAATGCCGTTAGTGCGACTCTGCATTACACGGGGTTGGCCGACAGATCAAGAGCACTCGGACAAAGTCGGGTTCGGAAGGAGAAACATGGATTCGAAAGAGAAGGAGAAATTAGAGTTGCTGCGTGGGCGTGTGTTGTTCGCCAACGACAGCCTAACCGTCAGCCATATAGGAGCTTCTCTGGAGAAGGATTTTACCGTCTCTCATCTTGCTCAGAGGCTCGGCAGCAACACCCAAACCCAGTCTACCAACACCCCGCAAGCCCAAGATCAGACTACCAACCCACAAACCCAACAAGGCGAAGGGGAAGCGGCAGGCCAGAAAAAGGGCTGATCCATTGCACTCATTGATGGACCTCACAGACCGCCAGATTGCGCTTTGGTCATTGCTCTTTTCCCTGGCTGCATTTGCCGTTTCTCTGGTTGCCTTGTTCGTTTCTTTGTATGCGATTCGCAGGAGCAACAAAAACTCGTCTGTCGCTACGCTGGTTACGCTCAATGAAGGATTTCGTCAGGCTTGGCAGCGATTTCTTGAGGCAAAGAACGAGCAGGTTGCGCAATATGAATTTTCGGAACTGCTGAACCTTTTCGAACTTGCCTGTGCTATCCAGTCAGAACACTCGCTCGTTGGCGTCTCGCGAGAACTTGCGGAAGCTTACATCAAGGACTCATGGGAGTTGCTCTCGAACAGCGAGGATGCGAAAAAACGGATACGCGTGACCCTAACCACTCCAAAAACATTCAACTATATTCGCCAGTTTCTTGGTAAGAAATACTGCTCCTCTCTACTAGAACCACCTACCTCCCCAATCCCCAAGGAGTGATGTGCTTTGGACATGCGACACTGAAGGCGAGTCAGTATCCGGCTTCCCGTCCGTGGCGGACTGACAGTATCATGATCTGTTTTCCATCGTAGTGATACAGGGCGATATAGGCCCCGTGGCCGAAGTCAATCACCCACTCGCGGAACTCCGGTGGCAACTCATCGACCGGACGGCCAATCTCCGGGTGCTTGGCGAGCGCTTTCACGCCCTGCCGGATCGCCTTGACGGCACGCTTGGCTGCGTTGCGGCTCTTGGGAGCTAGAAAGGCATAGAGGCGAGCTACATCCAGAAGTGCCGGTTGCGACCACCTCAGTCGTGACATTTAGGGGGAGCGGCGTCCTTACCCGTTTCGAGCTTGGCCAGCCAGGCATCGGCTTCCTCGGCGGTCGCGTGCAGGCCGGTTGTCTGGTAATGGTTCCAGGCGGCCAGCGCGTCCTGCCGGAATTGCTCGCGCTTCTCTTCGCGTTCCACATACTGCTTGATGGCTTCTCGCATGACCCAGTGTGCCGACCGGCGGCGGGCTGCGGCGAGCCGCTGTATGCGCTCTTTTGTCTCGATATCGAGCTTCAGGCTGGTTGTGGAAGGCGTCGACATTGGCGGTGCTCCTAGGTGTTACCTAGTAGCACTTTAGCACCGCAAACCATAGAATAGCAATGATGGTTTCTCTTCACGACATTCAACAAGCGCGCACACTGCTCGACGGCGTCGCCGTCCGCACTCCCCTATTCGAATGGACGGCCACGTCAGATCAACGCAGGCTCTTCCTCAAGCTCGAGAACCAGCAACCGATCGGCGCCTTCAAACTGCGCGGGGCTTACAACAAAGTTGCTTCCCTGAGCGACGCAGAACGCCGGCGCGGGGTCATCTCCTACTCCAGCGGTAATCACGCGCAAGGCGTGGCTTATGCGGCGCGGGCGCTTGGGGTGAAGGCCATCATCGTCATGCCCGGCAATGCTCCGAAGAACAAGCTCGACGCCACCGCCGCACTCGGAGCCGAGATCGTCACCGTCGGTCCCGGCAGCGAGGAGCGCCGCCTGCGCGCCGAACAACTGGCGGCCGAGCACGGCTACGTGATCGTGCCGCCCTACAACGACGAAAAGATCATCGCTGGCCAGGGGACCGTAGGGCTTGAAATCCTCGAAGATCTGCCCAACGTGGAGACCGTGCTCGTCCCGGTCGGCGGAGGTGGATTGATCAGCGGTGTCTCGGTCGCCATCAAGCTCAGCAATCCCAAGGTGAAGGTGATTGGCGTCGAGCCTGAACTCGCCTCCGATGCGCGAGCCAGCCTGCGCGCCGGACACATCATCTCCTTCCCTGCGGAGCAAGTCTCGCGGACGTTAGCTGACGGCCTCCGTACCCAGAGCATCGGCGCAATCAATTTCGAACACATCCGCGCCTATGTGGACGACATCGTCAGCGTGACCGAAGACGAGATTCGCGAGGCCATGCGCGCGCTAAGTGCGAACGCGAAAACTGTGGCCGAACCGAGTGGAGCGGTCGCTCCGGCCGCATTTCTTTTCCACGCAGATGAACTGCCCAACACAAAGATCAACGTAGCCGTGATCAGCGGGGGGAATATCGATCCCAATTTGCTTGCCGAGTTGAGTCGTCGCTGATCGAAGAAAAATGACTACGGCGGTCTCGGCCTTCCCCTGTGTTCCTCTGTGCCCTCCGTGGTTGCCGCTTTTTTGCGCGCGCCGAGCGAAGACATCGACCACGGGGTACACAGGGTCACACGGAGAAAACCGTTCGGGCTCGTTTCCCCCGCCCGCGCCTGGAATGTACAATCCTGATTTCCATTCGAGGACAACTTGAATCGCTGGCTCGATCAGTTCTTTGAACTCTCCCACCACCAGACGACCGTCCGCCGCGAAATTGTCGCCGGGCTCACCACCTTCTTCACCATGGCCTACATCGTGGCCGTCAACCCCGCCATCCTGAAAAATGCCGGCATGCCGGTTGGGGCCTCGCTCACCGCCACCATTCTCATTGCCATTTTCGGCACGCTCCTCATGGGCTTCTATGCTAACCGGCCTTTCGCTATTGGTCCGTATATGGGCGAAAACGCATTCATCGCGTTCACGGTGGTGCACGTCCTTGGCTATAGTTGGCAAAGCGCGCTGGGCGCCGTGTTTCTCGCTGGAATCCTATTTATTCTGATGACCCTGTTCCGCCTCCGCCAGTGGATGGTCGACGCCATCCCCCCCACGCTTCGTTACAGCTATGCCGTCGGCATCGGATTATTCCTCACCTTCATCGGACTGAATCAGACCGGCATCGTCACCATCGGATCCCCCGGCGCTCCGGTGCGACCGGGCCATCTGACTTCGCTCTCAGTTCTGCTTTCCGTCTTCGGGTTCCTGCTGATGACGGTGCTTACCATTCGCCGTTTCCCGGCCGCGATTCTTTGCGGAGTTCTCGCCACGGCTCTCCTCAGTTTTGTTACCGGGGTCGCTCCAGCACCAACTGGTTGGGTTAGCCGTCCGCCGAGTCTCCAGCCGGTCTTTCTTCAGTTCGATCTGCACAGTCTGTTCACCTGGGGATTTTTCCCTGTTGTCTTAACGATTTTCGTTATGGCATTTGTGGACACCATGGGCACTCTGATTGGCGTGTCAGCGCGCGCGGGGTTCCTCGACAAGGACGGCAACCTGCCGCAAATCGAGCGTCCGATGATGGCCGACGCGCTAGCTACAACCGTCGCGGCCATGATCGGAACCACCACCTCCGGTGCATACATCGAGTCTGCCACCGGAGTCGAAGCCGGCGGCCGAACCGGCCTGACCGCGGTCGTCACCGCGATCTGTTTCCTCGGGACTCTATTTTTTGCGCCCTTCATCTCGGCCATCCCCCCGCAGGCCTACGGACCGGCGCTCATCTTCGTGGGATTGCTGATGCTGACGCCGATCACGCACATTCCTTTCGACGACCTCACCGAGTTGGTGCCGGCCTTCGGCGTCATCGTGCTGATGGCGTTCACCTACAACGTGGGAATTGGCATGACGGCGGGATTCGTCTTGTATCCTTTTTGTAAACTGGTTTCCGGACGGTTGCGCGAGGTTCGTCCAGCGCTCTGGGCCCTGACTGCGTTGTCGCTGCTGTTTTTCGTTTTTTATCCGTACACCTAACTTCGGAGCTGATGAAATTCCCATGGTTCGCTTTGGTATTGCAGGTTTCGGATTGCACGCCGTGCGGCGGCTAATGCCGGGCTTCGCCCTGGCGCAGAATTGCAAGGTAGTCGCCCTTTCTCGCCGAGACCCCAACAAGGCACGCGAGGCGGCCGCGAAGTATGCGATCCCCCATGTCTTCGCTTCCACCGAAGAACTCAGCCGCAGCCCGGAAGTCGACGCGGTGCTGGTCACCACTCCGAATGCTTGCCACCTGCAGGACGTCCTCACCGCGGTTGCCGCCGGCAAGCCGGTACTGTGCGAGAAACCGATGGGGATGAACGCGGAGGAATGCGGCCAGATGGTCAACGCGGCGCGCAACGCGGGCGTTCTCCTCGGCGTGGCCCAGGTCTTTCGCTTTGAAGAAAGCACGGCGAGATTTCGCCAGCGCATCGCTGCCGGCGACATTGGCCGCCCCATCTTTGCGCGGGCCGAATTCTCCTATCCTGCTACGCACCATGCGCGCACCTGGATTAACAATCGCTCGATCGCGGGCGGCGGCCCCATCGCCGACGTGGGCGTTCATTGCATCGATGCCTTGCGGTACATCCTGCAGGACGAGCCGCGGCTCGTGACCGCTGTCGGTCATGGGGATGCGCAGTCGGGCGACGTGGAAGCGGCGGCCGTGCTGACGCTGGAGTTTCAGCGAGGCACACTGGCCACGGTGCTGGTCTCAACTCGAGCGCAGTATCGCACACCGCTGGAGATTGTCGGCGAAGCTGGAGTGCTCCGAGCCGATGATGCGCTGAATGTGGAACGGCCGATCAGCCTGGAACTGTGGCGCGAAGGACGACGTGTTGCGGAAGAAACCGTTTCCAACCAACTTGCTTATGCGAGGCAGGTCGATGCTTTCGCGTTCGCAGTCGAAGGCCGGGAGGCATATCCGGTGCCTGGCCTCGAAGGCTGGCGGAACCAGTTGATTCTGGACGCGGCCTATCGCAGCCTTTCCTCGGGAAAGAGCGAGCCAGTTCCGGTGTTGGCTGCAAATTAAGGAGCGTCCCGGATCCAAAGGACCACGGGACGCCCGAACAGCCCTCCCCCAGAACTGCTCACCCCAACGATACGGCAGTCCGGTTTGGAAACGGAATCCCACTGCTGAGCAGTCAAATGGCACCAACGGGCCACTTGCCAAAAGCCGTGACAGTGCTAGTATGGGTAATCTTGCGGCTGGTTACCAGTCGCACACGGTTCTGGAAGCGGTCCCCCCCTGGCTTTTAAGCTTCGTTCTCGCAGCGGGGCTCCCTGCCGATTCCGAACCTCCAAGCTGTTTCTTTCGCAGTTTGGGCTTGCCAACTGGACGTCGTTTCCGGAAGGTGTGGGGTAAAGCGAATTGTTGCTAGTGTGCAGCAGATTGCATTCACGGGTGTGGAGCAGCTACAAAAGATGGATGTATGCTGTTGACAACAAAGAGCGAAAACCCAAACGTAGTTTTGGAACGACAAATGCACTATACGACCTAGGCGACCTATACCTTGGACTGCGAATTCCAAGGTGAAACAGGGTAAAAGAAAATATTTGGGAGGGATTTAAAAATGAGGCGAGTGGTAGTTTTGGCATTACTGGCATTGGCGCTGCCGATGGCCGCTTGGGCGGACGGTATCGTTCTCACGAACCAATTTGGCAGTATTTCGATCTCAAACGCTGGCGTCATTTCGACACAATCACAACTGACGAGTTTTAACGGCCTTGTCGCTCCCGCAGGACACTCGCTGGGTTCGGTCAGCTTCTCGACTGGAGCCTTGGTAAGCGGTTCGATCTCGGGCGGCGGAGTGTTTTCGGCAACGGGTTCGTCCTTTGTTGTGATTGGCAAGGGGAATTATGGAGAGCCCAAGGGCACGATCTTTAGCGGCGCTTTCGTCGGTCCGATCACTTGGACACTCACAAGCCCCCCGGGAGCGAAGAATCTGACCTACACTCTCAGCGGGACGATCCAAGGCATGCTGTATAACGGACGTATCGCCAGCGGAACAACCACCCAGAACATCTTTACCATTCAGGGGCAGCTTAATAACGGTGTCGGCCACATCCGTGTTGGTAGCACGAACCTCACCGTACCGGAACCTGGAACCTTGGGTCTGCTCGGAACCGGGCTGGTGGGTATTGCTGGAATGTTCCGTCGCAAACTGATCGGCAGATAACTTAGATTTCGGTTCGCCCAGAACACTCAACTCATGGCCCCGCCCCAAGGCGGGGCTTTTGATTTGGGCGACAGCGAATTGCTCAACTGCCGTAGTTTCCCTTCCCAACGGGATTCCGTCACCTACCTCTATGTGCCTGCATGAGGCAACGCCCGAGAGGCCGATATTCCCATTGTTGTTACTGCGGTAACGGTTCCGAATGGCTTTGCCGTTGACCTAGACGTGCTCCAAACCTAGAGTCAGGCGCAGGGGGTAGTATGAAGGATATCCATGAGGTTTTGCGCCGCAAGCAGGCGCAGTACACGCAACTGGGAAAACAGATCGAAATGCTCCAGCAAGCGGCCGAGAAACTGCGCGAGGTCGCACCATTGCTCGCCGAAACTGACGTTGAGGACGATAGCGCAGTGCTGGCGGAAGTGGACGATGAAAACTCCAACGCGATGGCAGCCAAGGCCAGCGCTCAATCCTCGCCGGCCGCGTCCAAGTCCGGGCGCAGCACAACTCCGCGCTGGCCGTAGAAGCCTGTATTAGGGGCGAAG
Organism: Terriglobia bacterium; assembly: GCA_020073525.1. Classification (GTDB taxonomy): domain Bacteria; phylum Acidobacteriota; class Terriglobia; order Terriglobales; family Acidobacteriaceae; genus Acidiflorens. Next base: position 10,005 of record JAIQFA010000019.1, read on the forward strand.
CGCGAGGCGGGAGGGGTTCGGTTCCATGATATTGCAGGCATTGCTGGTGTCCAAGGATGACCTGACAGCGGAAACGCTGATACAGGTTCTGGCGCAGTTCGGAGTCGCTGTCGATCGCTCGAATGCGGCCGATGTCGCCGTGGCGCGATTGGCGGAAGAGCGCTTCGACCAGGTCATCGTCGACTTCGATGATCCGGAAGCGGCGTCCCTGGTGCTCGAGGCCTGCCGCCGTCTCAACGGCCCTGACCGTCATCCTCCTGTTACCGTTGCCCTGCTGCAGGATGCTTCCCAAATCCGCTCCATTCTCGGCGCGGGAGCTCACTTCATTCTTACCAAGCCCGTCGCACCCGAACAAGCTCAAAACACCTTACGTGCTGCCACGGCGCTGCTGAAGCGCGAGCGGCGGCAATCGTTGCGGGTTGCAGTCCAAGCGGCGGTTTCGATTCATATCGACGAGAATACCGTGGAAGGCATTATGCTCGACCTGAGCACGGGCGGCATGGATGTGCTGGCGGCCAAGCCGCTTCCATCCACAGCCATGGTTCGCGTCTCTTTTGAGCTGCCCGACGGTGGTGCGGGAATCGAAGGTGATGCGGAAGTTGCCTGGAGTACCGCCAACGGTCAAACTGGCTTCCGCTTTCTCGACATGGACGCCAAGATGCGCGAGCAAATGAGCGAGTGGCTCGCGGCTCGTTCCCACGATGCTTTACCCGAAGAACCGGATGCGGTCAGTCAATGTAAACTCACCGACCTCAGTCTGGGCGGCTGCTATGTGGAGACCGAAGCACCCTTCCCGCAGTCCTCGGCAGTTGACCTGTGCCTGCGCGCCGCCGGGTTGGAGATCCATACGGAAGGTTTGGTCCGGGTCATGCACCCCGGACACGGCATGGGCATTGAGTTCCCTGCCCGCACCGAAGAGCAGCGCAAGAGCGTTGGGGAGTTCATTGAGTTCCTCACCGGCCAGCCCGGCGCCACTCCTCAACTGGAGACTTCTCCTCGTTCTCTCGTCGCCAACGCGGTCGATCTAGGCCAGACCGGCAACACGGCCGACGCTGACGATCCGCTTCTGGAATTACTGCGAACCGGCAACTCGCTGGATGAAGAGGCATTCCTCGCCGAACTGCACCGCCAGCGAACTCCGGCGAACGCCGCACAGTAATCGCCCGCTAATCGCAGCCAGCTTGCCAGCATCGCTGATATCCCCCCCCAAAAAAAACGGGAACCAGACCGACACCCCGTCTTTGGCGTCGGCCCAGCTCCCGGTGGTCTGTTCCACCTCGTTGACCGCAGATTAACTCGACACGCCTTCCAAATGATTTCGCTTCGGTTAATTTTTTGAGAATTTTTCTGATGCACTAGAATTGCTCTGGCTGTAGAGACCGGGCTTGCCCCGTCTCTGGTGGATGGCGCGGGAGACGCGGCAAGCCGCGTCTCTACGAAAACGTCTCCTAAAGGTTCAATTCAATTGCCCAGACGTCGGATCTCGTGCGGGTTGGTGCTGGCTGGCGCATGTCTGCTGGCCATCACCCCGTTTTTCTGGTGCGGCAGTCCTTCTGGACATGACTTCGAATTCCACATGTTCTCGTGGATGGATGTCCTCGGCCAATGGAAGCACGGCATCGTCTATCCGCGGTGGGCGGCGTCAGCGCACTGGGGATACGGCGAGGCTCGCTTCCTGTTCTATCCCCCGGCTTCCTGGACTCTAGGCGCCGCACTGGGCGCGACTCTGCCCTGGAAGATGGTACCGGGCGCGTATTGCTGGATCGTCCTCACGCTTGCCGCAGCAGCCATGTACCGGCTCGCCCGCAAGTGGCTTCCCGTGCCGGACGCGTTGTTCGCCGCCGTGTTCTATGCCTTGAATCCCTACCACCTGTTAATCGTGTATTGGCGGAGCGCGTATGCCGAACTGCTGGCTGCGGTCTTGCTGCCGTGTGTGCTGCTTGGTCTACTGCGACTGAACCCAGCCCCTAAAGGGGCGCTTAATGTCGAAGGACTTGCGGTATCGCTAAAACGATACCCTGATACGACGCGAGAGAGTGATACAAAACCGGGGGTTTTAGCAAACTGTTTGGGCGCTGAGAGCAACTCCGGCCCGGTTCTTCCCCGCACGTCGCGCCCCATCCTGTGGTTGAGCCTCACCCTGGCCGCTGCATGGCTCACGAACGAGCCGGCGGCGTTGATGGTTCATTACTCAACGGTCGCGCTGGCATTGCTCTTGGCCTCGCGTCAGCTCGCCAGCGAACGATCATGGAGTCCACAGATCTGGCGTCCGCTGATCCGCACGGCGCTGGCGATCCTCCTTGGAGCTGGACTGGCGTCGTTCTATCTGCTTCCGGCGATCTACGAGCAGGGATGGGTCAACCTCGGCGAAGTGCTATCGCCCGGGGTCCGGCCGCAGGATAATTTTCTTTTCACCACCATTGCCGATCCCGATCACAACCGCTTCAATCTTCTGGTTTCGAGCTTGGCCCTTGCCGAAATCGTCGCCCTCGCTTTCGCGATCTGGTTCGCCCGCAACCGTCAGTACCAACGCGAGAGCGTGGTGGCCTCTGACCAAGGCGGCGGGATGCTACTCTCCGCTTGGGGCGCCGGCTCCGCGATCCTCATGCTTTCCGTAAGCAATTTGCTCTGGCAGTTCTTGCCGAAGCTCCGGTTCGTGCAACTTCCCTTCCGGTGGCTGCTGTGCCTGAACGTCGCTTTGGCCATGCTTCTGGCCATGGCCGCCAAACGCTGGACCTCCCGCCTGCTTGTGTCTGCTGTCCTGCTTGCCGCTCTTATCCTCGCCGGCCATCGAATCCAGAGGCCTTGGTGGGACGCCGCCCCTGACATTCGCCAGATGAGCAATGCCGTCGCCGACGGCACCGGCTATGAAGGTACAGACGAATACGTTCCAGCCGGAGCCGACCCCTACGAACTCAAGAAGAATCTTCCGCTCGTCAGCGACGACACAGGAGGTCCGGTTCGGAGCGAGATACTCGCTTGGGGACCGACGGAAAAGCATTTCAGGATCCACGGCGCCACAGCGCAGAATTTGACCATTCGGCTCTTCAATTACCCTGCGTGGCACGTCGTCGTGAACGGCAAAGCCGCCAAAACGCAAACCGCCGATGTCACCGGCCTGATGGTGATTCCGATGGGCGCTGGAGACAGCGATGTGCAAATCCATTTCGTGAGGACCATCGATCGATTCGTCGGCAACCTCGTCTCGCTGATCAGCCTCTTTGTGCTGGTTGTGGTCTGGATCAGACCCGCGTGGTTCTCGCTCGCCGTGCCGGGACGAATGCGTCCGGGGCTACACGTGAAACAAGAGAACTGCGCATGACACCACACACCGTTCTGATCGCGACCTCGAACGCCGGCAAGCTTCGCGATTTCGCCGGCGCTGCCGCCACCTTCGGCGTCACGATCGCTGGCATCCCGCACTTTGCTTCTCTTCCGCAGGTTGTCGAAGACGGAACCACTTTCGAGGAAAACGCCCGCAAGAAAGCCGAGGCCTACAGCCGGTCTGTTCCCGGCGAACTAGTTCTAGCCGACGACTCCGGCCTGGAAATTGACGCGCTTGGTGGAGCGCCCGGTGTTCATTCTGCGCGCTATGCTGCCGACGAGCCACACACGGCGGAGTGCAACACGGAGGATGAAGCCAACAACGCGCGCGTGCTTCGCGAACTGGCCAACGTGGCTGCGGAAAGGCGCACTGCGCGATTCGTATGTGTGCTAGCCGTAGCTCGCGACGGACACACGCTTCACACTTTCCGGGGCACGGCGGAAGGCGTCATTCTGAACACACCGCGAGGCCACAACGGATTCGGATATGATCCACTGTTCTACTTCCCGCAAATCGGCAAGACTTTTGCCGAGCTGAGCGCGGAAGAAAAATCGCTCTACAGCCATCGTGGTGCGGCGTTCCGAGCATTCCTGTCATGGTATCGGAGCACCAACGATCAAAACCTTTAACCGCAGAGAGCGCGGAGATCGCAGAGAACTTCAATGCCAGAAAGTCTGCGTGCAGCGAGCGTCGCATCTCGGGCGTTGTTTTCTTGATTTTCCTCTGAGCACTCAGCGATCTCTGCGGTTCACCGTTCGAGGATAGTGGGTCGATTTGTGAAGCCGCTAACCACAAAGGCACACATAAGGAACGCCTGGAACCAAAAACCTTCGTGAGACTTCGTGCCCTCAGCAGTTCAGGGTTTTGTGCGTCGCATCGCGAAGCTGAGCCACTACCCGTTCGAGACTCTGCTGTTCGAGACTCTGCTTGACTTCCCTTCCCGCCGAAACCGATAATCATTAGTTTTCACCTTGGACCTTGTAAGGAGCCGTAATCGTGGCGTCAACTGCCAGTTCCATCGCTCCCCGCATCAAATCGGGCGTCGCTCCATTGCGTGCCGGCGAAGGTACTTCGTTTCTGCTGCGCCGGCTGCATTCCCTCAGCGGCATCGTGCCTATCGGAGCGTTCCTCCTCGAACACTTCATCTCGAATGCTGAAGCCTTCAAAGGCCCCATCGCCTATGGCAAGCAAGTCGAGTTTCTGAACAGCCTGCCCGGCGTTTTTTTGCTCGAGCTTTTCTTCATCTGGATCCCGATCCTCTACCACGGCCTCTACGGCGTCTACATCTGGTATCGCGGCGACACGAATGTTGCGGACTACCCGTGGACTGGTAACTGGCTCTACACTTCGCAGCGCTGGACCGGCATCATCGCGCTCATCTACATGGTGCAGCATACCTACTACCTGCGCTTTACCGGCGTGCACCTGGCCACGCATCCCATGCAGTCCTTTGCGAAGGTTCAGGCGGAATTCCAGAATCCGTGGATGGTCGCCTTCTACTCTATTGGCATCATCGCCGCGTCGTGGCATTTCAGCTACGGCTTGTGGCTCTTCGCCGCGAAGTGGGGCATCACGATCGGGGAAAGAGCACGCCACCGCTTTGGCTACATTTGTCTCGCGCTTGCTCTCGGCTTGATTTTGCTCGGCGGGATCAGCATGAGGGGATTCTTCAAAACGCCGCCGCAGCCGCTGGACACGAGTTCGGGTTCGGAAAATATCGTGATGCGCTAGCCTCGGAAAAGCTCGACCCTGCGCTTGTTTCTTGGTTGCGCAGTTTTTTTTGGGTGGCGCAGCGCTTTAGCGCTGCGGTAACTGGATTATTTTGAATGCGGCTTTAGCCGCTGAGGTCACGAGACGCCCGGGCCCCGCCCGGCAGATCGGATTCATACAGAATGGCAGCTCCGAAAATCATCGTAGTGGGAGGAGGCCTGGCAGGCCTCGCCGCAGTCATCAAGATCGCTGAGCTGGGCGGTGAGGTTGACCTGTTCTCGATCGTCCCGGTAAAGCGTTCGCACTCAGTTTGCGCGCAGGGCGGGATCAATGCCGCCAAGAACCTCAAGGGCGAAGGCGATTCCACCTGGATCCATTTCGACGACACGATCTACGGCGGCGACTTCCTCGCCAACCAGCCACCGGTCAAGGCCATGTGCGAGGCCGCTCCCGGCATCATCGATCTGCTCGACCGCATGGGCGTTCCCTTCAATCGCACCCCCGAAGGCCTGCTCGATTTCCGCCGCTTCGGAGGCACGCTCTACAACCGCACCGCGTTCGCCGGCGCCACCACCGGCCAGCAACTTCTCTACGCGCTCGACGAGCAGGTGCGCCGCTACGAATCCGAAGGCAAGGTGAAGAAGTACGAGCATTGGGAGTTTCTCTCTGCTGTGCTCGACGGAAGCCGAGTCACCCGCGGTATCTGCGCGATGGACTTGCGCACCATGGAAGTACGGACATTCCCTGCTGACGCGATCATCATTGCCACCGGCGGATGTGGCGCCATCTTCGGCAAGTCCACCAATTCGGTGGTGTGCACGGGGTCGGCGCAGTCCGCGCTCTACCAACAAGGCTGCTATTACGCGAACGGCGAGTTCATCCAGGTGCATCCCACTTGCATCCCCGGAGAAGACAAGCTGCGGCTGATGTCGGAATCGGCACGCGGCGAAGGGGGACGCGTCTGGGTTCCGAAGACTCCGGGTGACAAGCGAGACCCGAAGAGCATCCCGCAGGGCGAGCGCTGGTACTTCCTTGAAGAGTGGTACCCGAAATACGGGAACCTCGTCCCGCGCGACGTAGCCACACGCGCCATTTTCAAAGTGGTGTTCGAGCACAACCTCGGTATCGACGGCAAGCCGATGGTGTACCTTGACCTCACCCACATCGATCGCAAGACGCTCGACCGCAAGCTGGAAGGCATCCTCGAAATCTACGAGAAGTTTGTGGGCGACGATCCGCGCGACACGCCGATGAAGATTTTCCCCGGCGTGCACTACACCATGGGCGGCCTCTGGGTTGATTACAAACAGTCCACGAATATCCCCGGAATCTTCGCGGCGGGAGAGGCCGAGTACCAATACCATGGCGCCAACCGCCTGGGGGCAAACTCGCTGGTGTCGTGCATCTTTGGAGGCTTCGTCGCCGGTCCGAATGCCGTGCAGTACGCGAAGAATCTGCAAGCTGCGGCCAGCAACGGACACTTCGATGCCGAACGCAAGCGGCAGCAGGACATCAATGCCGGGCTGATGAAAGCCGATGGCAACGAGAATCCTTTCCTGCTCTGGCGCGAACTCGGCGCGCTGATGACTGAGAACTGCACCGTCATCCGCTACAGCAAGAAGTGCGAGGCAGCGGACGCCAAGGTGGTGGACTTGCTGAATCGTTTCCAGAAAATCAACCTGAGCGATCGTTCACAGTGGGCAAACACGACGGTCGCGTTCGCGCGCCAACTCTACAACATGCTGCAATTGTCGCGGGTCATCGCGCAGGGAGCGGCCATGCGCGATGAGTCTCGCGGTTCGCACTATAAGCCGGATTTCCCCGAGCGCGACGACAAGAACTGGATGAAGACCACGAAAGCAACTTTTGCGCCAGATTTGGACGAGCCGAAGTTTGAGTTCGAGCCGATAGATGCAAGTCTGATTCAGCCGCGGCCGAGGAAGTACTGAAGTGCGAGTGAACGCACTTCCTTAATGGATTGTCATCCTGAGCGAAGCGAAGGACCTGCTGTTCGTAGCGGCGGAGAAAAGCAGGTCCTTCGCTTCGCTCAGATGACAAAGTTTGAGCTAGGAGCTAAAGGCTAGAAGCTAATGGCTAATAACAACAAAACCGTAATCCTCAAGATCAAACGCCAACTCACCCCAGACGCCAAGCCGTCATGGGAAGAGTTCGAGATTCCTTACAAGCCGAACATGAACGTCACTTCGGCGCTGATGGAGATCGCGGCCAATCCGGTCACCCGCGACGGCAAGCAAACCACGCCCGTCACCTACGACTCGAATTGTCTCGAGGAGATCTGCGGCTCCTGCGCCATGCTGATCAATGGCAAGGCTCGCATGGCGTGCTCTTCTCTGCTCGACAATCTCGATCAGCCGATCAAGCTCGAGCCGTTCTCGAAATTTCCCGTCGTGCGCGATCTCGCCGTCGATCGCAGCGTCCTCTTCGAGAACCTGAAAAAGGTCAAAGCTTGGGTGCCAGTCGATGGCAGCTACGACCTCGGCCCGGGACCGCGCGTGACGATGGAGGATCAGGAAAAAGCCTATCCGCTGTCGAACTGCATCTCGTGCTGCTGCTGCATGGAAGCCTGCCCGCAGTTCAATGAAGACACCGGATTCGTCGGTGCCGCTACTATCTCGCAAGTACGCCTGTTCAACACGCATCCCACCGGCGCGGCCCTGAAACGCGAGCGCCTGTCCGCACTGATGGGCGACGGGGGCATCCAGGAATGCGGCTACGCGCAGAACTGCGTGGAGATTTGTCCAAAGGAAATTCCCCTTACCACCTCAATTGCCGAGGTCGGCGGCCAGGTTATGAAGCAGGCCCTCACCGACCTCTTGCGAAAATAACATCAACCGTAGAGACGGAGATTGCCCCGTCTCTGCCTGCATCGTCTTGAAATACGCCCAGGAGACGCGGCAAGCCGCGTCTCTACCAGAGAGTATTTCCGGTAAATCCACACGAAATCGGCACACCTCACCTACGGGTAACCACCCGCAACTGTCTTCGGTAACATGTCTTACCCTCAAATTGTTTCGTAGAATTGTTCATCCGTGGTTTACAATTGGCGATCCTGCGGGCATATCGGCACTCCTCCGCAGCCCCGGGGCCGTTCAAGTTAACGAAGCAAACTTAATGATGCGAAGCTCCAAACCGCCGGCGAAACTGCAGATCGCGCTGATTGTGCTTGTCATTTTCGCCGCGCTCGCGGCCCCGCGCACCGCCTTTGCCCTGCACCGCGTCAGCCATCGCCACCGCATCCTCCGCCACCTTCGCGGCGTGCTCTGGAACCCGCTGTTCCGTCCTTCGCACGATTCGCTGATCCGGCAGAACGAAGAAATCGACCGCCTCGATCTGCCGCGCATTCAGGACGACGCTGAACTGGAAGCGCTCAAGGCCTCGGGGGCGTTGGTGCCTATCGAAGCGAGCGAGTCGCTGAAGATTGAGCCCAGTCTCGATCCCTCCCGCCGCTTTTGCCGCCCTTGGACTCGCGATTTCGTACAGGACCTTTCCGAAGTTTATTATCGCCAGTTCCACGCTCAGATTCAGGTCAACTCGGCCGTCCGCACCGTCAAGGTGCAGAAAAAGCTTCGCCGCCACAATCGCAACGCCGCCCCGGTGGATGGTGACACCGCGTCGTCTCATCTCGCCGGCGTCACCGTCGATCTCCAGCGCCGCGGTTTGACGAAAGAGCAGATCCGTTTCGTCGAGCGCTACTTGTTCTACTTGAACGCGCTCGGTCTGGTGGAACCCGAAGAGGAGCGCCGCCACTGGTGCTTCCACGTAATGGTTTCGGATCGCTACGGCGACTGGCGCCAGACGCAGACTATTTTCCTGCGTCCGCCAGTGCAACAGCCTGATGCCGCTCCGGGCACTGTCACCGCCACTGCCGCTGCAATGGGCGCCTCGAACTGACCCTCCTGCGGACCTCGGCCTCCGCTACAATCTCCACAGAATGATTGTCCTGATGGCCGGTTTGCCCGGAACCGGTAAAACCACGCTCGCCCGCGAACTGGTTCAGCGCACACAAGGGGCACTCGTCAGCAAGGACGCGATCCGCGCCGCCCTGTTCTCGCCGGACGATATCGAATACTCCGTCAGGCAAGACGACTTCGTGATGGAAATCATGCTGGAGGCGGCGCGCTTCCTGCTACAAACGGCGCCCGCCCGCAACATCTTCCTCGACGGCCGCACCTTCTCCCGCCGCTACCAGATCGACCGCGTTCTTGCGTTCGCTCGTGAACTCGCTCAACCCTGGGCAATCATCGAGTGCGCCTGCTCGGATGAATCCGCCCGCCAGCGTCTCGATCTCGAGCCAGACCCCATGCATCCCGCGCACAACCGAACGTTTGCGCTCTATGCGGAGGTGAAAGCCCGCTTCGAACCGATCAAGTGTCCGAAAACAGCGATCAACACTGATCAGCCGATTGAGCAGTGTATCGAGCAAGCGCTCGTTGCCGTGGATGCATCTTGAGAGCAATGAATCTGCAAGTGTGGTGACAAGGCTTTGCCCCGTTCAGGGCGGTCGAAGACCCGCCACCACACGAGCATCGTCTTGAGAGCGCATCGTATAGAATCCTTGTCGATCATGAACAAGCGAATCCTTGCCGCCGCCCTACTCGCCTTCGCCCTTCCCGTCCATGCGCAACGTGTCAGCGCCAAGGCCCGCGAGATCCAGAACTCCGCCATCGTCATCGACACCCATGCCGACACCCCGCAGCGTTTCCTCGACGAGAACTACGACATCGGATCAACCAATCCCAAAGACCCCGGTCACATCAGCCTTGACAAGGCCAAGGCGGGCAATCTCGGCGCTGAGTTTTTTTCCATCTGGGTCGAGCCGGAAACCAACCGGGGCCACTATGCCCGCCACACGCTCGATCTCATCGATTCCGTTTACGAGCAAGCGGCGCGTCATCCCGACCGCATGATGATGGCGTTCAGCGTTGACGACATCGAGCGGGCACACCGCGAGCACAAACTCGCCGCCCTGCTTGGCATTGAAGGCGGACACTCCATCGAAAACGACGTGCGCGTGCTGCGCGATTTCTATCGTCTTGGCGTTCGCTACATGACGCTCAGCTGGTCGAACACGAACGAGTGGGCGGACTCTTCCGGAGACATTAACAACCCCAAAATCGAGCACCACAATGGCCTCACCGAGGGTGGCAAGCAGATCGTTGTCGAGATGAACCGCCTCGGAATGCTGATCGATATCTCTCATGTCTCCGACAAGACGTTCTATGACGCGATTGCCGTGAGCAAGGCGCCCGTCATCGCCTCGCACTCGTCCGCGCGCGCCCTCGCCAATCACCCGCGCAACATGACTGACGACATGCTCCGCGCCGTGGCCAAAAACGGGGGCGTCGTCCAAGTGAATTTCTACAACGCCTTTATCGATGAGAATTACCGCAAAGCGGCGGAAACGCAGGCCAAAGATCGCGATGCCGCCGTGCAGTCTTACACGGACCAACTCAAGGCTGCCGGAAAGACCGTGACCTATCTCGACTCCGACCGCATCGAGCGTGAGTGGGCCGCCAAAATTCCGCGTCCTCCCTTGAGTTCGCTGATCGATCACATCGACCACATCGCCAAAGTTGCGGGCGTGGATCACGTCGGCCTGGGGTCGGATTTTGACGGCGTCAGCGGGGCAACTCCCGCAGGCATCGACTCCGCCGCCGACCTGCCCAAGATCACGCAGGCCCTGCTCGACCGCGGTTACAGTGCCGACGATATCTGCAAGGTTCTTGGCGGCAACCTGCTCCGCGTCTTCCGCGAGGCCGAACGGGTGAGTCGCGAAATGCAGACCAGCAAAACCAATTAACCACCAAGGACACGAAGGGGCACGAAGGAAATCAAAGGCGGTAGGCCTTCGTGTCCTTGGTGGTTGATGATTTGGGGCGGCACGTAAAATAGTCTGTCGAGGCGCAGCCGCCAACCAGACCTGTCGTACAATTAATGATTGCTAAATACCCTACAGGAGCATCCATGCGAACCCTACTGCATACGCTTGTCCTGATAATCTCTACTTCCCTGCTCGGCGCCGCACAGGCACCGCCGACAACGACCATGCCACCTACCCGCAAGCCTGTCAGTTCCGCACCCGAGGCTGCCGTGGAACCCACCGCGATCATCCACACCTCCGCCGGTGACCTGCATTGCACTCTGTTTCCGAAGGTCGCGCCGATCGGAGTTGAGAATTTCATTGGCTTGGCCAGCGGCACCAAAGACTGGACCAGTCCCATCTCTCATGCCAAGAAGCACGGCGTCCCGCTTTATGACGGCACGATTTTCCATCGTGTGATCCCGGAATTCATGATTCAGGGCGGAGACCCCGCCGGCAATGGCACGGGCGATCCCGGCTACAAGTTCAAGAATGAAACTTCGAGCACCGTGAAGTTCGACCGCCCCGGGCGTCTGGCCTACGCCAACTCCGGACCTGACACCAACGGATCGCAGTTCTTCATCACCGAAGTTCCCTACCCCAGCCTCAATGGCGGCTATACCATTTTTGGCCAGTGCGATGAGGCTGCTGTGGAACTGGTGAAGAAGATCGCTCGCATGGCTACGGATGGCGAACGGCCGCTGCGTCCCGTCAAGATCACGCACATCGATATCCATCGTGCCGGGGCATCTGCCGCCAAGCCCGCAACTGCGCCTAAACCGTCAGCAGGGGTCAGGAAACCTATGTAGTACAGACGCGGCTTATCGCGCCTGAGACGAGGCAAGCCTCGTCTCTACAGTAAAAACACCTAAGAATTCGAAGGGAAATTATGACCCGCACACCCGGAACCTATGCCGTGTTTGAAACCAGCGAAGGCAATATCGTTTGCCGCCTTTTTGAGAAAGATGCCCCCAAGACGGTCGCTAACTTCGTTGACCTCACTGAAGGCAAGCGTGAGTGGACACATCCCACTAGCCGCAAGAAGGTCACCGACCCTCTTTACCACGGAACCATCTTCCATCGCGTGATCCCCGACTTCATGATCCAGGGCGGCGACCCGATGGGCACCGGCTTTGGCGGGCCCGGCTACCAGTTTGAAGACGAAACCAAAGGTTCGCCGCATCGTTTCGACAAGGGTGGGAAGCTGGCTATGGCGAATGCCGGCCCCAACACCAACGGATCGCAGTTTTTCATCACCGTCGCCAACACCGACTGGCTCACCGGCAAGCACACAATTTTTGGCGAAGTCGTCGAGGGCTACGAGATCGTGGAAAAGATCTCGAAAGTCGCCCGTAACCGCCAGGACCGTCCGAACAAAGACGTGGTGGTGAAGTCAGTAAAAATCGAACGCTAGTCTGATTGTGGAGAGACGGGCGCCCTCGCCCGTCCGGCCGGGCGGGGCGCCCGGCACTCCAACCGTAATTATTCTTTATAATGATTGGTTCCTTCCCAAGCCTCTGGAGGCAAGTTTCATGGCGTCGTTCAACGGAGTCCCTCTCCCGCCCAAAGGGCAGAAGATCGAATACAGCAACGGCAAATACACCGTCCCTAATCACCCGATCATCCCTTTCATCGAAGGCGACGGCACTGGCCGCGATATCTGGAAGGCTTCTGTCCGCGTCTTCGACGCCGCTGTCGAAAAAGCGTACCAGGGTAAACGTTCGGTGGCGTGGTACGAAGTCTTTGCCGGCGAGAAGGCGAAGGCGCGCTTCCAGAACTGGCTTCCCGACGACACTGTCAGTGCCATTCGCGAATTCCGGGTTGCCATCAAAGGGCCACTGACTACGCCTGTCGGAGGCGGCATCCGCTCCCTCAACGTCGCGCTGCGCCAGATCCTCGATCTCTATGGCTGCGTGCGTCCCGTGAAGTACTACGCCGGCGTGCCCTCGCCAGTGAAGCATCCCGAGCGCATGAACATCGTGATCTTCCGTGAGAACACAGAAGATGTTTACGCAGGAATCGAATGGGAACAGGGCACGGCCGATTGTGCTCGGCTGATTGAATTTCTCAACAAAGACATGTTGAAGGGCGGCAAGAAGCAGATCCGCCTAGATTCCGGCGTTGGCATCAAGCCCATGTCCGTGACCGGGACCAAGCGTCTGGTCCGTATGGCCATCAAGCACGCTCTCGAAAACAAGAACAAAGCGGTCACGCTCGTCCACAAAGGCAACATTCAGAAATTCACCGAAGGCGCGTTCCGCAAGTGGGGCTACGAGCTTGCCACCGAGGAATTCCGGGCACAGGTCATCACCGAGCGTGAGAGTTGGATCATCGACAACAAAGACAAGAATCCCAACCTTACCGTCGAGGAGAACGCAAATCTCATCGAGCCCGGCTTGGAGTTCGCCACCGACGACTTCCGCCAGGCTCTCTACAAAGAAGTAAAGGGCTGTCTCGATTCCATCTACGCCACGCACGGCAAAGGCGCGTGGAAGAAGAAGCTGATGATCAACGACCGCATCGCCGATTCCATTTTTCAGCAGGTTGTAACGCGGGCCGATGAATATAGCGTTTTGGCCACGCCCAACTTGAACGGCGACTACATTTCTGACGCGTGCGCCGCGCAAGTCGGCGGTCTCGGCATCGCTCCCGGAGCGAATATCGGCGACGGCTATGCCATTTTCGAGGCCACACACGGCACCGCCCCTAAGTATGCCGACAAGGACGTCATCAACCCTGGCTCGGTTATTCTTTCGGGCGTCATGATGTTCCGGTTCCTCGGATGGACGGAAGCCGCCGATCTGATTGAGCAGAGCCTGGAGCGCACCATCGAGCAAAAAAAGGTCACTTACGATTTCGAGCGCCTGATGGAAGGCGCCACCAAGGTGAAAACCAGCGAGTTTGCCACCTGCATGATCGAGAACATGAACGTCGCAGTGGCAGCGGACTAAATTGTCCATGATTGGTCCGTGTTGAGCATTCTCGTAGAAAGCTGAGGGTCGGCTTTGAGAAGGGCACGACTCCACAGGCTGCGGAAAAAAAAATTGGGTGGCGCAGCGCTTCAGCGCTGCGATAACTGCCGTATTCAGAATGTCGGCTTTAGCCGCTGAGGGAAGGAAATTTCATGCGCAATAAAGTGACCATAGTCGGTTCCGGAAACGTGGGCGCCACCGCCGCTCACTGGATTGCATCGAAAGAACTCGCTGATGTCGTGCTCATCGACATCGTGGAAGGGGTCCCTCAGGGAAAAGGTCTCGACCTGCTCGAGGCCATGCCAATCGAGAAACGCGACTCCGCAATCCTTGGCACTAACGACTACGCCGATACCGCCAACTCCGACATTGTCGTCATCACCGCCGGCATCCCGCGCAAGCCCGGGATGAGCCGCGACGACCTGCTGAATACCAACCACAAGATCATGAATGACGTGGTTGGCAAGGTCGTACACCACTCGCCGAACTGCATCCTCATCATCGTCTCCAATCCGCTCGATGCCATGGCGCAGGCGGCGTACAAGATGAGCGGCTTTCCGCGCGAGCGCGTCATTGGCATGGCCGGTGTGCTCGACTCAGCCCGCTTCCGCACTTTTATCGCGCAGGAACTCAAGGTCAGCGTTGAGAACGTCAACGCCTTTGTCCTCGGCGGACACGGCGACACCATGGTTCCGCTTCCCCGCTACTCCACGGTCGCGGGCATCCCCATCACCGAACTGATGGACCAGGCTACTCTCGACCGCATTGTCCAACGGACCCGTGACGGCGGCGCCGAGATCGTCAAACATCTCAAAACCGGATCTGCCTACTACGCCCCGTCGGCCGCTGCTACCGAGATGGTCGAGGCCATCCTCAAAGACAAGAAGAAGATTCTTCCCTGTGCCGCATACCTTAACGGAGAATATGGCATCCACGGCCTGTTTGTCGGCGTCCCGGTAAAACTCGGCGCCAAGGGAATCGAGCAGATCATTGAGATCAAACTCACGCCGGAAGAGAAAACTGCCCTCGACAAGAGCGCGACCGCTGTGAAGGAACTCGTAGCGGTGATCAACGTTTAGGCAACAACATCTGTAGAGACGGGGCTTGCCCCGTTTCTACGTGAAATCATGCTGCGTTGGCGATTGCGGCAAATCGCGTCTCTGATTTCTCTTTCGGGATCGCCTCAGGGTCGCTATAGTGTCTGAGGCCAGCAACCGATGGACTTCGACCAGCTCGAAATTTTCCTGGAAGTAGCGCGCCTCTCCAGCTTCTCCCGGGCAGCGGAGAAGCGTTTCCGCACCCAGCCCGCCATCTCCTCCCAGATTCGAGCGCTTGAAGAAGAAGTGGGCGCGCGCCTGCTTGACCGTTCCGGAGGCCGCGTCTCGCTCACCGCTTCCGGCAAACTGTTTTTCAAGTATGCCGAAGAGACGCTGGAGCGGCGAAAGACGATCCTTACCGAGATTGCCGAAACCGAACGCGTTCCCCGCGGCGAAATTGTCGTAGGCGCCAACGAAGGCACGTGCCTGCACATCCTGCCCGAAGTATTCGCGCAATTCAAACGTGACTATCCGAACGTCTCCGTGAGTATCAAGCGCTCGGACTATGCCAGGATTCTCGAATCCATCCTTGAGAACGTGGTGGATTTTGGCGTGGTTTCATTGCCCGTGACTGACAACCGGCTCGAGGCGCAGATGATTCATCGCGACGAACTAGTGGTCATTACCGCGCCGAATCATCCGCTCGCAGCCAAGAAGAGCGTTACAGTGGCCGAGGTCTCAACTTATCCATTGGTAGTGCCGAAACTGGGGCACACCCGCGACGCGCTTGATGCGCTGTTCTATGACCATCACTTAAAGCCGAACCTGGCCATGGAGCTCGATTCGAGCGAACTGCTGAAGCGTTTTGTGGCAGCCGGTGTCGGCGTTGGATTTATCGCGCGCTCCAATATCGAGGAAGATATCCGGGCCAAGGCTCTGGTTGCGATCACGTTTGCCGATGCGCAAATCCGGCGCGATCTTGCGATTGTGTTCCGCAAAGACAAATCGCTCAGCCGGGCCGCCAAGGCCTTCATGGACATCGCGGTCCAGCAGAAGAATTTTTCCGTGGCCGGGGCTGGGAAGCGATCCAAATGAAGCGAGGTACGCACTTCATCCTGATCTTGTCTCTTCTCGTTTCGGCTGCCGCGGCCCAGAAGCGGTCCGCCGGCTCCAAAGCGTCGCCACTGGACGCCGAAAAACTCATCGCACTGAAAGTCACGGGAACAACCCGCTACACCGACAAGGAAATTCTCGCCGCCAGCGGTCTGCTACTGGGCCAAAAGGCCGCCGACGGCGATTTTAGAGAAGCGGCGCGGCGCCTGGGCGACTCCGGTATGTTCAGCGACGTGGCCTATTCGTTTTCCTCCTCCGGCGGCGGCACCAAGCTGGAATTGCAACTGACCGACGTCGAGCCGGACAAACTGATTCCCGCGAATTTCGAGAATTTTGCATGGTTTACGGATGCCGAGCTCTTCAGCGAACTCCAGCAGCGCGTGCCTCTTTTTAAGCGGGAGGTGCCGCTCGCAGGAACGCTTCCTGACAGTATTGAGGATGCGCTCCAGGCGATGCTCGACCAGAGACAGATTCCCGCGCGCGTCGACTATCTTCGTGAAAGTCCCCAGGAGGGCAGGAAGATTCTCGGCATCTCGTATTCGGTCGAGTCGCTGGAAATTCGGATCCGCAACGTCGAATTTCCCGGCGCCACTCCGGACTTGCTGCCTGGGTTGCAGGCCGCATCTCGCAGACTTACCGGAGTGCTGTACGTCCGAACGACTCTGGCCAAAGTAGCTGAGGTCGATTTCCTACCCGTCTGTTTCCAGCGCGGATATCTCAGAGCGTCTTTCGGAAAGGCTGACGCGCGAGTCGTGTCGCAAGCGAACGGCAAGGTTGACGTCGATGCAATCATACCGGTGAGCGCGGGCAAAGTGTATTCAACGTCCGGCATCGAGTGGAAGGGCAATGCTGCGATCGCCACCAGCGAAGTCGCGCCCCTGCTCCACCTGACTCCCGGCCAACCGGCCGACGCCGTGCGCCTGGTCCGCGACATCGACAGTGTGGCCAAGCTTTATCGCAGCCGCGGCTACATGGCGATTCAGATCAAACCCGACGTCCAGTTCGACGACGGCAAGAGTGGCGTCCATTACGACGTGAATGTCGTTGAAGGCGACGTCTACAAGATGGGAGAACTGGAGATCAACGGGCTCGACACCCAAGCGAAAGCCCGCATGCAGGAAGCTTGGACGTTGCGCGAGGGGCAGCCCTACAACGCCGACTACCCAAAGAAGTTTCTGGACGACACCCGCCAACTGCTTCCCCGTGGCGTCCAATGGGCCGTCAGCGTACATGAGACGCCGGATGTGAAGGACAAGATTGTGGACGTGGAAGTCCGTTTCAAGCAGCAGTAGCGCAGGTTGGAGAAACCAAAATATTTTTGTAACCTGAAGGTTGCATGAGAATCTTTGTATTGACACCATGGAAGTGACCTGGTGGAGTCCCGGCTTTTGAATCATCACCCCGTTTCACAGGAGAAGAAGACAGAATGAAAGCGAATCGAATTGCGGCTGCGGTTCTAGGCGTACAGATGTTGGTCGGACTGGCGGTGGTTCCGGCGCTGGCTGCCGGGAAAAGCGAAACCTTGACTGGCGAAGTGAGCGACGCCATGTGTGGAGCAAAACATGAGATGCCCGGCAAGCCTGCGGATTGCACGCGCGCGTGCATGAAGCATGGATCGAAGTACGCCCTGGTGGTCGGAGACAAAGTCTATACGCTGGAGACTTCGGATAAAACCGCTCTCGATAAACTCAACGATCTGGCGGGTGCGAAGGCCAAGGTGACCGGGGAAGTCGACGGCACTACGGTGACGGTAAAGTCGGTGGCTGCAGGATCATAATACTATCGGGCCATCGGATCATCGAAAAGCCAGTGAGAATTAGGTTTTTCGATCACCCGATGGCCCGATCGTTCGATGACCCGATCTTCAGTTAGTTCTGGTCCGGCTTATCGTCGCGGCGCTTCAGCGTTGGGCGATCGTCGTCGCTCTTGTCCGAACCACTGGACGTCTTGTCGCTGGTTGAAGTGCGGCGCAGGCTGGGCTTGCTCCCATCTTTCTCGTCGATGACCTTGTGCCGGTTCTCGATGGTGGCCAGCCGCGATTTCACGTCGTCAAACTCCGACGTGGACACCACGTATTGCGCCTTTGCCGGAAGAATCGTCGCGATCTCCTGTTGCGACTTCTCGATGCGATCCGGCGTCTGGGGGTGGGAAGCGAAGGCCTTGGCCAGCGTGCCCGGCTTCTTCTTCTCTTTCGCCTGAATCTTCTCGAAGAAGCTGATGAAGGCCTGCGGATCGTATCCGGTCTTGTACATGTATTGCAGGCCGAGGTAGTCGGCTTCCGCTTCGAAATTGCGCTGGAACTTCATGAACGTGAGCGGTAAGGCCAGGCCACTGGCTTCGTAAATTCCGTAGCCGAGGCCGCCACCCATGAAGATCAGAGGCAGGGTGCCGATCTGCGCCCAATTGGCTCGCGTCATCTGACGCATCCCGTGGCGGGCGGCAACGTGGGCAATTTCATGCGCCATGACGCCGGCCAGTTCGGCCTCTTCGTCGGCCGCCAGGATCAAGCCGGAGTTCACATAAAAGAATCCGCCGGGCAGCGCGAACGCATTCACTTCGTCGGAATCAATGACCTTGATGGTGAAAGGAACCTGCGCGTCCGAGTTGCGGACCAGATTCTGGCCGATGCGGTTGACATATTCATTCACCACCGGGTCCTGCACCAGCTTTACGCTTTGCTCGACCTGCATGGCGTATTGCTTGCCCATGCGGATTTCGGTTTCGAGCGAGTACCAGTCGCCCATGCCGCGCCCGCCGACTTTACGGTTGCCGATGGCATCCACGTCGTGCCGACTGCCATCGTGCTTGACCTTGCTGTCGTCGGGTTCCTGGACGGGAGGCGGCGCGCTAGGAGCCGAGGTGCCGTCGGCGCTGGTAGAAGAGTCCGCAGGCGGAGTCGTGCCAGGGGTGGCCGTGGGATCCTGTGTCGGAACCGGGGCTGACGGCTGCGTGCTCGGCGTCTGCGCCGTCTGATCTTTGGAAGTTTGGGAGGCCTGCGGCTGTGCGCTGGGAGTCTGGGAACTTTGGTCTTGGCTTTGCGCCAGCGCGGGTAGTGCCATCAGCACCAATAAACTCAGGGAAATCAGCAATTTACGGTACGGCATTTGAACACCCCGTGGAAACCCGGTCGGTTGCCCTCATTATACCCCCGATGGCAAGCCCGCTTGGGCAGAGTTTCCCACCTAGTTGGACGCTATGTCGAGGCGGAAAGTTACCCGTTATTTGAAGGAACATGACGACCGAGGTGCCTTTCTCAGCCGCCAGTGCCTTGCGGCCCCGTGGTGCGAGGATGGTTCGCATCAGCGCGTGGTTCAGGTTCGTATCAGGGCATGCCTTCAGGTGTTCAGGCATGCCGAAAAATGCCGCGCTGTAAAGCGCCTTCAGGCGCTGCGAACTCGGAGAGCGCTTTCCGTTTCCCTAGTCGCCGGTGTACCATGTCGCGACTTTCGGAAAGCGATTTCAAAAAGGGGAACCGTGCATGCTGAACCGTCGCAGCTTTCTGTCATCGTCTTTCGCTTCCTCCCTCGCCGTGGGCGCGGGCCTGGCCTGGCGCGGCAATCTCTGGGCCCAACTGGAGTCGCTGCCGTCAAAGCTGCCCGAGCGCTCCCTGTTCGACCAGAACGAAGACGCCTACTGGCGCGAATTGCGCAAGCAGTACCTGATTCCGGCGGACGAAATCTACCTGAATAACGGCACCGTGGGATCGAGCCCCGCGCCTGTGCTCCGCGCCATATTTGAAGGCTATGAGGCGTGCGAGAAGCTGAACGAGGCTGATCCCGAGGACTATCCAATCTGGGGATACGCCTCGTGGAACCAGTTTCGCGATCCGCTGGCGGCGTTTGTTGGCTGCAACCGTGACGAGATCGCGCTGCTCAGAAATGCCACCGAGGCCAACAGCTACATTGCGAACGGCGTCGACCTGAAGCCTGGCGACGAAGTGCTGATGACCGATCAGGAGCATCCCGGAGGCGAGCACCCGTGGAATTTGCGGGCGAAGCGCTACGGAATCGTGTTGAAGAAGATCACGCTGCCGAGGCCAGTAGAAAATCCTGCGCAGGTGCTGAATCTGTTCAGCAACGCCATTACTCCGCGCACCCGAGTTTTGTTCTTCAGCCACATCAGCACTTTTTCCGGAGTGGTCTTGCCCGCCAAAGAACTGTGCGCGCTGGCCCGCAGCAAAGGGATTATTTCCGCCGTCGATGGCGCGCACGTTCCGGGAATGATGCGGCTGAACCTGCACGAACTCGGCTGTGACATGTATTCGTCGAGCCCGCACAAGTGGCTGCAGGCGCCCAAGGGCTCGGGATTTCTTTACGTGCGCGACGAAATGATTGACCGCCTGTGGAACACGATTGCCACCGAAGGCTGGGATGACGTAAAGATTCGCGCCGAACGCTTCCAGCGCATCGGCAGTTCGAACGTCCCGGCGCTGTGGGGGTTGCGCGCCTCGATTCAGTTGGCCAACGACATAGGAATGGACCGGATCGAACGCCGCCACCGCCAGCTCTGCGACTACATTCTGGCGGCCATGATCAAACGCGGCGCAGTGTCGTGGACTTCTCCGGATGCCTCGCTGCGCTGCGCAATTGCTACGGTGAACGTTCCGCCGCTTGCCAGGATGGATCTCGAACACTGGATGTGGAAGCAAAAGAAAATTCGAATCCGCGGAGCCGAACCTCACAAGCTGCGCCTGTCCACACCGTACTACCTGTCGAGGCAGGATATTGACCGGTTTCTGGATGCGTTCGACGAGTATCGGAGGATGAAAGGCCTTGCCTGAGAAAGCGCACAGGCTCCAACACGGTTTCGAGAAGGACACGGCTTCAACTGTGCCGTCAGAGCCCACACAACAGGCTGGCCTGAGGCAGTGAGCCAGCAGTCTAATGTTCCTTTGACATCATCGACACCTAATTATGCAGAGCATAGAATTCTGGAATTGAACCGAGCATGGTAGTGGAAAAACGTGTCGCTCGGCGGTCGGAAGCGAGAGACCTCATGATTAGCAGAATACGAATACGTAATTTCAAGTCGTTCGAAGATGTGGACGTAACCTTGGGTCTGACAAACGTACTGGTCGGGCCGAATATGTCCGGAAAGAGTAACTTCATTGACGCGTTTCGGTTTCTCGTGGATTTGGTTGTCCCTTCTCCAAATGTGCAGGGGATCAGCAATGCGGTAATGAAGCGAAACGGATTTCGAGAGGTAGTCTGGAAAGGCGGTAGCTCTGGTCTGATTTCCTTTAACTTGGAGGGTATTTCGGCGGAGACGACAGAGGCTCCCGTCAAATGGACCTACAACTTAGAGATTCTTGGTGAAATGCGTTATGGCAGCGCGAACGTGCAACGAGAGGAATTAACACTAGATACCCCGACGGGTCAGCTGCCTCTCATCAGCACCAAGGACGGACGGCGAGTACTCCACAGGACAAAAAGCCTCGGAACGACCGAGATTAACGACTCCGGCAGATTGGCTCTTGAGTACGAAATTCCGGACTGGGAAGGGAACTTCATTCGTGCCTCCATTGCTGCATGGCGCTTCTATCGGCTCATTCCGACCTCGATGCGGCAAGCAAACCCGTCCGCTGCCGCGCCGTTTCTGACCGAATACGGAGACAATCTGTCGTCTTGGTTACTCCTATTGCAGACTCGGTACAGCGACCAGTTCAATCGAATCGTGACTGCGTGCCGGGAAGTCTTCCCGGATTTGGAAGACGTCTTATCGTGGCCTACACAGCAGTCCACTGTTTATCTTGCCTCTCGCGAAAGACACCTCAGTTCACCCACGACGGTGTGGCAAATGTCGGATGGTGAACTGGCGTTCATAGCTTTGCTGTCTCTCATCTTTGCTCCCAAAGATCTGGGTGCACCTCTGTACTGCATAGAGGAGCCCGAGAACTACCTGCACCCTAGGTTGCTAACCGTCTTGACGGAGTTGCTCAAACAAGTGCAAGGGGAACTGGGCGCGGAGAACTCAGCCCAATTACTTATTTCGACACATTCGCCGATGCTGATCGACAGATTTTCTATCGACAACCTGATCCTTTTCCGACGCGAACGGGGTGCAACCAAATGTGTTCGGCCTCGCGACAATGAGAGTTTTAAAGCTCTGGTTGACTCTGGGGAAATTGGACTTGGTGAGCTTTATTATTCGGGAGCGCTAGCTCGTGCCTAGCTATGGTTTGATCGTGGAGGGTCTCTACGACCCACCCGTTTACGAACGCCTCATCCTTCGGCTAGATTCTCCAGATGCACGTTTCTTTTCGCTCGAGTGCGGCGGCGTCTCCAACCTCATGAAGAACTTTCCTGGTTTGCTGAAAGCTCTTGAGACAATTGACAGTGGCGCGCCTGTGGACAAGGCATTGGTCATAAGAGATTCTGGCAATCGACCTCGCACTGAAATCGAGAAGGAAATGCGCTCCCGAATAGAGGGACGCAGGTATCGCTTCCCACAAGGCGTTGAACTATGCGCCGTTAGGCAGGAGACCGAAACTTGGTTGCTCGCCGACGAGCGGGCGATTTCAAGTGTCGCGGAGGGACGCACTGTGGGCGTGGTGAACGGCGATCTAGAAGACATTTTAGACGCGAAGGGGAGGCTTAGGGCAATTTTATCGAGGTCGAAATTGGATTACCTGCCCCAAGTGCTTGGCTCAATCGCTGATTGCTCGGATCTAGCGATGATGCGTTATCGACTCCCCTCATTCCGATCATTTGAAGCAAAAGTCTGAGTTGAAAGCCTTTCTGCGTCCACCGGCGGCTGGCTCGTCCAAGCTTCACCTGGGCGGGGTCTTTGACTTCTGCAATTCATCACTAAACATCGGTGCGCCGCATCACAGACTCCCAACCACGGCCCGCGAGATAATGTTTTCCTGATTGGGGCAGTGAAGAGTGCCCGTCTCCCAAGACGGCCCTCGAAACTGCCCCAAAACCATTTTCAGCGCTCTTTGACAACCTAAGTCCTTATTCCGGAATACTTTGGTATAAGTCCTTTTAAATCAAAGACCGGAGAGGGTAAGTATCCCTTGACAGTAGGTAAGACTTCTGCTACCCTCATTGTAGGTAAAGAGCCATGAACAACAACAACCGCAAGCCGAACATGCTCCCCTACACACTGAAGGCCTTTCAAAAGCAGTTCCCGGATGACGCGACCTGTCTTGAGTGGCTTCGCAATTACCTGTATCCGGACGGCATCTACTGCAACGCTTGCGAAGCGGTCACGAAGCATCACCGCGTAGTGAGCCGCCCGTCCTACTCCTGCGACCACTGTGGCCACCACGTTCACCCGACTGCGGGCACGATCTTCCACAAGTCGCCCACGCCGCTTACCACTTGGTTTTATGCGATCTACCTGATGGCGCAGACGCGATGCGGCATTTCTGCAAAGCAAATTCAGCGGGAAACGGGCGTAACGTACAAGACGGCGTGGCGCATGTTCAAGCAGATTCGTACGATGCTGGACGATGAAAAGTCCCCGCCGCTCGGTGGCAAGTCCGGCCCCGGTGTCGAGATGGACGAGATGTACTACGGCGGTCGGCGCAAGGGCTCTGTTGGCCGTCCGATGGCTGGCGACTCTAAAGAGAAGAAAGTGACAGTCGTTGGCATGGTCGAGCGTAAGGGACGCGTTAGAGCCGTGATCGCTGACGATGTTAAGGGCTCGACGTTGCTCGGAATCGTGAAGGAACACGTTCTGCCCAAGAGCACCGTATTCACCGACGACTTTTGCTCTTACTATCTGATGGATCGGCATATCAACGAGTACAACCACCGCCGGATTAATCACAGCCAGAAAATCTACGTCATGGGCGAAGTGCATACGAATACCATCGAAGGGTTCTGGTCGCTTATCAAAACCGGGATTCGTGGCGTCTATCATTCCGTTGGCCGTCACTATCTGCAAACCTACCTGAACGAGTACAGCTTTAGGTACAATCGTCGGTTCGACGTGCAACCGATGTTTCTCAGTTTTTTGCAACAGGTTGAGAAGCGGGATGCTGTTGTGCGTCAGCTACCTGCTCCGGTTGAACCGTTCTGAATGGAAGATGGGATTCCCATCCCAATAATCTCGCGAGGTGCACCGCCGCACTGTCTCCATAGTCTGCGGCGACAACTGACAATATGGAACACTCTCTGGAAGACGCCCTGTTAATCCTAGACAAGTGGAAGAATGAATCAGAGGTCATTGGCATAATTACTTTCGTCGTCAATTTAGAAGTACGGATGATGGGAAAAATTGAATCAGTTGACAGGGATGCGATAACGCTTTTATGTGGTGAGAACAGTTACTTGGTAGTTCGCCTGAAGGATTGCGCCTTCCAGTACGGTGATCCGCGAGAATTTCCAGAAATCCCAGCCCCTCCCGGTGGCCACCAATATGCAGCGTTTCTCTCAATTCAATATCCACCGGATGAATTCGTCGTATTATTTGAAACAACTGCTGACTGATGATTATGATTTTGGAGGTTCTACCTTTCGACTTGCCTTCTTTAGCGCAGACTCAAAGTCATCTTTTGTAAAGGTTTGTTGCTTTCCAGCTTTTGCTGAATCCATACCTGGAATTGATTTCTTTTTCAATGCGTCCTCCTGCAACTGGCGAAGTTCCCGCAATTCGGGACGGTCGATTATCCCCATGATCTTCGCGGCGGGAACAACGATAGCAATACCGTAATTGACTCCGCGTTGGCGATCATGGTCGATTTGAGGCTTGTTGATGTCTGATTCTTTGATGGCCCAGTGCCCATGTGTCAATCCGAGCAGTTTTGGTTTGGTACTAGCATCCAGTCGAGCATGTCCGTTATCGACTGTCACGGATGGTCTGACGAAAACAGGAGAACCGCTAAGGCCACCGATTGAGCGGGCCTCAATCAAATGCACATCGGCATATCCAAGGTCGGTCTGTATCTGTTCGCGGGGAAGCATCGCAATGTTGCCCTGTCGGACAATCGGCATTAGATGATCTTCGCTTGTAACCCCAGTGAACAGTCCCGTGATAAAAACTTCGTCACCTACCCCGATTGTTTGATCGGAGAAATCGTCCGTCTTAACAAAATCACCGAGAGCGATAGCCGAAATATCCGCATCCTTTTGGAATCCGACTGGAAGCAAGGCAACATCGGTTGTTCTGTCGGTCGGATGAGTCCACCAAGTCGAATCCAATATGTTGCTTACCCCCGTGACGCCACCACCCCTCTTGTTAATTAAGAAGTAGGTGGGTCTGTCGCTTAAATCATTAGCAACATGTCCGGCAGTGACGAAATAGAACGCCCTCTGCGGAAGATGCTCTGAGGGGAGCGGCACGGAAACAAAAAACCCTGTGGCACACAGTTCTCCATGAATGCCCGCCGAATCTTCACTCGTGGCTTCACCGATGAAGCTGACGCACTTTAGGTATGGATCAGGCACACGCACAGTAGGATCATATTCCCCTTCAACGCGGAATCCGCCACAGCCCATCGTGACGACTGGGTTTTTAACTCGAAGATAGTGTATACCTACTGTCAAGGGATAATTACCCCGGAGAGATTTCCGCTGTCTAACGTCCTGATTCTTAAAGGCAAAGGGGGAGGGGGGTAGGGGTAAACACGGGTTAATACCTTATGAGTAAACTCGCGAGAATTGGCGGAGAAGCTCCCTGCGGTATCCACAGCAGTACGGGAAAAATGTAGGGGTCCTTCGACTCCGCCGGAACTTCACTTCGTGAAGTCCCGGCTCCGCTCAGGATGACAGGTTGGTTGGGGTTTGCTGACGGCTGAGAGCTGATGGCTGACAGCTACTCTATGTCCAGCGAAACCAGCGCAGCGCAAGAATGAAGGAAACGCCTCCCCAGATTGCTAACACCAGCAGTCTTCCCGTTTGCGAGCCGAGCGTCGCGCCTTCGGTGATGGTGGCTCGCAGGGCGTCGTTGAGCGCAGTGAGCGGAAGAGCTTTGATGAAGGGCTGGGCCATCGCGGGAAATTTGTCGTAGGAAAAGAAGACGCCGGAGAAGATCCACATCGGCATCATGACCAGGTTGATGAGACCGGAAACGCTTTCGATTTTCTGCGCGCGGCAGGCGGTTAGCAGGCCGACTCCGCCGAAAGCTATCGCTCCGAGCGATCCGAGCAGGACGACCGAGAGGACCGATCCCTGCACTCGCATGTGAAAAACTAGCACGCCGAAGCCTAAGAGCAGTCCTACTTCAATCACCATCAGGACGAGGCGGCTGCTGGTTAGGGCTAGAAGGAAGTCGCTGCGGCGCATGGGCGTGGCTACGAAGCGCTTCAGCAGTTTGCGCTGGCGCATTTCTACCAGCGCGAAGCCGACTCCCCACATGCCGGAGTTCATCAGGTTCATGCCGAGCAATCCTGGGATGAGGAAGTCGATGTAGCGAGAACCGGGTTCGCTGGAAGATTGCGAGGAAGTGGCGAGCGCATCTTTGCGTCCGGCAGCGGATTGCAGCGCGGCGTCGATTTCGGCGCGCGAGAGCACGCTCTCTGGGCGGGCGGGATCGTAGTAATAGGTGTAGCTGCCGTCGGGATTGGCTTCGACCGCGAGATCAAACTTGCCGAAGTGGAAGCCTTTGAGCGCGGCGTCGCGTTCGAGGACGGTGGCTCGGACGGTTGAACGGGCTTTCGAGGCTTGGAGCATGGCCAGCGTTTTCTGCGCGCCCTCGCCCTGGATCACTACGACCGACGTGATGTCGGCGGGCTTGTTCCGGAAGGCGATGCCCAATCCTGCCGCCAGCAGCAGCGGGAAAATGAAGACCCAGAAGACGACTTCCGGCTCGCGCTTGAGTTCCAGGATGCGCGCCCAGAGCAGGTGACGGTAGCCAGACCAGCGGCCGTTGCGGCCCGCGGGAGAACTGGCCGTGGGCGGGAGTTTCGTCGGCTTCGGAATTGGCGTGATGGTTGCCATTAGTCCTCCCGCAAATGCCGGCCGGTCAGGCGCACGAAGACGTCTTCTAGGCTGGCTTGGCGCGTGCTTAGATGTTCGAGTTGGCGGCCTTGCCGGTTGATCGCCGCCAGTAGCGCGGGAATGGTGAGATGGGGCTCGCGCACGTTAAGGCAGACCATGTCTTCATCGGCGCGCACGGATTCTACGCTGGGGAGGGCGCGCCACGGATCTTCCCCGCGGCCGTTGGCGTTGCCGTTGATGGCAAATTCCACGACGTGATGGCCGCCTAGGCGGTCGATCAGGTCAGAGGGCGTACCTTCGGCGATGATCTGGCCGTGATCGACGATAGCTAAGCGATCGCAGAGGCGCTCGGCTTCGTCCATGTAGTGCGTCGTCAGCAAAACGGTGCCACCTTTTTTCTGGAAGGCGCGGACGATGTCCCAGAGCTGGCGACGGCTCTGTGGGTCGAGCCCGGTGGTGGGCTCGTCGAGAAAAAGGATGCGCGGATTGCCGACCAGGGCTGTGGCCACGGCCAGGCGTTGCTTCTGGCCTCCGGAAAGCTTGCCGACCCAGGCGTCGGCTTTCTCGGTGAGTTCGAGTTCTGCGAGAACTTCGGCGGCGGGACGCGGTTCGCGGTAGAAGCTGCCGAAAAGCTCGATGGTTTCGCGAACGTTTAACTTTTCTGACAGGCGCGTTTCCTGGAGCGAGATGCCGATCCATTCGCGCAACTGGCGCTCGTTCTCGCGCCAGGTGTGTCCGAAGATGCGGACCTCGCCAGAGGTGGGTGCGAGCAGGCCCTCGAGGATTTCGATGGTGGTGGTCTTCCCTGCTCCGTTTGGACCTAAGAGCCCGAAGCACTGTCCGGCTTCGATTTGCAGACTGAGGCCGCGGACGGCTTCGACTTTGCCGTCGTAGGTCTTGCGCAGGTTGGTGCACTGGATCGGGACGCCCACTTTCGCATTTTAGCGCAGGCCCCTGTGGACAAAATTCCAGTCGCTGGTTCCGAGCGCCGACAAAACCGATAACCACAGGGGACACAGAGGTTCACGAAGGCAACCTCAGAGCCTAGTGGTCCTCGGACCTCGGCAAGGTCACTGATGTTGGCGTCGGTGCGTCGCCTTTGGCATTGCGCCACAGGATGGCATTCAGCCGCTTGGCATCGGCGGCATCAGGCTTGGAGAAGTTCATCTGCGACGATTCTTTCGCGCCCACGGCTTTCTTCTCGTTTACTGCGTAGAGAAGACCGTTGCGCAGATTCCTGTCGTCAGCCTGATACGGTGGCTGCGTTCCCGGACCGGCTAACAGCGGCGCCATCAGCGGCGCGTGGGCATCGAACAGGTTCATCGGGGGAAGGTCTAGCAGAGACTCCATGGTGTGAATGACGCTGACCGTGGTGTAGAAGTTGGGGTCGACAAACGGTTGCGGCGTGCGCGGCGCGTACTTGCTGATCACGAAGGCTATGGAACGGTGGGCATCAACGTGATCCGCGCCGTCCTGGGCATCGTCTTCGAGGACAAAGATGGCGGTGTCGTCCCAGTAGGGGCTGTGCGAGACAGCATCAACCACGCGGCCGAGCGCCAGGTCATTGTCGGCGACCGAGGCTTGCGGGGTGGGCTTGCCGGGACGCGTGCCTCCGGTGTGGTCGTCGGGCAGGTAAAGCAGCGTGAACTGGGGAAGTTCTGCGGCGGTTCCCTTGGCTTTCACGAACTCATTAAACTCGCGCAGGAATTCGTCGGCGCGGAGCTGGTCAGGGTAGTCGGTGTTAAAGTCGGGAAATTGCGGATCGTAATGGTCTCGGAGCGCGGATTTGGTGGGGCGCATGCGCTTGACCTGCGGGATCGCCCACGGCCACGGGCTCGGCCCGCCGGGTGGGTTGCCGACATTCGGCGGCAGAGGCTCGCCTTTCTTAATCTCGGGAACTGGACATGTTGCGGCGCTAGGAGACGGCGTCCCTTGCTTTGGTGAATCCGCCTTTTCGCTCTTGCACCAGACGGCGGCGATGAATTCTCCGTAGATGCGATAGGTGAGTTTGCTGCGGGCCAAGTTATCCCACAGAAATCCCGTGCCGGGATCGTCGATGTCGGGGATTCCCTGCTCGAGGGGAAATTCTTCGGCCACGCTGCCGCCGGAATCGTAGGTGCGTTCTTTGCTTCGATAGCCGATGGGCCAAGTCTTCTCGTTGTAGTCGCTGGTGGTGGAAGCGGTGGACCAGAGGTGGCCGTCGCCGGAAACTTCTCCGCTGTCGTAGAAGTTGTCGAGCACTCCGAACTGGAGCGCAAGTTTGTGCTGGTTGGGCGTGATTTCGGCGCCGTACATCGTGAGCGAGGGATCACCGTCGCCTACGGAGAGGTCGCCCAAGATCTGATCGTAGGTGCGATTTTCTTTCAGGACATAGATCACGTGGCGGATGGGATTCTTTCCGCCCGCGAATTCGAACTTGCCGCCATCGGACCGGACGAGATTGTCTTCTTCGACCTGGTGGGTATAGGCGGCAAGATTCTTGTCGATGTCGGAGAGGCTTAGGCGTGCAATGGAGCCGCCGATCAGGGTTGGGATGTAGGGGTGCTCTTTCCTTTTGCGCTCGCCTTTCAGCTTGCCTTGCATGTCGTTGGGGCCGCTGCTTTCTCCTTTGGCGGTGGCGATGAGAAGGTCGTTGCCCGCGATGGCGAGAGCGCTGGGATACCACTCGGTGGGGATGAAGCCGATGGGGTTCTCGGCCGGAGCGTAGTAGGTATAGTTCTCGCCGAGGTCAGGTAGAGGTTTGACTTCGAAGACGGCGACGGCGTCGAGCGCAGCGCTTGCGGCATAGAGGTGCTTTCCATCGGGCGAAAGCGCGATGGCCTGGGGAGTGGAGCCTCGCTCGCTGAAACCGGTGAAGTAAGGGCGGCTAGGACCGAATTTACTCTTCAAATTGACCGCTTCAACGGCATCATTGTTCGCGAGGGCAACGTAAAGAGTATCTTCATTCGGGTTGAGGACCATTGCAGTCGGGTGTTGGAGGACTTCGGGGGGGCCTAAGACAATCCAGCGCGTGACACTGCCAACCTCAAGATTGAGTTCGGCGACGGCACCGCCGTTCCATAGGCTGACCCACGCTTTGGTTCCGTCTTTATTGGCAATCACCGTATAGGGATATGCGCTGGGGATGTAGCGGTTGCGGCTGAGGTCGAACGACTGGAGGATTTTGCCGGAGTTTGTGTCGAGCACGACGGCGTTGTCAGAAAGATTATTGGCGACGAGCAGACGATCGCCTGTGGGGCCTCGAAGAACGGCGAGTCCTGCAGGATATGGGAGTGCGGTTCCGGCGGGAGTTTTGCGCAGGCCGAACGCGACTTCTTTGCCTTTTGCGAGCTTTTGCGGGGCGATCTTGATGAAGCGCTCGGGCGTGACTTGTCCGGTGGCGAATTTGTAGACTGCGATGCCGTTGCCGGTGCTGGTTGGCTTCTCGCCGGTGGGATCGGTGATTGAGCCCATCGAGGCATAGAGATGCTTGCTATTGCTCGCAAAGGCTAGACCGATGAAATAGCTCTGGCGCGTTGAATAGTCGTCGCTCAGGCGGTCGTCGGGAAAATCGTGCAGTTGATTATTGCTGAGATCGAGAATGGCAATCGACTGGCGGGCGCCGGTCTCTTGTGTTCCGTATCCCTGGTTGAGCAGCGCGGCATAGCGGCCGTCTGGGCTGAGTGCAATGGTTGCCGGAAAGCTGTTGGTGCGAGCGAGGTATCCGGGAACGGGGAGGGTCAGGCTCTTGCTGGTCGGTAAATTGATTCGGCGCGAGCGGTCGGCGGCGCGGACGACCACGAACCCGACGAGGAGCGCGGAAAGAGCGAGGACGGAGAGGGCAGCGATCTTTTTCACGGGCGAGTGCCTCGAAAGGTTTTTACCATCCGGGTCGTCTGTCAGGCAAACCTGCAAGGTTGGTAGCAGAGCTGTCCGGCCGCTACGAAGTCCCCGTCTCTCACGTTGTACAATCGGTGTCCCACTCTAGACGGCGACCATTAAGGAGCCTTCGGCATGAATCCGCAAATCATGACTCGCAGAATCGCAGTTTTCGCGTTCTTCTGTTTCCTCCTCTCGCCCGCAGGAATCGCGCAGGAAATGCCGGTGGTCAAACCGGAAACCGTTGGTCTATCGTCAGAGCGATTGGAGCGGATTGCTGGCACCGTGCAGCGCAGCATCGATGACAAGCGAATTGCCGGTGCGGTGACGCTGGTGTCGCGTCGCGGTCATGTGGCTTGGTTCAAGGCGCAGGGTATGGCCGACCGCGAAGCAGGCAAGCCGATGCGTACCGACAACATATTCCGCATCTGCTCCATGACGAAGCCCATCACCAGCGTCGCAGTCATGATGCTGTATGAGGAGGGCCGCTTCCTTCTGGGAGACCCGGTTTCAAAATACCTGCCCGAGTTCAAGAATCCGAAAGTACTGGTGAAACCCGCGTCGGGCGCACCGTACACGATCCCCGCTACCGGCGAGATCACCATTCGCGACCTGTTGCGGCACACTTCCGGAATCACCTACCAATGGAATACCGATCTCGGCCCCGTGTATAAGGACGCGAATGTAGCCAACGGGCTCCTGCCTTACGACGGCACCATCGAAGACAGCACCAAGCGCCTCGCGGGCCTTCCACTTCTGTTCAATCCCGGCGAGAAGTGGGAATACAGCCTGAGCGTCGATGTGTTGGGACGGCTGGTGGAAGTTGTGTCGGGCAAGCCGCTGGATGAATTCCTTCGCACCCGCATCTTCGAGCCGGTGGGCATGAAAGACACTTATTTCTATCCACCCGACAACAAAATGGAGCGGCTGGCCACAGCCTACACCTACTATGACGGGAAGGGTCTCAACCGCTTTCCCGATACTCCGATCACGGAAGGCGCGTTCACCTACTCCGCGGATTATCCGGTACGTGGACCGAAGAAGCTGTTTTCTGGAGGCGCGGGACTGGTGTCCACGGCGGCGGATTACGCGCGCTTCTGCCAGATGATGCTCGACGGAGGCAAGGTCGGAAACACTCGTCTGCTGAGCCGCAAGTCGGTGGAGTTGATGACCGGCGACCAACTCGGAAAGATCAATTCCGGCCAGGATTTTGGCTTCGGGCTCGGCTTCGCCGTCAATGGAGCAAAGACACCGCTTGCCGAACTTGGATCTTCGGGCGAATACAACTGGGGAGGCTTTTTCTACACCGCATTCTCGATCGATCCGAAAGAACAGATGATCGTGATCTTCATGGCACAATTGCATCCCACCGGTGATTTGACGCTCGATCGTCAGGTGAATCAACTGGCGTACCAGGCGATCAACGATTAAGAGTCGGAACTCCGGCGGCGCGGAAAGCTGCCAAGCTGCGCTCGCCTTGGAAGGGCGAGGCACGGTCGGGCATACTGCGGGAGACGCGACAAGCCGCGTCTCTACGAGAAGTTATTTCACGACAACCGGTTTCTTCACGTCGGCGTCGATTTCCGACAGGCAGAAGTGAATCTTTTCCACGAGCGATGGGAAGAGATACCGCTTGGGGAGCCAGAGTTTCACATGCTCGCATTCTACCGGCTCGTACGAAGTCATCACGATCACGGGGAATCCGGGAAACTTGCCACGTACTGCCTGCGCCAGTTCTACGCCGCTCATACCGGGCATGTGGGAACTGGTCACCAGTAAATCAAACTCTTCGCGTTCGAAAGCCTCGAGCGCTTCGGCGGCATTCGCGGCGGGGACAGCGTGGTAGCCTTCGTTCCGTAGGATGTCGCAAGCAAACCGACAGAGCATCTGGTCGTCGTCAACCACCAGAATTCTTTTCATGGCGCGCCTCCTATCCCGGCAACAATCGTAGCTTTGGTAAATGCCAGCGTTCCATCCGCCCTCAAGCTGATGTCGATGCAGTCTCCGGTGGCGATCTGGCGGGTGGCCACGAGGTTGGCAAGGGAGTAGACGATGCGGCGCTCGATGACACGCTTCAAATGGCGCGCGCCATACTTGGGATCGGTGCCTTCCTTCAACAGCCATTTCTTTACTTCCGGCAAGCAGCGGAATGTGAAATGACTCTGGCCGATCGCTTCAAGAATGCGCGTTTGGACCTTGGCCAGTTCCAGTTCCAGGATCTGATCCAGTTGCTCCGGGCGCAAGGTGCGGAAAACGACGACCTTGTCGAGACGGTTCAGGAATTCCGGGGAAAACTTCTTGCGCGCGGCTTCGGTGGCGGTGCGCTCAATCTTGGCGTCCAGGTTCTCATCTGCGATCGCATCATGCGGCGCGAAGCCCATCCCGCCCAGCACCAGGTCACTCATCTGCGAGGCGCCGAGATTCGACGTCAGGAAAATCAGGCAACGAGAGAGATCGACGTGGCTGTTGTCGCCGAGAGTCAGGGTGCCCTTATCGAGGATGCCCAATAGAAGTTGCCATAGCGCTTCGGAGGCCTTCTCGATTTCGTCGAACAGCACGAGTGTCAATTTCACGTTCTCTGTCTGCCAGCGATTAATGGATTCCTGGTTTAGAAGCGGCGGGGTCTGAAGGTGGCCTACGTAGCCGGGCGGCGAACCGATCAGTTTGGCAATCTCGTGGTGTTCCTGGAATTCCGCGCAGTCTACCTTGATGAATGCGTGCCGGTTGCCGAAGAGCGCTTCCGCGACAACCTCGACCAGGTAGGTCTTCCCCGAGCCCGTCGGACCCAGAAACAGGAGATTTCCAATGGGACGATCGGGCGGCGCCATGCTGACCGTGAACATCTGGTAGATCTCGGTCACCGCCTCGATGGCCGCGTCTTGCCCGACAATGCGGGCGCGAAGGAAGGCCTCGAAATCATGCGTGGCTTCGCCGTGGCGGGTTGGATCCAGATCGCCGGGGGGAGGAGCTTCCTGGATCGCGGTTGCGCTGGTCGGCGCAGACGTCGGCTTGGGCAGGTCGTCGGGCATGCTCCCCCTCTCTGGCGGCAACGACACTTATCCTCGGCTATTATGCCGCTTGAGAGCCTTGGGGAACTGTGATTGGAAGCACAGGCTCGGGTGACTCCCAAGCTGTCGGTTATTTAGACGTCAGGTGCGCCTCGGCAACTGGCTCGGCGGAGCGGAATTTTTTCACCCCCATCAATTCAACCGCTTTGGCGGCAATGTGTTCGGCGGAGACTTCGAACTCCTTGATTAATTCCCAGGGAGCGCCGGAGTCTCCGAAGCGGTCTTTCACCCCGATGGCGCCGGTGATGATGGGGATGCCATAGAGCGCGGGCGACTGGGTGATGGCGCTCGCTACCGGCCACGCCAGGGCTCCTATCTGGTGCTCTTCGGCGGTCAGGACCACGCTCGTGTCGCGAGCGGCGCGGACGATGGCTTCGGTGTCGAGCGGTTTGAGCGTGTGTAGGTTTAGGATGCGGGTCTCGTAGCCAAAATCCTGCTTTAGTATCCAGGCGGCGCGCATGGCTTCGGGAACCATCGGACCACAGGCTGCTATGGTCAGATCTTCGCACTCATCTTTGTATTCGGATTCGAGTTTGGTGACGAAGGCTTCGATGAAGTTGGCCGACTCTTTGCGAAGGCGAATGACGTTTGCTTTGCCGAAGACGAAGGGCGTTTTCTCGTCGGTGACGATCGGGGTAGCTTCTCGGGCAAAGCGAATGTACTTCGGGCCGACGTGCTTGAGCAGGAGGTAGTCGGTGGCCTTGCGGGTTTCAACCATGTCGCAGGGGACGACCACGTTCATGTTGGGCAGCCCGCACATAGCGAAACAATCTTCAAGCGCCTGGTGAGTGGCGCCGTCGGGGCCTACGCTGACGCCGCCGTGGGCTCCGGCGATCAGGACGTTGAAATTGCCGTAGCAGATCGAGGTGCGGATCTGGTCGAGATTGCGGGCAGCAGCGAAGGTGGCATAGGTGCCGAACACGGGCAGCTTGCCTTCTTTGGCGAGTCCGGCGGCGGCTGACGTGGCGGATTGCTCGGCAATGCCCATGCTGATCCAGCGCGATTTGCGCTCCGGCTTGTTGGCATAGAACTCGCTGATGGTGATGGAGCCGGAGATGTCGAGTCCGAAGCAGACGATGCGTGGGTCGTCGCCATTAGCGGCTAACGACTGGCCAAAACCGAGGCGCGTGGGCTTCATCTGGACCTTCATATTGTCGGCTGCGTTCCACCAGTAGTTGCGGTGAAACTTGGGCATCTTGGCGTCGAGTTTGCGCTCGACCTCAGCTTGATATTGCTTGGCGTGGGTGAACAGCTGTTCGACGGGAATTTGGCCGTCGAGACCTAACTCCTTCAAGCCTTTGTTTAACTCTTCCATGTTGGGCGCTTTGCCGTGCCATCCGGCGATGTCTTCCATGAAGCTGACGCCTTTGCCTTTGACGGTATCGGCGATGATCACGGTGGGCTTGCCGCGTCCCCCTTTCGCTTTTTCAAGCGCCTCGACTACTTGCTTCATATCGTGGCCGTTAATGGTGAGGACTTCCCATCCGAAGCTGCGATATTTTTCTTCGAGCGGCTCGACGTTCATGACGTCTTTTACCCAGCCGTCGATCTGCAGGCGGTTGCGGTCGACGATGCCGATCAGATTGTCGAGCTTGAAGTGGCCCGCTTCCATGGCGGCTTCCCAGATCTGGCCTTCCTGCTGCTCGCCGTCTCCCATGATGCAGAAGACGTGGTGGTGCTTCTTGTCGAGCTTGCCCGCGAGCGCGATGCCTACGGCGATGCTTAAGCCCTGGCCGAGCGATCCGGTGGAGACTTCTACGCCGGGCAGTTTGAGCCAATGCGGATGTCCTTGATACGGCGAGTAGAGTTTACGCAGAAGAGCGACATCTTCCTTAGGGCAGAAGCCGGCAAAGGCTAGCCCCAGATATAGGCTGGGCGCCTTATGTCCCGTCGACCAGACAATGCGATCGCGGTCGGGCCAGTTGGGATTCTTGGGATCGTGGTTGGCGACGCGAAGGTAGAGGGCGGCGGTGATGTCCATGATGGAGAGCGTGCCGCCGGCGTGTCCGGAGGTGGCTGCGCACAGGGCGGCGAGGTCGTAGCCGCGCATCAGGTTGGCCTGCTGTTTCAGCTCGTCAATGCTGTAGGAATGCAGAACTTCGCCGGTGGTTGAATTCTGAATAGACATGGGGTGGCTCCTTCGCTTACGCCGCACGTTGGACGACAATCTGGGCAAGGCGGGAAACGGCGCATAGGCTTGCAGGATGAGCGTAGCCGGGACGGTCGCAGGGGGCAGTGAGCGGGATCACAGGGGGGAGTGACGCTTGCCACGAAATAAGCACAGATTGTTATCCTAAGCGAAGAACCTGCTTTCTTCTCGACGCACGAGACAGCAGGTCCTTCGCGTCGCTCAGATGACAATCGGTGTTTGGGGGTGTGCGCCGCGTCTTATTCGTTCTCGAGTTGTTGCCGTGCTTGCGTCAGCGCAGCCTGCTCGGCGCCGCTCAGCTTGGGATACTTTAGGCTCATCGCCTTCAGCGCATCCACGACGGCTTGCGCGACCAGCAATCGCGTGAACCACTTGTTATCCGCCGGCACCACGTACCAGGGCGCGTGCTCACTGGCGGTGTGCCGGATCATGTCCTCGTACGCCTCCTGATAGGCGTCCCAGCATTCGCGTTCTTTTACGTCGGCGGCAGAAAACTTCCAGTTTTTGTCCGGCGTGTCGAGTCGCTCCATGAAGCGGCGCTTCTGCTCTTTCCGGGAAAGGTGCAGGAAGAACTTGACGACTGCAATACCGTTCCGTGTGAGGTAGCGTTCAAAGTGGTTGATATCTTCAAACCGCTCCTGCCAGATACGTTTCGTGACCAGCCGCTTCGGCAGTTTCTGACTTTCGAGGATCTGCGGGTGGACGCGCACCACCAACACCTCTTCGTAATACGAACGGTTGAAAATGGCGATCTGGCCCCTCTCCGGCATGCATTTCATCGTTCGCCAGAGAAATCCGTGGTGCAACTCTTCTGCCGACGGCGCCTTGAACGACCACACGTACACGCCTTGTGGATTGACGCCCGACATGACGTGCTTGATGGTGCCGTCTTTTCCGGCGGCGTCCATGGCCTGAAAAATCAGCAGCAAGCCCCAACGGTCTTGCGCCGCGAGGATGTCCTGCAGGCGGCTCATTTCTTTGACGCCGTCCGCCAGCAACTCCTTTGCCTGTGGCTTCACTTCCGACCCTATTCCGTGCGTGTCGGAGGGGTCGTAATCCTTGAGGCTGAAACGTTTGCCGTGTTCAACGCGAAAGCGTTTAAGCATTTTGCCGATGTTCATAGCGTTACTCTATATGACTCTTAACGCTGCTCCCGATAGACAGAGTTGTTGGGGATCGGTTCCTCATAGTCGCGACCGTACTTGTTCTTGTGCGCCATGCGCTGGCCAGTCGCCTCCGGAACTTTTATCACTCCCAAAGATGAAGCGCCTTCCGCCAGCGTGATCTCGCGCGTGAGAGGCTGGGCATTTTCCGGCCCCATGCCCTCACTCCAGACATGCAGCATGTATCGCCCATAGGGAACGCCCGCCAGATTCAGCTGCCCGTCCTTATTGGAGATGGCATACAAAGGAGTCGCCAGCGTGATGACAACCGCACTCATCTCAGGATGGATGTTGCAGAAAATGTAGCTGATTCCGGGCCGGTCGAATCGCACCATGCGCGAGGTGCCCGCCTCATACAGGCCGAGGTCAAAGCGCTTCCCCTCAAAGAGAGAAAAGACATTATGGAAAAAAGGATCGCGGTTCGGGAACTCCACCATGGTTCCTGCGGGAACGACCAGGATATGGGGCTCAAAACTCTTGTTCTTCTGCACTAGCCGCAGGTTCGCAGGCGCGCTGGATGGCAAACTTGGTGTCGCCGCGGTCGCTTCGCCCCCCGCTCCCGGGATCGGAGTCAGCCACACCACCGTGCCGAGAATCGTCCCATGCCGCGCCTTGCCCTTCCCTCCCTCACCGATGATCTCGACGCGCCCGCGCACCGTCATGGTCTGCGTCGGCGACTGTGCGGGCAATGCGGCCGCACCTGCCAGTAAGATAGCGACCCAGATCGAGATCGGTCTATGGCTCATCGTTGGTGGCTCACCGTTGCTGGATCATCTTAGGTTCGTCGCTTCGTACTCAAGTTTCATGTGCGGAATCCCACCCGCTTTCCATCTCGCTAGAAAAGAATTCCCATCATCAAATTAAGATGGCCCGCGCTATCTCCGCCGTGAGTAATCGTATACGTAGTCAGGTGTCGGTACTCGGCGGAAAATAACAGGTCCGAGCGGGGACGGTAAATCATGTTCACGAAGCTTCCCTGATTTCTGGCCAGCGTCGGATCCCCGTAGGCTTGCGAATACCGGAAATATCTCAGGTCAGCTGCATACGGATTATCCATCCCGAACGCCGCGTTGAATTCCAATTTATTCGCAGGCTGGTATTTCAACTGCGCCCAGCCGCCCACCGTGTTCAACCCTAGCACGTCGGTACTGGCTATGGTCGGATCGCCGCTGAACAACACGCTGCGCCCGATGCCCCCGTAAAGTCCGCCCAGGGCCCTGCCGCGATACAGTTTTCCACTCAACGAAAATTGGTGGCTGAGAGGCAGATCGAGGTCGGCCATCCCGGCCCATCCGTCCACTGTGCGGCCGAAGCCATAATCCTGCCGGTTGTAGTAACCTCCCATGCCCAGCCGCAAAGGCTGTCCGAAAACGTTCTGCGTCCATGCCACGCGCGTGCCGTACGCCGGTTGACGCGATGACTCTCCGGGTCCGGCCAGGCGGTAATAGCCCGACGCCGTTACGGGCACTTCTCCGGTTACCGGATCCAGAATTCCTGCCTGAAATGTCAGGCTCGACTCTTCTCCCAAAACCACTCGATGTTCCACGCGTATCTGCGGCACCCAGCTCCACAGGTTTCCGGCATAGGAAAGCGCCGGAATCGCCAGCGAAGCAAAGGAAGTCGGGGAGTTCGGCGAGAAGAAAATCCCGTCCTGCCCCACCACGACTGAGGTGTTTGTCCAGTCCATCCGCATCGTGCCCGTGCGCAAGCGCAAGAGTCCGGAGTTGACCCCGTTGGGAACCGTCGGGAACCCGCCAGCCAGATCGAGTTGCAGATCGGCTCTCGTCTTCGCGCCCGCCAGGTTCGGCCCGAAGGCCTCCAAGCCAATCTCCGACTGCCGCAACGTCGCGCCGAAACTGCCTCCAGAACTGCCAGCCGGCCGGGCGTAGGCGAGTGTAGGAAGATCAACACTATTCACTACGCCTTGATTGCTCGCCAGGTTCATCAAAACGATGCCGGACAGTCGCAAGCGGTATTTCGATGCGCTCTCCACTTTCGTCTGATACTGATCGTCTACTTTTCCGCTCAGAAGTTGATATTCCTCTTCCAAAGTGGCTGCATGTTCGCCTTTTTTCTGGCCTTCGTTTTGATCCTGGTTGTCATCTTGCGGCGCGCCGGTCTGCGCATTCACTACCGCCTCCCTCAATACCGCATTCCGCGGCCCTGTTCCGGCGCGGACTTCGTTGAGCTCCCGCCGCAGGTCCGCCGTCTCCGCACGCGCGTGCTGCCAGTCGGAGCGCATTCCGGCAACCGCCGCCTGCAACTCGCGTACTTGCTCGCGCAGTTCGCGAATCTCGTCACTCACTGGGCCGCTCCGGGA
The DNA here is from genome assembly GCA_020073525.1 of Terriglobia bacterium. GTDB lineage: Bacteria > Acidobacteriota > Terriglobia > Terriglobales > Acidobacteriaceae > Acidiflorens. Next base: position 49,487 of record JAIQFA010000019.1, read on the forward strand.
CCCTGGAGCAGACGGCTCCGGATTCGCAGCCTCCTGAGCGACAGCGGATGCGGTCCATGCCATCACACCGATCAGCATCCCCGATCGCAACCATTCGAACCAGCGCGTCCTGCTTGTGTTCATGTCGCCTCCTGCCACTCTGCGCACTTCATTTTGTATTAATTTAGAGTCTGCATTCCGGATCTGCGTTCAAGGAGTTGGCTACAACAACGATGCCGTCTACGTAGCTTGCCGGGTTGCCAAGGCATGTTCCGTCGAGGGATTCAGCGGGATGTTTACGCGGAATGTCGTACCCGAAGACGACGTCCGCTCCACCGCGACATCGCCCCCGTGATCCTGCAGAATCTTCTGCACCACCGTCAATCCCATTCCGGTCCCATTTTCTTTGCCGTGGCTCACAAATGGCTCGAACAGATGGTCGCGTACCGCGTCCGGGATTCCCGGACCGTTATCCTCGATGCGAATCTCCAGATTTTCGCCCTTGCGTCTGAGGCTGACATCGATCTTTCCGGATTCCGGAGGCACCACCTCGCAAGCATTCAGCAGCAAGTTCAGCAGGGCGCGCTCGAGCTTCTTGAAATCAAACCAGCCCTCAGTCGACCCTTCGTCAGAAATCCGAATCCGTATGCGCTGGAATTCCGGATGCGCCTTCACTCCCTGCACCGCCCGATCGACCGCTGACCGAACATCGCCGTACGAAGGACGCAACGACTCTCGCGTACGCGAGAATTCCAGCAGCGACTCGATCAAGTCCGTCATCTGGTTGACGGCAATTCGTATCTCGGCATAAAGATCTTCGCGCTGTCCGGGCGTCAGGTTGCTCTCACACAGAAATTCGGCATTGGCCATGACCGCCGCCAGCGAATGCCGTAGATCGTGAGAGATTGAGCTCGCCATCCGCCCTATCGTCGCGAGCCGTTCAGCGTCCAGCAATTCTCTATGTGTTTTCTGCAGATTCTTTCGCATGCGGTCGAAGGTGCCTGTGACTTCGGCAACTTCGTCTCCGCCCTGGGCATGCAGCGGATACGCATAGTCGCCCTGCTCCAGGGCGCGTACGCCGGCCACCAGGTTCTCCAGCGGACGGGTAAAAGTGTGCGAGATCAGAAAAACCAGCAGGCTTCCCGATAGGACGGCCGTCAGCCCGAGCGCCAGCAACAACTCGTTCAAGCTGCTCAAAAAAGCGGTGGCCTGATCGAACGACTTCAGAACCCACAGATTCAGGGCTGGGGTACCCGGCGTAGGCAAATCCACCGCCGTCGCCAAGAAACGCTCCTCACCCAGCCGGATCTGATCTCCTTGCGGCGGGCCTCCAGCAGCGGTTCGCGGCGCCACGCGCAGCAGTTCCGATTCCTGGGCAGGCTTCAGGGTGCTCCGTACGATTGAGTCACCGAAACGGAACGCCACTTCGCTCGCGGACACCCGGCTCAGGTCCCGGGCGACGCGGTCGTCAATTTCGTAACCCAAAAGCAGGTATCCGAGGACCTGATGCCCGCTGGCTGGACCGAAATAGATGTCCTGGAGAAAAACTTCGTAGAGGTGTCCTTCGACGTACCACCAGTGTCGCGTCTCTTCGCGCGACAGCACGTTCGGAAAGAAGTCCTGCCCCTGGCGAACGGTGATCTCCGGCGGCGTGGCCTGCAGGGCCATGACTTTCCCGGAGGAATCGGCCAGCAGGAGCAGGTCGCTGCCTGCCAGTTGCCATAAATCGCGCGAGGCATCCTGGATGGTTGCCGGATCGTGCGTGGTCATCAGTGCCCGCACATTCGGCAGGTCGGCCAGCAGTGCCGCCGAGCGCTCAAGCGTAACTTCTCTCTGTTTCTGGAAATTATGGAACGCGGAAACGGAATTTTGCAGGTCGCGTTGGATGCCCAGCCGGACTTCTTGCTGCACGGTGTGCCGCACCACCAGCAGCGTGGTGAACGTCAATGCCGCCGATACCACGACCATGGAGAGTAGGAACTTGGTCCGCAGCCGAATTCCGCCCATGGTCTCCCCTCGATCTCCCTTACAGATTGTCACCCGTTTCGAACTGGTTGTAGAGACGGGGCTTGCCCCGTCTCAGGCAGCGCCACGATGCTTAGACGCGGCAAGCCGCGTCTCTACAGAGAAATCGCACCCATCCAGCGCTCACCCACTACGGCACAAACTTGTAACCTGCGCTGTGTACCGTGCGAAAGTGCAAAGGGTTCGCCGGATCCTTCTCCAGCTTCTGCCGCAGACGCAGGATGTGATTATCCACCGTCCGCGTGCTCGGATAGTTCCGGTATCCCCAAACGAAGTTCAGTAACTCCTCGCGTGAGAGCACACGCTCCGCGTTCTGGATCATGAACCTCAGCACCTTGAACTCCTGCGAAGTCAGCTGCACGAGGTTCCCGTCGCGCCACAGCTCCATCTTCGTGAAATCAACTTTCACGTCGCCAAACTTGAAAGTTTCGGTCAGCGGAGTGCGCGTCGAGCGCCGCATCGCCGTGCGCACCCGGGCCAGAAGTTCGCGCGGACTGAAGGGCTTGGTGACATAGTCATGCGCGCCCAATTCCAGCAGCAGGACCTTGTCCATCACTTCCGTCCGCGCACTGAGAATGATGATCGGCAACGAGGGCGTGGCCTGGCTGATTTCCCGGCACACGTCCTGGCCCGGCGTTCCCGGCAGGCTTAGGTCCAGCACCAATACGGACGGTGTCGCCGCGCGAAACATCTCCAGACCTACAGCACCGTTCCCTGCTATATCCACCGTGAAGCCTTCAGCCTCAAACAGGCGTTTGAGAGCTTTTTGCACGGCCCGGTCATCCTCGATCACCAGGATCCGCTCCGAACTGGCCGGAACCGCTTCCATCGTCGCCGCCGCTGAAGATGTGTTCTTATTCACTGCCGCACCCCTGCACCGAATAGTCAGAAATCATACCCCTAAACTCTAGCCTGATATTGAGTTAATGACGTACTTGGGGGTAGAAAGTGACATCAATTTGACATTTTATTGACAAATAAGAAATCGGGCCATCGGGTGATCTGGCCATCGGTTCATCTAAAAGCAAACCCAGATCGCCAGATGACCCGATGGCCCGATTTTCAGAGCGGATCGTGGTGTGAAGTCTCGGGACGCTCCCCAAGGTCCATGAAGCGCGAATCGCGGGCCTCGTTGCGGACCGAGCTTAGCGCCACGGTCACTTCGCGAATGTAGTAGAAGGTTCCTGCCAGCAGGCAGATCATGGCGAGAACAAAAACGACCACGGCTGCCACCGCCGCCTCGTTCCAGTAGAGCCCGAACCCCAGCAGGAGACACGAGGTAATCATCCCGGCGAGAGCAATCAGAACCAGGAGAAAGCAGCGCCGGATCATTTCCGCCCGCTGCTCGATGGCGCTGATCTGCGCCGTATAGGCCTCGGCCTCCTGCACGCGGTCATTCTTGGCGGCATCATGTTTCGCGTGGACATACTGTCGCAACCGGCTAACGATGCCCATCAGCCGGACATTAATGGAGAGGACCAGCAGCGCAGTAGCGGAAACAAAGATAGCTGGTGCAAGAAATGCCTGGAACAGGCGAGTGATGTCGGTCATGGAGCCCTTCCGGAGCGGAAGCGCGCTCTCCTTGCCTGATTTTAACTCAATCTTTTTGTGGGAGACGCTTTCGTACGTGAAAGATTGAATCTCCGTCACGACAGAATCCGGACGATCCATATACATATATCCGCAGCGCGGTAAGGGGCCTTGTGACTTTTGTCCCGTGCTAGACTTTGCAGATTGTATCGAACGCACTCATGAACTTCCGCCGCTCGACTCTCCAGGTAATTGGCCAGATCGTGACGCCGACGGTCATCGCAGTTCTCTTAAGCTGCGGTGTTTCCAAGTCGGGGGCTCCGGCTATTGTCGTAACCTTTGATCCTGGTTTTCTACCTCCGGCGTCGCTCAACACCGGCGCATACGCGGGTATCGCCGCCGACGTTGCGAATGACAATCAAAACGCGGGCGTTACTTTTGCCTGCGACCCCGCCGGGGCGTGTGGCTCGTTCACTCCAATCGGCGGAGGCAGCGCTGTTCCGGTGTGCTACCTGGCACCGTCGCAGGTCCCAGCGGGTAACACCGTGACCGTCACCGCGACATCCGTAACGGATCCCACCAAGTCGAAATCGGCCACGATCACCATAGTGAGCGGCGCTCCAAACCCCTGTCCGTGACCTGCAATGCCTGGCTTCCATGACAGAGAGCAGATGCGTTTTCGGGGAGCGGACCGCTAAGTGCTGGTAACCGCAAACCGCCCTCCACGGGCATTTGACTTCCCGCCACTTCCTCCCCAGAATAGAAGTAGTTCTTTCCAGGGCCATACCCACCAGTGGGGGCGTCACGGCTTCGACGGAGATGCTTGCGGCCAAGAGGCATGCCGGGGTGCACACACCCGTAATCGAGTGCAAAATGATAATTGCCAATCAACAGATGGCATACGCTGCTTAATTAGTTAAGTAGCCGTCCTCCGCGGCTTCGCCCGTGGGCTGCGGTCAGGACGTCACACAGCGGGCTGCTCTTCTCTGCTACGTCTGGGCAGGGAGGCTAAGATCTCAGGCTAGCGACGACTGTTTCTTGTCCGTTCTGAGCAGCCGGCGCGAACGTCCTGGGGTAATGCCCAGGGCATGAACTGGAATAAGCATGTAGTCTCTTGACCAGTAACATTTTCGGACGCGGGTTCGACTCCCGCCGCCTCCACCACTCTATCCTGGTCTAGCATCGTGGCATCGCTTTGTCCGGCGTCCGGATTGACAAGAGGTTCGGGCGAAATTCAACCTGCACAATCGTCATCGTTCTCCGGAATCTGTGTTCTTGTGAACAGTATTGCGCCGAGACTCGGCGCACCCTTGGCTCCTTCAGGTAGGAACACCAAGTTTAGGCAGCAGCCATTGCGTCAAGACCACGTAGGCGACAAGAAATGCCACTCCCCAAACCCAATTAGGCATGCTCGCTCTCTCCCTCCCTATCTCCCGACTCCAAGTTTACGCAGAAACGTCATCATCGGGCACCAGTTCGTGAATCCCGACTGAAACAGGTTCAAGCCAACGAAAGCCGTGAAGAGGTACCAGTACGGGTTTACATAGTGCCCTAACGCCAGGGACAACAGAATAAAGGCGCCAGCAATCAAACGAAGTGCGCGTTCTACGGTCATAACATTTCTCCTTCGGAACTACAGGCTGCTCGGCGCAGTTTCGCACTGCGGTGTTTCGCATTCCGCGACGTTCTCCGGCGAATGCGGATGCGTGGGTGGAAATGAACGTCCCCTCTGAGAGAGGTAATAAAGGACTGGCACTGCCATTCGCGACAGAACGGTCGACGCAACTTCTCCCGCCATCAACGATAGTGCCAAGCCCTGGAAAATCGGATCGAAGAGGATGACGCTCGCTCCCACTACGACCGCCGCCGCGGTCAGCAGCATGGGGCGGAAGCGCACCGCGCCCGCGTCGACGACGGCATCCTCCAGCGACATTCCTTGCGAACGACGCAGTTCAATGAAATCGACGAGAATAATGGAATTGCGCACGATAATGCCAGCTCCAGCAATGAAGCCGATCATGGAGGTGGCGGTGAAGAATGCCCCCATCAGTGCGTGCGCGGGAAGGATACCAACCAGGGTCAGCGGAATCGGCGCCATGATGACGAGCGGGGTGACGAACGAGCGGAACCAGCCCACGACCAGCACATAGATCAAAACCAAGACCGCCGCAAAGGCCAGTCCGAGGTCGCGGAAGACTTCCACCGTGATGTGCCACTCACCATCCCATTTCATAGAGAAGCGGCCGGTACGGTCGGGCATGGTCGTGCCCTTATATTGTTTGACCGCGTAGCCATCGGGCAACCTGATCTTGTCGATGGAGTCGCTCATTTTCGTGATTGCGTACACCGGACTCTCTTCGCCGCCCGCTACATCACCGGTCACGTATACCACCGGCTGCAGATTCTTGCGATAGACGCTGGTGTCAATCGTGGTCTGCTGCAGGTTCGTGACCTCCTGCAATGCGATCTGCCCCCCGGAAGAAGTGGGCAGCTTTATGTTTTCGAGGTTTTCGATCCCCGAGCGGTCGGGCCTGGCTAGGCGAACTTCGATCGGAACGTCCTCGCGCGAGTTGGGATCGTGCAGAAGGCCGGCATTCGCGCCGCCCAACCCCATTTGCAGCGTCCGCGTAACATCGGCGGGCGAGACTCCGTGCAGTGCTGCCTTATCTAGATCCACTTTCAGGTCGTATTTGGTCTGTGGGTCTTCCACGTACCAGTCCACATCCACCACGCCCGGAGTTTGCTGGAAGACCTTCTTGATCTGCGCCGCCAATGCGATTTGGCTTTTGTAATCGGGCCCATAGACTTCCGCGACCAGGGTCTGGAGCACGGGCGGTCCGGGAGGAACTTCCGCGACCTTGATCCGAGCCCCGAAAGGCTCAGCGATCTTGTCCAGTCCCGGACGCAGCCGCCGCGCAATTTCATGACTCTGCGCGCTGCGCTCGTGTCGCGACAACAGGTTTACCTGGATGTCGGCCTGGTTGGGTTGACGGCGCAAGAAGTAATGCCGCACCAGCCCGTTGAAGTTGTAGGGGCCGGACGTGCCGGCGTAAATCTGGTAGTTCGTGACTTCGGGCTGCTGGCCAAGATAGCCGCCGAGCGCCTGGGCCACGCGAGTGGTTTGCTCCAGCGGCGTTCCGTTGGGCATATCAATGATGACTTGGAACTCGCTCTTGTTGTCAAAGGGGAGCATCTTCACTCGCACCCACTTCAACGGCACGAACGCGACTGCGGCCAGCAACAGCACCACAACGCCGCCCAGAAACATCCACCGGCGGCGTGCATCGAGGATGAGTGGATTCATTACGCGGCGATACAGGCGCGTTGTCCAGCCCTCGGCCTCATGTGTGGCGTGGGCGCCATCGCCCGCGTAATTTCTTAGAAGTCTCAGGGCTGCCCAAGGCGAGACCACGAAAGCCACGATTAGAGAAAAGAGCATGGCCGCCGAGGCTCCTACTGGTATCGGGCGCATATACGGTCCCATCAGGCCACGCACGAACGCCATGGGCAGGATGGCGCCGATGACGGCGAAGGTCGCAAGAATCGTGGGATTGCCGACCTCATCCACCGCCTCGACGGCCACTTCTGCGAGAGAACGGCCACGACTTGCCGGCAATCGGAAATGACGAACGATGTTCTCCACCACCACGATGGCGTCGTCCACCAGAATGCCGATGGAGAAGATCAGCGCAAAGAGAGTGACTCGGTTGAGCGTATAGCCGTAGAGATAAAAGATGGCCAACGTGAGGGCCAGGGTGACGGGAACGGCCAGCAGAACTACGCCAGATTCCCGCCAACCCAGGGCCAGCGCGATCAGCAGAGTGACCGACAGCGTCGCGATCATCAGGTGCTTCAACAACTCATTCGACTTGTCTTTCGCGGTCTCGCCATAGTTGCGCGTGACTGTTACGCTCAGGTCATTGGGGAGCACATACCCGCGCAAAGAGTTGACCTTCTCCAGAACGCGTTCGGAGATGATCGTCGCGTTGGTGCCCTTGCGCTTGGCGAGGGTAATCGTCACCGCGGGGTAGTCCGGGCCCGCCGTCTGGCCCGAGCCACCCCGGGCGTTCGCGAACATGACGTAGCTGTCCGGCTCCGCGGGGCCGTCTCCCAACTTCTCCACCACATCGCGCAAGTAAACCGGACGGCCGGCGTGGACTCCCACTACGACTTGCTGCAAATCTTCCGGACGCGTGAAGGAATTTCCGGCCTCGACCTTGAACTCGCGGTTATCGCGTGCGAAGCTGCCCACTTCGCCACGGCTGTTCGCGCTCTGGAGTTGGCCCACGACGGCCGCTGGCGTGAGCCCATACGCGGCCAGCCGCTGCGTGTCCAATTCGACTCGCAACTGGCGAGTCTGCCCTCCAATGATCGCGGTTTCAGAAACATCGTCCAGCTGTTTGAGCGAGTCTTCTAGTTCGCCCGCGATGCGCCGCAGGTGATAGGCGTCATAGTTCTTGCCCCATAACGTGAGCGCCAGAATGGGGACGTCATTGATCGAGCGGACCTTGATGATCGGCTGCGAGGCACCCGGCGGAATGCGGTCGAAGTTGGAATAGAGCTTGTTGTACGTTTGGATGATGGCGTCTTCCTCCTTCGAGCCAACAACAAAGCGTACGATGAGCATGCTCATGCCCGGCTGGTTGATGGAATAGATATATTCAACACCGGGAACTTCGCGCAGCAGCTTTTCCATGGGGAGGCTCACTCGCTGCGAAATCTCTTCCGGCGATGCGCCCGGCATCTGCACGAACACGTCGAGCATGGGAACGACGATCTGCGGCTCTTCTTCGCGCGGCGTCTCCAGGATGCTGAACGCACCAAGAAGCAATGCCGCCACGATGACCAGGGGCGTCAGCTTGGAGTCGATGAAGCCATGTGCGATGCGTCCGGCCAGACGTAGATGCTGAGAGGCTCCATTCGTCGTGTTGACACCTTTTTCGATCATCACTGGACCTCGATGCGCTTGCCATTCAGGTCGAGGTCGGCAGGTTTCGCCACGAGACGCTCGCCCTCTTGAAGACCAGCAAGAACCTCTACATCTGCCCCGGCCGTTCTTCCGAGCGTGACGTAGCGGAGGCTCGCGATCTTATTCAGGTCCAAAACGTAAATGCCCTGCAGTTGGCCCCGCTCCACGACTGCAGTTCTTGGAATCAACACGGATGACCGGTTACCGCGAGAAAATTGCGCTCGACCAAAAAGCCCCGAACGCATCTGCGGATCCGCAGGTAGTTCAATCTTCACGAGAAAACTACGGCTCGCCGAATCAGCGGCGGGTACGATTTGTGCGACTTTCCCCTTCCGTTCGGGAAGTTCCAATGCATCCACCACGACCGGTACTTGCTCGCCCACGCGGACATAGCGCAGATCGCTTTCGTTGACCGTAGCCTCCAGGCGATAGCGCCCCAGGCCCTCGATCGTAAAGATGGGTAGGCCGGGACTGGCCAACGTGCCGGGGTCGGCTTTCTTTTCCGTGATGACTCCGTCGAACGGCGCAAGAACCCGGGAGTACGAGAGCGATGTGTGTGCCTGTGCGAGTGCAGCTTTGGCTTGCGCCTGCCCCGCTTGCATCATGTCACGATGCGCTAGCGCCGCCTGAAAGCGGGCTTTCACCTCATCGAATTCCTGCGGGCTGACCGACTTTCGGTCGTAGAGATTCTGATAGCGTTTCAATGTCGATTGAGCGAGGGCCAAGTCGGAATCCGAGGCCGCCAGTCCCTGCTCGGCTGCGCCCGCGGCGGCCGTGGCGCGTTCGACGGCAGCTCGGGGTTGTGCATCGTCGATGACCGCCAGCACTTGACCGCGTCGTACGCGATCTCCCTCATGTACGCGGACCTCGACAATGTTTCCCATCATTTGGCTGGCGAGTTGGCTCGTTTGCGCGGCGCGCACCGTTCCTACCGCTTCCAGCAAGTCGGGGACGTCGGCCCGCTGTACCGAGAGCACGGAGACATTGCGCACCGTCTCCGGCGTAGCGGGCGCGGGCTGCCGCTCGCTGGAGCAACCGCTGAGTGCGCCGGCCGCGGTCACGAGCAAAGGAATGAGGATTGAACGTAGGGAAATGTTGTGATTCATGGTGTCACCACCGGAGATTGAAGATTCAAAGTCCCACTCGCCAACTCAAGGTTGGCGTAGCTGGTATGCAGGCGATAAACAGCTTCCCAGTAGTCGGTCTGGCTCCGTCGGGTCGCTTCTTCAGCGCCCAACAGGTCGGTAATGGTCGTCAGCCCGCCTTCGTATCGGTCCCGGTTGATGCGCAGACTGTCCTGCGCCTGGGCAATGGCCGCCCGGGCAACTTCTACTTCCTGCCGAGCGGAATCCAAGTTGTAAAATGCGCGGCGGACCTCAAGGCGGACGCCGTCGCTGGCCACCTGTTTCATGGCGGTCACTCTCTCTTGCAGAGCGCGTTCGCGGGAAAGTTCTGCCCGTTTTGCGCCACCCTCGAAAATGTCAAACTGCACTTCGATTCCGCCCAGCCAATTGTTGCCGCCACCGCCCGCCACAAAGGTTGGGTTGTCCATTTCCCAACTGGCGAACGTATTCACTCGCGGCCCGAACGATGACTTGGCCATGGCCACGCTCTGCCGCTGGGCTTCTTCTTGGGATTGAATGCGCTTCAAGTCCGGTCGCTTGGCGAGCGCTTGTTTCTCGACTTCTCCGAGAACGGGTACAGGAAGCGTGCGCTCCGCCAAAGCTTCCGCTGGCTGGAACATGGAGTCCATTGGCGCACCCATCGCGGTGCTTAACTGCGCCTGCGCCAAATCCAGATTGTTTCTGGCCCGAATCAGTTCCTGCTGTCGCGTCGCCATACGCACCTTCGCGGTCAGCAGATCCGACTCGACCACCAAGCCGCTGTCGAACCTCGCCTGACTACGATCGATGATGGCTTGGGACGTTTTCATCGCCTGCCCGGCGACTTCCAGTTGTTTGGCCGCCAGCAACACTCCGTAATAGGAATCCACCACCCGGAAGACGATCTCCTGCTCGGTACGCTGCAACTCGTGCCCGGCCGCCTCGTTCATCTGTTTTGCCCGATTCACCCCGTGCCAACCGGCAAACGAGTCAAACAGAGTCCAGCTTCCGCCAAAGCGCGTACTGAAGTTTCCGAAAGGCAAGGGAGTGTTCAGCGTATTGAGCGCGAAATCGGCTGACGTGAAGCGCTGCTGTCGCAGTTTGCTGCCAAACACGTAAACGGGATCGTTGCCGCGCGTCGCAGTCTCGGAGAACGTCAGGCGCGGCATGAGCGTCGAACGCGCTGCACTGATGTCCGCCGACGCTACTCTCGTGTCCGCAACGGCAACCTTTCGCAGAGGGTTTTTCTCCAGCGCGATCTTTACCGCCTGCTGCAGCGTGAGGGGGGAGGACTCGGCTGCTTGCTGCGAGAACGCGGGTCCTGAGAACCCGATCAGCAGCCCAGCCATGGGAACGGTCCGCAAGACACAAAAAAAGACACTTTGCATTTTCATGAAGCCCGCCGGGGTGCAAACGAGATGGACAGCTTCATGCTGCTCCGGCGTGCTCGGCCAGCGCTGTGACTGGCGTCACCAGTTGCGTGTGGGAAATTCCGCATAACGTCTCTTAGCTCTGGACTGCTTCCGCTACTGGCTTCATCCACTCGGTTTTTTCGTCAACGATTTCGTAGGTAGTGTGAAGATTGGCGGTCTTCTGCACCATCGCACCAACCGAACAGTATTTCTCCTCCGAGAGACGGATGGCTTCTTGCAAGGCCGCAACATCGATATCGATTCCGGCGACCACGTGATGAATTCGGACATCCGTGAACACCTGTGGCGGACGTTCTGCCTGGTCGGCCTCCACCCGCACTTCATAGCCAGTGATTTTCTGGTGGTACTTCTGCCGCAGCACCGTCACGACGTCGAACGCCGTGCAACCGGCTAGACCGGCGGCCACCAGTTCGATCGGTTTGGGGCCGGTGCCGCCCACGACATCGTCCAAGAGCAAGTTGTGTCCGCTGCCGGTCTGAGCCACGAACTGACGCTGCTGCCTAAGTGGTTGAGTCAGCTCAACTTTTGCTGTGATCATGGATTGCCTCCTAAATAGCTTTTCGATCAAACACAGGAATAAATGCAGGAACTGAAACTTTGTTACAGGAAAATTTCCGCGCTGTCAGTGATCGTCAACCGGCGTCCGCCACTCGCGGGAGAATCAGGTTTCGCTGGCAGGTTCTGGTAAAGGGTCAGTTTTGCGATGAGGGCCCACAAAACCCTGAACCACCAAGGGCACGAAGTATCACAAAGGTTTTGGTATCAGGCGCATCCTTCGTGTGCCTTCGTGTGCCTTCGTGGCCTTCGCGGTTAGCGGTTTCGCAAATTGACCCACGACCCAGGTTCTTTCTTCCTTGCGGGGTGCGCAAGCAAAATTGATAATGCGGTGAGAACTCAAATGAATCTTCCCATCAAAAAAGGCAGTATCGCTGTGACCGTGGCTGTGCTGGTGCTAGCGGGTTCCGCCGTCTATGCTCTTCAAGCAAGCTCGATCCCCGCGTCCCGGCTGATCAATCCCGACGAACTCCTCAAGATTCTTCAGTCGTCCACGGGCGAAAAGCCACTGATGATTCAGGTTGGCTCCCACGTGCTTTACGAGCAAGCACATATTCCCGGCTCCGAGTACATCGGCCCTGGTTCCAGTGGTGTTGGCCTACAGCAGCTGCGTACACGCGTAGAGGCTCTACCGCGCAAGAAGTTCATCGTCCTTTATTGCGGATGTTGCCCGTGGGGACACTGCCCGAACGTCAAGCCCGCCGACGACACACTGCATGCTCTGGGTTTTACCAACGTGAAGGTGCTTTATATTCCTGATAATTTTGGCGCCAACTGGGTGGACAAGGGCTATCCGGTGGCTAAGGGACAGTAGGGTTCACGACCGCCGCGTTCCATGGACAACGCATTGGGAAAGAAGATCCTGATTTTGATCACGGCCATCGCGGTCGTGATAGGACTGTATTTCCTGAGCCGGCACCGGGTGCTGTCGCCTGCTAACAAGGTTAGAAACATCGCCCAACGTCCCGTCGCTCCGGAATTCTCGCTCCCTGAATTGACGGGACAGACGTTCGATCTCTCCGCTTACCGGGGCAAAGTCGTTCTCCTCGATTTCTGGGCCACGTGGTGCGATCCTTGCCGGGAAGAAATCCCGCATTTTGTGGAATTGCAGGACAAGTATCGAGATCAAGGCTTACAGATCGTCGGCATTTCCATGGACGATGGGCCGGAGCCCGTCCGCGACTTCTACCAGCGATTTCACATGAATTATCCGGTGGCCATGGGCAACGCCAAGATTGGCGAACTGTATGGTGGAGTGCTCGGCTTGCCGATAGCGTTCCTCATCGACCGCGATGGCCGCATCGAAGCCAAGCACATTGGCGCGACGGATCGATCCGTTTTTGAGCGGGAGATTCAAGCTCTTCTGCAAAGCCAACGAAAGTCTCAATAACCCTGCCGCGGTGACACGGAGTTTCGCTTTCAGTCTGCGCTCTTCCCCAGCGCCTTCTCATAACGCGCCATCACTTCCTTTCGCAATTTGGCCGCTTTAGCCCGATGCGGCACCTGACTCGGCATTTGCCGGCATTCCAGAATGGTGGCCTCTAAACCCGCCAGGAAGGCTTGGCACGGGTCGCAACCCTCTAAATGTTTTTCCAGTTCCTCGCACAAGGAATCGTCCAGCTGTTCGTCCAGATAGTTCGAGAGTTCCGCGAACATTGCCTTACACCGCGCCGGCCTGGGCTGCTCGGAAGCCGCGGCCCGCGGAGCGACGGCGACGATACTTCGGCCCGGGCGTGGTTTCCACGCTTTCATCAGTTCCTTGCGCACGAACAGCCGGGCGCGATGCAGACGCACGCGAACGGTCCCTGAGCGCAAGCCGGTGATCTCCGCGACCTCTTCGTCGGTCAGCCCTTCCATATCGCGCAGCACCAGAACAATCCGGTACGGCGGCGGCAGTCGCTGAATTGCCTGTCGCAACCACCCCGCCTCCTCGCTGCGGATGGCGAAGGTTTCAGGGTTGATGCTCTCTCCGCGCAAGCGCTCCAGTTCCCGCCCGTCAGGCATGAGTTCTTCGAGAGAAAGGTCTGCCTTGGGAGCGAACTTGCTTCGGCGGCGGCTCATCAGGCAACGGTTCTTCGCGACCTTATAAAGCCACACCAACAGGGCTTTCGGACTCTCAAACTTGGGCAGGTGCGGAACCGACTTAACCAGCACTTCCTGCATCGTGTCTTCCGCATCCTCGCGCTGGCCGCAAACCTTCATGCTGAACGAGAAAACGGTGTTCTGAAGCAAGGCCAGGGCTTGTTCCAAGGCTTTGTCATCGCCCCGCCGCAAGAGCATGACGGCTTGTTCTATTTCGGAACGCATCGGGTCCAATGTAGCACTTCTGTGTCCTCCCTTTGGTCACTGCCGTCCCGGTAGGTGGTCACTCTGGACGGTGCCCAATGTCACGGCAATGGCATCGTTTGTTGCGTAGTATGTATATATGTTTCGAAGTATCGCAACTATGAAGTAATGAAATATACATACACCTACATACGACAATCTGAACTCAATCCGCAAGCGGAGGACACATGGAACGGCTTTATTCATCATTCATTACAGCGTTACTTTTCGGACTGCTGCTGGTCACGGCGGGGTCCGCAATGGCGCAGAGTCTTAACGGCAAGGAGTTGTATCGCAACAACTGCAAGGTCTGTCACGACAAAGGGTCGCCCCAGGGCCAGTACTCGCCCATGACCCTCACCCAGGATCAGTGGAGAACGTTCTTCAAGCTCAAGCTGATTCCGGCGCACAAGAATGTACTGCACCCCAAAACGGGCGGCAAGTTGCTCGAGCAACTCACCCCCGACCAAATGAAAGCAATTCAGCGCTTTGCCATCGATCACGCCGCAGATTCCGAACAACCCGCGACCTGCGGTTAGCCGGTGGCCGTGACCGTACGAGAAGGACAAAGGGAGGACGAATATCATGCATAGATTTATTCCGCTTCTTACTACTTGCATACTGCTGTTCGCGTCTGTAATGTCAGCCCAAAACACTCCGGCTGCAACCACGACTTCACAACCCTCCACCGGATCCGAGGAAAATACTCAGCTACGGCAGGAGCTTGACCAGATGAAGAAGGCGGTCGCGGCGATGGAAGAACGCCTGGCCGCGCAAGAGAAGGCAACACAAGCAAAGAAAGATGAGGCCAAACAACCGCCCGCAGGCGAGCAACCAAACACTGTGGAACTTGCGGCCACGGTGAAAGACCTGGATCACCGCATGTCTCAGTCAGAACGGCGCGGGGCGTTGGACCGGATCAACTTCACCGGCGACTATCGTTTCGAAGCTCACTCGATTTGGGGGAACATACCCGCGCACTACGACGGCATGCAACTCCAAAATCTAATGGTGAAGACTCTTTGGCTGTTCGCACCCACGTCGCAGGGTGGTTTGGGGATGACCTTCGATCCCAGCCTGCTCAATTCTATGACGCCGGCACAGTTTTCCGGATTCATCAGCCAGAATGTCCAGCAGAACTACAGTCAATACCAATTCTTCAGCGGCAACCTCACTTTCAACCAACTGAAGCAGTCGATCGGACAGTTCTCGCCCCAAATGCAACAGATGCTGACGAGTTATCTTTCCCAGGCTCCTGGCGTCCTCCAGAACCGGTACAGCAACGACACCAGCATCCTCTACACCAACCGCTTGCGCCTCAATATGGATTCGAAGATCAACGACGACCTGAGCGTCACCGCGCGCTTGAGCATGTACAAAGCGTGGGGAGACTCCACCGGCGTACAGGTATTTGACGGGCAACCCTCTTCCATGAACATCGACGGCACGACCGCCGGGGTTCCGAACTCCGATATGCTCCGGGTGGAGCGCGCGTATTTCACCTGGAACCATGTTGGCGGCTCGCCGCTGTATCTCTCTATCGGTAGGCGACCATCCACCGAAGGCCCACCGCTGAACTTCCGGCAGGACGAACCGCGCGGCGGGACGCCCTCCGGCGCTCTGATCGACTTCCAGTTCGACGGCATCACCGTTGGCTATCACTTCAACGACAAGATGGTGTGGCGGCTCTGCTACGGCGTTGGCTACCAATCAGGATTCGGAAATGCGAACGTCCTGAAGTCGCCAGCGGATCGGCTGAAAGATACTCACTTGATCGGAGCCAACCTGGATTTATTCAGCACGGATAAGACCTTCATCCAGGCGACCTACGCTCATGCCTTCAACGTAACCGATGGCTTTAACGGCTTGCTCGTTCTCCCGGTGAACCCAGTTACGGGCGACCCGGTCAACGCCCCGGTGGTGATGCGCTACACGCCTTCCGCCAATTTGGGCGCCATCAACCTATTCGGAGTGAACCTGAACCGTCGTTTTGGAGACGTGGATCTGTACATGAGCGGCAACTATTCCGGCACTCGGCCCAACGGCGAAACCACGCCTTTCGGCGGGCTGATGTCGGATCCGTTCGAGGCTCCAGTCGATCGCGATGGCGGCATGGTCTACGTAGGAGTCCGCTACAACATCCCGAAAAACGACGGACGCACCAAAATCGGGTTCGAGTACAACCACGGCACGAAATACTGGTTCAACTTTGCCCAGGCCGAAGACGACATCATCGCACCGAAGACTTCCACTCGCGGCGATGTCTATGAAACCTATCTCACTCATCGGATCTACGAACGCTTCATCATGAAGCTGGGCTACATCCGCTACAACTACAACTACTCGGGCTCGGGATGGCACGTGGGGGCGCCTAAGGACCTCAACACTACCGCCATTCTTGGGTTCCCGGCCTACAAAGACGCTCAAATGCTATCGCTGGGCCTAACCACGCGGTTCTAGTTCTACCCAGCCGTGAGGGTGGAGGCTGAACACGTCAGCCTCCACCCAAACGCACCCGAATCTGAAGATCGCGAAGGTGTCGCAAATGAGCAAAATCACGCGCCGTGGATTTCTCCAAGCTTCTTCAATACTCGCTGGCGTCGCCACTGCCGGCGTAGCTGCCGCGGAATCCCATCCACCCTCGTGGCGCGGGGATACGCGGGTGGAACAAGTTGCTACGAACTGCGAAATGTGTTTCTGGCGCTGTGGAGTGATGGCAGAAGTCGCTGACGGAAAAGTCCTCAAGCTCCAGGGCAATCCTCATCACCCGCTCACGAAGGGTCAACTGTGTGCCCGCGGCAATGCTGGGACACAACTGCTTTACGATCCTGATCGCCTGAAATACCCAATGATTCGCACCGGAAAGCGCGGTGAGGGCAAGTTCAGGCGAGCTTCCTGGGACGAGGCGCTCGACTTGCTCTCTACTCGTCTCACCGACTTGAAGAAGAAATATGGCGCGGAAAGCGTCGCCTTTTTCCCGCATGGCAGCGCCTGCTCCAGGTCGCCGATCAGGTCCGCGGTGTTCTCCAGCCCGACTGAAATGCGCAGCAGATTTTCCGGAGTGCGCGTACGCGGCCCCTCGATCGACGCGCGATGCTCGATCAGGCTGTGCGTTCCGCCCAGGCTGGTGGCGCGCGTGAAAATGCGGACCTGGGCAGCCACCTGCATGGCTCGCTCGCGCGTGCCGCGCACCTGCAGCGAAAGCATGCCGCCGAACCCGGACATCTGCCGCGCGGCAACTGCATGACCGGGATGGCCGGCCTGTCCCGGATAGTGCACGGCTTCCACGGCCGGGTGCTGTTTCAGGAACGCGGCGATCCGGCCGGCGCTTTCGGACTGCGCCCGCACGCGATACGGCAGGGTGTCGAGTCCCCGCAGTGCCAGCCAGCAATCGAAAGGCGCCGGCACCGCGCCGCCGAACTGCTGCGACTTGCGCGCGCGCTCAAACAGGTAGTTGTCGAATTTCGTGATCAGCGCGCCGCCCACGACGTCGCTGTGCCCCCCGATGTATTTCGTGGTCGAGTGTATGACCAGGTCAATGCTCCAGTCGAGCGGGCGCTGGAGCACCGGCGTGGCGAAGGTACCGTCGCACACGGTCATCGCGTTGGCGCGGCGCGCGATGCGGGCCACCTCGGCGAGGTCCGTAATCTTCAGCAGCGGGTTTGAGGGGGTCTCCACCCAGATCAGGCGCGTGATCGGGCGGACCGCGGCGCGCACGGCGTCCAGGTTCGTCATGTCCACATAATCCGTCTCCAGCCTCCATTTGCCGAACACTTCGCCAATCGCTTTTCGCAGTCCGTAATACACATCGTCGGGGGCAATGATGTGATCGCCCGGTTCCAGGCCTTGGATCACGGCGCTGGCCGCGGCCATGCCGGAAGGGAATGCCAGCGCTTCTTTGCCTCCCTCGAGCGCCGCGAGGCATGCTTCGAGATACCGCCGGTTGGGATTGTCCTCGCGCGAATAGCTGAAGCCCAGCGGGTACTCGCCGTCCGGCCCCCTTTCGAATGTGGTGGAGAGATGGATGGGAGGCACGATGGCCCCGGTGGCCGGATCCGTGCGCCGTCCTGCGTGAACAGCCAGTGTCTCGATGTGCATACTGCCTACTGTACAATCCGGGTTGCCCGGACGGTGCAGCCGGCGTCTAACCCTATTCCCTGATGTTCTTGCCGAACTGGAAGCCCGGGCCGATCGAGAGGCGGATCGTGTTACGGCCATCCTTCAGCAGATCGTTGAACAGGTGATCGTGCACGAAATCGGCCTGCACGACCAGGCTGAAGTGTTTTGAAAAGTTGAACGCGACGCCGCCACCGAAACCGTAGAAGATCGTCCAGTCCTCTTTCCGTCCGGAAGGCGCGAGTTGCTTGACCATGATGTTGGTGAAGGTGTCGTCCGGATGGGCGGTCGCGACTTCCTGGATGAATCCCACGGAAGGCCTGATGTAGGGCGTGATGCGATTGAAGCGGCGGTATGGAAACTCGGGACCGGCGGTGAAGGTTTGCGTCACGGAGGCGAGCGGAAGGGCCGGCACATAATCAGCCGGGAGAAATCCCCCGGCTTTAAGTGGGATCAGGTACGAATTCAGTTGCGTCTGCAAGGCAGTGGTCGCCAGATTCGGTGTCAGCGAAGTGTTCCCTGTCCCCCGGCTGTAGTCGAAACCCAAGCTCAGCCAAGTCTTGGCACGCATTCCCGCCTGGATGTGGACGCCACGCTCCTCGAGATTGATCTTTGGACTGTCGAGGAACATGTATCCCGCATAGACCTCGTAGCGGCCCACATATTCCTGACCGAAGGCCTGCGGAGGCAGGAACAGCAGGGGCGCGGCGAGGAGAGCGCCAAACGCGGCGGTGGCCCGGCCAAGCCTTCCTGAAGTAATGCAATTCAGCAAACTGAGCACAGTGTGAACAGGGTAGCATCATCCGGGACAGGCACGAAGAATAGTAGTACTATTCCCCGGCAGCGTCGGGCCGGCGTCCGCTTGACCGGGCCCCGGGAAACGTGTTAGCCTCCCTCGGACATGTGCAAGCGATTCTTTCTGTTAATGTTCTTGTTGCCGGCGGCCTGGCCGCAACAGCGGGTTGACCTGGGAGTCGTGGCGCGGATCAAGACCGAAGCCTACGACCGTTCCAAGGTCATGGAACATCTTTCATATCTAACCGATGTCTATGGTCCACGGCTGACCGCCTCACCCGAGTTCAACCAGGCGGCGGACTGGGCGATCGCGCGGCTACGAGAGTATGGTGTGAGCAACGTGCACCGGGAGTCCTGGGGGCCGTTCGGGCGGAGCTGGTCGGCGCGGCAGTGGTCTGTGGAACTGCTGGAGCCGCGATACTCGCCGCTGGACGCCACGCCGCTGGCCTGGAGCATGAGCACGAACGGCCCGATCACCGGCGAACTGATCGAAACGCCGGCCAAACGGACCTTCGATCCGAAGAAGGCGGAGGAGGAGTTCGAAGCCTATCGCAAGGCGTGGACCGGCAAGCTGCGCGGCAAATTCGTGCTGCTGGGAGATCCGAAGATTCCGGCCGAGCAGACCAAGCCGCAGTTCCGGCGCTACACGGATGCCGAACTGGCGGAAATCGGCGCGGCTCCCGAACATGTAGCAAAGATTTATAAGAAGGTGGAGGACCTGAAGTGGACCGAGGACCCGGCGGATTTTGGCAAGTTCTTCGCCAGCCTGCCGGAATCCACGGTCGAGTAATGGTGGCATGGCCTCATAGCGCTGCAGAGCAAGAAGAACCGCTTCTACCTGGACGAGGGCGTGCTGGGCGTGCTCACGCGGGATGACCGCGCGCACGAGGGAATGACGTTCGCCGAGCAGGCGGGCTCTCAGAAGAGCGCCGATCCGCTGGCGCCCCCCACGTTCGTGATCACCGCGGAACAGTACGACCGTATTGCGAGGGTGATGGAAAAGAAGGTGCCCGCGCGGGTGCGTGTGTCGCTGCAGGCGGAGGTCTCACCATCGGATGTGAACGCCGCCAACATCATCGGAGAAATCCCGGGCGGCAAGAAGAAAGACGAGATAGTCATGATCGGGGCGCACTTCGACTCGTGGCATGCCGGGACGGGCGCGACGGACAACGGCGCGGGCAGCGCGGTGATGATCGAAGTCATGCGGATCCT
>JAIQFA010000020.1 GCA_020073525.1 Terriglobia bacterium
TGGCGCCGGCCCAGCGCCGCGCCATGTGCGCCATCTATGCTTTCATGCGCTACTGCTACGATCTCAGCGACGAGCCCGGCGCCAACCACGCCGCCATGGCGCGCTGGCGGGGAGAAACCGAAGCGGCGCTGGAGGGCCACTTAAGGTAGAGTCCCGCAAGGGACGGCACTCCGGCATGACGCGGACTTCCTCTGGGAATTGGAAGGTTCCTCACATCGCCGCGACCCCAACGGAAAAGCCTCTCAAGAGGTGCTTCTCCTGAGAGGCTTTGGGGATTTCTAAACGAGCATCTGTCCGCTTAGTGTTTCTTTTTCTTGGCGGCTTTCTTCTTGGTTGCCATGAAGTATTTCCTCCGTTGAACGATTTGTTCTCCCAAGGTTCTCGACAGGGCACCTTGATGCCCGAGCTACCCAACTTCTTGTATGAGCAGCTGTCCTACCACAAGATATTGCCATTAGTATGTAATTTGTCAATGAAAATCTTGCTGTAGCGGTGATTTTGGTCAAGGGCGTGCTCGGCGTCTTCAAGTCGAACTTATCGGAAATCTCACCATCCCCCGCAGCACTTCCCGTGAGCAGCCTGTGAAGTCGCAATGCCTGTGCGATAATTTCAGAAGAAATTTATGTCCGATCACAAAGTCTTCTGCGCAAAGCTGAAACAGGAATTGCCTGGCCTCTCCGAGCCTCCCTTCGACAGCGACTTGGGGAAGAAGATCTATGAGAATGTCTCGCAACAGGCTTGGGGCCAGTGGATGGAGCACTGCAAGATGTTGCTGAACGAGTACCGCCTGAACCCCGCGCGCAAGCAGGATCAGGAAGTCATCGTAAAGCAGATGGAGCAGTTTTTTTTCGGCGAGGGATCCGCGCGTCCAGCCGAATACGTTCCCCCAACGCACTGAGCGAGCGCGCCAGAGCCGCGCCGGTCGCGCCATCCACGGCGATTGTGAGGGAGACCGACTCCTTCCGAACAGGTTACCGACGGGTTACCCCTTGCCCTTCAACCCGGTTCCCAATTCATCACCTCGTAACACTCCTCGGCCACAATAGAAACCGTGGCGCCGCAGGCCTACGACACGCTGATTCTCTCGGATCTTCACCTCGGCGCGGACATGAGCCGCGCCCGCGAGGCCCTGCGCGTCCTCCGGGAAAATCAATATCGTCGCCTCATTCTTCTCGGCGACATCTTTGCCGACCTCAATTTCGGACGCCTGAAAAAAGAGCACTGGAAATTCCTCGGCTTCATCCGCAAGCTCTCCAATCCCAAGCGCAACGTTGAAGTGATCTGGGTCGAAGGCAATCACGACCACGGCCTGGCCGAAATCATGTCCCATTTGGTGGGCGTCCGCGTGTACCAGGAATATCAATGGGAATATCAGGGCCTGCGCCACATCGCCGTCCATGGTCACCAGTTCGACGGCTTCGTCGTGAGCAACGTACGCGTCAGTTATCTGATCGGCACTCTGCTCTACCTGCAACTGCAGAAGTGGGACTCGAAAAACAAAACCCTGACCCGTTTCCTAGACCGGCTCAACACGCGCTGGCTGCGCTTGTCGCCTAAAGTCGCCGACGGCGCACTGGCCCATGCCCGTCACCATCAGGCGGCGCGCATCTTCTGCGGCCACACCCACGCCGCGATGCACCAGCACGATCAGGAACACGGCATCGACTATTTCAATTGCGGAGCCTGGATTGACGCGCATCCTACCTATATCACCGTTGGTGAAGACGGAGTCCAGATCCATGAATTCGTTGAGCGACCTGATGGCGATCATCTTGGCGAAGAACAAACGGATTCCGAATTTACTGAATTCGCTGGCGAGGCGGAACTTCTAGAAGATGGCGAATACGAGGGTGTGGCTACCTGATGTTAGTTCCAGCGATCAGATGATCTTTGAAGAAACTGATTTGCCACAGACGAGGCCAATGAACTCGTGCGCAAACTAACCATCGTTTTCCATCACGCCGGCGGAGGACATCGAAGTGCAGCAGATGCTCTCAAAGCCACGCTCTCCAGCCAGGAACATCCCTGGGACGTCAATCTCCTTGACATTCAGGAATTGCTCGACCCCCTCGACCTGATTCGTCGCGCCACTGGCCTGCGCATCCAGGACACTTACAATCTAATCCTCCGCAAAGGCTGGACGCGCTTCTCTCCTCAGCTGCTGGTCGTGCTGCAGGGGACAATCCGTGCCTACCACGCTTCGATTGTGAAATTACTCCGGGCTCACTGGGCCCAACATACGGCGGACATGGTCCTCTCCGTGATCCCGCACTTCAATCGGGAGATTGCCGAGAGCCTTCGCCCAGAGGGGACAAACATACCGGATGCAAAAACGCCATTTGTCACTCTGATCACCGATCTGGCGGATTATCCGCCGCACTTCTGGATTGAGCGCGAGTCGGAATTCATCATTGCCGGCACGGAACGCGCCCGGCAGCAAGCGCTGAGTATGGGCCACTCCGCCGACCATGTGTTCCTGACATCTGGAATGATCCTGAAGCCAAAGTTCTACGAGAAGACCGTCATCGATCGAATCACCGAAAGAAAACAGCTAGGCCTGGAGCCCGATTGTCCCACCGGCATCGTTCTGTTTGGAGGGCATGGCTCCCAAGTGATGATCGACATTACGAAGAAACTCAATGAAGTCGGCAGCGGCGTTCAACTAATTCTCATCTGTGGACACAACGAGAAACTCGCCGCAGAGCTCAAGAAGTTGCAGACCAGGAAACCAATCCTGGTTGTCGGATTCACTCAGAAGGTCGACCACTACATGGCCTTAGCGGATTTCTTCATCGGCAAGCCAGGCCCGGGCTCAATCAGCGAGGCGCTGCAGTTCCACTTGCCCGTCATCGTGGAGTGCAATTCCAAGACGCTGCCGCAAGAGCGCTACAACGCCGAATGGGTAACAGAGAAGGGCTACGGGATCGTAGTGCCAAGCTTCAAAGCAATTGCGCCCGCGGTACAGCGCTTACTCCAGAGCGCGACGTTCGAAGAATTCCGCATGAAGGTCAACGAATATTCCAATCGCGCGCTCTTCGAAGTCCCCGAAATCCTGGAAAGATGCGCGGAGCGCACCGCAGTTCCAACGCAATCAACGGCTGCTGTCTGACGGCTACTGGCTAATTAGGTTGTGGAAGAACTAGGGTTTCGTATCAGGGTATCGCTTTAGCGATACCGTAAGGCCTTCAACATTCGATACCCCTTTAGGGGCGCGGCATCCAAAGACGATTCTCTCCGCGCAGTCTTCGAGGATGTCTGTGTCATAGCTTGAGCTAGAACATAAAGAGTCGAACACACAATGCTCCAGCCGCGCAGCGGCGGAACAGGAAAGCCCCGCACGTAAGTGCGGAGTAGACGAAGGCAGGAAAGACCAAGTCCCGCAAGGGACGGCACTCCGGCTCGAAACAGGCTTCCTAGCGTCGGTAGTCCCCGGTCATTTCGAGGACCGAACCGCGCTCCGTTACGAATTCTTCTGCTCGCGCTGCTTTCTTCAAGCGGACTTTGAGCCGCGCCCGCGCCAGGCTGTTGTTTGAAACTTCGAATGTTCCGGAGCAGTCCGTCTTGACATACGGCAAGCGATGCAAGGACGGTCCGCCGCCATCGATTTCCGCCTCGATCGATCCAGCCGTAGAGGTCGCCACAAAAACCCAACGCATCGCTTTCGGATCGCGGCAACTTTCACGCACTTTGCCGAAGACGTAAGAGCGGCCTTCGTGCCACAAGATGGCCTTGCGAAACACAAGCCCCAAAGGCATTTCGTACACCAATGCTTCGAACGTGCTGAGACGGCCATCGGACTGCGGGAAGCAGGCGTGTGCCCAAGTCCAGAAATGCCGATGCCGGAACCCGCAGTTGTGTCCCTGTACGCCGAAGCCGAGAGGATCGCCGCGAAAGACTCGATCATCGAGCTGAATTTCTCCGGCGAAAACCGCGTCGGAATGAGGCGTGCGAGAAAACCCGATCCACCCTTTGTGGCTCAGCGTGGTGCCGAAATTGGAGCGGTATCGCAGATCCCAAGAGAGCCGGCGTCCACGAACTTCCAAAGCCCCGCGGCACGACTCATCTTCGATGCGGTTGGGACCAGCTTCCAGGAAAAACGGGCCGCCCCGCTCGCTGACCTGTAGAGCCTCGACGGGAAACTCCTGGATGAAGGTTTCAGGTTGGCCGCCGCGTGGGAACCATGTGGCCCAGACTTGCACCGGGGCCGCGCCCGGCACGCCAGGGCAACCTTTGCGTCCCGGATTTGCCAGCAGATAGCGCAACCACCATGCGCCCGAGTTGTCGGCCACACCGAAACGCAGGAACCACGATTCGTAGCGCCGACGCATGCTGAGCCGCGTGTATGCCCGATTCAGCGAAGTCATGATGACCTTGAGGAACTTCCGACTCCGGTCTGGAGAACCCGTGATTCTAGCAGCAACACCGCGTGTAGCGCCGCCATCCCGGCGGCTGTCCGGCGGGCGTCCTCGCCCGCCGTCCGAGGGCGAGACGCCCTCAGGATAGCCGGCAAGATGCCGGCGCTACGTTGCGTCTGTCGGAACGCGGTTTAGAAATGCACCGCGACTCCTGTCGAGAACCGCACACCATTCTGGCCCTCGCCGTAGAAACGAGTGTTGATCCAATCGAGTTGCCCGCGCCATGTCACCGGCCCGAAGACCTTGTAATCCAGCCCTCCGCCAAGACCATTGGCGAACGAAGTATTCGAATCCGAGATGCCGTTGCTCCGGCTAATGTGTCCCGCGCCAAACAGGAGCTCGCCGAAGGGACGGAAGCGGCCAACCGATACCGACACTCTCGGCCCGAACAGGAAATTGTGCGCGGCGACGTCGGCGGTGGTTCCGCCGAAATTGTGGTTGCCATAATGCCCGTCAATATCGACCACGAGGCCTACCCATGGCGCAAGCTTTCCTTCCAGCGTGGCTTCCCATCCATTCAGATTACTGGTGTCATTTCTCACGATCGAAGTGCGGTCATAAGAATAGCCAAGGAAAACGTTTCCCCTCGTCGGAAGCTGCGCCCACGCGGCGCTGGATGTAAGGAATAACAAGACAAGAGTCCACAGTTTCTGCATGTTCTTCTCCTTTAAAGGTGTGGTGTGAAGCATGTAGTTATAAACGTGACGCGCTAAGAAAAGTCTAAGACAGTAGATGCGGGAGGGGCAGAAAGATTTGCCTGCGCGCCCAACCCACTTGGGCAAATCTCTGTAGAGACGCGGCTTGCCGCGTCTTCCCGAAGCGGGCAATCAGTGGAACAGCGAAGCAAAAAATCCGCCGAGTCTTCTGAAGAACCCGCGCGCCGGCGGCCGATTCGCCGATGCGGTCTCTGTGCCAGACGGTTTCGATGTCTGCTTTGCGGCCGGTGGAAGCGGAGCGGCCAAATCGGGTGTTGACCGCGGACGCGAATCGGGGGGCAGAGCACTCACATCTTCAACCGGAGCAGGTGCAGGGCCGGTCGCGTGGAACACGAATGGCGCCTCAACCTGGACGTGCAGTTCGTTGGGCGCGATGGAAACGTCGGGCCCAGCGACCGCTGCTGGCACTCCGGACGAGGACGCGTTCTCCGCAGGCGTTCCCGCCGATGCTGGGCTCGCGTTCGCGGGCGGCACTGCGGAGCTTTGCGTCGGCAGATCGTTGGTTGCCCGCATCGGTGGATCTCGCGGTGGCGGACATCCGCACTCCAGCGGCACATTCATATCCACGCGATCGAGTTGCCCGGAACGGAACACGAGTTGGTCCGTGGCCTTGACCTGGTACGTGCGATCGCCCAGCAACTCGGTAACGATCGCCGATGCCGTATTGCCGGGCAGTGCGCGAACGCAGGTATTGCCCTTGCTGTCGGCGCTGAACGCGTAGTGAAATTCCCCAGGTCCCACCAGCAGGATGCGGAAGTCCGGCGTCATCACCGAATCCGAAGAAGCATCGAGAGCGAAGTGCGCTTCCATTGCTCCCGTGTTCATGCTGAGCATCAGGTTATGCCGGTTCTGCGACGGAGTCACCGACACGGTTGTTCCCGGACAAACATGCACCTCTCCGCCACTCGACAGGCGGAGAACGGCAGTGTCAGTTGCGGCGGTAAACGAATTGCCCGTGCTTCCGTCGCTTCCACTGAGCGCGAGCGGGCCAGCCGCGCGCACTGCTGTCACCACTGGTTGCGGCGCGGGCGTCAGGCTCGTCACGGTGGGCGCCTGAAATGGCGAACTGCTCGGCTGACCAGGGTTTCTTCCAAGATGCACGACCAGGCGGTTTCCCGCAGCGTCCCAGGTGTAAGCGCGCGGCGCGAGCAGATCCACGACCACGCGTGCTACTGGAGGATTCTGCTGGAACTGGTCCGCGCGTAGGCCGCTGATCTGATCGGCCTGCACGCTGATTCGCTTCTCCTGCGTATCCAGCCGCGCGTTCGGCAGATCGATTACCAGCCGATCCGGGTCCTTGATTACCTGGATCGCAGGAATCAGCGGCTTCGTCGAGAGGATCTCAACCGCGGGACCGTCCTTCTCCTGCACGATCCGGAAGCTCTTGATCACCGCAACCTTGCTCGTAGCCGGAGCAGCGGAAGGCTTGGGCTTGGCTGGAGTCTGGGAACGAAGCCAAGGCGCTGCTCCGAGCACGAACATTCCCACCGCAATCACAGCGCACAATTCCGCCCGCAAACTGCGGCGAGATCGCGGCTGCCGAAGCGCAGGTGTGGGCTGGAAATTCTCCACGGAAACACTCGAGTGTTACAGAAACCATATCATTCAGGGGTTCCATGAAGAAAGGCACACGGAAAACGGTAGAAGTTCAATTTGCGAAACCGCCAACCACGAAGGCCACGAAGGTACACGAAGGAAATGCACAAGGCCAAAAGCCGCGAGGGATTTTACGAGTCGGCGAGAAACTCGTATTCATCGATGACGGCTGCGACCGCCATCTTGTTCGCGGGAGTGCCACCTTCGACCCGCACCACTCGGCCTTTACAGCGCACTCGGATGCTTTCCGTCAGCGTGATCTCAGGGGGCAAGGTTAGCGTGAAGTCAATGGGAGAGCCAGCCTGAATGGCGGAATCGACATAGAAGCAGATGCCGCGCGCGCTCACGTCGCGAGTCTGGGCCGCGTGCTCCTCTTTGTCGTCGCCGTAATGAACGCTGACGGGCAGGCGAAGCGGAAACCGTCGCGTGGCCCGCTTGTCGTTATCCTTGTCCTGCTGCGCCTCGGCCATTGGTCCTCCAAAATTGCCTGTAAGCATGGCAATTAGCGGCAAGCCTGTCAAGGAGGCGCAGTTTCAATATTTCGAATCGAGCTTTCCTCGGTGAAACCCTGTGTACCCTGTGGTTGAGAAAAATCTTGAACCACAGGGGACACAGGGTTTCACAGGGGAACCCAACGATCTGAAACTTTGACACCTCGCTTCCGAGCGCCGTATCTCCCGTTACAATAAAACCGTGGTCTTCGTCCTCGACAACTACGATTCGTTCACCTACAACCTCGTCCAGTACCTTGGAGAACTGGGCGCCGAGGTCGAGGTACGCCGCAACGACGAAGTGACCGTCGAAGAGATCGAGGCGATGCACCCCGAGCGCATCGTGGTATCTCCCGGACCCTGCACTCCGCGTGACGCAGGCATCAGCATCGAACTGATCCGGCATTTCGCGGGTAAAGTGCCGGTGCTGGGCGTCTGCCTCGGACACCAGGCGATCGGTGCGGCCTTCGGAGGCCAGGTGGTTCGCGCCCGGAACCTGATGCACGGCAAAACCAGCCAGGTTGAGCACGACGGCAAGACCATCTTCCGCGGCCTCGCTTCTCCGATGACCGCGACGCGCTATCACTCGCTGGTAGTTTCCGAGAAAGGATTGCCCAGCGATCTCGAAGTCAGCGCCTGGACCAGCGATCAAGATGGCACGCGCGTCATCATGGGCTTGCGGCACCGGAGGTTTCCGGTCGAAGGCGTCCAGTTTCATCCCGAGAGCGTGCTGACGGAAGAGGGGAAGAAACTGGTGAAGAATTTCCTGCAAGTGTAGAGCGGGCGCCCTCGCCCGCTGCTTTTGACTTTGATTTCCCGCGACCCCTCCCCCTCCCCCCCCTATTTTTTATACCTTTAGAATCAGAAGGTTAGCCGCAGATAATACAAAAATAAGGACTTATATGGAAATAATACAGAAATAAGGACTTAGCGGCGAAATCCGGGATTTTCTCGGGATTTCGGGCGAGCTGATGCCCGTTTGTCGCTTTCGCATGTTGTCAAAGAGCGCTGACCCATGGGGCTGGGGCAGCTTCGAGGGCCGTCTTTGGAGACGGACATACTTCGGACTTGGCACAGGTCGATTCCAATTTTCGCGCTTGGTGGATGGGATGTCTGTGATGGCGCGCACTGGCTGGATGTGATGAAAAGGTCAAGTCCGCGACAAGATCGGAGTTTCGTCCGGCAGAGTTGTCAGAGCAAAGTCTGAAAACAACGCCGGCGCTTCGGTTTGCACCAACCTAAAGAGTTCGCTCGCAACTTCTCGCATCTCTACGTCTCCAGGAATAGAACCTCGAACGTCGAAGAAATGGCGCAGAGAGCGCGCATTCGCGGTAACGACGATCTTTGTCTCAGTTGCGTTTGGCAACACACTTCGAGCCGCGGACCGAATCGCTCGTTTAAATTCCTTTTCTTGCAGGGCCAGGCCAGGCGAACCGTTAAGTTCTTTGAGAGAGTCGAGAATGACGTTGTACGATTCCTTTGAGACTGCCATTGCGTTATGCCATGCCGCGAGAGCTCCTGGTGACAGCATTAAATGGGCCGGTTCCACGAACGTCGCGGCCGTTTCCTCGTGATACTGTTGAGAGAGTTGGCTAAAGGAAAAACCTATCCTGTGCCGGACAAGTTGATGTGTGAACGCGCGACTGACTCCCGTCAGGAGAAACGTCCAACTCACGTGCTCCAAGACACTCTCGTGACCCTGGTCAATCAGGTTTCGAATGTAATCTGCATTTGACCGGGGCGACTGTTTGGCGCCAAATGACATGTAACAGATCCGGCCGGAAACCTCCACCATTTCCTCGGCTTCAGTGGCGCCCGCTGTACGGAGCCACTCAGCATTATCTTCTCGCAAGAAGGATAGCAATGCTTCTGCATTGAAACGCGAGCCTCCTATCAAATAGATTTTTGGCTTCACTGATTTCCAACTGTCCGGGAAATAGGGCCCACCGCAGTTTCCCTCCGTTACTTTCCGCCCGGCTTGCTTGAGCGTTCGAGTTCCTTTAGTCGATTGTCGAATTCTTGCAGCTTCTTGTCCACATCAACACGATTTTTGACGTCGTACTCCACCGTGTCCTGCCTTTTTCTTAGCTCTTCCACGTCAGCTCGCGAGAAGAGCCGACCGCTGCTTAAGAGCCCGAGTAGCGCAACCACCAGTGTAACCGCGGCAGTGATTCCGACACTCCATTGCATCCCTTGTTTCCTGGCGATGTCTTGAGACCTCTCTTTGACATCGACGAAGTCCCTAGACAAACGGCTAATCGCGGCATGATCGGGCAAACTTCCCGGCCCCGAATTCCTCTCCTGCCAGTTCTTATGAACAGCACCGCTCAATTTGAAAAGCAGTAGAGTAACTATTTTCCCGCCGCGTTCCAAATGATAAGGCTCCTTCGCCATGTTAATGACCGTAAACCGCATGACACCTTGGTAGCCGGGGTCAACATGCCCAGGATTGGTCATCAGCAATCCTTTAAAAGATACCCGCGATGGTGGAAATCCGAAACCGGCAATGTCAGCAGGCAGGTGAAGTGTTTCCATGGTTGTTACGACTGCCGTCTCGCCGGTGCTGAGGCAGTGATCTTGCTTAGGATTTTTGGCGCCTCCAACGTCTGTTTCTTTTTCACCAGGCAGGTAGATATTTCCAATCCGCAGATCTATGGATGAAGCTTGGACCGGAGAATCCTTAGAAAAGCGATCGGCTGGGTCGACGGGTAACGGAACTCCTTCTACGAATTGTCTCGATGGCGGCTGCGTGGTGATGGCAGCAACTAATTCCTCGTCCCTTAGCATGCTCATATGCCTCTCCTTGCATCTTCTTGCATCTTCAAGTCTTCGTGAACGCCTCGGCTTGGATTTCTGAGAAATGGAAGAAAGACGAAACCACATATGACCCA
Source organism: Terriglobia bacterium (assembly GCA_020073525.1). Classification (GTDB taxonomy): domain Bacteria; phylum Acidobacteriota; class Terriglobia; order Terriglobales; family Acidobacteriaceae; genus Acidiflorens. The sequence continues at coordinate 10,110 of JAIQFA010000020.1, forward strand.
ACAGAAAAAGGGCCATGGATTTCCCCATGACCCCCTCGGTCGGAAGCATTAGTAACAGTCCTGACTAACTCTGCATAGACCACTTTGGTGCTGGTTGGGTGGGTGGGGGAAGAAGTGTTCTTCGCGGGGCGGGGCGGTTGGGACGTGGATTCGGCTGCGGAAATCCCAAGCGGGAGGCGGCGGTGGAATCCCAGGTCTCGAAAAGTGCGAGACCTGGGGCACCCGGCGGTTGAGACGTGTCTACCTGCCCTACGACTCCTGCTCCAAGTCACACGCTTCAGACAACTCCTCCAAAAAATCTGGCTTCAAATACCGGACAAAATCCTTCACCTGCCCCAAGCGCTCTCTCAACGCGTCGAACGAGATGTAACGACATATCTCTGCCAGGCGAGGGTCCAAACGAGAGAAGGTGGGGCGGTTGACCTCAGCGAAGACTTTCTCCCGGCGCTCTTCAGGCGCGACGAGAAAGAGGGGAATGTTTAGATTCGGCTGCATTGCCACCAAGTCAGCCATCCTCAATAGACCCGAATAGATTGATGTGGTGCTCTCGATCTCGAATGCGGCAACGATTGAGTTTCGGTCAAGCCAAAGCACGTCGATAAGTTCGATGGTTCTATTGGTCGCGTCGTCGAACTGGAGGGGGAGGCTCGATTTTAGCGCCGGTAGCTCTGCGAAGAGATGTGTCCCAAACGCTCGGCTGCGGTCATTCCGCGCCACCCAAACGCTGAAACCCATGTCGGAGCCCAGTTTGAGAAGGAGCCACTGAATCTCGGTATGCGCTGCAGGCTCCTTTACCACTTCCTGCTCCGGTTGATCCGTTCCTTCAGACTCGGGGACTGTTACCAGACCAATTTTCGCTTTCAGGGTTTTCGGGCGGTACTTCAGCTTACCCGGATCGATCGGGCGAACGACTGGTGACTCTGCAGCTTGCAAAACCGCTTTGACTACAGCCTCGCCGTCGGATAGTTTCCACTTTGTCGGTGAACCCCGGAAATGGCCGGTCCAGGACAGCGCGCTTCCAGCCGTTTGAAATACAGACAACTGATCCTTCATTTCCTTAACTGGAACTCCGGTTTCAGGAGTCAGTTTTGCGACAAACTTTACTTTCACTCGGCAGGGAAAGCTCTCATCCTTCCAGATTGGGGCCGTATCGCGAAACGGCTCTGAAGTAACCTCAAGAAGGCCAACCCACCGTGAAATGCCAGTGACATAACACAAAAAGTAATCTCCAGGTTTGATCTTCTGGAGGATGCCCCATCTCGACTCCCGGAAGCCCGATACTTTCCCGCCGGCTTGGAGAAATTCTTGCCACGTCACTGCCGTGAAGAGATCAAGCCAGTAAGTGCGTCCCGCCATTTAGCCCTTTCTTGGTGCTCTTAATGCCGAGGGGCAAAGCAAAAAGGGCCATGGGCTTCCCCATGACCCCCTCGGTCGGGATCATTATCTACCAGCCTTGGGTAACTCTGCATAGACCACTTTGGTGCTGGTTGGGTGGGCGGGGGAAGAGTCTGGGGAAGAAGTGTTCTTCGTGGGGCGGGGCGCTTGGGGCGTGGATTCGGTTGCGGAAATCCCAAGACTGACGCGTCCGTGGAATCCCACCCTTCCGCAAAGTGCGCGGAAGGATGGGGCACCCGACTTCTTTCATCGCATCCAACTTTTCATCACATCCAACCAGTGCGTGCCATCACAGACATCCCATCCACCAAGCCCGAAAATAGGAATCGACCTGTGAAAGGCCGGAGGTGTGCCCGTCCCCGAAGACGGCCCTCGAAGCTGCCACGGTTCCATTTGTAGCGTGCTCTTTGACAACTTGAGGCGACAAGCGGGCGTGACCTGAGCGTCATCCCGCCGCTGAAATCCCGAGAAAAGCCAGGGTTTCGCCGCTAAGTCTTTATTCCGGAATACTTTAATGTAAGTCCTTTAAAATCAATGACCGTTCTGGAATTTCCCTCCTAAGGCTATGATTCCACTAGACCAGGGGGGAGGGGGTGGGGGTACTCACGGGTTACTGCCTTGTGAGTAAATAGCAAGCGACACTGGGTGAGGAGCCGAGCTTCGCTCGGCTTGGACGGGCGAGGCGCCCGTCCCTCCACGTGCTATTCCACTTTGGTGCTGGTTGGGTGGGCGGGGGAAGAGTCTGGGGGAGAAGTGTTCTTCGTGGGGCGGGGCGGTTGGGTCGTGGATTCGGTTGCGGAAATCCCAAGACTGATGCGGCGGTGGAATCCCACCCTTGCGCAACGAACGCGCAAGGATGGGGCACCCGCACCCGGCATCTTGAAGAACACGATGAACGAAGCACCCCTGTTCTTGTTGCGCCAGCACCAAGAGCCACGTGCGCTATACTTTCCCACGGAGATCGGCCCACGGGGATCGGCCCACGGAGATCGGAGCACTCGCCCAACCGCTATGAAGCGAAAGTCGAGCTTATGGTTCGGTCTGGTCTTGGTTATCGTTGTTGTTGCCGGCGGACTTCTCCCCGCCGCTGTGGCGCAGTCGAACCAGACTCCGCCCGCGCAGCCGCCGCAATCCGTTCCAACGATCGACGGCGGCCTTGGGCGCTGCTCGCTCGAAGTGACCGTCATTGCTCCCGACGGCAAGCCCGCCGCCGCTGCCACCGTCAAGGTGCACATCGCCTACGGTTTCGGGGGATTCCACAGGCTCGATCTCGAAGCCGGCGCCAACGTGGAGGGCAAAGTGAAGTTCACCGGACTTCCTTCCAGCGTCCGCCGTCCTCCGCTGGAATTCAACGCGTCCAAGGACCAATTGGCCGGCACGGCGGAGTTCGATCCCGCCACCGAGTGTCACGGCAGGCGCGACATCACCCTGGCGAAGCCGAGCCCGTCGCAACCGTAAACACCGCCGGTGCGCCACTTTGAACGGCCCAGTGTGACACGGATTTGTCTTTTGACATGGACCGAAACAACCGGGGGTGCAGCAGCTCCGGCTTTACGCCATGCCCGCGGTCATGCTCTTCGCCTGCATCCCGGCGAGCCGCCGCATGTCCTCCACCAGCCACTCGGTTTCATGCTTGTCGCGGACGTTGCGTCCCAAGGTAAGTTTCTTTCCGTCACGCAAAGTGAGTTCAATGTCGTAATAAGGAATGCCCGTGCCTCCGCCTTGCTGCGAGGTGATCCGGTCGCTGATCGACGCGATTTCCGAGAGCGCGATCTTTCGCACTTTGCCGCCGCCCAGCAGCCCTGCCTGCAGGGTCACGCCACCGCTGCCCATCACCACCCGCGTAGTCCCCAGCCACAATTGAACCGTGATGTAGAGCAAGAGCAGCGCGAAAAAGCCGAAGGCCAGGGGAAAAATAAACGGCGCGCGGTGGATCAAGAAGAAAGTGATCAAACTGAAGATCAGCATGAACATGGTTGTCGATGCGGCGAAGTTCTTGTTGCGCGCAGCTGGAAAGTAGAATTCAGTACCCTCCGCGGTCTGACGCACTTCGATTGTGACCCCTTCGGGACGCGTGACGGATTGCGGCGGCACCGGCGGTGCAAACTTCTCCGCGTCCGCTTGGGTCGGAGTCTGCTGGGTGCGGAAGACCGGAACTTCGAAGACATCGTGATAGTTCACGCCGGGTACATCGGCAAGCGCTTCCAGAATCCACACGAATGCGTCTTGGGGGGCGCGTTTTTCGGTAGGCTGCGCATCCAGCGGAATGCGGAAACTGACCGGGATCGTTGTCCCGGTGGGGCCGGGACACAACTGCCCCGGAGAAAGGTCTGCGTCGTCGCGCCACACGATGTTTTCCGTCGTGGACCGCGAGTTGCCGGATCCAGTCGTGACGCGGTGCACGCACGAAAGCCGCAGATGAATGCCATGGTCCGGAGAATGCGGGAAACGGGCCTGGATCTGGCCTTTCAGTTCGCGCCCCACTACGCCCGGCAGGGTAGTCATTTCGAAATAGGTGTTGCCGAATTCGAGAAATGAGATGGTCCGCCGGATCGCGTAGATCAGCAGAAACACTCCGACGATCGGAAAGACCAAGCCGAGGTAGGCAATCGGGCCCTTTTGTTTGGCTGCCGCCGGCAGGACAAGAAAGGCGACCGGCATGGAAATCGCATTCCAAAAGATGGCGAACACCCAGCCGCCAAGCATATTGCTGCGCGTCTTGCTGTTGGCGCGGCCTTGGGCCCAGTCTGCCTGCCAAAGCCAGGGTTCCGCAGGATGCTCGACCTGGAGTCGCTGTTGCCGCTGCGCGAATTTCCCGCCATAGAGTGCAGCAAAAATCAATCCAAAGCCCACTCCGCTGAACACAAGCCCGAACAGCAGCAGGAACCAGAAAGGCGTTTTGCCGGGATCCGCATGCGCCATGCGGATGGCCTGCGCAATCGTGAACAGTCCGCCGAATGCAAAGGGCAGGGCAAACAGGCACAGCACGAACTGTCCAAGTTTGGCGGAGACGTTCATCGTACTCATTGTCCGTGAGAAGGGGTCCGCTAGTAAGAGCCGGAAAGTGTGGCAACCAAGGTAATCGCGGGAAGCAGAGAGCAGTCGTTTGTCGCTGGTAGTTGGGAAAACGGTGAGGCGGACTTGGGTGATTTGCTAACGACTATCGACTAACGACCTTCATGCCACTGACGCCCTGGCAGGACAAACGCGTCTCGCCGATCCGGACCGCAATACCCCGGAAAAATAAAAGGCCGGGCATTGATGCCCGGCGCTTCGTACTGAGAAACTGTCGATCGCTGAGTTGAGCTAGATCAGTTTCCCGTTAACCTCGATTTCACGTATATATTAAGCCAGCCGCGCCACCTCACATTACGAGCGCGAGCCCTTCCAGTTCACGCTCCAGCACCGGCAGAGAACAGCCCGCCATTTCCACCCGTCCGGCGGCGTCGATCGCAGCGGTCTGCGAAACGCCATAGCCTCGCCCCGCCAAGAAAACCTGGAGCAGTTCCGCTGCTTCGCGGGAATCTACCATGCCGCCCTGGATCAGGTCGTTACGCAGGGCGCATAGTTCCGTCACCGTAAATCGTTCTTTCATGGCCATTCTCACCCCCCCGACCTCCCCTACCGTTGCTCAATTAGATTCATCGGCAACCTGATTCGTTACATGCAATCGTCATGCCGTAACTTTGGTACATCAATAAATAGGGCTTCTCCACTCCTCAAGTTGTTAGAACCCAACCTTTTGCAAAAGGTTGCGGGGATGGGATCGGCGGGCAGGCGCGAGACATAACAGCGGCGTCTGTTGTCAGATTGACACTAAATGTCGATTCGTAGCGGGAAACCGCACTTTGTCAGATATCTTGAACAGTCCCAGCGTCAGGCCGCGTCAATTTTAGCGGCGTCCACGAGCATGATCGGGATGTCGTCCTGAATGGGGTAAACCCGGCGGCACTCGCCACATTTCAGGCTGTCCCCGTTGGCGCTGAGGACCACCGGCTTCTTACAAACGGGGCAAACCAGCATATCGAGCAGATCCTGCGAAATCATAGCCGCTCCATTGTAGCGCGGAGCGAGGTTTACGTAGGGGGGACGTCCTCGCCCGCCCATGTGGAGCGAAGCGCTCCAGCCGCGAAGCGGCGGAATAGGAAAGCCCGGCACGCAGTGCAGGGTAAGCGAGAGGGGAGAGCCCGAGTCCCGCAAGGGACGCCAGTGGTTGCGACTCCGCCATCGCGATGCGATAGAATCGCCTTTCAAATTCACTGCAGACAGCAGCGAGGTGCGATGTCAGCCAGGATTCTCGACGGTACCAAAATAGCCAGTGAAATCCGCGCGGAAGTCGCCGCCCAGGCGAAGGAACTGGCGTTATCAGGGGTGCGTCCGGGGCTCGCCGTGGTGCTGGTCGGGCACAATCCCGCGTCGGAGGTCTACGTTCGCGGCAAAGTCAAAAGCTCGCAGGAAGTGGGCCTCTACAGTGAACAGCACACGCCCCCCGAAAGCGCAACCACCGAAGAACTGCTCGCCCTGATCGCCGACCTGAACCGCCGCGACGAAATCGACGGCATCCTGGTGCAGTTGCCGCTGCCGCCGCAGGTGGATTCGAAGAAAGTTCTGGTGGCGGTCGATCCTGCTAAAGACGTAGACGGCTTCCATCCCATGAACGTAGGCTACCTTTCCACGCAGCGCCCCGGCCTTGTTCCGTGCACCCCCGCTGGCGTTATGGAGATTCTGAAGCGCAGCGGAATTCCGGTCGCCGGGCAGGAGGCTGTGGTTGTCGGACGCAGCGACATCGTCGGCAAGCCCGTAGCCATGCTGCTGCTGAATCAGAACGCCACCGTCACCGTCTGCCACTCGAAAACGCGCGATCTGCCGGAAGTTTGCCGCCGCGCCGACATCCTGGTAGCGGCGATTGGCCGCGCCGGCATGGTTACCCGAGACTACGTGAAGCCCGGAGCCACCGTGATCGACGTTGGCATCAACAAAATCACTGACCGAACGGAATTCGACCGCTTCTTCGCTGGAAACAAGAAGCGCGAAGAAACATTTCTGGCCAAAGGCTCCACCCTGGTAGGCGACGTTCACCCCGAGGTGGCCGGAATCGCCGGGGCCATCACGCCGGTCCCCGGAGGAGTAGGCCCGCTAACCATAGCAATGCTGATGGCCAACACCGTAAAAGCCGCCATGCTGAGGCGCGGAGTTTTGGTGCCGCAGTAGAGACGGGGCTTGCCCCGTCTTCGCGGTTCACTATCTCGGCTTGCCCTACATCGATTGCCCGGCCGAGGGAGACGCGGCAAGCCCCGTCTCTACGAGAGTTTGCTTAGACGCAGATAACCGTGAGCACCCATTGCTAAAACTCGGCCTTACCGGCGGCATCGCGAGCGGCAAATCCGCCGTCGGCGAGATGTTTGTCAAACGCGGAGCGCATCTGATCCAGTCGGATGCCGTCGGGCACGCCCTCATGCAGCCCGGCCAAGCGGTCTATGAGGAAGTTGTTCGCCGCTTCGGCCGCGAAATCCTGAATCCCGATGGAACCATCAACCGTTCTCGTCTGGCCGAAGCCGCGTTTGGCACGCCCGGTGGCGCGCCTCCGCGCGTCCAGGAACTCAACGAGATTGTCCATCCGGCAGTGATCGACCACGAAAACAAGTGGATGGAGGAAATCGGCCAGCGTGATCCGAATGCCATCGCCATCGTTGAAGCTGCGCTGATCCTCGAGGCAAAAGCGTCTGGCCGTTTCGATCGTCTAGTGGTTGTGACCTGCCAGCCCGAGCAGCGCATCCTGCGCTACGCCCGCCGCCTCGGAATTTCCGAGGACGCTGCCCGGGTCGAAGTCATGCGCCGCATGGCGGCCCAGATTCCCGATGACGAAAAAATGAAAGCGGCCGATTTCGTGATCGACAACTCCGGAGCACTCGATTCGACCGAACGACAGGTGGAGCGCGTGTTCGCTGCGCTGCAAGATCTCCGCTAACGGGACTTCCGGCTCGGCATGACCAACCACTGCAGCACCGAACTCACCAGGCTCAGCATTACCGCGCCGATCAGGGCCGGAATGAAGCCGCGCACGTAGAATCCTGGCACGAACGCCGCCGCCAGTTCCAGCATGAGCGCGTTGATCACAAACCAGAACAGTCCAAGAGTGAGAATGGTGAGCGGGAAAGTGAGAATCTTGAGCAGCAATCCGAGGGTTGCGTTGATCAGGCCGATCACAAGCGCCGCGATCAGCGCCGCCACCGGGCCGCTTACGCTGATGCCCGGCACGATGTGGGCCACGATCCACACCGCCGCCGCGCTTAGAATCCAATGGAGTAGAAGACGCACGATAGGCCTCCTTCGAACTTCAAAGAAAGATAATGGGACACTATACAACGTGAAACCGCCTCAGAAAACCAATGCGGCGCGCCTGCTCGATCAGATGGGGATCCACTACGAGCTGCGCGAGTACGAGGTGGATCCCGACGACCTCGCCGCGGAAACCGTCGCCGCCAAGATTGGATTGCCACCCGAGCAGGTTTTCAAGACGCTGGTGGCGCGCGGCGACCGCAACGGAATTTCCATGGCCGTGATTCCCGGCGATCAGGAACTTAACCTGAAGGCGCTGGCCGCCGCCGCGGGAGAGAGGAAAATTCAGCTTGTCCCGGTGAAAGAACTGCAAGCGCTTACTGGATACATTCGTGGCGGAGTGACGGCGCTGGCGGCCAAGCGCGACTTCCCGGTCTACGTGGACGAGACCATCGAGTTGTTCGACGTCGTCTCCATCTCGGCGGGCATGCGCGGCCTGCAAATTCTGATCGCGCCCGCTGATTACCTGCGTGCCACCAAGGGAACGATTGCAGCGCTCGGACAGCCGAAGAAACGAGATACTTAGGGAAACTCTGATCAAGTGCCGGCAGAAAGCGTAAACCACAGGGTACACAGGGGGGCACGGAGGACCCAAGGGACTTAATCAGAACTTCCTTAATTCATAGATCAGTGCTTTGGCGGTCCGGTGCCGAGCTGATGCTGGGAAGTGAGGTTCACGAATGCCGTCAACGCGTCGACATATTGGGGACCCGCAACGAGTTCTACGTCGTTGTGGTTTGCACCATCTACCCCAAAGGCCTGTTTCGGCTCATTTGCGGCAGCAAAAAGCTCTTTGCCATGGGCGACATTTATGACCGTGTCCTGCGTCCCGTGAATGACCAGAACGGGACAGTGGACCTTCCTGATCTTTCGCAGATTGTTGAATCGATCGAAAGGTAGAACTGGGATTCTGGTCATTACTCGAAACGCACTCAGGAACGGGCTCTGCAAAACGAGTCCTGCAACGGGACGGCGAGATGCGAGATCAACTGCCGGGCCGGTGCCCACGGAACGCCCGAAGGCGATGATCCGGTTCGGCTGAATACGCATGGTTTGCGTCAAATAGTTATAGGCCGCTTCCTCGTCATCGTAGGTGTGCACTTCGGTGGGCTTGCCCTCGCTTGTTCCGTATCCCTGGTAGTCATACGCAAAGACGGAGAAGCCGGCGCTCCGGATTTGCTCCAGTAGCGGAGCCACGTATCCGACGTCTTCGGCGTTGCCATGGCTGAAGAGAATAGTAAAGGTCGCAGCGGGATTGGGAAGATATATTGCAGAGATCTTTGCACCGTCAGAACTAGTCAGCTTCAAAATCGCAGCGCTATCGCGATATCCGGGTGGTTGGGGTTGGAAAATCAGCCGCTCGGAAGAAAAGATTGCGATGATCAACACGAGCACATAGATGCTAACCAAGATCAGCAGCGATGTCCGCAGGAAGATCAGCAAGGTTCCTCTGTGAGTCGAGAAGATGCTAACAGGGATGGGTGCCTGTCGTGAAATCATGACGCGGATCGCATCACCGCATTCCGCTGACGAGTTGTAAACTAAACGTTCGCGCTCGTCGCGTAGACTCCGAAGAAACAATTGGCGAGGTTTCTCATGCCCCCTGCTACCCGCACCAATCCGCTCTCCTTCCTGACCGACCAACTTGACGAACTGAAGGCCAAGGGCACGCGCTTCAAGCTGCGTGTCCTAGAGGATGAGCAGGCGCCGCTCTGCACTTTTGACGGCAAGCGCGTCATCAACCTCGCCTCGAACAATTACCTCGGATTTACCACGCATCCCAAACTGCGCGAAGCCGCCCTTGAAGCCACGCGTAAGTATGGCGTCGGATCGGGCGCGGTGCGTACCATCGCGGGCACCATGAAAATCCACATGGAACTGGAAGAGAAGATCGCGCGCTTCAAGAACGTCGAGGCCTGTGTGGTGTTCCAGTCGGGATTCACGGCCAACGCGGGAACGGTATCGGCGTTTCTCGGCAAAGACGATTTCATCATCTCCGACGAACTGAATCACGCTTCGATCATCGATGGCTGCCGTCTGTCACGGGCGAAGATTCTAGTGTTCCGCCACAAAGACGTGGCCCACGCCGAGGAGCAACTCGCCAGCGTGAAGAACCAGCCGGGAAAGAAACTGCTGATTTCGGACGGCGTCTTCTCGATGGATGGCGATATCGGCCCGCTCCCCGGTCTCTGCGAAGCCGCCGAGAAATACGGCGCCATCATGATGGTGGACGACGCGCACTCCTCAGGCGTCCTCGGGCGGCAGGGGCGGGGCACGATCGATCATTTTGGGATGCACGGGCGCGTCGACATTCAGGTTGGCACCCTATCGAAGGCAATCGGCGCTCTCGGCGGCTACGTCTGCGGCACCCGCGATTTGATCGATTATCTTTATCATCGCGCGCGGCCGTTCCTTTTTTCGACGTCCCACCCGCCGTCGGTCGCGGCCACCTGTATCGCAGCTTTCGACATTCTCGAAACCGAGCCGCAGTGGATGGAGCAGCTCTGGGCGAACACGCGCTTCTGGAAAAAAGAACTCGGCTTGCTCGGCTTCAACATCGGAGGTCAGACCACCCCCGCGAGCGAAACGCCGATTACCCCCATCATCATTGGCGACGGCCGCTTGACCATGGATTTTTCCCGCGAACTGTTCAAGGAAGGCGTGCTCGGAACCGGCATCGCCTTTCCCACCGTCCCCGAAGGCAAAGCTCGGGTGCGCACCATCATGACGGCCACGCATACGAATGAGGAACTACAGCAGGCGCTCGAGGTGCTCAAGAGAGTGGGAAAGAAGATTGGGATTCTCGCATGAGCCAAGGCAGCCGAGCCATCTGATGTTCAATCCGTTGCGTCGCGAAGTGCCGGTGTGTCCCGACTGCAAGAGGGCCGCGCGCATCGCGCGTGGACGCTGCCCTGTGGTGTGATGCTGAGGTTCACATTCCGTTTGTCTATTTTCGCTGGATTTGGTTTCTCGTATTGACAACGCTAGTTGCTCTGGGAATTCTGACCTTCAATGCCAGGCATGCGGGAACTTGGTTGCTCGTACTTCTCTTTTTGTCTATTCCCATTCGCGTGATCTGGGGGATTCTTATTCCTCCCTGGATCGAACGCGGGGCTTTCAAGGCCGGGCTGCCCTTCATCGCCTGGTATGTAACATTGTGCGCTTTCCAAATTGCCTACTCGTTGTTTTGGGGGTGGTTACACGTTGGGCTTGGTGCTTCGAAGGCTGAACTTAACGAAAACTGGGACTTCTTTTCCATCCCGTTGTGCTGGATTAGTTCTGCTTTCCTCGTCCGGTCCGACAAATGGCTGTCTGACGTTATCGGAATCATCGTGGGGAACACTTTCTTCGAGGCGCTTGGCATGTTCGCCGTATACACGGGAGTCCGCGCAAGGTTGAACCGGAATCGAGCAATACGGCTCAACATCACCGATATCGAACCGAGGGATGAGCAATAGATGGTCGGATCGCGTCACTTGCAGCCCACGATATCCGGTGTATAATCCAGCCGCTCACTGAACTGCCCTAATCTTGGGGCATCCGTTCACACCTGGAAACCGGGAGGTTTCACCATGGATCACGTCACTCGTCTGCAGTTGATTGGAAGGATCACCTACTACGTCGGCTGGATCACGCTGCTATGTGGTGGATTGGTGCATCTTAGCATTGCATCGAAGCTGTTCATGGCGATGCGGCTGACGCAGCGGAATCTGTTTGAAGTCAGCGTGGCGTGCTTCGTAATCTGCATCGCTTCGGAGCTTCGCGCCCGCGAATCCGCCGGCCTGGAGATGTCCAGTGGGCTAAGAAAGGCTGCGTAAGACTAACGGCAAACCAGCCGGTCGGACGCCGCGACACGGGCACGTGATAGCTTCCCGCACGGGAGCGCACCTGTGTTTCCTCGAACCGCTGCTAGTTAGCGCCCCGCTGGAGCATCTTCCACGACCGCCTCGACTAACTGATCGATCGCGTCCGTAACTCGCTTCGCGGGAAGATTGAAGTTATTGGAGAGGATGGAGAAGACGACCTCTTGTCCGCCATCGGTGGTCGCGTATCCGGAGAGCGCTTTCACGCCGCCCAGCGACCCGGTCTTAGCCACGACGCGGCTTTTCAGCCGGGGAGAGGTGAGGCGGTCCGAGAGCGAGCCGTCCACGCCGGCGACTGGGAATGTCGCTTTATAGTCGGCGCCCCAAGGCTGCGTCGAGCAATAACGCAGTAACTCGACAATCGCGTGCGGAGTTACTAAGTTCTGGCGCGAAAGCCCAGAGCCGTCGTAGAAAATATACTCCTCGTTAGAAATTCCGGCCTGGGTCAAAAACCCGTGGAGAACTTCCAGGCCGCCTTCAATGGTTCCGGCGTTGCCGCGCTCTCGTCCCAATAGCCGCAGCAGAATTTCGGCATGGAGGTTCTGGCTAACCTTGTTGATTACGCGGATATCTTGCAGCAGGGGCTTCGATTCGTAACTCGCGAGCGTGATGGGCTGATCGGTTTTCACGGGACGGGACTGGCCGTCGTTGCCGTTGCCCCCGCGCGACGGTGCAAGGGCGGTCACGCTGAACGTGGACAGGGTGGCGAGTTCGGTGTGCCGGGTGCGCTGATGTCCATAGACGACTATGCCGCGCTTCTCGAGCAACTGGCGGAAGAGCCCGGCGGCAAACTCGGCTGGATCTTCGATAGCGAGCGCTTCGTTGGCGCCGGCGTCATCGAGCGGCATGTTCCCCCAGAGCGTAAGAACGGTAGAGCCGGGCTCGCGGTTGACGAAGAACTTGCGTCCGGTGCCGGCGGGAGTCGTGATGATGCGATTGTCGAGGCGGTAGTAATCGGCAAACGGCTTGACGCTCACGAAGGCTTTTTCGCCGGCGCGATCGGCCGGCAGAATGTTGACGAAGACTACGTTGTCGTTGACGGTGAGCGCGGAAACGGGAGCACCGTCGGCCCATACAAGGTCATCCTGGCTCCATCCTTCGCCATAGCGTTCGAAGGCGAAGTAGGAATCGTCCGCCACGATATCGCCGTCAATGAACTTCACGCCTTTTTGCACGAGGGCGTCGGCCAGCGACTCGAGCGCTTGAATGGGGTCGTCATTGCGTTGGGTGCGAAGATCGTAGGGAAGTTCGCGTCCGGAGAGATTCGGATCTCCATGGCCGACCAGGACCAGGTCTCCGTTCAGGCGGCCGTAGCGGTCAAGCGAGCCGGTGGTTTCGACCGTGGTGCGAAATTTGTAGTCCGGGCCGACCAACGCGAGTGCCGCAGCGGTCGTGAAGAGTTTGGTGTTCGAAGCGGGCGTGAACAGCTTGTCGGCATTCTGCGAATACAAGGTCTTGCCTGTCGAGAGGGAAACGATTTCGATTCCCCAGAAGCCACGCGCGAGGTCGGGAGCGCTGAGCACGGCAGCCACGCGATCGGGCAGCGGTTTGACCGGCGCGGCCAACAGCGACGTGGCCAGCAGGATGATAGGAAGCAGACGCGCAACTGATCGCCGGCGAAGCATTAACTGAATTGTAACACCGGGAAAAATGGGCTCGTTCTAGTGTCGCGAGACGCAAATGTTAGTGGAGAGCCGGCGTCCCCGCCTGGTCGCCGAACCGCTTGACGGGCGAGGCGCCCGTCGCTCCACGTAGAATAGCGGCAACATGCGGGCAATCTTTCAGTGGAACATAGGCTCTCGCGTCCTCGAGTTAGGGCGACGCACTCTGATCATGGGTGTCGTGAATGTCACTCCTGACTCGTTTTCCGACGGCGGACTCTACATCGATGCCGAGAAAGCCGTGGTCCGGGCCGAGCAGTTACTGGATGACGGCGCGACCATCATCGACGTGGGCGGGGAATCGACGCGCCCAGGCGCTTCGGAACCTGTATCGGAAGAAGAAGAGCGGAGGCGGGTGCTCCCCGTGATCCGGGATTTGAAACGGCGACGGCCGGATGCGGTGATAAGCGTCGATACCTACAAGGCGAGCGTGGCGCGGGCAGCGGTGGAGCTTGGGGCCGAGGTTGTGAACGATGTAAGCGGGTTCCGGTGGGATCCGAAAATGGGCAAGATGCTGGCGGAACTCAAGGTGGGGGCGGTGCTGATGCACACGCGTGGGCGGCCCGACGAGTGGCGATCGTTGCCTCCAATTGGCGATCCGGTACTTATGGTGACACGGGATTTGCGACAGTGGGCGGAGACGGCAACCCTGGCGGGCATCAAGCGTGATCACCTCGTGCTGGATCCGGGGTTTGGGTTCGGGAAGCGCTTCGAGGAGAACTATCCGCTGCTGGCGCACTTTGAGAAGTTGCAGCAGATGGGATTTCCGCTCTTGGCGGGAGTGTCGCGCAAGTCATTCATCGGGCGAACGCTGGCGCGCGATGGCAAGGATGCGGAGGTTGCAGAGCGTCTTTACGGGACGCTGGCTGCGGAAACCGCTTTGGTCCTGAAAGGGGCACACATCATTCGGACGCACGATGTGCGATTTGCGGCGGAGGCGGCGCGAGTGGCGGACGCGATTGTGGCGAGTGGAGGATAGTGTAGAGACGGGGCTTGCCCCCTCTCCTGCTGCCAGAGGAGACGCGGCAAGCCGCATCTCTACAGGGAAATTGGTGGCTTCAGGCGCGGGCCCCTTCGGCTAAGAGCGCAGTGACTTTGAGCACGGGGAGCCGGATTTCAAATGCGGCCCCACCTTCGGGCCGGTTGTAGCAGGTGATTTGTCCCTTGTGGTCCTGGATCACGCCATAGGTCGCACTGAGCCCAAGGCCGGTGCCTTTGCCTACCGGCTTGGTGGTGTAGAAAGGATCGAACACGCGCTCGGGGTCGCGCAGGCCGGGGCCGGAGTCGGCGAACTGTACCACCATTTCGGGGCCTTCTCGCCAGAGGGATACCTGGAGCCGCCCGCCGCCGATTTCCTGTAAGGCATCCACGGCGTTCTCGACAATCTGAAGAAATGCCTGCAAGAGCTGGTTGGGGTTGCCGAGGACGCGGGGTAAAGGGTCCTGGCTTTCCACGGTCAACGTGATCTTTTTGTTATCGAGCTTGAATCCTTCCATCTGCACCGCGCGCTGCAAAAGAGGTTTTAACTCGAGAGGAGTTTTATCTCCGGGCGTCTGCTGGGCGAAACTGAGCAAGTCGCTGACGAGTTCGCGCGTGCGCCGGGCCTGCTGGCCGATTTTCTGTGCGTTCGAGAGTTGCTCGCGGCTGAGGTTACTGCTGGCCGCCATGCGCTCGGAACTACTCAGGATGGCCGAGAGCGGGTACTCCAGTTCGCCGGCGGCGAGCGCGACCAACTCTCCGAGCGATGCCAGTTTCGCTTGTTGGATTACTCTTCCCTGCAGCCGCTGCAGGTTGTCGAAACTCTTGCGCGAATGATTGAGCAGCTGCAGAAGTTTTCGATCCAGAAGGTGCTGTTTCAGAAGCACGACAAAGGCCAAGACGGCGACGCCGCCCATGGTCACATTAAAGCGAACGTGGCGCAGGTAAGGCTGATCTTGGCCCAGGAACAGCGCCCAATATCCCATAACGGGCAAGGAAAAGAGGGCCAGCTTCGCAAGTATCGGAGCGATCGGGCGACTGGCGCGAGTGATCGCAGGCGTCATCTCGGTATCGCGCAGGCAGTGCCGCCCCGAGATGCTGGCCCAAAGGAACCCGAGCAGCGCAGCGAGAAACGGCAGGTCGTAGATTCCCCCAATCCTGTAAATGCCGCGGACCTCAAAAACATTCATCGCTTCCAAAGAAAAAGCATAGAGAATGCTTGCGAAGAAGATGTTGCGATAGATTCCACGCCACGATCCGGAACTGCTGAAGAATGCCGATGCGGACATAGCAATGAGGATCACTTCTTCGACACGATAAAGGAGATCCCGTCGCAGCCGATACCCAGCAACATCGGTGGCCAGGTATTCGTCGGGAAAAACGAAGAAGGCGTACACCACAATCCACCACACCAGCAGGATGAGGACATTCAGCGCGCTGGGCAACATCCCGTCGCTCTCGTCGGCCTGATGGGGCCGTATGGCCATGGCCGCCATGATGGGGATACCGTGCAGGAACAACACCATATCGCCCGGCGATGGCGTGGGCATCGGTTGGCGAAGCACGACTTGAAAAAACGTCCTGAATGCCTGATTGAAAGACCACATCGCCATGCCTGCCGCTACCAGGCTCCAGAACAGCCGTGTATGGCCGCGGCTGTCGAAGGCGTTTCTGGCGGAGACGACAAAAGTGGTCGCGAGCACCAACAGGGGGATCACGTCTCCCACGGCTACACGCAAGGCGGGGCTGGGAAACACAGCGGGAGCCAGCGCAAAGACCAGCAGCAGGCCCACGCCTCCGAAGAGCGCCGAGATTTGGAGCCGAGACACTGTTTTGCATCATATGACGTGCGCGACGTTATGTTTAGATCACGGACTGGTTACCTTTGGTTACTGCGGTAACCTTCGAGCCCGCCGTGTGACCGAGATCACAATGACCAGTGATCAAGTTGGCGGTCGCGGTCCGGGCGGCAACTGCTAGAATTCCTGTCATGGCATTCCCCGCTAACCGCCTGCGCCGTTTGCGCCGCACTGAAACGCTGCGTGCCCTGGTCCGCGAGACCCGGCTTACCCCTGAATCTCTGGTGTATCCCCTGTTCATCTGCCCCGGAACGGGGATCCGGAAAGAAGTGCGCTCGATGCCCGGCGTCTTCAACCTTTCGGTCGACGAGGCCGTCAAGGAAGTGCGGGAGACTCGCAAGCTGGGCGTGTTGTCCGTTATTTTGTTTGGGCTGCCCGAAAAAAAGGATGAAGTGGCTACCGGCGCGTGGGCGGAGGATGGCATCGTGCAGAAGGCGGCGCGCGCCATCAAGAGCGAAGTACGCGACATGGTAGTGATGGGCGATGTTTGCCTGTGCGAGTACATGTCCCATGGCCACTGCGGCATCGTAAAAGCCGGGCCGCAGTCGCTCGGCGCGGCCGCAGCAGCGCCGCCGGCCACCACGGAATTCGAAATCGTGAATGACGCGAGCCTGGAGTTGCTGGCGCGCACCTCGGTTTCGCTGGCGCGGGCGGGGGTGGACATTATCGCGCCCTCGGACATGATGGATGGCCGGGTGGGCGCAATTCGCGGGGCTCTCGACCAGGCGGGCTTCGAAAATACGCCGATTCTTTCTTACGCGGCGAAGTTCGCTTCCGGCTTCTATGGCCCCTTCCGCGAGGCGGCGGATTCGGCGCCGCAGTTCGGCGATCGCCGTTCCTACCAAATGGACCCGGCGAATCTTCGCGAGGCGATGTTGGAGATCGAATTAGACATAGAAGAAGGCGCCGACATGATCATGGTGAAGCCGGCAATGCCCTACCTCGACGTGATTGCCGCAGCGCGGGACCGTTTCGACCTCCCGCTGGCCGCCTACCAGGTTTCGGGCGAGTACGCGATGATCGAGGCCGCCGCCCGCAACCAGTGGATCGATCGGGAGCGGGTGATGATGGAATCGCTGCTCTGCATCCGCCGGGCCGGGGCGAGCATAATTCTGACTTACTACGCCAAGGAGGCGGCGAAACTGCTGGCTTAGTCCGCAGCGGGGAAACCTCAGGTTTCGCATCAGGGCCTCGCTTCAGCGGCGCCGTAAGTTCTTCAAATCTGGAAGCCCTTTAGGGGCCGTGGTTTGTGACATCTCGGCCAACCGGCAGGCCCCGATCTTTTAACGATACCGGTCGCAATACTATTGTAAAATCCAACCGAACTTGGAGTAGACCCCTTGGCGCGTTATCCGGAGCTCTCGTCAGCCGAACTAGTAAGGGCATGCGCCGGTTCGAAAGACGAGGGAGCGTGGGCGGAGTTCATCCGGCGATTTCAGATGGTGATAGCCGCCGCAGTCCTCAGGACCGCCAGCCACTGGAGCGAACCGTCCCGTTCGCAACTGGACGACCTGATCCAGGATACCTACCTGAAGCTTTGCGAGAACGATAGCCGCCTGCTGCGGTCGTTCCAATCCCGGCACGAAGACTCCATTTATGGGTTTCTGAAGGTGGTTGCTGCCAATGTCGTGCACGATCATTTCAAATCTGCATCAGCCGCAAAGCGGGGCGCAGCCCAAACCGAAGCGATAACGGAACCGGTCGAGATCCATTTGAAAATAGTCGGTGCCGACAGCTTTCAGACGGTGAGCCAGCGGATTCAGCTCGAACAGATTGACAAGGTCCTGCGCCAGGTTACGTCCGGGAAGGACCAGGAAAGAAAGCGCACGATCTTTTGGCTTCGCCACCGGCAAGGGCTGACCGCCAATGAAATCGCAGCTATCCCATCGCTCGGGCTGACCACGGAGGGCGTCGAAAGCGTGCTCATGCGCCTGGCGATTATGATTCGTGGTCACTTGGCGAGTTCCAGCCCGCACCGCGATGTGAAGGTTCTGAATCGGCAAAATCGTTCTAAAAGGTTGGGGAGCTAGTTTTGGGAGAAGCTAGCAACGGTCACATCGGAGAAGCGGAACTGGCGAAGTTGCTTGAGGAGTCTCGTCGGCGGGCCGAACCTGTGCCGGAGGCAGCAGATGTTCATCCTCATTTCGCTGTCTGTGCCGTTTGCCGGGAACAATTCCAAGGGCTGTCGCTGCTCGATCGCCAACTGAAGAACATGAAGCCCAATGAGTCCACAAAGCGCCAGGCCAACTGTCCAGAGGCGGAGGTATGGCATGAGATTGCCGGTGGGTTGACGCCGCCCGAGCGGACGCTGGCCTGCATCGAGCATGCCAGCCGCTGCGATTATTGTGGTCCGCAGCTGCGGCGCGCCGTGGGCGAGTTGACCGATCTGCATGGGGAGGTCACCGACGAGGAGCGGCAGCGTATCGCGACCCTCGAGAGCGCACGGGAGGAGTGGCAGCAGAACCTGGCCCAGCGCATTGCGGGATCACGACATTCGGGCACGGAGCCGGAACCTGTGCCCTGGTGGCGAAGGTGGCTGGCCGTTCCGGGTTCAACAGGCCGTCTGGCAATGGCGGGGGTCTGTCTTCTCGCCGTGGTCGCCGTCGGATCGTGGGTTGTCGTCCAACGGCATCAGCCAGCGGCCGCCAATCGCCTCCTGGCTCGTGCTTACACTGAGAAGCGCACCCTCGAACTCAGATTTGCCGACGCTGGCTACGCGCCGTTACGGGTACAGAGGGGTCCCGCCTCATCCTTCATCGCGCGACCCGCTGCGCTTTTGAAGGCGGAAGCTTTAATCGCAGGCCAGTTGGCAGCGCATCCCGACGATCCAGCTTGGTTGCAGGCGTCAGGCCGCGCGGACGTGCTCGAAGGGAGGTACGACGCGGCGGTGGAGTCGTTGCAGCGCGCCCTGGAATTGCAGCCACATTCTCCGCAATTGCTCGCCGACCTGGGGACGGCCTATTTTCAGCGCGCGCAATCGGAAGACCGGCCGGAAGACTACGGAGCAGCGTTCGAATATCTCAGCCAGGTTCTGGCGCGGCAGCCCGACAATACGATTGCGTTGTTCAATCGCGCGATCGTCGCCGAGCACCAATTCCTTTACCAGCAGGCGCTGGAAGATTGGGAGCATTACCTGAAACTGGACTCGCGTTCCGAGTGGGCCGACGAGGCTCGCAACCGGGCGGAATCGGTGCGGGCGAAATTGAAAGAGCATGAGAGGGGTGCAGCACCGCTCCTGTCTCCAGAGCAAGTCGCGAGCGCAACGAATTTCGACGCGAATGCCGACGTCGAACGAAGGGTCGAGCAATACCTCGAAGTCGCAGTTCAGTCGTGGTTGCCGCAAGCGTACCCTGAACGCGGCGTATCCGCGAATGCGAGCGCCCGCCGGGCGCTTTTTTTTTTGGCGGAGCTAACCACACAGAAGCATAACGACCGCTGGCTTTCCGACCTGCTGAAGGGCTCTTCTTCTCCCTCTTTCCCGCGTGCAGTGGCAGCGCTTGCCCACGCATCGCAGATGAACCACTCCGCAAACTACAGGGCTGTGCGCGAACAAGCGGGCATCGCCGGCCGGTTATTTCACTCTTCGGGTAATCAAGCCGGCCTGCTGCGCGCGCAATTCGAACAGGCCTACTCCGAGCAGTTGGCGAGAAACACCGACGAATGCCGGCGGGACGCAACAGTTGCCCTCGCGCAAGCCGAACTACTTTCTTATTCGTGGCTTGAGATACAACTTGGCCTTGAGAAGGCAGTGTGTTTTCTCTTGGCAAAGGATGATTGGGGAACGGATGAGCGCATGAGCCGCCGCGCCATGGATCGTGCTCGGGAAAGCAATTACGACGGTCTCTACCTCCGAGCGCTTTACTTCGTAGCCGATGACCAAGTACAGAACGGCGATCTATCGGCCGGATTAAAGTCTGTGGCCTTGGGCCTGCAGCGCTACTGGTTGGGCCAAATACCAGCGGTCCGCGGATATAACTTTTACGACATGATGGGGTCGCTGCCCGAACTCGCCGCAAAAAGACCTTATCTGGTGATGGCGGTCTGGCGCGAGGCCACTGTCTTGGCTGAGTCCGACGGCAATCTGCTAACTCGCGCCTGGACGCACAGTTTTGCCGCGCGGGCGGCTACGGCCGTTCACGCCACTGAGTTCGCCGAGCGGCACTATACAGAAGCGCTGCGGCTCTTCGCTCTCGCTCCAAGAACCGAGTTCACTCGGGATGCCATTCTGTGGAACGAGATCCATGCCGCTGGCGCCGAGGCACGCCTTGGTCAATTCGAGCTGGGAATTGCCCGCCTCACCCGCATCCAGAACCAGATTCCGACACAGTCCAACAAACACATCGAGGAGACTTTTTATGCCACGTTGGGCGAACTCGAGCTCCGGAGTCATCATCCGGCGCAGGCAAAGCAGGCCTTCCGGCCAGCCTTGGAATCTGCGGAGAGGCGGCTGAGTTCCTTGAACTCAGAGAGGGAGCGGATCGACTGGAGCAAAGAAGCCGCACCCATTTATCTCGGGATGGCCGAAGCGGAATTAGTACAGGGCAACGTCGAGCAGTCGCTTGACTATTTCGAGTGGTACCTTGGCGCGTCGAGCCGATCGGCAAAGAACGGCCTGAGCAGAGTTCCAGTTTCCGGCGCGGTTGTTCCGGACTCGACGTGGCTCGCCTCCCGGCTCCCGCGGCTTTCCAGAGTTACCGTGCTTGGGTATGCTGCATTGCCCGACGGAATCGCCATCTGGACTTATGACAACCGGGGCGTCAATGCGCAGTGGATTCCGCAATCGGATCAAGACTTACAGGAACTAGCCGCCAGGTTTTATGCTCTCGCATCGGTTCCACGGTCCGAAGTGACGGCGCTCCGGCGTGATTCCCAGAGCCTGTATCGATCGCTGATCGCTCCAGTCGAAGCTCGACTTGATCCAGGCCGGACGCTTGTGATCGAAGCCGACGGCTGGCTGGCCCAAGTACCTTTTGAGGCGCTACTCGATTCGAGCGGTCATTACTTGATCGAGCGGGCGCCGGTTGTGCACTCCCTCGGGCAGACCATGGATGCGTCGTTGCACGAAGAAACCCCAATCTCGAGAGACCTGCGCGCATTGATTGTAGCCAGTACGGCCTCTTCGCAGCGGGAAGGATTGATTCCTCTCCCGGACGTGGCGGCCGAGGCCGAGACTGTCGCCAGTACTTTCGAGTCGCGAGAGATGCTGAAGGGGTCGGGTGCAACGCTCGCCGCGGTCGAGAGGAATTTGCCTGACGCCGCCGTCTTTCATTTCACGGGACACTCATTGGGGAGACCGAATGGCGCTGCGTTGATGCTGGCGGCGGCCAGTTCGCAAGAGAGCGCCCCGGCTTTGCTGAATGGCGACCGTTTGCGATCTCTTGATCTGCGCCATTTGCAGTTGGCCTTCCTCTCGACGTGCAACACCGAGTCCGGAAGCGATGGAGCGCGCGGTTTCAACACGATCGCCGAAGCTCTGCAGCGCGCCGGCGTTCCTCATGTTGTCGCCAGTCGTTGGGCTGTCGATTCGGTGGAGACACGGAAATTTGTGGAAGACTTTTATCGCAATGCGCTTTCGGGCCATCCTGTTTCTGAAGCCGTCCGCCAGACCTCGCTGAGTATGATGGTCAATCCGCGCACCTCGCATCCCTATTACTGGTCGGCATTCTCAGCTTATGGACGGCCGTAGCGGCTCACGAGCGTTTCGATAGGAACTTTCTGTTGTCGGCGGCTAAATAGCGCCGCGATAGCGATTGTCTTTGAATCGGCCCATCCGTCGGTAGGATGTTTGAAACAATTTGTTGGAATAGGAGTCGCTGATGCGAACAAAACGCCACTTCACCGCTACGCTGGTCACGCTAGCCACGCTTTCCCTTCTCGCGTGCCAGCAGTCCCAGCCGCCAACTCAACCCAAGACCGCCGCTGAATCGAAGGCCTCCAGCACCTAGAAAGTGTTTGTTATCTTTGAAGGCCCGTGGGCGATAGTTCAGGATCCCAAAGATACCAATAACATCCTCGCAGTTGCGCCCAAGACGAAGAGCCACCGTCCACTGGCTGTGTCGCCTGCCAGTGTGGCTTTGGAAGCGGGCGTCTACGATTTCGCAGTTCCCGCTCATGGGGCTCCAGCTTCTCTCAACCCTGATGCCAGCTTTCTACGAGCCACCGTCGACCCAAAGAACGTGCAACGCATCTTGGATAACCGCCTGGAGCGCTATGTGATTCGGCTGCCTAAACCAGAGGGCTACGTGGCCGGGGGACGGCACCGGAGTCGTGTTGGCAATTCTTATCCTCCGGACCCTTCGACGGAACAGAACTATGCCACTTCGATTTCGTTACGTTACAACGTCAGCAGTTTGACCGGATTCTCGCTGGCTGGCACGAAGGATGCTGGTGGCGCTTTCAATCCCCTCCTGCTTCAGTTGGATACGCCCATCGTGCGGTTTACGATCGATCCCGCCCAGGACTACAACGACGACGCCTGCAACACCCATTCGCGGCAGGCATTCAGCGATCTGGTGCGACTCCTGGGTCTAGCCTTGTATGTCGATTTCCCGGACAATCCGAGCGACTGTCACAAAAGAGATCCGCAGCTGGTTCGCTCCGAAAAGGCGCAGTCACTCCACGCATTGGCAGTGCAACAGATCGCAGGAGTCGCGAAGCTTCAGACAGGAGCCGTCGCCGGCGGCATCCTGGCTGCTTATTTCGATCTTGCCGCCCGAAAGATCGCAGACGGTTTGGCCTTAGCGACTTACTTGTTCCATGCAGACGGGGCCGCATGCACGGCGCCGATCATCGTGGGCAACGGCTGCTAATGTGTGGTCCCAGGTTCGCGTCCGTCCTCTGGGCGCCATCCTGGTATAAGTCCCGACGGTGAAAGGAACCATTTCGACTTAGCTATACCCCATGCGCACGAGAGTCCTCTCTGAGAAAGGCACATACAGCAGGGCGGCCGTCGCAGCGAAGGCCAAGCCAACTCCGATCTGCCGCAGTAGCAAGAATGGGGCAATGGCCCAGAGCTGATCCAGCGCCAAAATGAATGGGAAGAGGTGCCCGAAGGTTCCGGCCAGCTTGCGGAAATCGAAGGCGACTGCGGACAGAAGATAAAAGCGCAGCGGAATTCCTACCGCGCCCGTTACCAGCACCGCGCCCACGATGAACAGCGCCCGCCATCCAGGGATGAAGCTGCTTGCGACCCGCTCCGCATCGCGCAGATGAGCGAGACCGCTCACGTAGAAGATGAGATACATCACCTGAATTAACGCAAACAGCGCGCGCACCAATCCGCGTCGCGGAATCGGCACGTGCAGTTCGGGATGCAGCCCGTGTGGCGCGGGCGCCCCCGCCCGCGTGCCCTTGTCCTGGCCGGCCGCGGATTCTGCGGCTGCTGCTGCGATGCTGTTGACAGGAGCGATGAACCGGTATCCGCGGCGGGCCAGGGTTTCCACGAAGCGCGGGCTCGATGCGGAATCGCCCAACGACTCGCGAATCTTGTTCACCGCGGTATTCAGGCTGTGATCGAAATCGACGAAGGTGTCGGCAGGCCAGATTTCTTCCCGCAGTTGGTCGCGAGTGACGACCTGGCCGGCATTCTGCAGCAGCGCAGTCAGAACTTGAAACGGCTGCTCCTGCAGCCGGATGCGAGCGCCGTTCTTGCGCAGCTCTCCCGTGTCGAGATCGACTTCAAAAACGCCAAAGCGCAGAAGCCTGGCTTCACGGTTGGAGGGAGGCGTGGACATGACGGCGCGCCCGTAGTGTATCGCGAGGCAGTCTTTGGCCGTTAGTCGCCGGTCGTTAGTCGTTGGTCGTTCGCGATGAATGTTTGCGAACGGGGTTTGCTAACGACCATCGACTAACGACGAACGACCAAAGAAGCTACAATAGCCGCGTGAACGCCCCCGTTTCGCCCAAGCCGGTCGCTGACCAGCATCACGACAGCAACCATCAGCACCATCATGCCATCTACGCAGCCGAGGCCACCGGATTGCTTATCATGGCGGTTCTCCTGCTCATTCTCACCATCATCCGCTACTGGCAATATATTCCGTGGAGCGCGCGCTGAGTTTGCCGCATCGCGAACCGCTGGTCGTAGTCGTGCTGGGTCCCACGGCGAGCGGGAAGACCACTCTGGCTCTGGCGATCGCTCGCCGTTTTCGTGGAGAAATCGTCAACTGCGATTCGGTGGCGATGTACCGCGACTTTGACATCGGCACGGCCAAGCCCAGTGCGGCCGAGCGGGCAGCCATTCCGCATCACTTGCTGGATTGCGTCGATCCGCTTGCCGACGTTACTGCGGGAGAATATGCCCGCCAGGCCCGCCAGGCCCTGCGCGATATCGAGCAAAGAAAAAACTTGCCCATCGTCAGCGGAGGGACGGGACTCTATCTGCGCGCTCTGCTTGAAGGACTTTTTCCTGGCCCACAACGCTCCGAAGAAGTGCGCGACAAACTGCGCGCCCGCGCGGAGAAACGCGGCGCGCAGCACCTGCATCGCATTCTGCAGCGGCTGGACTCTTCGGCGGCGAGCCGCATTCATGCCAACGATGTTCCCAAGGTGATCCGGGCGATCGAAGTGTGCCTGGCGGCGCGCCAACCCATGACCGAACTTTGGCAGCAGGGGCGCGAACCGCTCCAAGGTTTTCGCATTCTGCGTCTCGGACTCAATCCGGAGCGCGAAGTTTTGTACGCGCGCATCAACCAGCGCGCCGCGAAGATGTTTGACGAAGGGCTGATCGCGGAGACGAAAACGCTACTCGAAAAATATGGCGAGCAAGCCCGCCCGCTCACGTCGCTGGGATACAAGCAGGCGCTGCAGTTCTTGCGTGGCGAACTGGATCGGGAGTCGGCACTTGCCGCCGCGCAGCAGGCGCATCGCAACTATGCCAAGCGGCAGATGACGTGGTTCCGCCGGGAGCCGGATGTGTATTGGCTCGCCGGACTGGGTGATGATCCTGCCATTCAAGCGGAAAGCATCGTGAGAATCGAACAGGAGATTTAAGAGACTTCGTGAGCGATTCCTCAACTTTTGCTATTGTCAATGGCATGCCCCGACATCTGCTGCTGATTGCGCTGCTGCTGGCTGCAGCACCGTGCTTTGCGAAAGACAAGGACAAAGACCGCTTCCTGAAACCCGGCCCCATCCATCTCGATCGGGGTGGCCGTAAGTGGGCCGACAAGACCTTGCGCAAGATGTCGCCGGAAGAGAAGGTTGGCCAACTCTTCGCCATCTGGGTGAGAGTGCAATTCCTGAATGACGCGGACCCGATCTTCGTTCAGTTGCGTGACAATATCCGCAAATATCACATCGGATCGGTGGTCATGAGCGTCCCCGTGGATGGCCCGGTCCTGCTGAAAAGCCAGCCCTATGTTGCCGCCGATCTTCTCAACCGGTTGCAAAGGTCATCGAAGTTGCCGCTCATTGTCTCAGCGGATTTCGAGCGCGGCGTCTCCATGCGGCTCAATGGCACTACTGTCTTCCCCCATGCGATGGCCTTCGGAGCTACCGGCAAAGTAGAAAACGCCGAGGTTTTCGGACGCATCACCGCGCTGGAAGCGAGAGCCATCGGAGTGCATTGGAATTTTTTTCCTGATGCGGACGTGAATTCCAATCCGGCGAATCCCATCATCAACACGCGCTCGTTCGGAGAGGATCCGAAACAAGTTGGTGATTTCGTGGCGGAGTATATCCGGGGCGCGCACGAAGGCGGCATGCTGACCACCGCCAAGCATTTTCCCGGACACGGCGATACCGCCTCCGATTCTCATCTGGGTCTGGCTCACGTGACGGGCGACCGGGCGCGGCTCAATGCGATTGAACTCCCGCCGTTCCGCAGCGCGATCGAGGCCGGCGTGGATGCGGTGATGGTAGCCCACGTCACCGTTCCCGCCCTCGATTCCGAGCCCAACCGGGTGGCCACAACCTCCAAGGCAGTTGTAACCGGACTCCTGAAAGAAGACATGGGATTCAAGGGAATCGTCGTAACCGATGCTCTCGACATGGCGGGGCTGACCCGGCTGTATGCGAAAGATATCGGCCGGGCCGCGGTCGAATCCTTCAAAGCCGGAAATGACATGCTGATCATCCCGGCGAATCTCGATGCCAGCTACCGCTCGGTGTTGCAGGCCGTGCACAGCGGCGAAATCAGCCATGAGCGTCTCGATCAATCCGTGCGCAAGATCCTGGAACTAAAGGCTTCTCTCGGATTGAACAAGGCCAGGCTGGCGGACGTCAGCCAGCTCTCGACCGAAGTCGGAAAACCGGAGAATCTGGCCGTCGGCCAGCACATTGCCGACGAATCCATCACCTTGGTCCGCGACAACGGCAAGGTGATTCCGCTGCAGTCTTTTGAGGCTGCTGGTGGAACTCCGGAAGCCGCGCTTCCGTATCAATCATTGACAGAGGTGAGCAACCGTCTAGTAGCCGTGATCTTTTCCGACGACCTGCGTACCGATTCCGGACGCATGCTCGAACGCCAGATACTCGCTCGTGTGCCCGACGCGCACGTGATCTATGTCGATGCGAGGTCGGCGGCCGGCATGAAGCCGGCGGTAATCGAAGCGGTGGAAGCGGCAGAGCGCGTGATTGCCGCCGTGTATGTGGTTCCAGTAGCCGGCAAGGCCATGCGTGCTGCCGGAGGACATTTGACGAATACGGTTGCCATGGACGAAGCCACGGGGTCCTTGCTCAACGCGATCCTCGATCGCGCCGCCAGTCGGACCGTGGTTCTCGCCATGGGCAATCCCTATGTCGTGCAGGATTTTTCCGCGATTGAGAATTATGTTTGCGCATTCTCCAATGCCACCGTGTCGGAAACCGCGGCGGCGAAGGCGATCTTCGGCGAGATTCCGATCAGCGGCCACTTGCCCGTTACGATTCCGGGCATCGCAGCAAGGGGCGATGGTCTCGAACGTCTCGCCCGGTCGTCCTCAGGTCAAACCAGCTCAGGAGGTTCTTCGCATGTTCAACCAGAAACGGTTCAGCCGTAACGTCGTCGCAAAACTCTCGTTTGGTGTGTTGTTAGCCGCCCTCTGCCTTCTTCCCGCTTGCAGCATCACGGCGAATGACAAGCACAACAGCAAGGACGGTGAGACGCACGTTGACATCAAGTCACCCATGGGGGATTTACACGTCAGCGAGCAAGCCGACATTCGCGACGCCGGCCTGACTCTCTATCCTGGCGCCAAGCCTGCTCCGAAAGACAGCAGCGATGACAAGAAGAGCGCCAACGTCAACCTTTCGATTGCCGGATTCTCGTTGAAGGTGGTGGCCGCGGAGTTCACCTCGGATGACGGTCCCGAGAAGGTCATCGCCTACTATGACAAAGAGCTGCAGAAATATGGCAAGCCCATCCAGTGCAAGGGCGAATGGAGCAGCTATCACGCGGAATCGCCTGGCAAAGAAGAAGGCATGAAGCCGGTCTCTTGTGGAAAGAACGGCAGCGGCGACTCGGTCGAGCTGAAAGTTGGAACCGAGGGGAACCAGCACATCGTCGCCGTGAAGCCCAACAGCCAAGGATCCCGCTTCGCCCTGGTCTATGTACGCATGCACACGGGCAAGGACGACACGATCTGATCGGGCGATTGAGTCATTGAATCATTCAGGCATTGAGTCATTGGAACGTCTTTCGCCCGATCGCCCAATGATTCAATGAATCAATCACTCAATGATCCGATGATTCAACGCCTTGCTCTCCGGTTCGTTGTGCGCTAGCTTCAAAGAGGTGGAGCACCGTTGCCAACAATGTGGAACGACGGTCGAGGACGGTCGGCCGTTTTGCCCGCAATGCCGCGCCCCTCAAATCAGCGTCAAAGTTGCGATTCCGGATGCCGAAGTTGCCCCCGGCCTGAATCCTGCGCCGGACCAGTTCTCCTCCGACGTTGACATAGAGACGAGGCTTGCCTCGTCTCAGGCGCACCAACCCTGGTCGGGAAGCATGATGGACCGGGGAATCGCGGCTCGTGCCGCGCTTAAGGCCGGAGTGCTGGGTGTTTTTATCGGGATGATCCCCTTGCTCGGCATCGTGCTGACCGGGGCGCTGGCTGTTTATTTCTATCGCCGCGAGAGCCGATTCGTCCTGCCTACCGCTCCAGGTTCGCGTATTGGAGGAGCGGCGGGAGTCGTTGCCTTTGCCATTAATGCCGTGTTGCTCACGATCAGGATTTTTATCTTCCACGCCCAGCAGGAGTACATCGATTTCCTTACGCGATTTGCTCACACAGCCGGACTCAACGCCGCGGATCCTGATTTTCAAGCCGGCATCCATGCCTTGCTTACGCCGGCGGGGCTGGCGATCACGTTTTTTTTCGGGATGGTGATTTCCCTGGTACTCGCCTCGGTTGGCGGGGCGCTGGCTTCGCTGTTTATGAGGCCCGGCGGCCCCCGGATGTAATGCAGCCACAATCGGCGCAGGTCTGCGGCGTGGCCTTGCTCTCATCTTTCCGCACGCGTATGATGCAGCGTTTATGAATTCACGCCCGGCAAAGCGTCCCGTCGAGATCCATCAGAAAGCGCAACTCATGTCGGCATCGGAGGTGGAGCGCACCTTGATCCGGTTGGCGCACGAGATCCTTGAGAAGAATAATGGCATCGAAGATCTCGCTTTGGTCGGAATCCGGCGTCGCGGAGTTCCGCTGGCCGAGCGGCTGGCGAAAATTATTCAGCGCATCGAAAAGAAACCAGTGCTGCTCGGAACGCTGGATATTACCCTCTACCGCGACGATCTTTCCACGCTCGATTCCAAGCCGGTCGTCCAGAAAACCGAAATGGAAATTCCCATCGAGGGCAAGTCGGTGGTGCTGGTGGACGATGTGCTCTACACCGGCCGCACCACCCGGGCCGCCATGGATGCGCTGTTTCGCGCCGGCCGTCCCAAACGCCTGCAGTTGTGCGTGTTGATCGATCGCGGCCATCGCGAGTTGCCGATTGAGGCCGCTTTCATCGGACGCGCCGTGCAGACCACGGAAAATCAGATTATTGAGGTCAAACTTCACGAGGTCGATGACGCGGAGAAAGTCTTGCTGATGGAGAAACTATAAACAGAAGTTGTCTCACGAAGTGGAATGCGGAATCGCATGGCCGCGGAGCGGCGGTATAAGAAAGCCCGGCACGTAAGTGCCGGATAAACAGAGCATGAAAGCACAGTCCCGCAAGGGACGGCACTTCCCGACAGAGCCATGATTGAAAGACCAGATGATTTATGAATCCAGCGCGCGGTTCTCTGCTCGGCATTGAGCACCTGGAAGCAGCCGAGATCCTGAAGCTCTTAAAGTTTGCGCGGCGGATGAATCCGGACAAGCCGCGGCCCTTGCTCAAGGGCAAGCGCGTGCTTCTTCTTTTTTACGAAGCTTCCACCCGAACGCGCAGTTCGTTTGAAATTGCGGCCAAATCGCTGGGCGCTCATACCGTCCTCATCCAGGCGGTCGGCTCGAGTATTGAGAAGGGCGAATCGCTGCTCGATACGGGATACACGGTGCGCGCCGTCGGCGCCGACATCATCGTCATCCGCCACCCCAACGCCGGCGCGCCTCACGTGATGGCGCAGCACATCGACGTGCCGGTCATCAACGCCGGAGATGGGCTGCACGAACATCCCTCGCAGGCGCTGCTCGACGCTTACACGATTCTGCGCAACAAGAAAACTTTCAAAGGCCTGCAGGTCGCGATTGTCGGAGACATCTTCCACAGCCGCGTGGCGCGGTCGGCTTGTCATCTCTTGAGCAAGTTTGGCGTGAAGATTATCCTTTGCGGTCCGACCGAACTAGTGCCCGACATCGCGACGACGCTGGCGCCCGGCGTACGCGTCACGCGCCACATTGAAGACGCTTTGCGCGGCACTGATGTGGTCATGCTGCTGCGCGTACAGAAAGAGCGCCTCTCCGGTCTGAAGATCGACCTCCCGGAATACATTGCGCGCTACCAGATGACCCTGGCGCGGTTGAAGATGGCGAAGAAGGATGCGATCGTGATGCACCCCGGCCCGATCATTCGCGGACTGGAGCTGACCAGCGAAATCGCCGACGGTGCGCAGGCCCGGATCCTGGAGGAAGTGCGCAACGGCGTGCCCACGCGCATGGCGATTCTGGCGCGGGCGATGGGGAAGATGCGATGAGCCCAGAAAGAAACCGGACCAGTCTGGTGATCAAAGGCGGCCACCTCATCGACCCGGCGGCTCACATCGACGCGCCCATGGACGTGCTGCTGAAAGATGGCCGCGTTGTCGAAGTTGCTCCTCCCAACAAAATCAAAGGCAGTGCGGACGAAAAGCTCGACGCCCGCGGACTCATCGTCGCGCCGGGCTTTATTGATCTGCACGTGCACCTGCGCGAGCCCGGCCAAGCTCACAAAGAGACGATTGCGACCGGTACGGCTGCGGCTGCGGCTGGCGGATTCACTTCGGTCTGTACCATGCCCAACACGGTTCCGGTTGTCGATTCGGTCGAATGGATCGAGTGGCTGCGGCAGCCCGAACGCGGCGCGGTCGTCAATGTGTTTGCCATCGCTGCCGCAACGCGAGCGAGCAAAGGTGTCACGCTCACTGACTTCCGCGCGTTGCACTCCGCTGGTGCCATCGCGGTGACTGACGACGGCAAACCGATTCTCGACGACACCATCATGCGCGAGGCCCTGGTTCTGGGCGGCGAACTGAATTTTCCGGTCGTGCAACATGCCGAAGACACGCGCATGACCGAGAATTGCTCGATGCATGCGGGTGCGCGTTCATTCCGGCTCGGATTGCGTGGCATGACCGCTGCTGCCGAGGCCTCGGTCGTCGAGCGCGACGTCCAGTTGGCAATGCACATTCCGAATGCCCGCCTGCATGTAGCACATCTCTCGACCGGGGACGCGCTCAAGAGTGTGCGGCGTGGCAAGCGCGCCAAAGCCCGCGTTACCTGTGAAGTGACGCCGCACCACTTCACGCTGACCGACGAGGACATGCGTGACTACGACAGCAATTACAAGATGAATCCCCCGCTGCGCTCGGCCTCCGATGTGGAAGCCATCCTGGTCGCGCTGGCCGACGGCACGGTGGACGCCATCGCCACCGATCACGCGCCTCACGCCGCCCACGAAAAAGAGATGGAATTCGAGCGCGCCGCGTTCGGCATCACCGGACTTGAGACTGCGCTCGCGTTGGCCCTCACGCGGCTGCATCGCGAGAAGCGCATTCCCCTCGCGCGCATCGTGGAACTCTTCACCGCCGGTCCGGCGCGCTGTTTCGATCTTCGCGGCCGCGGTTCGCTGGTCCGAGGCTCGGTCGCCGACGTTACCGTCTTCGATCCGAAAAGGAAGTGGACCTTCGATGTCGCGAAGTCACTCTCGAAATCGAAGAACACGCCCTTTGATGGATTGCAGCTGACCGGAAAAGTAGTCGCGACCATTGTCGGGGGGAAGGTCGTGTATTCCGGGTCAGCGATCCGCGATGTCAGACAAGCGTGCTAAAATGTCAGACACCATGTCCTCGCAGCGCATCACCATCCGCATTTCTGAGTCTTTGGTTAAGCGCCTTAAAAAGCAGGCCGGGATGAAGCGCCGTTCCGAGTCTGCCTTGGTGCGCGAAGCGCTGGAGAATTATCTCGGGGAGACACCGACTTCCAGTTCTGCATACGATCTCGCCAAAGAAGCAGGCTTGATCGGCTGCGTGCGCTGCGGGCCCTCCGATCTGAGTACCAATCGAAAGTATTTCAAAGGTTTTGGCGAAAGCCGATGAAACGGGTGTTGGTGGACACGGGGCCGTTAGTGGCGATCATGTCCCGCGCCGATCAGCATCACCAGACTTGCGTTGAGACGTTGCCCCATCTGCCAGGTCCTTTGTTTTCCTGTTGGCCCGTCATCACAGAAGCGGCTTGGTTGTTGCGCCGGCACGCGGGGGCTGTGCAGCAACTACTGAGCAGCATTTCAGAAGGCTTCCTTGAACTTCTTCCCATCCAAAGCGCGGAGGCAGGGGAAATTGGGAAGCTGATGGAAAAATACAAAAATATTCGTCCGCAACTTGCGGATGCCGCGCTGGTTTATCTGGCCGAGCGTGATGATTTTGATGTCATCTTTACGCTCGACCGGCGGGACTTCTCGGTGTACCAAGCCGGACGCAAGCGTGCTTTCCGTATCATTCCGTAAATGCCCCGGATCAGCCGACGCAGCGCTGAACCGATGGTGCTACAATCCCCGGCCATGAAGCGCTTACTGTTTCTCTTCCTGCTCGTCCCGTTCCTGGCTGCCCAGACCACGACCGAAGTCGAGATCACGGCGGAACCTTCGCATCACTTCGCCTTGGAAAACGAATACGTTCGCGTCTTCAAGGTCGAGGTCGCACCTCACACTTCGACGCTCATGCATCGCCATCACCACGACTATGTCTACGTGACACTCGGCGATGCCCACGTCTCCAACGAAGTCGAGGGCAAGCAGCCAATGGACGTCAAACTCGCCGACGGTGACACGCGGTTTGTGCCGGGTAACTTTGCCCACATCGCCAAGGATCTCTCCGACCAGCCCTTTCGCAATGTGACGATTGAGTTGTTGCAGGATGAAAAATTGCGGCGGGCGCCGTCCCATTGGCCGGAGGAAAGCGGGGAAAAGATTTTTCCCGGCGGTCGCAGCAAGATTCTTTTCGTGAAAGATGGAGTGCGGGTGTCCGAAGTCAACCTTGAGCCGAGCGCGGTCGTGCCCAGCCACCATCATGACGGCCCGCATCTAGTGGTCGCGCTCACGGATCTCGATCTACGCAGCGATGTCGAGGGAGTGGCTCCAACGCCCGGAAAACTCAAGTCCGGCGATATCAAATGGGTGCCGGGAGGCTACACCCACACCTTGACAAACGTAGGGAAGACCCCGGCGAGACTGGTGACCGTGGAATTTTAGATCGGGTTCGCTACGCGCTCTTGATCAGCGGAATGCCAGGAGAGGTCAAACCGGCGCGATGCAGTTTCGCGGTGAGGCGGTCTTTGTCGGCGGGGGCAGAAGCAGTGGCGAGACGCTTGCGCAGCTTTAGGATTTTTTCGGCGCGGGTGCGGCGACGGCGAATTTCCGGACGACGGCTGGGTGCGGACATAAAGTCTCCTTGAGTGCGGTGAGATGATCGGGTGGTTTCACGAGTCAGAGCGACGGTCGATGCCGTGGACTCATGCCGAACTTGAATTATAGGGTGAATCAGCACCCCTGGCAAAGACGCCGGCGCTCATTTCGGCCGGTAGCCGCTGCAAACCAGGACCGGCAGACGCGGATACTTTGCGAACCGCGAATCCTCAAACGAAAGTTCACACATAAAGAAAATCGACCCGCGATCGGACTCGATCCGGCGCGCATGCTGGCAATCCCGGCAAAGGCCGGGGTCGGGGCGCGTCGTCGTGTCGTCGGCCGGAGTCGTAACACCTGTCATTTTATACGGGCCCCCTTCCAGATTCAGGCGAGAAGCCGCAGGGGAACCCGGGACAAGAATTCCCTTGACGTGAGTGAAAAGTCACGTTACTATACAGTGACATGATGAAGGACGTCATGACCAGCGAGGAGAAACGGAAATGACTTTGGAAGACCTAACGCTAGACGTCGAACAGCACGTAGACATCAAGGCCCCGCCCGAAAAGGTATTTGCGGCGGTGCTACACCGCTTCGGGAAAGGCAACACAGGGCCCAACGGCGAACCTATGCACCTGGAACTTGAAGTCAAACCAGGTGGGCGGTGGTACCGGGATCGAGGAAACGGGATTGGGCATCTGTGGGGGTTCGTGCAGGTGGTTAAGCCTCCAACTTTGCTGGAATTGAGCGGCCCGATGTTCATGTCGTATCCGGCCACCAACCATGTGGAAGTGAAGGTTGAAAAGGTTGCGGGGGGCTCGAAAGTCAGCCTGCGGCACCGCGCGATCGGCATGATCGATCCCCAGCACCGCAAGGGTGTTGGTACGGGCTGGAGTCACATCCTTACCGAAATCAGAAAGGATTGCGAGTAGCGGCGTGCGAGAGACCGCTGCTGGTAGAGAAGACAATCTCGACCCGGTGTGGAAGGCGCTGTCGGATCCGACGCGGCGGGCGATTCTGGATTTTCTGCGAGATCGTCCGCGCACCACGACCGAGATTGTAGAGACATTTCCGCATTTGAGCCGCTTTGGCGTGATGAAGCATCTCGAAGTGCTGCGCCAAGCCCGACTGGTGCAAACGCGCGAAGCGGGAAGGCAGCGGGTGAACTCGCTCAACGTCGTGCCGATTCGGCAGATCTATGAGCGATGGGTCGGCCCGTTTCAGGAGCTTTGGTCGGGCGACCTGCTTCGGATCAAGGAATTGGCGGAGAACGAAAGCTTGGAAGGAAAACGAGAAGCGCCGCGTCGTCGAAAAAAACATTAGGTCGCTGCCAGCGGTCTGCAACCAAAACCAGCCAGACAAATACAGAACAGGAGGGATGCCAATGACCACTACACTCACCAGCCCAGGGATTCAAGGACACGAAGTTGTCTCGCCAAAAGAATGGATTGCCAGCCGAAAAGAGCTGCTCCGAAAAGAAAAGGAATTCACCAGACTACGCGATGAACTGAGTCGCCAACGCCGCGAGCTGCCTTGGGAAAAGGTAGAAAAAGAATATGTGTTCGAAGGGCCAAACGGCAAGGAGACGCTCGCCGACCTCTTCGCTGGCAGGAGCCAGCTAATCGTCTACCACTTCATGTTCGGCCCGGGGTGGGAGGAAGGTTGCCCAAGCTGCTCGTTCCTGGCCGACCATTTCGAAGGAAGCCTGGTTCACCTGGCCAATCGCGACGTCACCCTGGTCGTGGTTTCACGAGCGCCCATAGCCCAGATCGAGTCGTTCAAAAAGCGCATGGGGTGGCGCTTCAAGTGGGTGTCATCCTTCGGAACGGATTTCAACCACGACTATCACGTGTCGTTCACGAAAGATGAGTTGGCGAAGGGAAAGGTCTACTACAACTACGGGATGGGCGAATTCCCGAGTGAGGAAGCGCCGGGCGCCAGCGTGTTCTACAAGAATGCCGGCGGCGACATGTTCCACACCTATTCCACCTACGGACGCGGACTCGACATCTTGCTGGGCGCCTATAACTTCCTCGACCTCGCGCCCAAAGGTCGGGACGAAGATGGCTTGGCCTTCACCATGTCGTGGGTTCGCCATCACGACAAATACGCGCAGGGCTATCTCGTTGACCCAAAGGCGCAGTACGTGCCTCCCAAAGGCTCCGGATCCTCATGTTGCTCTGGGGAGCACAAGTCGTGATTGCCCATCGTTGCTGTGCTGCAGCGAGTGCGAGGCGCACACCGGCGGAAGCGCGGGTCGCCACCGGCGATCCGCGCCCGCGCACTTTCGCAGGGCGTTGCCTCGACGTCGCGAGATGGGTTATTCCGAGCGGCATCCTGGCGCTGTTGCCAAAGTGTCCAGCATGTCTGATCGCCTACTTTGCCATCGGGACCGGAATCGGAATATCCATGTCAACCGCGACATATCTTCGGTTAGGGCTGCTGACGCTCTGTGTAGCGTCGCTGTCATATCTTGCGGCCAGCCGGGGCCGCCGTTTCATAGCACAGCGGGCGAGGTCGCATTGACCTTCTCCATCTCCACCGCGTGCGGAAACAGGATGTTGTTTTCAAGATGAATGTGCTGGTGAAGATCGGTTTCAAAAGCCGCTAGAGCCTGGTAGAGCGTCTGGTAGCTGACGCAGGCATCGGCGGGAGCAGAATAACTGTTACTCGTCGCCCGCATGGCACGTAGTGCGTTCCCGGCAGAATCGTGCTCGTGCTCCATCATCGAAATCGGGTTTTGCACAGTGCCAAACGGCGCCGGTACGGTCGGTTCCTTCTCAATCGCGGCCTCTTCCATCCTGACCACATAAGGGAACAGGACCATCTCTTCCTTCATCAGGTGGGTGGTCAATTCCTCGGCGAGGCCCCGGAAGGTCTCGCGAATCTGTAAAAGCTCAGGGTGGTTCTTCCCGTGGACGGAGCAAACCTTGTCGAAGAGAGGTTCAAGACGGGCAATCTCTTCGCGTGTGTACTTATGGTGAGTGTTCTTGATATGCGCGATTAGGTCCGCGAGCGGCTCCGCTTGCCAGTTCCGGTCGATCTGCGCGGCGTGCGCCGACTGCTCGGCCATCTCCAGCGAATCCAGCACCTGATCCATGTTCAGATTCGCTGTGCGGCAAGCTTCCTCCAGGGATTTGTTGCCGCCGCAACAATAGTCGATGCCCAGCTTTTCAAAAACTCTGGTGGCAGTTGTGTTTTCCAGAGCTAACTCCCGCACGGTCTTTTCGGCAGTAACGCTCATGACATCCTCCTGCGGGCCAGTTTCATGCTTCCGACCGCGCTTGACGGTTTGACAGTAGCCGAGCAAAGGGAGCCTGCCGATGACTTTTGTCACACCGACCGAGGTGCATGATGCGCGAACAGAGAGGACTGTCGGTAAGAAAAGCGAAGACCCTAGACGGAACCGGCGAACTACTCCGCAGACTGCAATTCGGCCTCAAGAGCTTTCATGTCGCAGATGGTCACGCTGCGTCCATCTATTTTCAGCATTCCTTCCGCCTGAAGGCGAGAGAGATTGCGGGAAACGAGTTCGCGCACAGTCCCGATTTGTGAAGCGAGTTCCTGGTTGCTGACCGGCAGGGTGATTTCCACGCCTTCGCTGGTGTGCTTGCCTTCCTTCTGAGCCAGACGCAGCAGGAATGAGGCAAGGCGGTGCCGAACCGTAGTGAAGGAAAGCTCTTCGATGATTCCAACCAGGCGCCGGAGGCGCGCTCCCACCACCCGCAAGACCTTGAGAGCAACCTGTGGGTGCGCCAGGCATAGGGCCTGGAAATCCTGCTTGCTGACGAATAGCAGAGTCGCATCATCCACTGCGGCAGCCGACGCTGGATAGTTTCCACCGTCGAACACGGGGAGTTCCGCGATCGAACTGCCGGGCCCATCGATACTCAGCACCTGCTCCCGGCCGTTGGGCGAGCTTTTGAAGATGCGCACATGTCCACTCTCAACCACATAGAGCCCGGAGCAGACCTCGCCTTCCCCGAATATGATTTCACCCGCGGTGTAGCGGCGCGGAACCGTGCGCTGCGTCAGGAAGGTCAGCTCGCCCTCCGTTAATCCAGAGAAAATCGGTACCTTCGCGAGCGTCTGTCCAGATGTCACTTTCGATTCCGGCACGATGGCTATTGTATCGGACCGGATCCACCCAAATGCTCAGGCAGAGCATCGAACGTCTGCCGCGCAACAAGCGAGCGGACATGCTGCCACCGGCTCCGCCGGGCCAATTATGGGTCCCCATGGGTCTTTTGGACTCACCCGTGTTCGCGTCATACACTCTGATTGAGACTCTCTTCGCTCCTTCGAGAGGCACGATAGTAGCGCAAAAACTGGGGCTTGATATCGTGGTTCAATCCTGCGAGGCTTCTCCTGAAATCATTGAGTTGACGCTTGGACTGGCGTTTGAATTGCTTCTGTAGATACGACGTTGTCTACCAGCGACACGATTCAAAACGCTATCAGGTCGTAAGCGCTAACGTTTACATTCCCTCGCCGGGCGGCGATTCAACGAGGACGGTCCGGGCCCGTACCCAGATTCGGATCGTCCATTCGGTTGAACTCAACACTCCGGCGCCACCAGTCAGTTGCGGGGCCCTGAACGCACTTCGCGTTTCTAGATCACAGCATAGTTTGCAGCAGCCAGCTAAAATGGCTCCTCGGATTGAGTACGAATCGCAGTTACGAAACATGGCACGACTTCACCGGCTCCCGGCAATGGCGATTCTAGTGGCGGTCTGCTTTCTGGCGGACGGCACCGCTGCTTTCTGCAGTGACGAGGATTCCATCCAGCGGGTTCTGGCGGCCGGACAGCAGGCCATGCTGCAGCGTCATTATGGCCAAGCAGTTCACATCCTGCGAAACGGACTCAAGGACCACCCCAATGAGAATCGGCTGCGATTAGAACTGGGACGCGCTTACCTGTCCCGTGGGGCGGATGGTCGAGCTCTCCGACTCTTTCGCGAGATCCTGGCGGCGGAGCCTGACAATCGGCTGGCCAAATTGGAGTTGGCGCAGGTTCTGGGATACCGGCGAAAATATGCAGATTCCGACCACATCTACGAGGAGCTACTCGGAGCGAATCCTGGCGACGAGGCCGCTGCCATCGGGCTGGCGAGCAATCTGCTTCACCAACAGCGATCTTCGGAAGCACGGGACGTGGTGCAAAGAGCCCTGACATTTCATCCCAACAGTCTGCGCTTGCAGGAGTACAAGGACAGGATCGAGAGCGGACACTTGGGCGGCGAGGAACGTGAGGTTGAGATCAGAAGGAATCTAGTGGAGGTGGACGGCGACTACGTCAATGATTCTGGAGGGAACCATTCGTGGCGGACGTCGCAGCGTGCAGACGTCCGTATCAAGCCGGCCCTGACCAACCGGTTGCTCTTCGAGCAGCAGGTTCAGCACGGCCCCACAATGGTGGTGCAGCCGGGGGAGGGCCTATCCCAGGCCGACACCCATGACCTCCTCGAAGTGGTC
The DNA here is from genome assembly GCA_020073525.1 of Terriglobia bacterium. Taxonomy (GTDB): domain Bacteria; phylum Acidobacteriota; class Terriglobia; order Terriglobales; family Acidobacteriaceae; genus Acidiflorens. The sequence continues at coordinate 48,684 of JAIQFA010000020.1, forward strand.
AAGACCTTTGATGAGGAGCTTCGCTGGAGACCTCGCGAGTCGCTCCTGCTCTCCGCCGGAGGAGGCGCGGTTCAGTTCGATGATGGAGAGGTGCATGCGATCTACGAGACGTCGGCCGCGGTCCAACCCATGCAACATTTGCTGTTGGGGGCCAGCTTTTCGCGCGTTCCGATTACCCCGGACGCCCAGGCTACCGCGCTCAAGCTGACAGCGCAGGGGTTTGAGGCCTTTGCCAGTTGGACACCAGCGCGATGGCAGATCAGTGCGCGCGGGTCGCGGCAGCACTACTCCGACGAGAACATCGGCAGCCGCCAGAGCGTCGAGGTGATTCGGGAATGGGGACCGCCGCGGCTGACTCTGGAAACGGGCTATCGCTATCGGCACATCAGTTTTGATCAGGCTCTTGGGCACGGCTACTTCAGCCCGAACAATTATCAGAGCCATTTGGCGATCACTGGCGTTGGTTTTCGTCCAGGGAAGTGGTATCGAGGAGAGTTTCTCGTACGGAGCGGGGTCGAGTCGGTGGCAGCGGGTAGCCCTTTTGGCGCGGCCTGGGAAATCCACTCCCGGAACGACGTCCTCCTGGGAAACTGGACGTTGGAGCTGGACTACTCCAAGTATCATCTGGTGCAAAGCACCGGAGCATTTCGTGCAGACGCGGGGCGATTTGCCATTACCTATCATTTTTGATGCGCTCCGGATTTGGTGTATCGCGTGCTATGAGTTCCTCTTTCGTGAGGAATATGACAACAGAAATCCTGGTGGTTGACGATGATCGTGCGACACGGCAGTGGCTGTGCTCGGTGCTGGACGCCGAAGGCTACGTTTGTCATGCCGCGCGCAATGCGCAAGAAGCGGAGGACTTCTTGCGTCGGCAGGAAGTTCAGTTGGCACTCGTGGATATTTACCTTGGCGACGCCAACGGAGTGGAATTCCTCCGGCGCATTAAGGCCATACGGCCGGACTGCGATTGCGTCATGATGACGGCCCACGCTAGCGTGGAGACGATGGCTCAGTCGGTGAAGGACGGCGCGGTCGAATATCTGGGGAAGCCGCTGCGAATCGAAGATCTCTTAGAACTTGTCCGGCGCCTGGAGAACCGCCGCCAGAGCCGCTCGAGCGGGAGTGCAGTGAGCGAGGCCGCGGAACCCGAAGGCTTCGCCGGCACCGCAATCGTGGGCCGCAGTCCGAGGATGCTGGAGGTGTATCGCTCCATCGCGCGCGTGGCGCCGACCGATGCCACCGTTCTTATCGTCGGGGCGAGCGGTTCGGGCAAGGAGCGCGTGGCGCGCGCCATCCATGCGCACAGCCGGCGCGCCGCTAAGATGATGACCGCCATCAATTGCGGGGCGCTTGCGGAAAGCGTGCTGGAAAGCGAGCTCTTCGGCCACGAAAAAGGGGCGTTCACCGGAGCCGAAAGCGCGCGTCGCGGCGTGTTTGAGAATTCGAACGGCGGCACCATCTTTCTCGATGAGATCTCGGAAACCACACCCGGATTCCAGGTCAAACTGCTGCGAGTATTGCAGGAGCGGCAGGTGCGGAGGCTTGGGTCGAACGCCGACATACCGGTGGATGTCCGGATTCTCGCCGCCACCAATGCGGATCTTGGCGAACGCATCCGCGCCAGGCAGTTTCGCGAAGATCTGTATTACCGTCTCAGCGTAGTCACCATCCACTTGCCCTCCCTGGAAGAGCGCCGCGAAGATATCCCGCTGCTGGTCCGCCACTTTCTGGCGCGGTTCAATGAGCGCAATTCGCGTCAGGTCACCGTCAATGAAGAAGCCGCCAGCTTGTTGACCCGCATGTCTTGGCCCGGAAATGTGCGCGAGTTGGAAAACCTGATCGAGCGGGCCGCCATTCTCTCCACCACTGGAGAAGTTACTGCGGAGGACGTTGAGCGCGCGAGCGGCGCGGGCGTGCTGAGCAGCGTCAAGGTAGAGGTGATGGCCACGACCCTCAAGGGAGCGGAGCGGCAGCAGATCGTGCGCGCCTTGCGTGACGCTGCGGGCAACCGTTCCCTGGCCGCTAGAAATCTTGGGATTGAACGCAAGACACTCTACAAGAAGGCGCGACGGCTGGGCATTGACTTAGATGCCCCGGAGAAATGAAAGAACTGTCAGAAAATGGCGAGCGACCTCGAAACCGGATCAAGTCCTGGCTAGTTCTGAACCTGCTGTTGTTGAGCGTCGTGGCTGCGCTCAGCATGACGTACCCCGTCGAAGAACTCAGCCGCAGGCTTGGCGACATCTACTTCCGTATTCGCCGGCCTCTTCCCACAAGCGATTCGGTCGCCCTAGTTCTGATTGACGATCCCAGTCTCAGCCGCTATGGGCGCTGGCCCTGGCCCAGGTCACTTCTTGCGCGTCTGGTTCGCGCTACGACTGCGCAGCACCCCGCCGCGATCGGTCTGGACATCCTACTTTCCGAAGCCGAAGACGCCAGGAATGACGAGGACCTGGCAAAAGCTTTTCGGGAGGCAGGGAACATGGTCCTCGCCACGAAGGTGGGTGGTGGACCGCACCGGATGTGGTCCGATCCTCTCCCTCTTTTCGTCGCCAACAGTGCCGGCGTTGGACATGTGCAGGCTGTCGAAGACGCGGACGGAATCTGCCGCAGCGTGCCGGTACGCGAGTTGAGTGTGGAAGGTCCACGATGGGCTCTTGCTTTGGAAGTTGCGCGAGCCGCGAAACACGTCGCCGTGGAGCAAAATCCTGATGGACTGTGGTTGGGCAAAGATCGTGTGTGGGTGGATGGTGCGATGCGCCGCGCGGGATCGCCGGGCTGGGAATCGTATTCGCCGGATTTTCTGACCATTAATTTTCGCGAGCAATCTCTGGCCGGCCAGCCGGCGCCTCCGTTCGTCGTAATTTCCGCTGCCGACCTGCTCCTGGGCAAGCCGGCGCCCGCGCTTTGGGGAAAAGTCGTACTCATTGGCTTCGGTGCCACCGAACTTAGCGACCGGCTGCCCACCCCGGTCAGCGGCCAAATGCCGATGCCGGGGGTCGAGGTTCACGCCAACTTGGTGGATGGGCTCATGCGAGGCAGAAATCTGCGGCACGTCAGTCTGCTTCCGCAAGTTTTCTTCCTGGTATTGTTCTCCCTGATTTCGACCTGGCTTGTCTTGCGCCGGCCGGGCTGGGACGGAATGCTGCTCCAGTTCGCCCTCCTGATGGTCAGCTACGGCGCAGGCTACTGGCTCTTCGCGCACGCTCATCGCATCATCGCATTTGGCCCGGTTCTGTGTGCCGGTCTGCTGGCGGTACCGCTGGCGCAGTTGGAAAATCTGCTGGTCGTAAATCGGGGACTGACTCGAGGGCTACGCCAGTTGCGGCAGACGCTTCATACCGGTCAAACCCCGGGAGAACTTGCCGGTTTCCGCCCCGCCGAGCCGGAGCCTGAATCCATCGGCGATCTGCAATGGCGAGTGGATCTGATCAACCAGCTGCAATCGGAACTCGCTTCCCTGTATGCGTTTCGCCAGCATCTGCTGGAGTCGATGCACGAGGGTCTGGCGGTGTTCACCTCCGCTGGAAAAACTCTATTTCGAAATCACTTTTGGGAAATCTTTTGTAGGAAGCAGGGCTGGGACCCGGAAATCAGCTTAGGCGAATTTGGGCGGCTGCTTGAGCATCCGAAATGGGTGAACGTACAAGAACACCTCAGCAACGAGGGAACCCCGCTGGAAAGCGAAGTGTACCTGGGAGGAGGCTTCTGGCAGATACGAGCCATGCGTTTGGCCTCGAGTTCCGGCGACGAGCCCTCGCAGTGGATGGTGGTCGTCACCGATCTGACCTCCAGGCTGGAGCGCGACCAGGCGCGAGCGGACGCGCTGCGTTTCGTGACCCACGAACTGCGCACGCCCCTGGTTTCGATCCAGGGCTTCGCTGAATTCCTTCTGCGCTACCCGCAAGCGGCCGGCTCGGCCGATGCGGCGGCAACCATTTTCCGCGAGTCCCAACGGCTGGTTTCGTTGATCAACACGTACCTCGACGTATTGCGCTTTGACGCGGGAGCGCGCTCCTTGCGAAGAGAACCAATCCCCATCCCGCAAATGATCGCGCAGGTCCAGCGCGTCATGTCGCCGATTGCGGAAGCCGCGGAAATTCGCGTTCATGTACACATGGATGCAGAGCTACCCATGCTGAAAGGCGATGAACCGATGCTCAGCGGAGTGATCTTAAATCTCTTGAACAACGCGGTGAAGTATAGCCCGGCGGAGAGTGAAGTCAATCTGCTGGTGATGGGGACAAAGGAGAATGTGATCTTTGAAGTGAGCAATCCCGGTCCGCCGATTCCGCCGGAAGATCTTGCTCATCTCTTCGAACCTTTCTATCGAGCGCGCGCCACCAGCGACTCTACCCCGGGATGGGGACTGGGGCTTACGTTTGTCAAGCGCGCGGTCGAGGAGCACCATGGCACCATCGAAGCCTCGAGCGATCGGGATGCAATCCGCGTGCGGGTGGTCCTGCCCGCCGCTGGTGCTTCGGCGGATCGCGGCGGCGACGATCCGCGGAGTGGCGAGAAATCAGGACACCAAGACACAGTGGGTGGGTCCCGATGACCGATGTGCCCATTCCCTATCGTGGAAAACAACAGAGTTACATGCCATTGCGAATGGCATTTCGTGTGCTTTTACCTTGGGCGTGAGTCAGCGTCGATGTGGCTCTTGAAACTCGAACCCCCAGGAGAAAGCCAAATGAAAAGGTCCCTTTGTTTAGCTCTGGTTGTTCTGTTAGTTGGATCGGCGTTGGCCGGCGCCTCAAACCTGATCTCGAAGCAGCAAGCGGAACAAGATGCTTTGAACGCGGTGGGTGGAGGCACGGTTACTCTAGCCCACAAAGAAAAAGAATTGGGCAAGATTATCTGGTCGGTGGACATTACTGGCGCGAGCAACGAATTCGAAGTCTGGGTGGATGCGCACAGCGGTGCGATCCTTCAGATTCTCACTCAGCCGTTGGGGCCGCAGGCGGGTTTCATTAGCCAACAGCAAGCGGAACAGGCTGCCCTAACAGCGGCCGGCGGTGGCACGGTCGTGCAAGCGCAGCGGGATCAGTGGAAGGGCTACCAGATCTGGGATGTCGCCATCACTCAACCCGGACTTGAGTACGATGTGTTTGTGAATGCGCGGAATGCCGCGATTCTAAAAGTCGCCAAACACATCGATCAGGGCGCCAGCCGGCAATATATTTCCAAGGCCCGGGCAGAGCAGATCGCCCTGAACGCGGTGGGCGGCGGCAAGGTTCTTCTCGCAAAGCTGGAAACGAACGATAAACCAGTAGACTGGTCGGTGGATGTGCAAGCGGCCAATGGCAAAGAGTACGAGGTGAAAGTCAACGCCTACACTGGTAAGGTGATCGCGATCATTGGAGGTTAGCGTGTTGTTCGCCCTGAGCAATGCGGTGACGGGAGCTCGCAGACTCACCCTCCCGAGTCTGCGAGTCCCCTATTTGCAGAGCGTGGGAGTTTCTCGGTTTTGGTTGGCCCTGGTTGCGCCTTCCCTCTGGGCGGTGTGTTTGTGCGCCGCCCAGACACAGGGCCCGGGCGCTGGTCTCCCACCAGCGCCTTTCGCCGGTGCGGTGATCTCCGAATGGAAAGGTGAAGTTCACGTGCAGTTGCCGGCAACCAACATGGCAGCTCCCAAACGGGGACAGGTGCTTCCCGCCGGTACCGTGCTGGAAACCGGAGAGGGCCGGCTGGTGTTGATCTTGCGCGCCGATGAAAGCGAAATTCTCGTGCAACCGCACACGCGTCTGGTGGTGAGCGAGCCGGCGCCCGGTAACTGGAACGCAGTGGAAATACTCTTGGGGCGGGTTCGAGCCTACATACGCAAGCGAACCGGCGGCGCGCCACCATTCCAGATGGGTACACCCAGCGCCGTGATCGCGGTCCGCGGCACCCGCTTCGACGTCGAGGTCAACGGACGTGGAGTGAGTGAAGTGGACGTTTTCGATGGGCTCGTGGAGGTAGCGTCCGTGACGGCTCCCGGTTCTTCGGTTCTGGTGAGCCCCGGATTCTCCACCCGAGTGGCGATCGGTGCTTCTCCGGAGCCGCCTGTGCCAACCCGAGAAATTCGACCTGGCGTTGAAGCGCCCGATGAAATGGCTAAGCTGGAATTTGCCCGGGAGCGAGCCCGAGCCGACCGATTCTTGGACAGCGAAATCGGCGACCGTTCAGATTCAGGAGTGGAAGCAGAGGCCGGAGACGACAGTCGTGAAACTGAGTCCGAGAAAGGAAAAGATTAATCTCCGTTCCACGACACCTCCAGAGTCGGAACGCTCAATTGTTAGTTGGCAGCACCAGCAAGTTTGTGGCAGCCGGACCTGTAAGCCGAATTCTGTCCGCAACATGAATGCTGCGGGACGGTCATTCCTCTGGGCCACGCATTACTGCGCGGCTCAAGCGACCTACCCGGAGGTTGTGGCGCACCGAGCCGGCACGCGCCCCTGCGAAACCGAAGCTTCTCAGGAACTTCCTCCCTATTTGGTCTTGCTCCGTGTGGGGTTTGCCCTGCCCGCCGCATTACTGCGTCGGCGGTGCGCTCTTACCGCACCTTTTCACCCTTACCTGAGCCTTGCGGCCCGGGCGGTATGTTTTCTGTGGCACTTTCCGTCCAACCGGCTTGAACCGGCCGTCCCGGACGTTATCCGGCACACTGCTCTGCGGAGTTCGGACTTTCCTCCCGTCTTACGACGAGCGACCGTCCGGTCCGGCTGCCAACAGATTCATTATAGTGCAGGCCATAGCGCGGGCAGATAGCGTGCGCTGGAACAGTCTGCTGTAACTGTCTAGGGAAAGAGTCGGGTTCGTATCAGGGTATCGCTTTAGCGATACCGTAAGTTCCGCCAAAATCAGATCCCCTTTAGGGGCTGGAGGTCGAACGTCCTGCCGCAACGACCGAACACGCGTTCCCTCACTCCTTGGGCGCGAGGACGAACGCATACACCAGCAGCGCCAGCCCGATCAACAATGGGATCAGTCCGGCGAGGTAAACCGGCCCATCCTCGTTCGCAATCCCATGCAAAAGCACCATGACACCGATGCCGACGGCGGCCGTCACCAAACCGCCCAGCTTCATGCCTTCGAGGCGGTTTTTTACCCGGTTTTTCTGCTGCTCGCGGAGCAATTCCAGCGCGCTCTTCGCTGACTCTCCGGAACTCTCTGCGATTTTTTTCAGTGTTTCGCCCATGTAGTAGGCTTCCCGTTCCTTCCGGCGAGCGTCTGCCCACGTGGCGACGGCCAGGAAAGAGAACAGGGCAATACTTCCTACGATGGGCACCATCATGGCTGCCACTGGGACGAGACCACCATTGATATCGAATGACATTGTCAGCTCCTGGAATTCTTTTGCTTTCGTTCGGTAAGACCGGCCCTCCACGGTTCCGGTTGCACTTTCTTCGTGCCCGAGGCATTTCTCTGAAATAATGCAACCGTCCGCAGCGGTGACGTGTCCTACTCCTTGAGGCAGAGTCCAGAGTGAGCGCAGGCGACGATCAGACGGATGTGGAAAGAGTGCTGGCTGGCGACCTTTCCGCCTTTGAGGGGATCGTTCGCCGCTGGCAAGGGCCACTGATCAACCTCGCTTACCGTTTCTGCCATGATCGGGGCCGCGCCGAGGAGATGGCCCAGGAAGCTTTTCTACGTACCTACCGTGGCCTCGCGCAATGGCGCAAAGATGCGGTGTTTTCCACCTGGCTCTTCGCACTGGCGACGAACCTCTATCGTTCCGAGCTGCGCCGCATCCCGGCGCGGTCAGTGTCACTCGATGACGTTGCCGAACCGCATGACGCGCGTCCTTCTGATGGAGGTCTCGAAGACCACGACCGGGATATGGCTGTGCGGCGCGCGGTTGGGGCTCTGCCCGCCAAGTATCGCGAGGCCTTGATTCTCTTTTACTTTCACGACATGGACGTCACCACAGCCGCGCGGAGCCTCAGCCTGCCCGAGGGCACGGTCAAGGCGAGATTGTTTCGCGGCCGGGAAATCCTGCGCAGTAAACTTCCGCAGCGGCTGGCTGCGCCGCGGTTGAAGGAGGCTTGATGAAACCCGTTAATGGACAAAACGAGATTGGACAAGACGATATCGATCACATTCTTTCCAGGCACGATGAAATCCTCCCGTCGTCGGGCTTCGCCGTCGCTGTCATGGATGCAGTTCGACGCGAGGCTGCGGCGCCACCGCCGATTCCGTTCCCATGGAAGCGCGCCCTCCCCGGCGTGGTGGTTGGAGCGGGTACGCTGCTACTGGTTCTGGTAGCGGGGGTGGCTGCCATCGCGCAGTTAGGCAAACCAACAGCCCCGCAGTTTTCCATGCCTTCGCAGTTCGTGATGCCACCCCTCTTCCATGGCGGAATGGAGTCAGCGGCGATTTGGACCGTGCTGGCGCTCCTGGTGGCGTTCGTGTCGGTGAAGCTATCGACTCGCGTTGCTTCGGGGAGTTTGTGAGGCTGCGTCCGCCCTCCATTCAATTTTGCACATAACAAGCCCGTGGTGTGAATCCTGCCAGCATGAATTCTCAAATGCCAGTGCGTAGAAGGCCAGTGCTGGGCTGCTAAACTGATACCCAAGCAAAGGGCCCCGGCAAGAGTTCGCTGTCTCGAAGCCTGAGACCTGACACCTGAGACCTGGCACTATGAACGTCACCGAGGCCATCAAGATCGCGTTCCAGTCGCTGTGGGCGAACAAGCTGCGTTCTGCGCTCACCTTGCTCGGGGTGGTCATTGGAGTTGCCGCAGTGATCGCCGTGGTCACGTTCGTCAACGGCATCAACGGCTACGTGGCAACAAAGATTTTCAATCTGGGCGCCGACGTTTTCATCGTCTTCAAGAATTCACCCGCCACCACCAACATCGACAAATTCCTCGAGGGCGAAAAGCGCAAGGACCTTACCATGGAGGACTACGAAGCCGTCCTCGAAGCCTGCAAGCATTGCGAATGGGTGGGAGCCGCGCTGCGCAACGACAGCGGGAACGTGAAGTACGGCGAGCAGTCCATCACCGATACCATTGTCCGCGGCATGACGCCCTCCATGGTGCCGATTCTGGATCTCGACCTTACCGCCGGGCGCATGATCAACGACGTGGATATGAGGAACAACTCCGCCGTGGTCGTTGTCGGACCCGATATTGTGGATAAACTAATGCCCGGCATGGATCCCATCAACAAGGAGGTTCGCATCGACGGCTGGGTCTATCGAGTGATCGGCGTCGGCAAACGCAAGGGTAAGACGCTCGGTCAGAGTCTGGATAATTACGCCATCATGCCGATCACGGCGTTTCAGAAACAGAATGGATCGCACAGCAGTATCCGCATCTCGGGCAAAGCCTCGGCCAGTGGCGCAGCCTTCGAAGAGGCGATGGATGAAACGCGTGCCGTCCTGCGCGCCCGCCGCCACGTGCATCCGAGTGATGACGACAATTTCGACATCGAGACGAACGACAGCCTGCTAAGCATCTGGTCGAACTTCAGCGGCACGTTCTTTTACGCCATGATCGGGATCGCCGCGATTTCTCTGGTGGTCGGCGGGATCGTGATCATGAACATCATGCTGGTGTCGGTGACCGAGCGGACGCGGGAGATTGGCATCCGCAAGGCGATGGGCGCGCGCAGCACCGACATTATGCTGCAGTTTCTGATCGAGTCCGTCACTATGGCGCTGCTGGGCGGCGCGATCGGCGTGCTGTTCGGCATTACCTTTGCTAAGGTCGTCACGCTTGCCATCGGCATGCCCTCGGAGATCAAACTTTGGGCAGTGGCGGCAGGCGTGTTGGTGGCAGCCAGCGTAGGTATTTTCTTCGGAGTGTATCCCGCAAAGCGTGCCGCCGTACTGGATCCCATCGCGGCGCTGCGGTTTGAGACGTAAGAAATGATTTTCTCCGCGTACTCTGCGTTAAGGTTCTGACTTTCAATGCTAGTCAAAGGCGAATTCGGCGAAGGTCTGAACATGGCGGTGGACACGATCCGCAGCAACAAGATGCGTTCGTCCCTGACTGTGCTCGGCATCGTCATCGGAGTCGCTGTCGTGATCGGGATTTCGTCGATCGTGCGCGGCCTCAACGACAATGTGAGTCAGGTCATCAGCAGCCTCGGTTCCAATATCATTTTCGCCTTCCACCTCGAGCCCTTCACCTTCGGACGTCCGACCGAAGAAATGCGCACCCGTAAGGAACTGACCTTCGACGACGCCATGGCGATGCAGGATCTGCCGCACGTGAAAGCCGTCACCGTCGGCGAGCGCTATTTCCGGCCGGAGCTCGGCACCGGAACCTACGCCGTCAAATACAAGGATCGCAAGTCCAAGCAGACGATTCTGGAAGGTGACACCGCATCGTACAAAGACGTGATTGACGTTGCACTCGACTCCGGCCGCTGGTTCAGCGATATCGACGAAGAACGCCGCGCCGCGGTCATTATCATCGGCCACGATACCGCCGGAGAGCTATTCCCGAGCGAAACGCCGCTGGGCAAGGAGGTGGACATCGACGGCCAGTTGTTTACCGTGATCGGCGTGGCGAAAGTCCGCAAGAGTGTGTTCGGTGGAGGAAAGAATCCCGACGACAACATCGTTTTCTTCCCGCTGACCACCTTCCGCAAGCTGCACCCCGAACTGAAGCAGTACTGGATCAGCGTCAAGGCTACCTCACACGCGGACATGCCCAAAGCTATGGACGAAATGCGCGAGTTGCTGCGCCGCCGCCGCCGGGTTCCGACCGATAAGCCGGACAACTTCGCCATCTTCACGCAAGACTCGCTCTCCGACGTATGGAATCAGATCACGGGCATGATTTTCGTTTTCATGTTCGCGGTCTCGAGTGTCGGCTTGATTGTGGGCGGCGTGGGCGTGATGAACATCATGCTGGTTTCCGTGACCGAGCGCACCCGCGAAATCGGAGTGCGCAAAGCCATGGGAGCCCGCAAGCGCGACATCCTTGTGCAATTCACCCTCGAAGCCGTCATGCTCACGGCTGTGGGCGGAGTGATCGGGCTCGCACTAGGCGCCCTCATCACCGCGATCGTGCCGATCGCGTTTCCATCACTTCCGGCCACCATGTCGATGTACTGGTCGATGTTCGCTTTCGTAGCGTCAGCCGCGGTGGGCCTGGTCTTCGGCATCTATCCAGCGTGGAAAGCCGCCAACCTCGATCCCATCGAGTCCCTGCGCTACGAGTAACCGGCCGCGAACCCAAGACAAAGGAACCAGCCGCGAAGCGGCGGTATAGGAAAGCCCGGCGCGTCAGCGCCGGGTAGGCATGTAGCCACGACGAGTCCCGCAAGGGACGGCAAAGACTCTTTAGCCACCGAGGGTCCTCACGGTTTATTCTTTCGATTCACATGCCGCCAACTTCCAGAGCCGTGCTCGAAACCGTGGCCGCACTCGGAACCGTCGGCAGTTTGTTTTTCTATTTCCTCTCCACTCTCGGGCTGGCTGGCTTCCTCAGCGATACACGCAAGAAGCTCAAGCAACCGCCGCTGCCCGCAAGCCAGCTCCCTCCAATCTCCATCCTCAAGCCACTGAAAGGTGTCGATCCCGAAATCTGGGAGAGTTTCTGCAGTCACTGCGAACAGGATTATCCGCAGTTTCAACTCATCTTTGGTGTCAGCGATGCTGCAGACCCCGCCATTGAGGTAGTGCGCAAGCTCCAGGCCAAATATCCCAACATTCCAATTGAGTTGATCGTGTGCGACCGTGTTCTGGGGGCAAATATTAAGGTCAGCAATCTGGTGCAGATGCTCCCCACGGCGCGCCACGAAGTCCTTCTGGTGAATGACAGCGACATTCGTGTCCCCGCGGATTATTTGCGGAAGGTGACCGCGCCACTCGTGGATCCATCTGTGGGCCTGGTGACCTGTCTCTATCGCGGAGTCGCCGGTCCGACCCTCGGCTCGCGCCTGGAAGCTGTGGGCATCAGCACCGACTTTGTGCCCGGTGTTCTGAGCGCCCTGTTTCTAGAAAAAGGATTGCACTTTGGACTAGGCTCCACGCTGGCATTCCACCGTCGTGACCTCGAAGCGATCGGCGGCTTCGAAGCATTCCTCGACTACCTGGCCGACGACTATGAACTCGGCCGGCGCATTGCCGCCACCGGAAAGCGAGTGGAACTCAGCGCCGCGACCGTAACCACATTTCTGCCTGCCTACACCCTGGGCGAGTTCTTCCGCCATCAACTGCGCTGGTCGCGAACCATCCGCGATGCCCGTCGCTGGGGATACGCTGGCCTGCTCTTCACCTTTGGCATGCCCTGGGCATTGGTGACGCTGTTGGCTGCACACGGAGCTGCGGAGGCATGGATACTGCTCGGGATGACGATCGCCGCGCGACTGACCGTCGGAATCGGCACCGCAGTTCTCGTGCTCAACGACGAACCAGTAATTCGCAATATTGTCTTTTTGCCACTGCGAGACCTGATTGCGCCGCTTGTGTGGGCTGCAGGTTTCATGGGCAACCGCATCCACTGGCGCGGTGAGGTCTTCAATCTGAAAGACGGACGTCTGACTATCGCGAAGGCGGTGCCATCGGCTGATTTGAAAAAATAATCTTGCCCCCGCGCTGTGCGACTACATACCTCGTCAATCCGCGCAATGCCGGCGGCTCATCCTCTTCGGCCCACAAGAAAACGCGCTCCGGTCCATGCCACATCTCGACAAACGAAGCTTGCGTCTCGAAGACTCGCGGCGCTCCAGGAAACTGCGTACCGTACCACATGTTTCCGCCGGGCGCACGCAAGCTGTGCAACGGAATCCCTGTGTAGAAATTCAGCGTGGACGCATTTTCATACAGCCCGATCACCACAATTTGATCGCCCGGCCGGTACTGCCCGCGAATCGCCAGCGCCAGGTCCTTCGACGAAAGGATCGGAGAAAAAATGCCGAACGCAATGCGCACGCACGCTAGCAAAATAACCATCATCGCCACCAGCGCGGCGTTGCCCGTTCCCGCCCGCCCGCGACGGCGCAAAATAAAGTTAGCGAGCGTGCCCAGCAGAAATGCGAGCGAGAAGCCGAACAGCGGCATTCGGAATGCCCCCATCGCCTGCGGAGTCAAATCCAGAAAGTGTCCAAACGAGAGCGCGTAATCCTGCGGATTTTTCCGCAACAGGTCCGCCAGGTCCGTGCCCGGAGCAGGTGCTTTTGAAAGGAAGAGCAAGACAAAGCCCACCACTGCCATGAGGACGCCGACTACCAGCAAGATCGCCGACGAAATCTGGCCCGCGCGCCGTTCCCGGCTGTCCGTGGCCGAGGTCCTCTCCCGTTGCAGCCATCCACCGACCAGCAGCGCCATCCCGGGAATCGCCGGGATCGTGTAGTATTCCTGGCGCGTCGAGAGGCTGAAGAAGCCCACAATCACCACGTTCCACAGAAAAAATAAAAGATACGAGCGCTGGCGCCGCGTCATCTGCGCCCTGAACTCGCGCCACCGCCGCGGCACTTCCCGCAACGACTGCGGAAGAAAAACCGTCCACGGAATGAGCCACAAAACCAGCAACGCCCAGAACAGCAGCAGCGGAACCGTGTCGTAGTCCCGCGGCACGCGTTTGTTCAGGAAGCGGAGAATGTGCTCATTGACGAAGTAGAACCAGAGAAATCCCCGCACATTTCCCTGCGCCGGATTGCGCAGCGCCGCCAGAATATGCCACGGCGCGGCGACGAGGAAAAATACCACCGCGCTCGAAACCAGACGCAACTTGAAGAAGTGCCGCAAATTTCCCGTCAGCAGCAAATAAAGCCCGATCGCTCCGATGGGAAACACGAGTCCGATCAGTCCCTTGGTGAGCACGTTGAAGGCGCACACGGCGGCGAGTCCCCAACAAGTCCAACGCGCCGGCCTTGCTTGCTCCAGCGAAACCAGAAAGAGCCAGAACGTCAGGGTCAGCCACAGCCCCACAGCCACGTCCGGAATCAGAAAGCGCGTAAACAGAAACGGTCCGAGCGCGGTCGCCAGCACCAGGCCGGAATCGAATCCGCCTTCGCTGCCCAAAGCCCAGCGTCCCAAACCGTACGTGGAGAGAATCATCGCCAGCACGCCCAGCATGAGCGGAAGGCGCGTGCTCCACTCGCTGATGCCGAACAGCGTGTAGCTCGTGGCCACGCCCCAATACATCAGCGGAGCTTTTTCCAGGTAGCGAACGCCGTTTGCGTACAGCGTCACCCAGTCGTGGCGCTGCAGCATTTCCTTCGCCGCCTCGGCATGAACTGTGTCGGCGTCGTCGAGCAAGGCAGGCCGCGAGAGTCCGGCCATGTAGATCACTGCCCACAGGGTAATGAGTACCAGCAATGAAACACGCCAGTCCGATAGCAGCCGGTTCGGACGCGTTATTGTCGGATCAATCGATGTCGGATAGACCGTGCTGTGAATTGTCGGTTGTTCGAGATTGGGCGTAGCGCCGGGATTCATCGTGGAAATTGTCATTATACGGGAGTGTGGTGGCGGGGCATCGCCCCCTCCATGCGGGGGCGGAGCCCCGCCACCACACAACCTCAGTCTGCGGCGACCCCGCGGGATACGCGGTCGCCCGCCACTTCGCGGTAAATCTCCAGGATTCTTGACACCGAACTGGTCCAGGAAAATCGCTGTGCCTGTTCATAGCCGCGTTGTTTCATCTGCGCGCGCAGGGCTGGATCGAGCAGTACTCGCTGCAGACCACGCCGGATCTCAAACACGTTTTCCGGATTTACCAGCAACGCCGCGTTTCCCGTCACTTCCGGCAGGCTGGAAGTGTTCGAAGTGACCACCGGAGTGCCATGCGCCATCGCTTCGAGCGGGGGCAATCCAAATCCTTCGTAGAGCGACGGAAAGACAAAGATCTTGGCGACATCGTAGAAAATCCGCAGCACTTCGATGGGCACGAATCCCAGGAAGCGTACGTCGTTCTGCACGCCGCTGCGCACTACCGTGCGCCGCAGCCGGGGATGGCTCGAAAGATCGTCCCCGATAATGATGAGCTTCAGATCCGGGAACTGCTGCTCCTTCTGCAGTTCGCTCTTCAGCGCCGAAAACGCCTCGATGATGCGCACCACATTCTTGTGCGGCCGAATCGCGCCCGCATACAGAATGAACGGATAGTTCACCAGGTAGCGCTGGGCGATCAGTTCGCGATCCGCTTCGGTAGCGTGCCCGTGCAGAAAGCGCTCGTCAATCGCGTTGTATACGACCTCGATGCGCGCATCCGGAATGACCAGGAGCTTTTCGATTTCGTTCTTGGTAAATTGCGACACCGCGATCACGCGCGCCGCCTTCCGCAACACGCGCCGTGTCATATAAAAGTGCAGGTTACGCCGCAAGCTGGAAGCGTCGCGCGATCCGTACATGTGTTCCAGCAGGTCGTGTACCGTCAGAACATAAGGGCAGCCCATCCCGCGCGGAATCCAGAACAGGTGCGGAATGTGAACCACGTCGCAACCCAGGCGGCGCACGATCGCCCGGAAATCGAGATTCCCTTTGAGGGTGTCATCGCGCCCCGCCAGCGCCACGGCGTGAAAGTTCGGTGGCAGCGGGCCACACTCCGCCACCTTCGCCGGGGAACCGATCAGGAAGTACTTGCTGTCGCGGTCCAGGCGGGCCAGCGTGCGGACCACGTTCCGGATATAAGTGCCAATCCCGAATTCCGTCATGCGACGGATGTCGATGGCTACCTTCACAGCCTGAATTTAACCACAGGGGACGTAGGGGAACACAGGGAATTCGCCGGGGCCACTCGAAACGCATCGTAGAGACGGGGCTTGCCCCGTCTCGCTCTGTCCGGCTTAAGCTCTGACTTCGGCCTGCGCCTTAGCCCGCCGCTCGGCATATAGAGGAAACTCCTCGGCCATCCCCAGCACCTGCTTGCGGATCTTCGCCAGCACCGCGGCGTCCGTCCGATGATCGAGCGCCTCCGCGATCCAGTGCGAAATCTGCCGCATCTCCGCTTCTTTCATGCCGCGCGTAGTCACCGCCGGAGTGCCGATGCGTATGCCGCTAGGCTTCATCGGCGGGTTCGTATCAAACGGAATGGCATTCTTGTTGACCGTAATGCCAGCTTCGCCCAGAGCTTTCTCCGCTTCGCTGCCCAACATGCCCTTCGCGAACACGTCCACCAGCATAAGGTGCGTGTCCGTTCCACCGGAGACGATGCGATAGCCATCGGCCGCCAGCGTCTCAGCCATCACCTTGGCATTGGCCACGATCTGCCGCGCGTAGTCGCGGAAGCTCGGTTGCGACGCCTCGAGGAAGCACACCGCCTTGGCCGCAATGATGTGTACCAGGGGCCCACCCTGCATTCCGGGGAAGACCGTCTTATCAATCGCCGCCGCAAATTCCTGCTTGCTCAGGATCATGCCCGAACGCGGCCCGCGCAGCGTCTTGTGTGTGGTCGAAGTCACGATATGCGCGTGCGGTACCGGCGATGGATGCGCTCCACCCGCCACCAGTCCCGCGAAGTGCGCCATATCCACCAGATAGAGTGCGCCCACTTTGTCCGCAATCTGACGCATGCGGGCAAAATCAATGATCCGCGGATACGCACTCCCGCCGCCAATAATCAGCTTCGGGCGCTCCGCCGTGGCGATCCTCTCCAGGTCGTCGTAATCGATCGTCTCCGTTTCCTTGGTCACGCCATACGGAACGATCTTGTAGGTCTTGCCCGAAAAATTCAGAGGATGTCCATGCGTGAGGTGCCCGCCATGAGCCAGATTCAAACCAAGAATCGTGTCGCCGGGTTGCAGCACCGCCGCGTAGGCGGATTGATTGGCCTGCGATCCCGAGTGCGGCTGCACGTTCGCATGCTCCGCACTGAATAGTTTCTTGGCACGCTCGCGCGCCAGTTCTTCCACCACGTCGGTAAACTCGCATCCGCCGTAATACCGCTTATGGGGATAGCCTTCCGCATATTTGTTGGTGAACACGGACCCGGCCGCCTCCAGCACAGCCTCGCTGACAAAGTTCTCCGAGGCGATCAGCTCCAGCCCTTCATGCTGGCGGCGGGCTTCGTTGTCGATAGCGTTCGAAATCTGCGGATCAACTTCATAGAGCGGGCGGAACATGGCGGAATTTTTCATAGTCAGGTACCGAAAGCTATTTTACTGTGGCGCGGACACTCCTGTCCGCGAAAGGCTGCGAACTTCTCGAACTCGGGCGTAGCTTCGTTGGATCGTTTTAGTAGCTCACCTTTATTTCAACATGCACAGAGCAAGATGGCCTTTTCACTTTTTCCCCGAAGCTGCTTTGAGCCGCAATTTCCTGGTTTCTTTCTGTTCGGCAATGAGCTTCTTAATGGGAGCTTCGGGCGGCAGGTGTTCAGGCATTGTGCCTCCAACACGCTGAATAGCGGCCCTCACTTCGCGCCCTACCGTTTCGTGGGTTTGGAAGGCACGTTGTTCTCCCTGAATGCTATCGCGCTTCAACTTCTGTTCGGTTTGCGTAATACGAAATTCATTTGCAGCCAATTCCGCACGCCCTGCACAATCAAGCAAATCTTCTGACGTCGGAATCTTCTTAAAATTCTTGATGTCAGCCAATCCCATTCCGTAGAGGCCGCGATAGCCAGCATCGTTGAAAATGGCAAATCGCTTCACGCCAGCTCCGAAGGCCGCCCCGGCGAGGGCTTTGTTTCCTTTTCGAACCCGATCCCTGAGAGCGATGCGCCGCTGGGCCTCGGTTAGTTGGTCATCAAGCTCCTGCTTTCGGGTTTGGTAGGCGAAGTATGATTGAGCTGTGGCGACTTCCTGCTTCTTGGGATCACCGTTCATCGCGATCAAGTAGCATGCGTATCGCGTGAGGTAGCAGTCTGCCCTTTCTAGTTTTGCTCCCTTCCCCGCTTTTATCACCTTATTGGTATCAATAAAGTGATAGTCGGGATTGACATCCGAGCCAGCGCAGGCGGCCTTCCCCTTCTCGATAACAGATTGAAAATTTTGCCAATTGTCATAGCCTAGAATTTGCTGGATGTCACGCGCCATCCAATATTCCTCAGTGTTGGGCGCGATTCTCTTCACTTTGTTTAGGGCATCGATAACCAGCTCAAGGGACTCCATTTAGCAACCTTCCCAGATGGCGGAATTGTACCACTTCGAGAGTGGTAAAAATACCCATCATTTTCCACTCATTTTCATACTTGCCCAATATTTCCGCTGCGTATATATTCCAAGGTTGAGAGTATGCCGATGGGAATCCGAGACAATTTTCAAAAGTTGATCAATAAGAAATTGGAGGAAATTGGCGCCTTGGACCTTCAGATTCGAGAAGCGAGAGCTTACGTCCAGGCGCTTCAAGACTCCATGAAACTTCTGCCAAGAGATGCAACGGGTGCTCCCGAGTACACCTTGCGAGAGGGAAGCACACTATCTAAGACTCGTGACATCCTAAGGAATGCCGCAGTCCCGATGTCGATTGTAGAGATTCTCAAGGCCCTCGGGAAACCACACGATCAGAAACATCGAACTTCACTGGCCGGCACCCTATCAGCCTATTCCAAAAACGGAAAGATATTCACCAAGACAGCCCCCAATACGTTCGGCCTTCTGGAATTCCACAATTCCAGCCAAAGTGTTGATGAGGGCGTGGACTTGCCTGATGAGTTTGGAAGTATGGAAAAAGGTGCTTGAAAGGAAATTGAAAGGCATCTGCAAGTGCTAGGACTTGTTTTGCAAAACTGAAATCGTGCCAGCGATCCGGGTCCGACTGTCCCCAAACCTTCCATCCACTGTGTGTTAAGCCTATAGGCATCAGCCTACTCGAACGCCGTCCTTAAAAAACTGACCAGCTGCCATCCATCCATGTATTTATACGGCGTCTCCCCCAGCGTGTAATGCCCGCAGGGCAGCACGACGACTTTGTGATCCAGTTCGTGCTTCTCGAATTCCTCGACCACCTGCTTCGAAAATTCCGGCAGGAACGTCATGTCGTACTTCGCGTAAATAATGAGCGAGCGGCGCGGCCAGCGCGAAAACTTATCGAAGTACACCATCGGACTAACCGCGCGCCAAACCTGCCGCAGATTCTCCAGGTCGATGGCAGTTTCCAGTCCCTCGCGGATGTGGCGCGTGGACTGCCCATGCCACACCACATCGGCAAAATAAGTCGAGGCGTGATTGAAGGCTGCCACCTGAATTCGCGGATCGTGCGCGGTGGCGATAAACGCATAGCACGATCCCAGGCTTGTGCCGACGATCCCAAGCCGGTTATACCCGTGCGATTCGAGCCAGTCGAGACAGCAGCGCACATCCACCACACCCTGGCGCACCGAATCGAGCGTGCGTCCAATGTTGGCGGAAACGGCATAGTCGGCGCGGTCGATCTCCGCCGGACGGCGAATGTCGTGATACGGCATGCTCAGCCGCAGCACCGCGATCCCCATCCAGTTCAGCATCCGGCAGAGGCTGTTGTAGGAAATCGCATCGGCATTCCAGTGCGGCAGCAGAACCACGGCGCGGCGTCCGCGAGCCGGAAACCAGCGCGCATTCACCAGATTGTTTTCCGGGAAAGGCGTCGCTACCGGTGAAGTGAAGCGCAGAAACTCCGCATACGCCCCGCGAACTTTTTCTTCCAGCCGCGGGTCGGGAACTTCACGCGTGCTGAACACCTGAACCTCGCGGCGCTCCAACCGGAAATCCGCCGGCTTTTGGTAAGAGTAAAAGTTGTCGCTCGCCTGAATGATGTTTTCGTTGAAGCGCGAGAAATATTCCAGCAGCTCGCGTGAGCCCGGTCCAGTAGATCCGCCGTTGCGTCCGGGCCAACTGTGTGTCCAATCCAGCCCCCAATCCAGCGGACGCACCACGCGGTTGTTGTCCACCGACGTGAGCCGGGTCTCCCAGTCATACATCCATTGAGCGTAGCGCGAGGGCATCTCTATTCTAGAAATACAACAAAGGGGCACAGATTGGCGACTTGGTCCAGTTCAACGGCAGAATTCAGCACTCAGCCGTCAGCGCTCAGCATTCAGTAGCACAACCCCTGAAGGGGCAGCTGAGTGCGAAGAATTTGCGGTATCGCTAAAGCGATACCCTGATACGAAACATCGATGCCCTAATATGAAACGTGTTGGCTGACGGCTTACAGCTTACAGGTACACTCTCGGCACTCGCTGCGACAAGCCACACAGAATTTCGTAGGGCACGCTTTCACACAAGCGTGCGAGTTCTACGGCGTCCACGCTCTTGCTGCTGTCTTTGCCAATCAGGACGACCTCATCACCCACCGCGACGCCGCGAATGTGGCTGACGTCCACGATTGTCAGGTCCATCGAGACGCGTCCCACAACCGGAGCGTACTCACCCCGCACGATCACCCGCGCGCGATTCGAAAGCAGCCTCGGATACCCATCCGCATAACCGACGGGGAGCACCGCGATGCGGCTCTGCGTTTTGGTCACGAAGGTGCCCATGTACCCGACCGCTTGACCGGCCGCGACTTCCTTCACCGTTAGCACTCGCGTCTTCCATGAAAGCACCGGGCGCAGCGGCAGCTCCACCACATCGGCG